>NZ_QPJR01000001.1:0-767515 GCF_003337365.1 Kosakonia sp. AG348
GGTGATGCTCGCAAGCATTGAACCCACCAGCCCGGAGCCGTACACGCCAGCGAAGTAAGAAACGATGAAGTAGGCAGAACGGCGGAGAATCGTCAAATCGGCAGCGGTGGCGACATAGAACACGGCGCCAGCGAACGCACCGAAAACAACACCGTAATCGGTACCAGTTAACAAGCCATACAAACTGGCACCGGTTAAAGCGCTTGCCGCCGCAGCGGAACCGGAAACAGGTTCGGACATTTAGCCCCCTCGTATATGCTGTGAGTCCTCTCAGAATGAGGGGAATAAAAAAGGCCGCCGGATGGCAGCCAAATAAAGAAAAACCCCGCCTTGGCGAGGTCTTGAATATTGTTTTTAACGGTAGACATACATTGCCCATCGTTGGGAAAATCCTAACCATTTTTTTCGAATATTGCAAGCATCATGACGGTATAAGTCGCGAAAATGTGGCTAACGTGTCACTTTTCTTAAATGCATCTCTGCGTTAGCCTCTTCTAGCCAGCATTTAGTCACCAGCGCGTTAATTACATCGGCATAACCGCTATACCATTCGTAATTGGTCAGGTCTGGCACAACCTTTTTGACCAGTGCGCGGGCAAGCGTAGTCGGAACGCGGCTGTAGCGATTGCCATTACAGCGACCGCATACCTTATTAACGGGCACACCGTGCAGTTTGGTGCGTTTTTCATCGAGCACTTCACCCTTGCCTTTGCAGCCACGGCACGCTGTTCTCACCTCTCCTTTACCGCCGCAGTGATGGCAGATCTCTTGAACCTCTTCATACCTGACCTTTGCCTCAACGCCTTTAACGCCGGGGTGCTTGACCACATCGCGCATAACATGCAATACACCAAGGCCATTACAATGCGGGCACCGCGCCTTACTTGCCGCCGATCGGGAATAATCGGCATAGGCGAACTGCACCAGCACCGGCAGAATTTCGAGGCGGGCTTTCTCGCTGAGTTTCATCAGCACCGGATTTTTGAGCGCCAGCGCATAGCTCATCAGTCCATCAATCGCCGGTGCCGGATCCTGAATCCCCATCTTTGCCAGGAACAGATTAAAACCAAGCGATGCTTTTGACTGCACCATGCCTTGTGCCGCCATTACATCGGTAATGGTTAACGCGATGCCAGCCGTCGCCGGTGTCTCGTCGTTATACTTCTGGGACTTTGGCGAATAGAATTTTGGTAATGATTCGAGGTTCATAGCGTCTCCACTTTACGCCAGCACGCCGATGGACAGCGCGCGATCTAAAAAACGAAACAGCAGCACAAGCTGGCTACCATATTTTTCTTCAAAGGCCACGGTGTCAGCGTGCAACGCGTCGTGATGCGCTCTGCAAAGCGGGATCACAAACAGGTCGTGCGCCTTTGTACCCATTCCACCATTACCGTGGCCGATAAGGTGATGGGGATCGTCTGCCGGGTTGTTGCAGCACATGCATTGCTGCGCTTTAACCCAGCGGGTGTACTTCTCGTTTTCCCAGCGGCGGCGTTTAGGGCGCAGCATGAAGGATTCCGGCGTCTCCGGATCGATACGCAGCGCCAGCACCTGCTTCGCCACTTCCTCAACAATTTCCCGCGCCTGCGGCATACCGGGCACCAGATCAAGCTCGCGCGTTACCGATTTAATGACCGGCTTAGGCATAAGGAGAACCTGCCGGGCGGCTTCCTCCGGAAGCACGTCGGCGAGGCCGTAACGCGCCAGCCACCAGCAGAACTCCGGCAGCGTCAGTGAATGGGAGTCGTCGAAGCCAAGCTCACGGCGGGCGGTCGTGAGGATGTATGCAGCGCAATTTGCGCGGGCAATACCCGCCAGTTGCTCGGTGCTGTGCTCCCGAAGGATGTTGTCGCAGTGCCAGCACAACCGGATCGCGCCCGGCGCGTGACGCATGGTAGTCATGTTCTCTGCGTGCCAGCTTTCGTGTGGCCACTGGCAGCCAGTACCGGATTCAAGCCAGCTTTCCAGGCCGTTAATGCCGCCAGCGCGGCGCAACACCGCATCATTTTCGAACACGCCAGCCAGTGCAGGATCTTCCGCCAGCGGTTGCTCTGCCGGTGGCAGTTCACCGTTCGGCATACCCGCCAGGCGCTCGGGTTCGTTCTCAAGCAACATGCGGCCGCGGCGAAAATATGGAAGCAGGGCCACGCCGGGTCGGAACATAACGAGGCCAAGCTCAGTTACTACGACGGGGTTTAACAGCGCCCTCACTCTGCGCCCTCCTTCGCGATATGTGCCGCCCACAGACCTCCAATCCACTGCACACCTTTTGCCGTAAATCGTGCCTGGCTGAATGCATGATTGTTTTCGGTGCTGGTACCGGTTTTCACTTCGAACCGACCAAGGGCGATATGACGGTGGCGCGGTGTCAGCGTGCCGCCCAGGCGATACAGAATGTCGTTATCCAGCAGGAAGCATCGAAACTCGGGCTCTTTGGCGTTAAGCAGCTTCGCCACCTGCCGGAATGACATTGAGCCTTTCGCGGAGCAATAACGGTCGACAAATTCAACTTTCGGCGCGGCGATGGCCAGTTCCTGTTTTAGCCGTTGCTGCTGCTCAGCCAGATCAGCAGCGAGGCGCAACGCTTCAGGCAATGACGTTGGTACCGGCATAGCCTGCTGGTTCTCCAGTTCCTGCCAGCGATCCACCAGGCGGGCAGTAAACTCCGGCGATAATTGCGCCACAACCACATAGCTGTCGCGCTTACCTACCAGATACACGGCGACCGCCTGCCCGAGGTGGTTTCTAACTTCCCCCATTGGAGGAAGTTGAATAACCCCGCGCTCTGCCAGACGTTCGATTGACCGTTTAACATGGTCGTGACGCGACTCAACCAGATCGGCGATTTCCTGGCTGCTCATCGTCAGTTCCTGCCCGGCCAGAAATGAGTGATGTTGTGAACAAAGCTGTGTTGCGTTCATCTGTTGCATGCGTATCTCCTTTAAGCGGCTGCAACCGCTTTTTGTTCAAACCTTGTGATCGTGATCTCCACCCTGCCGCCCTTCACTACCGGCCCCCACTCCACCAGCAGGCGTTTAACCTGGCTGTCGTCCTCCCACACTCCGGCATGCGTTAAAGAATCCAGCAGCGCCTTGTTGTAGTTGTCGATGTCCCGGTTTCGGGAGTCCGGCGGGTAAAGAAGAATTTCCACTGCAGCCGGTTGAGTAGAAGGTTTAGGCAGACGGCGTAACTGATCGATGATGGCCGCACAGGCTTCACTACGGAATTTTCGCCCGGCTTCGCTGATAAGATGGCGGCCTTTCAATGGTCCCTTATTAGGTGCGCGCCAGTAAGAATTGACGCTTGGCGGGAAAGGTAAAATCAGCTTCATGCCGTGGACCCTCTGCGTTTGAGCCATTCCTGAGCCAGATCAGCCGAGCTTTCCTCGCCCTCCAGGAGCGACCGGATAACTTGTTCGGCTTCATCGAGCGCCAGCGTGTCGTTTACACCCAGCACTTTGATTCCGCGCGCAGTGCCGCTGGCGATCGTGATGTAGCCTTTTTTCACCAGGGCGCGAAGGTGTTCA
The DNA here is from genome assembly GCF_003337365.1 of Kosakonia sp. AG348. Lineage (NCBI taxonomy): Bacteria > Pseudomonadati > Pseudomonadota > Gammaproteobacteria > Enterobacterales > Enterobacteriaceae > Kosakonia > Kosakonia sp. AG348. Next base: position 3,530 of record NZ_QPJR01000001.1, read on the forward strand.
AAGGCAGCGTTGCCCGAGGTGACGCCAATCAGCGCCGCAAGCTCGGTATAGGTTGGCGGGTAGCCGTGCATGTTGTGAAAATCCACCAGCGCATTCAGAACCTGCTGCTGCCGGTCAGTCAGTGGTTTGCGTTCTTCCACGGTTCCCCCTCAGAGAATGGCCACGATATCGGTGGCGGTTTCAATGCCACTACAAACTGATCCGTATCTCATCCCCGAAACCCCGCTGGAATCGTTGTATCAGGGCGGCTAATCGCGTTGATATCTCGCCCCCGTTCCAGGTCCCATGTCTCACGGGGTGGCCTGCCCTTTTTATCCCAGGCGGTAGCACTCGACATGTACCCACTGAATTTGCCTGGAGTGAACAGCGTCTCAGGCCGCATGTACTGATACATTTTGATATTGTCGCGCCAGTGCTCATGCTTCAGGTCGATGACCCGTTTCAGATCCTCAACGCTATAACCGTCACGCAACCTGCCACGGATGTTCTCCAGCGATGTACGTGATTTCTGTCGGCGGGAACCACTGACCTGATTCAGGTAGGTAAGAACTTCAATCGCAGAATCGGTGATCACCACCTCGGGGTCGGGTTGCGCAGCAACCGGACGAGAAGGTTTTTTATCTGATGGATCTTGTTTTGAATTTACTGACGGATCCCCGCCAGATTCTGGGGGGTGAAAACTGCCGGTTTTGCTCGATTTCGACGCGTCGAATTTTGACGGGTCAGATTTTGATGCATCAGAATTTGATGCGTCAGATTTTGACGGGTCAGAATCTGACAGGTGAGAAAAGGCAGCAGCCTGGAGTTTTGCCACGTTAAGCTGGTAGACGTTTGATGCGTTACGGTTGCCGTTGCGGCGCTGTTTGCGTGACAGCCAGCCTTCATCCTCCAGCTTGCCAATGGCGGTGCGTACCGTGCTTACACCAGCACCAAGCTGGCGGGCAATCGTCTCGATGGACGGCCAGCACACGCCCTCGTCATTGCTGAAGTCGGCCAGGCGCGCCATGATCGCCACGCTGGACAGCTTCATGCCAGAAGCGGCACAGGCGTCCCAGACGTAACCAGTTAATTTAGTGCTCATGGTCGTCCTTTATTTCTCTGAATTTACGCTGGAACTGCTCAAGCGGGCTGAAGCATTCATGCTCGTAGCCTTGCCGCAGGTAGATGACGCGCTGCGTTTCCGGCTCCCATCTGATAACCCGAACAGGGATGCCGTACTGGTCTCTGAATCTGCGGTTAAGTTCGCGCATAGCTGCCTCGCCTTCCGGTAATACACCCCCACGATTGCCGCCGCCCGACTGTGGTTACATGACACCCAGCGGTTTGATAATCTGCGCTCATACCGAAACAGAGGGACGCCCGGAACGGGGATCATCCTCAGTTGCGGTAAGCGGCTTTTAGCCGTTAAACTGTTCATGCGTTGGTATCTCCACTTTGATCGACACGCCGCGACGCCGGGAGCTGCAACTCGCCGGCGTCACCCTTTTCTGGCGCGCAGAAAACACGAAACAGCAGCGTTAAATGCTCCTGCCACTTCGCCATTACCTGATAGCTGTTCTCTTCGATTTGTTCGCGTTCTGCCTGGTCAATAACCCCGTCAGCAGTTGCCTTTCTGAGATAGGTTGAGTGCTTGCCGATCCACTCGATTGATTCCATCAGGCGCTGGTTGATGTCGGCATTGTCTATGTCATCCACTGCCACCAGCGGCACGTTCACGCTGTTTGACTGGCGCGATACGGCATCAGCGATATGTTTCGTGTCGCTTGCCTGCTGAAGTACCATCGCCCAGCCCATCGGGAACACCTGATCGCCGCCGTCACGCAGGCGGTTAAACAGCGCGTCAGTTGTTACATCGAGTATTTCAGCCGCTTCCGCATAGCCGCCCGGCAACGCCGCGATAGTCTTGCGTATTGCCGCCACCAGCCACGCCGGTTGCTTTTCTACTTTCCAATGTTGGTTACCCACGGTTAACCCCTTAATTCTGTGGTTAATATTGATCGCTTTGTCAGTTACCTTTTTTATACAAGGACGGGTCATACACTAATTTGCCTTTAGTTATCCTCTCGATTACAAATGCCTGTTTTTGTGGAATTACTTCACCCCATCGGCATACTGCAGGGTGGGTAATACCTAGGATTGTTGCTGTCTTAGAAGTACCGCCAAAAAAACTAATTACGTCTTTCTTACGCATAATGTGCCCCCTCTTATTAACGACCTAAAGGTAACAAAAGGTACATCATTTAGCAAACAATAGGTACATAGAATGCAGGTAACATTAGTTACATGAAAACGGAAATGAAAGACAGAATCAGAGCCCGACGTTTACAGTTAGACGTCACACAGCAGTCCCTAGCTAAAAAGCTTGGGGTTAGCCGTGTGTCAGTTACTAAATGGGAGAACGGTACAACCAAGCCGGATGGGGAGAATCTTCATCAACTCGCTTATGCTCTGGCGACAACACCTGAGTGGATCCTCTATGGGAAGGGCGAAGAACAGAAAGACGACACGAAAGTTATTCCGTTTATCAAATCACCCATTGCTATCCCTATAATTTCTGCAGTACAAGCTGGTCACTGGACCGAATCCTATGCGAGCTCCAAACTGACAGATGTTATATCCTGGACACAAACGACCGCAGAGGTTTCTGATGAGGCTTTTGCGCTGATTGTACGGGGGGAATCAATGACAAATCCAAATGGTCTGCCATCAATCCCTGAGGGGGCAATTGTCATTGTTGAGCCGCATTTTGGGCAGCTAGACGATTTATTCGGAAAGATTGTCGTGGCAGTTCTGGACGGAACATCGGAAGCAACTGTCAAGAAACTTGTTTGGGATAGTCCTTTTTCTTATTTGATGCCTCTTAATCCAGCTTTCAAACCAATTCCAATCGATGGCAATTGCCGTATTGTTGGAAGGGTTGTGCAAATTACTCAGAATTTATAACGGTGCCAATCCATGGCACCGCACAATTTATCTTGCAGCAGTTTATTCTTCCGCTGCTTTTTTGGCGGCTACTTTGATCTCCCCACAAAGCTCTTCCTGTTTTGCAGGGCAAAAACGCTCAGCCTGATTCTGGATTTTGTCCAGATCCTTTGTATCAAGCGTCGAGTCAATATGACGAAGAACATATTTCTTTAAAGCAGGAGCTTTACGGATCTGGCTCCCTAACTCGGGTAAAGTGTCCCAGTGATCTGCCAAGAGACGTGCAACTGATTCTGAAATACCTTCCGAAATATCACCATCATCGCAATGACCAAACTTAACCCGGTTTTGGTTAACAGAAGTCCATGAGTTTAATGAATCTACTGCCATATCAGCAGCTTCGGCATCCGCGGGGGAGCATGTTTTGGCCCAAGATACATTTGCTGCCAGCAGTCCACTAAGCATCAGAAAAATTATTTGTTTCATTGCGAATATTTACCCGTAATGTCGGTTGTGAAGCGACTGATGATGATTTCTTTTTGTAGCTGCATGTGCCGCACGTCCAGTATTACCAATCACTTCGATTGTTGTAAGCGGTGAAGTACTGGCCATTTTTATTACTGCGGCTATTCCCTCATCTGACGTTCTTATGCATCCCATAGTTGCATGTTGAGGGCCTGGCGCATGGCGAGCATGCGCACGTCCAGAATGAAGGCCAATTCCTGGATGACCAGGGACTGAAAAACGGTAAATGCCATACATTCCATAAGGGCCATCTGTTGTATCAGCAGTTGCTGAATGATGACGGTGTGGATGAACTCTGTCTTGGAATATGTACGTCCCGTTTTTGATATGCGTTAAAGTAGCATGGCTATCTACATTGTTATATGCAGCCCATGAACCGATATTGTTTCCATTGCCATCAACTAAGGTAATTTGGTGTGTAGAACCATTAAATATTATTTTCGACATATGCGACTGATCTTATGGTGAAAATTTTTTCAGATGTTAACCCTACACCTTCTAAGGCATATAGGCGGAATCTGAAAAACACCCCCCATTTTTTGACAGTTTAATCTACGAGTCATTCCTTCCTTCCCACTTCTTTCGTTAAAAAAGGTACCTTTTATTTGCATTGACTGGTAACTAAAGGTACATTCATATCAAACAGTGGTAACACTTGTTCCGTTGTGATGTTCGTAAGCGCGATGCAGCGCCGGCCGACGCAAAGACCCGGAAATCGGCTGAGTAGCAGCAACTGGCTACCAATACCTAAAACAGAGCGGCGGGAAGTAAGCGGGAGTAGCGCCCCGGTGTCACAACCAAAAAAATGCCAGCTGTAATTTTGGCGGCGTCGGATCTTATTTTCCCGTGATGGCGCCGCAATTTTTTACGCAACACACAAGAGCATCACCGGGCGACGGGCTCATAACCCAATCCACCCGGGCGATTGCAGTCGCAGATGCTCTTTTGTGTTGTGTGGAGATACTAACCGGCGGTGTCTGCCGCCATTCTGAGGGTAAGACCGATGGACAAAGAACGTTTGACCAATATCCCCGACTTCTTCGGGGAACTCGACGGCGGCGTGTTCGAAACCAAAGTGGCAGCAGCACTGAATGAAGTTGCCCTTGGCGTGCTGAACAACGGCAACAAAGGCAAGGTGACACTCACTTTCGACATTTCCCGCCTCAGCAATTCGATGGAAGAAAAGCGCGTGGGCATCGTCCATAAGCTGGCATACGTTAAGCCAACGCCGCGCGGTAAAACGTCCGAAGAGGACACCACCGAAACCCCAATGTACGTCAACCGCGGCGGGAAGCTCACCGTGTTGCAGGAAGACCAGGGGCAACTGTTCACCCTTCAGGGCCAGCCGAACCAGGCACAGCGCTAACCGGCCCGGTTTCATAACCATTCACGTAAGGAAAAAACATGTCTCAACAAGTCGACTCAACCGCCATTAGTCAGATCCGCGATCTGGTTTTCAGTCAGTTGGTTGAAGAAAAGCTCGCTGGCGCTGACTGCCCGGCTGTCGCGCTGCCGAAAGACGTAAGCGTGGAAAGTCTGGAAAAGCTTTATACCACCCGTTTTCGGTTTCGCGGAAAGATGGAAACCCAGAGTATCGAAGATTTCGTCCGCTACTCCAGCGACTATGCTGCTGACGGCACCCGCTGTTTTATCAATGCCGACAACATGACAGCGGTATCGGTATTCAACCTGGGCACGCTGGAAAACCCCGGTCATGCAGATAACAAAGCTGTTCTGGCACTGAAACGCACCTCACCGTATACCGCACTGCTGAAAATTAACGGCGATCGCAACAGCCAGAAGCAATTGGCTGAGTGGCTGGAAGACTGGTCTGATTATGTCACCGGGTTCGATGCCGACGGGCAGGTTATCGAAGCCAAGCGCGCGGCGGCGGCAGTTCGCAAAATTACGATCGACGCTATCCGCAGCGCTGAATATGAAGATCAGGACTTCAGCGGCAAACGTTCTGTGATGGAAAGTGTTGAAGCCAAGAGCAAAGACATTATGCCGACGGCGTTCGAATTTAAGTGCATCCCTTATGAAGGGCTCGGCGAGTACCGCATCAAGTTACGTATGAGCATTCTTGCCAGCGACAGTCCGGTTCTTGTTCTTCGTATCACGCAACTGGAAAGCTACGAAGAAGAAATGGCCGCCGAATTCCGCGATCTGCTGGTTGAAAAATTCAAAGATAGCGCGGTGGAAACTTTTATCGGTACCTTCAACGCCTAATTTCTCTGCTGCAAATGCCCCTCCGGGGGCATTTATGGAAGCGAAATCAATTTAATTATCGCCACCCGGCGAGGGATTCCTGCATCCAAAAATCGCGCGTTGCAGCGCGCAAAGGAGATACAACGCAATGAGACAACAACTGGCATCAATGACCATTATCGAACAACCAGAAGCGCCTTCTGGTGATGGCTGGTTTGTTGGTTCCATTCACGACACGGAAGATGGTGCGGTTTGCATCTGGCTTCGCAATAAATCCGCACCATCGCCTGAAGCAGCTGCTGTCGCCCGTCAGTTTGAGCAGATGAAGGAGATGCATGATGGCGGCTGAAATCATCGATCAGGCCAACGAACTGGTAGAGCAGAACATCAGCCAGGCCATTCAGCGCATGCGTATCGACCGCAACGCTATATCAGCGGAGCAATGTAGCGAGTGCGGCGAAGATATCCCTGCACAACGCCGTGCTGCTGTTCCCGGCTGCCAGACGTGCGCAGAGTGTCAGGGAATTATCGAATTAAAGCGCAGGCAAAGGGGGATTTGATGCCCAGCAAACTAAAACTGCGGCGACAACGGAGGCTGCGTGAAGATGTCGCATGGTGGCGCGCTGAGGCAATGGACTGCAAAGCGCGGCTGCTGGAACTGGCAAAATTACTGGAGGAAGCCAGGCGCCAGCGAGTTCCAATGCCGGTGCTGGTCCCTGCCCCGATCATGAAACTGGTGGCTCCGGCCACCAGCGAACCTGAAATTTGTTTGAAATGTAACGACGGAGCCAGGCTTGGCTGCTCGTCATGTGCGTACCGATTGAAATAGCCGGTTGCAGCCGGCAGTGGAGAACCGACCATGATTCAGATGTTGACGCTTGAGGAATGGGCAGCAGATAAATATCGCAGCAATCCGCCGAGTGTTTCCACTCTTCGCCGTTATGCAAAACAAAACCTTTTTTCGCCGCCAGCGATGAAGCAAGGGAGATTGTGGCGTGTACGTGAAGACGCGGAACTGGTTGGTGAATTAGCTTCGCCCATTATCAAGAATTCTGATTCACCAAAGTTATTAAGGATCCTTAACGATGGCTGCCAGACCACGTAAAAATAATGTCAGCGTACCGAATCTATATCCGCTGTATAGCCGGAAGGTCAACAAGGTTTACTGGCGTTATAAGCACCCTATCACGGGAAAATTTCACGCCCTCGGTACTGACGAAGCAGAGGCAATAGCAATTGCTACCGAGGCGAATACTCGCCTGGCTGAACAACGCTCTCGCCAGATCATGGCGATTAGCGACAAAATCGCGACCAGCAAAGGTAAAGCTATAACCGCAAACACCTGGCTCGACCGTTACTGGAAGATCCAGGGTGAAAGACTGGATAGCGGCGATATTAAGCTGAACACCTATAAGCAAAAGGCAAAACCAGTAGCTTTGCTCCGTGAGCGAGTAGGTATGAAGCTGATTTCGTCGGTAGATGTGCGAGATATAGCTGAAATACTGGAAGCCTACATTTCAGATGGGCAACCCAGAATGGCGCAGGTCATCCGCTCAGTTTTAATCGATGTATTCAAAGAAGCTCAACATTATGGGGAGGTTCCACCCGGGTACAACCCTGCCCTTGCTACAAAGCAGCCGCGCCGGCGAATAACGCGGCAACGACTGAACCTGGAAGAATGGCAGATAATTTTCGATATTGCCGACGCAAAACACAAGTATATGGGTAACGCTATGCTTTTAGCACTTGTTACTGGTCAGCGTTTGGGGGATATCTCGAACATGAAGTTCAGCGATATTTGGGATGACCACCTTCATATTATCCAAGAGAAAACCGGAAGCAAGATCGCCATTCCCCTCGCGCTGAGGTTAAACGCAATTAACTGGAGCTTACGTGAAGTAATCGCACGGTGCCGAGATTATGCAGTAAGTCCGTATCTTGTTCATTTTTTCCGAACCACTTCTCAGGCAGAACGTGGTGCTCAGGTGAAATCGAATACCATTACAATGAATTTCAGCAAAGCGCGGGATAAAGCAGAACTTGATTGGGGAGATGGAACGGCAGCCTCTTTTCACGAACAACGTTCTTTAGCAGAACGTCTTTATGAGGCTCAGGGTATCGATACGCAGAGACTTCTGGGGCATAAATCACCAAAACAGACTGCAAGATATCACGATGATAGAGGTAAAGACTGGACTACCGTAGCTATTTAATATTAGCGGGCATTAACTTGATGCCCGTTAATATCATATCAGCCGTTTCAATTTCGCAGATTCCAATAATAAGAGAGCATCTCTATTCTCACCCCAAGCCTTAAGATCATAAAATAACACGTGCGCATCGCTAATAAGCCTATCAATTGGAAGATTATCAAAAATAGAATATTCCTCAATATAAAACTGAAACTTTAACCCATGTTTAGAAATTCCATTATAAAATAGCATCATCAATTCATTGTTTGAAATTTGCGCCCTTAATATATTAGCATACTTTTTTTTAGCATTATCATTAATAGATGACTCAGCTATGAATTTAAATAAATTATATAAATATCGATAATAATGTGAAAAATTATTAGACTTACCTTTAAAATAGTTAGCAAATCGCTCAGTAAACAAATCCCTCTCATTATTCAGTGAAAATATATTTTCATCAATATGCTTAAAATCATCAAATGCATACTCAGTTTGGCAGTGGATTTTAAATCTCAGATAATGATATGAAAATACAGAACGACCCTCTCTACCTTTTGAGTTCTTCCCTGCTGGTATTTTCATATCTTTTATTATTGTTTGCAAAATATTGAGCATGTTAAAGAATGAATTTTCGAAATCTCTCAATTTGTCAGATTCTTCTCTATTTTTTGAATCATTTTCTATGTTTCTGGTAGCATCTGTCTGCAATTTTATCGTCCATAATACCCCACAAAAACCAAGTGCTGAAAAAATTGATGTAAATGCTCCCCATGAATCTCCAAAAAGACCTTTTTGTTCAGGGGTCATACCCTTAAATAGCCATAAACTATTCGTTAAAAGGTAGCCATAGCCACAGCTAATGATTAACCCAACACTTATGAGTATCAAAGCACGAAACATGTTGCTTCCCATCCCTAGTAATTTTGATAAATTATTTTGATAAAATTTTGATAACCACTCAAATCTTTTTCAAAAAAAACGGGAACCAACCGGTTCCCGTTTTTGTTTAACCCGCGAGGCGGATTACATGTTCGCGATAATCGCGTCGCCAAACTCTGAGCATTTCAGCAGCTTAGCGCCTTCCATCAGACGTTCGAAATCGTAGGTCACGGTTTTGGCGTTAATCGCGCCGCTCATGCCTTTAACGATCAGGTCAGCCGCTTCAACCCAGCCCATGTGGCGCAGCATCATCTCTGCGGAAAGGATCACAGAACCCGGGTTCACTTTGTCCTGACCTGCGTACTTCGGCGCCGTGCCGTGAGTCGCTTCGAACAGCGCACACTCGTCGCCAATGTTCGCACCAGGAGCGATACCGATACCGCCAACCTGCGCCGCCAGGGCATCGGAGATGTAGTCACCGTTCAGGTTCATACAAGCGATAACGTCGTATTCTGCCGGGCGCAGCAGGATCTGTTGCAGGAACGCATCGGCAATCACATCTTTAATGATGATCTCTTTACCGGTTTTCGGGTTCTTGATTTTCTGCCACGGACCGCCATCGATCAGCTCGCCGCCGAACTCTTCGCGTGCCAACTGGTAACCCCAGTCTTTGAACGCGCCTTCGGTGAACTTCATGATGTTGCCTTTGTGCACCAGCGTTACAGAATCACGGTCATTAGTGATTGCGTATTCAATCGCGGCGCGCACCAGGCGCTTGGTGCCTTCTTCGGAGCACGGTTTGATGCCGATACCGCAATGTTCCGGGAAGCGAATTTTCTTCACGCCCATCTCTTCACGCAGGAATTTGATCACTTTCTCTGCCTCGGCAGAGTCGGCTTTCCACTCGATACCCGCGTAAATATCTTCTGAGTTTTCACGGAAGATGACCATGTCGGTCAGTTCCGGATGTTTTACCGGGCTCGGCGTGCCATCGTAGTAACGTACCGGGCGCAGGCAGATGTACAGATCCAGTTCCTGGCGCAGCGCAACGTTCAGAGAACGGATGCCGCCGCCAACTGGCGTAGTCAGGGGGCCTTTAATCGCAACGCGATACTCACGAATCAGATCAAGTGTTTCAGGCGGCAGCCAGACGTCCTGGCCGTAAACATGGGTAGATTTCTCACCGGTATAAATTTCCATCCAGGAAATTTTACGCTCGCCCTGATAGGCTTTCTCCACAGCGGCATCCACCACTTTCAGCATCGCCGGGGTCACGTCCACGCCGATACCGTCACCTTCAATGAACGGGATAATCGGGTTATTCGGAACGTTGAGCTTGCCATTTTGCAGGGTGATCTTTTTACCTTCCGCCGGAACAACTACTTTGCTTTCCATTCACCTCTCCTTCGAGCGCTTCTGGTTGTTTGCTCGCTGACTTCATGCCGGGGCGCTCAGACTGCGTCCGCTCACCTGTTACGTGAATCACACAGAGCAAACCGTTTTTGTTAATGAATTGTAATGAGCCCGAACATACTAACCGATACTCAGGCTCCATGAAAGGCAATCGTGATTCAGCTATAATGCGGCAATTGATAACTACTGAAAATACCATGAACAAAACTTCTTTTAGAAATCACCGCCTTAAGCGATTCAGCTCACGACAAGCCACCAGGTCTGAACCACAAAACCAACCAAAACGCGTGATTCTGTTCAATAAACCCTACGATGTTTTGCCACAATTCACCGATGAAGCCGGACGTAGCACGCTGAAAGATTTTATTCCGGTACAGGGCGTTTACGCCGCAGGCCGCCTGGATCGCGACAGTGAAGGGCTGCTGGTGTTGACAAATGATGGCGCGCTACAGGCAAGCCTGACGCAACCGGGCAAACGTACCGGCAAAATCTATTACGTGCAGGTGGAAGGCGAACCGACACCGGCTGCAATTGAAGCGCTGCGCACCGGGGTAACGCTGAACGACGGCCCGACACTGCCTGCTGGCGTTGAGCGCGTAGAGGAGCCGGGCTGGCTGTGGCCGCGTAATCCCCCCATTCGCGAGCGCAAATCGATTCCTACCGCCTGGCTGAAAATCACCCTGTATGAGGGTCGTAACCGCCAGGTGCGGCGCATGACGGCGCATGTTGGCTTCCCTACCCTGCGCCTCATCCGCTACGCTATGGGAAACTATACGCTGGATAACCTCGCCACTGGCGAATGGCGTGACGCTTAATCAGGGAGGCTATGATGTTTAAACCCCATGTAACTGTCGCTTGCGTGGTACACGCGCAGGGTAAATTTCTGGTCGTTGAAGAAACCATTCGCGGCAAGGCGCTGTGGAATCAGCCCGCAGGCCACCTCGAAGCCGACGAAACCCTGCTGCAAGCGGCAAAGCGTGAGCTGTGGGAAGAGACGGGTATTCACGCCGAACCGCAACACTTTATCCGGATGCACCAGTGGCTGGCGCCGGATCACACGCCGTTCCTGCGTTTTTTATTTGCCGTCGAGCTTAACGAAATGTGCGCCACTGAACCCCATGACAGCGATATCGATTGCTGCCACTGGGTCACCGCAGACGAGATCCTGAACGCGCGAAACCTGCGTTCGCCGCTGGTTGCGGAGAGCATTCGCTGCTACCAGACCGGCCAGCGTCTGCCGCTGGAAACCATCGCAGAATTTAACTGGCCGTTTACAGGGGATGCCTGAGCCGCCAGCCCGTGCTAGAATACGCCGCCCTGAAGTTCTTAGTCGCGAGTATTCTATGTCTGATAGCCCAAAAAAAGTGATCGTCGGCATGTCCGGCGGTGTCGACTCTTCCGTTTCCGCTTACCTGTTGCAACAACAAGGTTACAAGGTGGAAGGCCTGTTCATGAAGAACTGGGAAGAGGATGACGGCGAGGAATACTGCACTGCGGCGGCGGATCTTGCCGACGCGCAGGCCGTTTGCGACAAGCTCGGCATTGAGCTTCACACTGTCAATTTCGCCGCAGAATACTGGGACAACGTGTTCGAGCATTTCCTGGCTGAATATAAAGCTGGACGTACGCCGAACCCGGATATTCTGTGCAACAAAGAGATCAAATTTAAAGCCTTCCTTGAGTTCGCCGCCGAAGATTTGGGCGCCGACTATATTGCCACCGGCCACTACGTGCGCCGCGCCGACGTTGACGGCAAAAGCCGTCTGCTGCGCGGTCTTGATGGCAATAAGGATCAGAGCTACTTCCTGTATACGCTCGGTCACGAGCAAATCGCGCAGAGCCTGTTCCCGGTCGGCGAGCTGGAAAAACCGCAGGTGCGTAAAATCGCCGAAGAGCTGGGGTTGATTACAGCGAAGAAAAAAGACTCGACCGGTATCTGCTTTATTGGCGAGCGTAAATTCCGCGAATTCCTTGGACGCTATCTGCCCGCCCAGCCGGGTAAAATCCTTACCGTCGACGGGGAAGAGATCGGCGAGCACCAGGGTTTGATGTATCACACGCTCGGCCAGCGTAAAGGGCTGGGCATCGGCGGCACTAAAGAAGGCAGCGAAGAGCCGTGGTACGTGGTCGATAAAGATGTTGAGAACAACATTCTGATTGTCGCCCAGGGTCATGAACACCCGCGTCTGATGTCTGTCGGGCTGATCGCTCAACAGCTGCACTGGGTCGATCGCGAGCCGCTGAAAGGTACGCTGCGCTGCACGGTAAAAACGCGTTATCGTCAGGAAGATATTCCCTGCACGGTTACCGCGCTGGATGATGATCGCATTGATGTCCGCTTCGATGCACCGGTTGCCGCCGTTACACCGGGGCAATCTGCGGTGTTCTACCTGGGCGAAGTGTGCCTCGGCGGCGGTATTATTGAGCAGCGCCTGCCGCTGCCCCTTTAAAAGACCTTTTGCACAACCGGACTGGCCAACGCCCGCAGCAGTGATGTCTGGCGGGCAGATAAAGGAGTGAGTGTGGCGAAGAACTATTACGATATTACCCTGGCGCTGGCGGGGATTTGCCAGTCGGCTCGTCTGGTGCAGCAACTGGCGCACCAGGGACATTGCGACGCAGATGCGCTGCATGTCTCGTTAAATAGCGTAATCGACCTGAACCCGGACTCCACCTTAGGCGTCTTTGGCGGCAGCGAAACCAACCTGCGTACCGGGCTGGAAACGCTGCTCGGCGTGCTGAACGCCAGCAACCGCCAGGGGCTGAACGGTGAGCTGACCCGTTACACGCTCAGTATGATGGTGCTGGAGCGCAAGCTCGCCGCCAGCAAAGGCGCGATGGAGACGCTCGGTAACCTCATCGCCGGTTTGCAGCGCCAGTTAGAGCATTTTGACCTGCAGTCAGAAACGCTGCTGAGCGCAATGGCCGCCATCTATGTAGACGTTATCAGCCCGCTGGGACCGCGTATTCAGGTCACCGGCTCGCCTGCCGTGCTGCAAAGCCCGCAGGTGCAGGCGAAAGTCCGCGCCACCTTGCTGGCCGGTATCCGCGCTGCGGTGCTGTGGCACCAGGTTGGCGGCGGTCGTCTACAGTTAATGTTTTCCCGAAATCGCCTGTCGACGCAGGCCAAACAAATTCTCGCTCATTGTTAACCTCCCGGAGTTGTGACTTATGGAATTATCCTCCCTGACCGCCGTTTCCCCTGTCGATGGACGTTACGGCGATAAAGTCAGCGCACTGCGTGGCATCTTCAGCGAATTCGGTTTGCTGAAATTTCGCGTTCAGGTTGAAGTACGCTGGCTGCAAAAACTGGCGACCCACGCGGCGATCAAGGAAGTTCCTGCTTTTGCTGCCGACGCAAACGGTTACCTCGATAAAATCGTTGAAGACTTCAACGAAGAAGACGCCGCGCGCATCAAAACCATCGAACGCACCACCAACCATGACGTGAAAGCGGTGGAGTATTTCCTGAAAGAGAAAGTGGCAGGGATCCCGGCGCTGCACGCCGTTTCTGAATTTATCCACTTCGCTTGTACCTCGGAAGACATTAACAACCTGTCTCACGCGCTGATGCTGAAAACCGCGCGCGACGAAGTGATCCTGCCGTACTGGCGCAAGATCATCGAGGCGGTAAAAGATCTGGCCGTTCAGTACCGCGATATCCCGCTGCTTTCCCGTACTCACGGCCAGCCGGCAACGCCGTCGACGCTGGGTAAAGAGATGGCGAACGTGGCTTACCGCATGGAGCGCCAGTTCCGCCAGCTTAACCAGGTGGAAATTCTGGGCAAAATCAACGGTGCGGTCGGCAACTATAACGCCCATATCGCCGCTTACCCGGAAGTGGACTGGCATCAGTTCAGCGAAGAGTTTGTCACCTCGCTGGGTATTCAGTGGAACCCGTACACCACGCAGATTGAGCCGCATGACTATATTGCCGAGCTGTTTGACTGCATGGCGCGTTTCAACACGATCCTCATCGATTTCGACCGTGATATCTGGGGTTACATTGCGCTGAACCACTTCAAGCAGAAAACCATCGCCGGTGAAATTGGCTCTTCAACCATGCCGCACAAAGTTAACCCGATTGACTTTGAAAACTCAGAAGGCAACCTTGGGCTGTCCAACGCCGTGTTGCAGCATCTGGCCAGCAAATTGCCGGTTTCCCGCTGGCAGCGCGATCTGACCGATTCCACGGTGCTGCGTAACCTGGGTGTTGGTGTGGGTTATGCATTGATTGCCTACCAGTCAACGCTGAAAGGCGTGAGCAAACTGGAAGTGAACCGCGACCGCCTGCTTGATGAGCTGGATCATAACTGGGAAGTACTGGCCGAGCCGATCCAGACCGTCATGCGCCGCTACGGGATCGAAAAACCGTACGAAAAACTGAAAGAGCTGACGCGCGGTAAACGCGTTGATGCCGAAGGCATGAAGCAGTTTATCGATAGCCTGGCGCTGCCGGAAAACGAAAAAGAGCGCCTGAAAGCGATGACCCCGGCCAATTATATTGGTCGTGCCATTACTATGGTTGATGAATTGAAATAACCCCCCCGCCGTTGCTGTTAGCCCTCTTTCCGCCGCGAAAGAGGGTTTCTTTCTCCCCCGGTTTAAGAAATGTTTATCCCCTGCGCACCACAATCAGCGTTAAACTATTTATATCAAAAATATATGGAGAGTTCTGACGATGCGCGTACTCGTTGTGGAAGATAATGCTCTGTTGCGTCACCATTTAAAGGTTCAGTTGCAGGAGTTAGGACATCAGGTCGACGCCGCAGAAGATGCAAAGGAAGCGGATTACTTTCTTAACGAACATCTGCCGGACATCGCCATTGTCGATCTCGGTCTGCCGGATGAAGATGGTCTGTCGCTGATCCGCCGCTGGCGCAGCCATGACGTCACGCTGCCGGTGCTGGTGCTTACCGCACGCGAAGGCTGGCAGGATAAAGTGGAAGTGCTGAGCGCCGGTGCAGATGACTATGTCACCAAACCGTTCCACATCGAAGAAGTGGTCGCGCGTATCCAGGCGCTGATGCGCCGCAACAGCGGCCTCGCGTCTCAGTTGATCTCCATGCCGCCGTTCCAGGTCGATCTCTCCCGCCGCGAACTCTCTATTAATGACGACGTGGTAAAACTCACCGCTTTTGAATACACCATTATGGAAACGCTTATCCGCAACAGCGGCAAAGTGGTCAGCAAAGATTCGCTGATGCTGCAGCTTTACCCCGACGCTGAACTGCGCGAAAGCCACACAATCGACGTTTTGATGGGGCGGTTACGTAAGAAAATCCAGACGCTCTATCCTGACGACGTTATCACTACCGTGCGCGGCCAGGGCTACCTGTTCGAACTGCCGAAATGAGACGCCTGCTGCGGCATTTTCTGCCGCTCTCTCTGCGGGTTCGTTTTTTACTCGCCACGGCCGCCGTCGTGATGGTGCTTTCTCTGGCCTACGGTATGGTGGCGCTGGTGGGTTATAGCGTCAGCTTTGACAAAACGACCTTCCGCCTGCTGCGCGGCGAGAGCAACCTGTTTTATACCCTGGCGCACTGGGATAACAATAAACTCAGTGTGGATCTGCCTGACACCCTCAATTTGCAAAGCCCGACCGTGGCGCTGATTTACGATCAGCAGGGGAATCTTATCTGGTCGCAGAAAGACGTACCGTGGCTGCAAAATCTGATCGAGCCGGACTGGCTTACCGCTAACGGCTTTCATGAGATAGAAGCCGATGTCGATAACAGTAGTACGCTGGTTGATGACGACCACTCGATTGCCCAGAAGCTGAAAGAGATCCGCGAAGATGACAGCAGCTCAGAGATGACGCACTCGGTGGCGGTGAATATCTATCCGGCAACGGCACACATGCCGCAGTTAACCATTGTGGTGGTCGATACCATCCCCATTGAGCTTAAACGTTCTTATATGGTGTGGAGCTGGTTCGTTTACGTGCTCGCCGCCAACCTGCTGTTAGTGGTGCCGCTGTTATGGCTGGCGGCGTGGTGGAGCTTGCGGCCGATTGAAGATCTGGCGCGCGAAGTGCGCGAGCTGGAAGAGCACCATCGCGAACAGCTCAACCCGGAAACCACCCGCGAGCTCACCAGCCTGGTGAGCAACCTCAATCGGTTGTTAAAAAGTGAACGCGAGCGGTACGACAAATACCGCACTACCTTGACCGATCTGACGCACAGCCTGAAAACACCGTTAGCGGTGCTGCAAAGTACCCTGCGATCGCTGCGCGGCGAGAAAATGACCGTCAGCGACGCTGAGCCGGTGATGCTGGAGCAAATCAGCCGGATATCCCAGCAAATTGGCTACTACCTGCACCGGGCAACCATGCGCGGTTCCAGCGGTTTGCTCAGCCGTGAACTGCACCCGGTCGCGCCCCTGCTCGACAGCCTGACCTCGGCGCTGAATAAAGTGTATCAGCGCAAAGGCGTCAATATTACGCTCGATATTTCACCGGAAATCAGTTTTGTCGGCGAGAAAAACGATTTTATGGAAGTAATGGGCAACGTGCTGGATAACGCCTGCAAATACTGTCTGGAGTTTGTCGAAGTTTCTGCCCGGCAGACCGACGATACGCTGCATATTCTGGTGGAAGATGACGGGCCGGGAATTCCTGCGGCGAAACGCGAGATGGTGTTTGATCGCGGGCAGCGCGCCGACACGTTACGCCCCGGCCAGGGCGTCGGGCTTGCGGTGGCGCGAGAAATTGTTGATCAGTACGAAGGGCAGATCCTGACCGGTGAAAGCCTGCTCGGTGGCGCAAAAATGGAGGTAATTTTTGGCCGTCAGCAGACGATAACGGCCAACGATTAATCTTCCACCGTAACAACGCGGGCAAAAAGAACAAAAAGGAGCTATTACGGCTCCTTTTTACTTTTATGTCACATTGTTACGCAGACAAAATGACATATCAGCATTACTATGATCCTTTATTCAGCCACTGATTATTTGCCGGAAACGCATATGGAATATCACGTAGAGATAAACTGGCCAGACTTTATTCAACGCTACTGGCAAAAACGCCCGGTGGTGCTGAAGCGTGGCATTAAGAATTTCGTCGACCCGATAAGCCCCGATGAGCTGGCAGGGCTGGCAATGGAAAATGAAGTGGACAGCCGGCTGGTTAGCCACCTTGATGGCAAATGGCAGGTCGGGCACGGCCCTTTTGAAAGTTACGATCACCTGGGTGAGAGCAACTGGTCGCTGCTGGTACAAGCGGTGAATCACTGGCATCAACCGGCCGCCGCGTTGATGCGCCCGTTCCGGGTTCTGCCCGACTGGCGCACAGACGATCTGATGATCTCATTCTCCGTGCCCGGCGGCGGTGTTGGCCCGCATCTCGATCAGTATGATGTGTTTATCATTCAGGGAACAGGCCGTCGTCGCTGGCGTGTCGGCGAGAAAACGCCGCTCAAGCAGCACTGCCCGCATCCGGATCTGCTTCAGGTCGATCCGTTCGAGGCGATTATTGATGAAGAGATGGAGCCGGGCGATATTCTCTATATTCCGCCAGGATTTCCGCACGAAGGCTATTCGCTGGAAAACTCACTGAACTACTCGGTAGGTTTCCGTGCGCCAAGCGGTCGCGAGCTGATTAGCGGCTTCGCCGATTATGTTCTGCAATGCGAGCTGGGCAGCCAGCGTTACAGCGATCCGGACGTGCAGCTGCGCGACCATCCGGCAGATATTTTGCCGCACGAACTGGATAAACTGCGCGAAATGATGCTTGAGCTGATTAATCAACCGGAGCAGTTCAGGGAGTGGATGGGCGAATTTATCTCCCAGTCACGACACGAACTGGATGTTGCGCCGCCAGAGCCGCCTTATCAACCGGATGAGATTTATGATGCGCTGCAACAAGGCGACAAACTGGTGCGCCTTGGCGGCCTGCGCGTGTTGCGAATCGGGGAAGATGTGTTCGCCAACGGCGAGCGGATCAACTCTCCCCATCGCCCGGCGCTGGAGGCACTCGCCAGCCATATCGTGCTGACGGGAGATCTGCTCGGCGATGCGCTGGAAGATCCCTCGTTCCTCGCCATGCTTGCGGCGCTGGTTAACAGCGGTTACTGGTTCTTTGAAGATTAATGCCTGAGGTTGCCCGGTGGTGCTTGCCACCGGGCAATAGAAGAAGGTTTACTCAGCTTTGGCGGTCAGTTCGGCGATGCGTACAATCACCTGCACCGCTTTCTCCATCCCTTCCAGCGTCACAAACTCATGTTTACCGTGGTAGTTATAACCGCCGGTAAACAGGTTCGGACACGGTAATCCCATAAACGAGAGCTGCGCCCCGTCAGTGCCGCCGCGGATCGGTTTCAGATCCGGCTCAATATCGCAGTCGCGCATGGCCTGTTGCGCCACGTCCAGAATGTGCGGAAACTCGACCACTTTCTCGTGCATATTGTAGTAGCTGTCTTCAATCACCAGTTCGATATAGCAGTCCGGGTGCAGACCCTTGCCGACTTTTTTGGCGATCTCCATCATCTTACGTTTACGCGCTTCGAAGTTTTTGCGGTCAAAATCGCGGATGATGTAGTGCATGTCGGCGCGATCGACCGAGCCTTTAATGCTGGTGAGATGATAAAACCCTTCGTAGCCCTCGGTCTGTTCCGGACTCTCCTCTTCCGGCACCAGCGCGTGAATTTTGCTGGCGAGCGTCAAGGCGTTAACCATCACCCCTTTCGCCGTGCCGGGATGCACGTTGTTGCCAACAATTTTTATGTTCACCGACGCCGCGTTGAAGTTCTCAAATTCCAGCTCACCCACGCCGCCGCCATCAACGGTATAGGCCCATTTCGCGCCGAATTTCTCCACGTCGAAATGCTTCGCCCCTTTGCCCACTTCTTCATCCGGCGTGAACGCGACGCAAATATCGCCATGCGGAATATTTTTCTTTTTCAGTACCGCCAGCGCGGTCATGATTTCGGCGACGCCGGCTTTATCATCCGCGCCAAGCAACGTTTTGCCGTCGGTGGTGATCAGCGTCTGGCCCAGCATCTGGTGCAACACCGGGAACATCACCGGCGAGAGGATCTCATCGCCAATGCCCAGCGCAATATCGCCGCCGCGATAGTTTTCAACAAGTTGCGGGTTAACATTTTTGCCGCTGTAATCCGGCGAGGTGTCGACATGAGAAATAAAACCAATGGCCGGAACTGGCGTTTGCACATTCGACGGCAGTTTCGCCATCACCGTGCCTTTGTCGCTTAATGTCACATTTTCCAGCCCCATCTCTTCCAGCTGGTTCTGAAGTAAACGCAGGAGCTTCCATTGGCCGTCTGTGCTTGGCACCTGGCGGACGCCGGGCTTAGATTGAGTATCCAGAGAAACGTACTGCAAAAAACGCTCTAATAATTTGTCCATGAAGCCCCCCTACAAAATGTCACAACATTATCAGTAAGCGCGAAAAGACAAATATTGCGTCAGGTCACTTTTACCCCGTAAACGGCAATATTTTCAAAATTGCGCGCGGCGTAGTCAGTATTGTTGAGAACATGCGGTGTTGCGCGGTCAAAGGAGAACAACAATTGGCGATTTCATGGGTTTGCCGTAGAATGCCAGCCCTAAAATCGTGCACAACCCTGAAGGTGGTTCATCACAAACCCCGCATCGGATATCACTTTTGATGCGCAAACACGGGACAGAGTAAATAATTGAACACACAATCGCGTTCGCGTTCACCGCTGGTGCAACTGGCTGGTATTCGCAAAAGCTTTGATGGCAAAAATGTCATTTCTGATTTTAATCTCACCATCAATAACGGCGAATTTCTTACGCTGCTTGGCCCTTCGGGCTGCGGTAAAACGACGGTTCTTCGCCTGATCGCCGGGCTCGAAAGCGTTGATGTCGGCCATATCCATCTTGATGCCCAGGATATCACCCACGTTCCGGCAGAACACCGCCATGTGAATACCGTCTTTCAAAGTTACGCCCTCTTCCCGCATATGACCGTGTTCGAAAACG
The DNA here is from genome assembly GCF_003337365.1 of Kosakonia sp. AG348. NCBI lineage: Bacteria > Pseudomonadati > Pseudomonadota > Gammaproteobacteria > Enterobacterales > Enterobacteriaceae > Kosakonia > Kosakonia sp. AG348. The sequence goes on from NZ_QPJR01000001.1 coordinate 23,635, forward strand.
TGGCATTCGGCCTGCGGATGCAAAAAACTCCGGCGCAAGAAATTACCCCGCGCGTCACCGAAGCGCTGCGTATGGTGCAGCTTGACGAGTTCGCCCAGCGTAAACCGCACCAGCTCTCCGGCGGCCAGCAACAGCGTGTCGCCATTGCCCGCGCGGTAGTGAATAAACCGCGTTTACTGCTGCTGGATGAGTCCCTCTCCGCGCTTGACTATAAGCTGCGCAAACAGATGCAGAACGAACTGAAAGCGTTGCAGCGCAAGCTCGGTATCACGTTTGTCTTTGTGACCCACGATCAGGAAGAAGCGCTGACCATGTCAGATCGCATCGTGGTGATGCGCGACGGGCGCATCGAGCAGGACGGCACGCCGCGCGAAATTTATGAAGAGCCGAAAAACCTGTTCGTTGCCAGCTTTATTGGTGAAATCAATATTTTCAGCGCCACGGTGATTGAGCGTCTGGACGACAGCCGCGTGCGGGCAAACGTCGAAGGTCGCGAGTGCAATATCCATGTCAACTTCGCGGTGGAAAAAGGCCAGCAGCTGAACGTGCTGCTTCGCCCGGAAGATCTGCGTGTCGAAGAGATCCATGATATTGCCGAAACCGAAGGGCTGATTGGCTACGTGCGCGAACGTAACTATAAAGGGATGACGCTGGAATCGATGGTCGAGCTGGAAAACGGCAAAATGGTGATGGTCAGCGAGTTCTTTAATGAAGACGACCCGGATTTTGACCATTCGCTGGACCAGAAAATGGCCATCAACTGGGTAGAGAGCTGGGAGGTCGTGCTGGCTGATGAAGAGTACAAGTAAATTCCAGAAGGGCGTGATCGCGACCATCGTCGGTTGGCTTGTACTGTTTGTTTTTCTGCCCAACCTGATGATCATCGCCACCAGCTTTTTGACCCGCGACGACGATAACTTCGTCAAACTGGTCTTTACGCTGGATAACTACACCAGGCTGCTGGATCCGCTCTATTTCGACGTGCTACTGCATTCGCTCAACATGGCGTTTATCGCCACGCTGATGTGTCTGGCGCTGGGTTATCCGTTTGCCTGGTTTCTGGCGAAACTGCCCGCCAAGGTGCGTCCGTTACTGCTGTTCTTGCTGATTGTCCCCTTCTGGACCAACTCACTGATCCGCATCTACGGGCTGAAAATTTTCCTCAGCACGAAAGGGTATCTCAACGAGTTCCTGCTATGGCTGGGCGTTATCGATACGCCGCTGCGCATTATGTTTACCCCCGGCGCGGTGATTATCGGGCTGGTCTACATTCTGCTGCCGTTTATGGTCATGCCGCTCTACTCCAGTATTGAAAAACTCGATAAACCGCTGCTGGAAGCGGCAAAAGATCTCGGTGCCAGCAAGTTGCAAACCTTTATCCGCATCATTATTCCGCTGACGATGCCGGGGATTGTCGCCGGCTGTTTGCTGGTGATGCTGCCGGCCATGGGGCTGTTCTACGTCTCGGATTTGATGGGTGGCGCAAAAAATCTGCTGGTCGGCAACGTGATTAAGAGCCAGTTTCTGAACATCCGCGACTGGCCGTTTGGGTCAGCAACCAGCATCACGCTGACCATCGTGATGGGGCTGATGTTGCTGGTTTACTGGCGCGCCGCGCGATTGCTGAATAAAAAAGTGGAGCTCGAATGATCGGTCGACTGCTGCGCGGCGGTTTTATGACCGCGATTTACGCTTACCTTTATATCCCGATCATTATTTTGATCGTCAACTCCTTTAACAGCTCGCGCTTTGGCATCAACTGGCAGGGCTTCTCCACCCAGTGGTACAGCCTGTTGATGAATAACGACAGCCTGCTGCAGGCGGCGCAGCACTCGCTGACGATGGCGGTGCTGTCGGCAACGTTCGCGACGTTAATTGGCTCGCTGACTGCCGTGGCGCTTTACCGCTACCGTTTTCGCGGCAAACCATTTGTCAGCGGCATGCTGTTTGTGGTGATGATGTCACCGGATATCGTAATGGCAATTTCCCTGCTGGTGCTGTTTATGCTGCTCGGCGTACACCTGGGTTTCTGGTCGCTGCTGTTTTCGCATATCACCTTCTGCCTGCCGTTTGTGGTGGTCACGGTGTTCTCGCGGCTGAAAGGGTTTGATGTGCGGATGCTGGAAGCGGCCAAAGATCTGGGTGCCAGCGAGATGACCATCCTGCGCAAAATCATCCTGCCGCTGGCGATGCCTGCTGTCGCCGCAGGCTGGCTGCTGAGCTTTACCCTGTCGATGGATGACGTCGTGGTTTCCTCTTTCGTTACCGGGCCAGGATATGAAATTCTGCCGTTGAAGATCTACTCAATGGTCAAAGTCGGCGTATCGCCGGAAGTGAACGCGCTGGCGACGATCCTGCTGGTGCTGTCGCTGGTACTGGTGATTGCCAGCCAGTTGATTGCGCGTGATACGACGAAAACAAAAAGCCTGCCTCGCCAGGCGTAATGGACGCAGCCAGTTCGGGCAGACAGCACACAGAAGCCGCAGAACGTTAGGCGTTCGGGCACTGTCCGGACCCGAAATGGCAAATAAAATAGCCTGCAAGGCAGGCTCTAACTCAGGGGACGTTTGAATGAAAAAATGGTCACGCCACCTGCTCGCGGCGGGCGCACTTGCCCTCGGCATGAGCGCCGCACACGCTGACGACAACAAAACACTCTTCTTCTATAACTGGACCGAGTATGTGCCGCCGGGCCTGCTGGAGCAGTTCACCAAAGAGACCGGCATTAAGGTTATCTATTCGACGTATGAATCGAATGAAACGATGTACGCCAAGCTCAAAACCTATAAAGAAGGCGCGTACGACCTGGTCGTCCCGTCGACCTACTTCGTGGACAAAATGCGCAAAGAGGGCATGATCCAGAAGATCGACAAAACGAAGCTGACAAACTTCCACAATCTCGATCCCGAGATGCTTAACAAGCCATTCGACCCGAATAACGATTACTCCATTCCGTACATTTGGGGCGCGACGGCGATCGGCGTCAATACTGACGCCATCGATGCGAAAACCATCACCAGTTGGGCAGATCTGTGGAAACCGGAATACAAAAGCAGCCTGCTGTTAACTGATGACGCGCGCGAAGTGTTCCAGATGGCGCTGCGCAAACTCGGTTATTCCGGCAATACCACCGATGTGAAAGAGATTGAAGCGGCTTATAAAGAGCTGCAAAAACTGATGCCAAACGTGGCGGCGTTCAACTCCGATAACCCGGCGAACCCGTATATGGAAGGTGAAGTGAATCTCGGGATGGTGTGGAATGGCTCCGCCTGGGTTGCGCGCCAGGCGGGAACGCCGCTGAAGGTCGTGTGGCCGAAAGAAGGCGGTATTTTCTGGATGGACAGCTTATCGATTCCCGCAAACGCGAAAAACGTCGACGGTGCGCTGAAGTTGATTAACTTCCTGCTGCGCCCGGAAATCGCCAAACAGGTCGCGGAAACCATCGGTTACCCGACGCCAAACCTGGCGGCGCGTAAGCTGCTCAAACCTGAAGTGGCAAACGATAAATCCCTCTATCCGGATGCCGAAACCATCCAGAAAGGTGAATGGCAAAACGATGTCGGCAGCACCAGCGCCATTTATGAAGAGTACTACCAGAAGTTAAAAGCGGGCCGTTAACCGCTTTCGTCGACCGGGTCGCTCACCCGGTCGACACCGCCAGAAGCAACCCCGGTCTGGCATTTTCCGCCTGCAGCGTCCAGCCGTGTGCCAGCGCAATTTCATGGCAAATCGCCAGCCCCAGCCCCGCCCCGCTATCGCGTCGATGCGCGCCGCGCCAGAAGCGCGAAAACAGCAACGGCAATTCGCCTTCCGCCACGCCCGGCCCGACATCGCGCACCGTAAACCCATTTCCACTGACGGCAATATGCACGGACGTACCGGGCGGCGCGTGCTGGATAGCGTTCTCGATCAGGTTCTTAAGCAGGGTGAATAACGCCCCGCGATCGGCGCGCCAGCGCAGCGGATCGTCAGCCGTTGATAAGGTCAACGAAACCTGCGCATCTGAAGCGATACGCTGAAGAAACTGCACGCAATCGCGGGCAATCGCATGGACATCAACCTGAGCAAACTGGTAGCTCAGTGGTTCGCTGGCCTCAGCCAGCAGTAATAACTGCTGAACCTGACGCGCCAGATGTTCGACCTGCAACAACAGCGGCTCACGGGCCTCCTCCGTGGCCTCCATCATTTCTACTTCTGCACGAATCAGCGTCAGCGGTGTTTTTAACTCATGCGCCGCTTTCGCCAGAAAATCCTGCTGATTACGATACCCCTTCTCCAGTCGCGCCAGCGCCTGGTTGAAGCTGTCAATCAGCGGGGAGATCTCTGTCGGTACACCGCGTGTTTGCAGACGCGCATCCAGCGAGCGCGGCGAGATTAGCGCCGCCTCCGTCGACACATTGCGCAGCGGCTTGAGGGAATATTTCAGCGTCACCCACGCACAAAGCCCGAAGACCACCAGCAGCACCAGGCTGAACAACTCGATACCAAAGCGGATAAACGGTAAGGCAAAACCGCGATGCAGAAAATCGATAATCCGCGAGCTGGCAGCCATCTGGATCCACCAGGTTTTGCCTGCAAGAACATACGGTTCGGTCGCACCATCGTAAATCATGCCGTTAAGCGTGAATTTAAACTCTCGTGATACTCGCGGTGCAAGCGTCGGCCAGTGCTGCGTGCCAGGCGACATCAGCACGACTCGCCCTTCGCCATCCAGCACGCGATAAGCCACATCATCGGTGATGCTTTGGTAGATCCACAGTGGAAATTGGTCGCCGTTATTGAACCCGGTCGGCTGCCCGCGCGCGTCAAACTGCAAGTCCTGAGCCAGCCGGTGGGTGTAGTCAGAAAGATCCATCCCCGGTAAGCGCTCTTTCACCACCCGGCCAGACAGCACCAGCAACGCAATACTCAGCAGCGCCCCGGCGACAAACGCCAGCAGGATCTTCAGCGCAAGGCTATTCAGCCAACGTTTTTTCCCGGATGGCATAGCCTAATCCCCTGAGGTTAACAATCTGCAGGCGCGAACCAATCGCCGTTAACTTACGCCTTAACCGGTGCAGCGCGACGTCGAGCGCGTTCGGCGTTACCGCATCGCTTAACCCCCATCCGGCGGCTTCCATCCGGCTACGGCGCACTACGCCGCCCTGCTTTCCTACCAGCGCTAACATGATTTGCAGCTCAGCAGGTGCCAGCGCAATGTGCTGTTCGCCACACTGCATAATGCTGGCTTCCGGCGAAAGGATTAAATCGCCCCACGCCGGTTGCAGCGGCTGGCTTTGCACCGGACGGCGCAACAGGGCACGCACACGCGCCACCAGTTCCTCCATGGCAAACGGCTTGGCGAGATAGTCATCCGCGCCCGCCTCCAGCCCTTCGACGCGATCGTGCAGCGCATCGCGGGCGGTGAGGATCAAACACGGGATCGCGACCTGCGCCTGGCGCAGGCGATGCAATAGCTGGATACCGTCGCCATCGGGCAAACCGCGATCGAGCACCAGCCCCTGATAAGAGACCTGTGCTATCGCCGCCCAGGCCGCATCGCCGCGCCCGACAATATCCACAGCGATGCCCGCCGCTGCCAGCCCTTTGGCAATCAGGCGCGCCAGATGGTCGTGATCTTCAATCAGTAATATTCGGCTCATCAGAAATAGTACAGATAACTTATTAAGATGCGGTTTTCGTTAGTCCTGTTCACCAGCGGGCTGTCCTTAATTTCCGACGCCAGCAGCGTCATTTCCACGTCAACCATCAGCGTGTGATGTTCATTGAATGTGTACAGGCTGCGTACGCCCATTTCGGTGTTAATCGAGGCATCTGCACGGTATGCAGGCCGCCACGGACGTGCTTCGCTGCGGCGCACGCCGTAGTAGTAATCGACATAGCTGCTGTTATAACGGCTGACGACCAGCCGCGGCGTCAACGTAAATTGCTCACTCAGATGCCAGCGCTTTTCTGCGCCCAGGCGTAAACGCTGCCCGCGACTGTTACCGGAAAGATCGTGAGTCCAGTCGGTAAACAGATCCACCACCGGGTTTTGCCACCCGATGCCCGCTCCGCCCCAGAATCCCCCTTTGCGCTTGTCCATCCCTTTCAGGATATCGGCATCATCGGACGAATAGCCTGCGCCATCGTAACGGGCTATTAGACCGATATTGAGCTGTTGGGTTTCACTCAGATGTAGCGCGGGCAATTTGACTTCAGCCGCCGTGCCTGAAAAGCGGAAATAACGGTTTTCATAATGCAGAATCGGGATCGGGGTGTACTGACGGTCACTATCCTGGTAAGGCTTTTGCGTGCTAATGACGCCGACGCCAATTCCCCAAACCGGCGGTTCATCGGCCCGGGCGGCAAAGACAACAGACATAAGACTGGCTGCGACAACACAACGTGGCACAACACCCATGATGATGCTCCTGTTAGCGGTGGAAACGCTATCATCAGGGGGGTTGTCTTACGGGGAACTTACCAGGGATTTTCACGATAGTCACACGCTGGCGCGTGGCGAACAGGTCAGTAAAAAGCGCTAAACCGCCATCCCCTTAGCTAAAAAGGATGGCGGTCATGGTTAAAGCTTTTTCAGCAGCTTTTCAACGTATTCCGGTACGACCTGGCTTGCCAGCCCATAGTGTTTCTCTTCAAACTCGCTGCCAACCTGGCTCGGTTCGAGATTCAGCTCTACGGTGTGCGCACCCTGCAGTTTCGCTTCATGCACAAACCCGGCAGCCGGATAAACATGCCCGGAGGTGCCAATCGCGATAAACACATCCGCCATTGCCAGCGCGCTGTAAATCTCGTCCATCCCCAGCGGCATTTCGCCAAACCACACCACATGCGGGCGCAGCGGTGCCGGGAACTGGCAGCAGTGGCATTTGTCATCGTGCGTGACATCGCCCGTCCACGCCAGCACCTGCCCGCTTTGCGAACAGCGCACTTTCAGCAGCTCGCCGTGCATATGGATAATGTTTTTATTGCCCGCGCGTTCGTGCAGGTTGTCGATGTTTTGCGTGATCAGCAAAAAGCGATCGCCCAGCGCCTGCTCGAGCTTCGCCAGCGCCAGATGCGCGGCATTCGGCACAATCTCCGGCAGTTGCAGCTGCCTGCGCCGATCGTTATAGAAGGTTTGCACCAGTTGCGGGTTGCGGGCGAAGCCTTCCGGTGTCGCCACGTCTTCAACATGATGCTCTTCCCACAGCCCGTCTGCTGCGCGGAAGGTACGAATACCGGATTCAGCGGAAATGCCCGCTCCCGTCAGAACGACGACTCTTGGTTTTTCCATTACGCCTGGCACCATTGTGTCTCTGAAAAAAATTCGCTGACGCAAGCGCTCGCGCAAACGGCGCTTGTTACGGCGAAAACGGCTGAGACGATGTGAACGTCGCGATTGCATAGCATCCTCTCAGATTAGTCAGTGAGGTGAAGAAAGGCCGCGCCGCGCATCCCGCCCGCATCGCCATGGCGTGCGCGTTCGATACGTGGTACATCGCCTGCCGGTAACAGATGCGGCGCAATACGCGCTGGCAACCGCCGGGTCAGCGCGCTGAAATTTGATAAACCGCCGCCAATTACCAGCAGATCCGGGTCGACAATGGTCAGAATATTACCCAGACACACCGCCAGCAAATCCACATAACGTTCCACATGCGCCAGCGCCTTCGCCTCGCCCTGTTCCCAGCGCGTAATGATTTCCGGCGCTGACAAGGATTGATGATAGAAGTGTCGGTACAGCCAGGCAAAACCGCGCCCGGAGAGATAGTTTTCAATACAACCGATCTTTCCGCAGCCGCATCGGGTAAGCGGGAAATCAAAACCCATCAGCCCCAGCGCATCCACCGGCAGGCGGATATGACCGAACTCACCGGTGATAAAGCGACGGCCAGAGATGGATTTGCCATTCACCACCAGCCCACCGCCAACGCCGGTGCCGAGGATTAACCCCATCACCAGCGGATACTGGCGGAATTCGTCATCCCAGGCTTCGGAGAGCGTAAAGCAGTTGGCGTCGTTGTCGATACGCACATTTCGCTCAAGCAACGCAGTAAGGTCGGCGCGCAGCGGTTGACCGCTGGCGGCGGGGAGATTAGCGGCATACAGCGTGCCGTCGGCGGTTTCCGGCATGCCGGGAATACCAACGCCGACGCTGCCTTTGACACCGAAATGCGCATCCGCTTCGGCAACCAGATCGGCAATGGCGCGCAGAAACGCCTGATAGCTGTTGTGCGGGGTGGCGACGCGCTTTTCCCACTGTAAGCGCCGGTTGGCGTCAAAGACGCCCAACGCGATTTTACTGCCGCCGATATCAAATCCGTAATTCATTGCCACTCCTTCGTTGTGGCCCGTTCCACGCGGAATTACTGCCCGCTCAGCACTCGTGCAGGATCAATATTGCTCGCCCGGCGCGCCGGATACCAGCTTGCCAGCAGGCTTAGCGCCAACGCCGTCACCAGCACATAGACGACATCCAGCGGGTGCAGCTCCGATGGCAGGAAATCGATAAAGTAGATATCTCCCGACAGGAACTGATGGCCGATCAACTTTTCAATCACGTTAATGATTGGCGTTAATTGCAATGATACGACAACGCCGATCACCACACCGCTGATGCTGCCAAGCAGGCCTGCCAGCAGACCGTACCAGACGAAAATGGCGCGGATAAGCCCATCTTTCGCCCCGAGCGTACGCAGCACGGCAATATCACCACTCTTGTCTTTTACCGCCATGACCAGCGTCGAGACAATGTTAAAACAGGCCACGCCAATCACTAAGACCATCGCCAGATACATTATGGCGCGGATCATCTGAATGTCGCGATACATGTAGCCGTACTTACCAATCCAGCTTTTGATATAGACGTAGCTGTTGGTCACTTCACCCGCGTCGCGCACCAGTTTATTGGCGTTAAACACATCATTTACCTTGATGTCGATGCCGGTGACGCTGCCGCCCATATCCAGATATTGCTGCGCGTCCTGCATCGGGATCATCGCATAGCTGTGATCAAGCTGGCCGCTCAGTTGCAGAATGCCCGTGACATGCAAACGCACGCGTTTGGGTTGCAGCAGTTTATGCGCGTCATCGGAGTTGGGGATCATGATGGAAACCCAGTCGCCCTGCTTCACTTTTAGCGCATCGGCCACGCCTTTACCCAGAATGATCTGTTGCTCACCGGCACGGAAATTTTGCCAGGCGTCGCCCTGCACAAATTTCGGCAAGGCGCTAAGCTGCGTTTCCTGCGCCGGGTCAACGCCTTTCACCTGAATCGCGCGCAGGTTGGCACCGCTTTCCACCAGCCCGGTAAAATTAATATAGGGCGCAGCGGCGGCAATGCCCGGCACTTTTTTCACTTTTTCCAGCGCTGTGTCCCAGTTCGTCCACGGCTGATTCACCGGCTCGATTTCACCGTGCGGCACCACCGCCAGAATGCGGTTGTTCAGTTCACGTTCGAAACCATTCATCGCGCTTAAACCAACAATCAGCACCGCCACGCCCAGCGCGATGCCAACGGTGGAGATCACCGAAATCAGCGACACCATGCCGCCACGACGGCGACCACGACTAAAACGCAGCGCAATCAGTAAAGAGAGGGGTGAGGCCATTACTCGGCCCCCATCAGGGTGACTTCAGTGTTCAGACGACCATCGCGCATTTCTAACTGGCGATTCATACGCTTCGCCAGTTGTAAATCATGGGTCACCACGAGGAAAGCCGTGCCCTGCATTTTGTTCAGTTCGCCCAGCAGTTCGAAAATGCTGTCCGCGTTACGCGCATCGAGGTTCCCTGTCGGTTCATCTGCCAGCACCAGGCGCGGATTGTTGACCAGCGCGCGGGCAATCGCCACACGCTGGCGTTCGCCGCCGGAAAGCTCGGAAGGACGGTGGCTGGCGCGATGTTCAAGCCCAACCGCGCGCAGCATTTCCCGGGCACGCTCATTAATTTCCGCTGGTTTCTTTTTGCCAATCAACAGCGGCATTGCCACGTTTTCCAGCGCGGTGAAGTCCGGCAACAAATGATGGAACTGGTAGATAAAGCCTAATTCCCGGTTACGCAGCTCCGCTTTGGCGGTCGAGGTGAGTTTGCTCATTGGCTGGTCACGGAAAATCACATCGCCAGAGGTTGGCGTATCCAGCCCGCCTAACAGGTGCAACAGCGTACTTTTACCGGAGCCGGAGCTGCCGACAATCGCCATTAACTCCCCTTCCGCCATGCTAAAGCTGACATCATGCAGTACGTCGGTTTGCACACTGCCTTCCTGATAGCGTTTGCACAGGTTGTCGCATTGCAACAGGATCTTATTCATAACGTAAAGCCTCAGCGGGTTGAGTGGCGGCGGCGCGCCAGGAAGGATAAAGCGTAGAGAGCAGCGCGATGGCCATCGCCACCAGCGCAATACCAATCACCTGCAGCGGTTCAATCGCCACCGGCAGGGCTGCGCCATCAAGGAAGGCGCCGATAATCGGCATCAGGTTATTTAACTGGCTGGCGAGCAGTGCGCCCAGCCCGGCACCCAGCAACGCGCCAATAATCCCGGCGCTGGCCCCCTGCACCATAAACACGGCCATGATTTGACGTGGGGTTAAGCCCTGGGTTTGTAAAATCGCTACCTCGCCCTGCTTTTCCATCACCATCAGACCCAGCGAGGTAATAATGTTGAATGCCGCAACGGCGATGATCAGGCTCAGCAGCAGCCCCATCATGTTTTTTTCCATCCGCACGGCCTGGAACAGCTCGCCTTTACGATCGCGCCAGTCCTGCCATTTGGTGCCTTCCGGCAATGTCTGCTGGCTGAGCACATCGACTTTCAGCGGCTCATTCAACCATAAACGCCAGCCAGTGATATTCCCCGCCGGGTAGCGCATCAGGCGTGAAGCGTCATCAATATTGACCAGCATCTGGTATTCGTCGACTTCACTGTTCGCCGCAAATGTACCCACCACGGTGAACAGACGCTGGCTCGGCAAACGGCCCATCGGCGTAAACTGGCTGGCAGAGGGCACCATCACGCGAATTTGATCGCCACGGTTCACGCCCAACTGACCGGCCAGTTGCTCACCGAGGATAATGTTGTATTTGCCCGCTTGCAGATCGCTTTGTTTGACATTCACCAGATATGGCGTCAGTGGATCGTTTTGCGCCGGATCGATGCCCATCATCACCCCCACCGCCACGCTGCGCGCGCTCTGGAGCACTACATCGCCAGTGGTGAGCGGCGCAATTCGCGTCACGCCCTGTAATTTGATCTGGCTTGCCGGCAGCTGCGCTGGATTCAGTGAGCCGTTTTGCGTGGTAAGAGTGGCCTGTGGCATCAGCCCCAGAATGTTGTTTTGCAGCTCGCGCTCAAAGCCATTCATCACCGATAACACCGTTACCAGCGCCATAACACCGAGGGTGATGCCAATGGTTGACAGCCAGGAGACAAAGCGACCGAAGCGGTCCGCTGCGCGCCCGCGCATATAGCGCAGGCCTATGAAAAGAGTGACAGGCTGGTACATGAAATCCGTCTGGTTGCTGATAGCAGAGTGAGGAGTATATAAGCGAAAGCACAGAGCGTAAATGAGTGAAACGGTAAGTATTCGTCAGACAGATAAGGAAAAATTCCGTGAAATCAAACCAATAAACAACTGTCAGCCAGTTTGCATTTCCGTTTGTTTGTACGGCTGTTGACCGTTAACGCCCTCTCGCCTTAATCCGAAAATGAACAAATACAGACACTTCCCCAATACATCCCTCTCCCGTCAGCCCAGGATCAACGCCCAGGATTTTGGCAAAACAGGCAACAGTGTGAATGAAGCAGAAAACATTATGGATTAATCAAATCAAGGGGTTATGTATTTGTCTGGTTGTGGTTTATCACTCCGTCATCACGTTTTACCCGCACCTGTCCACTTTCCAGCATCCGTGGTCGCAAACGCTCACTAAATGCTGGATTTATTTCAACCTTTACCTCGCGCCGTTTCGTATGCCGGTGTTCTTTTTTATCTCCGGCTACCTCATTCGCCGATATATAGACGATGTGCCGTGGAAAGAAACGCTCGATAAGCGTATCTGGAGCATCGTCTATGTGCTGGCGCTGTGGGGCCTCCTGCAATGGGCTGGGTTACGCCAGATAAATGACTGGCTCGCGCCGCAGCGCGATCTGAGTGATGCCGCCAACGCGGCTTATGCGGAGAACTGGCGCGAGTTCGCGCAGGGCATGCTCACCGCCAGTACCAGCTTGTGGTATCTCTATGCGCTGGTGGTCTATTTCACGCTTTGTAAGCTGCTCAGTAACTGGAAAGTGCCACTATTAGCGCTAATGATCCTGGCAAGCCTGGCGATTAATTACCTGCCACTGCCGTGGTGGGGGATGAACAGCGTGGTGCGTAATATGATTTTCTATTCGCTCGGCGCCTGGTATGGGGCAAGCGTAATGGAGTGGGTCAAAACCGTGTCGCTCCGCCGCTACGGATTACTGTTTGCGCTGGCGGCCGTGGTGGCTTTCGGGCTGTGGATGTTGAATATGCCACTGCCGCTGTGCCTGCTTTCTATTGTGGGCATTATGCGTTTGTTCCAGGTGCTGGAGCAGCGTTTTCCCCCCAACGAAAAGAGTCTGCTGAACGTAGTCGGCTCCAATACGCTGGCGATTTATACCACTCACCGCATTCTGATTGAGGCCATCAGCCTTGCGCTGCTCAAACCGATGAACGCAGGCGCATGGCCGCAAACGGTCGAACTGGCGCTGCTGTTAGTCTATCCGTTCGCCACGTTGCTGATTTGTACGCTGGCTGGACTGATGGTGAGAAAATTGTCGTCGGCACTGTTCGCCGATCTCTTTTTCACGCCACCGACGAAACATCTCACGGCGGTGCAAGCGCGTTAATCCTGCGCGTCGTATTGGCTAAACCCGCTTAATCACAGATAATAATGGTATTGCGTATCAGGGATATGCCCCCATAACGGGGGGTATATCCATAACGAGATCTTGATATCCCCATGCCTGAACAATACCGTTATTCCCTGCCTGTCAAAGCAGGCGACCAGCGCCAGTTTGGCGAACTGACAGGTGCTGCCTGCGCCACCGAAGTTGCGGAAATCATTGAGCGCCATCCGGGCCCGGTTGTGCTGATTGCGCCGGATATGCAAAACGCGCTGCGCTTGCAGGATGAGATTGGGCAGTTTACCGATAACCTGGTCATGAACCTCGCCGACTGGGAAACGCTGCCGTATGACAGCTTCTCACCACATCAGGAAATTATCTCTTCCCGCCTGTCGACCTTATATCAGCTCCCCTCCATGCAGCGCGGCGTGCTGATTGTTCCGGTAAATACGCTGATGCAACGCGTTTGCCCGCATAGCTACCTGCATGGCCATGCGCTGGTGATGAAAAAAGGGCAACGCTTGTCGCGCGATGAGCTGCGCAGCCAACTCGATAGCGCGGGTTATCGTCATGTTGATCAGGTTATGGAACATGGGGAGTACGCCACACGCGGCGCGCTGCTTGATCTTTTCCCGATGGGCAGCGAGCAGCCTTTCCGCCTCGATTTTTTCGATGACGAAATCGACAGTTTGCGTCTTTTCGACGCCGATACCCAGCGAACGCTGGAAGAAGTCGAAGCAATTAACTTACTGCCCGCGCACGAATTCCCGACCGATAAAAACGCCATTGAGCTGTTCCGCAGCCAGTGGCGCGATAAATTTGAGGTCAAACGCGACGCCGAGCATATTTACCAGCAAGTCAGCAAAGGTACGTTGCCTACCGGGATTGAATACTGGCAACCGCTGTTTTTCAGCGAACCGCTGCCGCCGCTGTTCAGCTATTTCCCGGCAAACACCTTGCTGGTTAACACCGGCAATCTGGAAAGCAGCGCCGAGCGCTTCCAGCAGGAGACGCAGGCGCGTTTTGAGAACCGCGGTGTTGACCCGATGCGCCCTTTACTGCCGCCGGAGACGCTGTGGCTTCGCGTTGATGAGCTCTACAGCGAGCTGAAGAAATGGCCGCGCATCCAGTTAAAAACCGAACAACTGGCCGATAAAGCCGCGCATGTTAACCTGGGTTACCGGTCGTTGCCGGATCTGGCGGTACAGGCGCAGCAGAAATCACCGCTGGATAACCTGCGTAAGTTCCTCGAATCGTTCGCCGGGCCGGTGGTGTTCTCCGTCGAGAGTGAAGGTCGTCGCGAGGCGTTAATTGAGCTGCTGGCACGCATCAAAGTTGCGCCTAAGCGTATTATGCGTCTCGATGAAGCCGAAGCGCCTGGCACATACCTGATGATCGGTGCCGCAGAACACGGCTTTATCGATACGTTACGCAGCCGGGCGCTAATTTGTGAAAGCGATCTGCTCGGTGAGCGCGTCGCGCGTCGTCGCCAAGATACACGGCGCACCATCAACCCGGATACTTTGATCCGTAACCTGGCCGAACTGCATGATGGCCAGCCGGTGGTGCACCTGGAACACGGCGTGGGCCGTTATGCCGGAATGACCACGCTGGAAGCGGGCGGCATCAAAGGCGAATATCTGATGCTGACCTACGCCGGTGACGCCAAACTGTACGTGCCCGTCTCGTCGCTGCATTTAATCAGCCGCTATGCAGGCGGTGCGGAAGAGAACGCGCCGCTGCATAAACTGGGGAGCGATGCCTGGTCGCGCGCGCGGCAAAAAGCGGCGGAAAAAGTGCGCGATGTCGCCGCAGAACTGCTGGATATTTACGCGCAGCGCGCCGCCAAAGCGGGCTTCGCCTTTAAACATGACAAAGAGCAGTATCAACTTTTCTGCGACAGTTTCCCGTTTGAAACCACGCCGGATCAGGCGCAGGCTATTAATGCGGTGCTCAGCGATATGTACCAGCCGCTGGCAATGGACCGGCTGGTGTGCGGCGATGTCGGCTTCGGTAAAACCGAAGTAGCGATGCGCGCCGCGTTTCTTGCGGTTGAAAACAATAAGCAGGTGGCGGTGCTGGTGCCAACCACCCTGCTCGCCCAACAGCATTTCGATAACTTCCGCGATCGCTTCGCCAACTGGCCGGTGCGCATCGAAATGCTTTCACGTTTTCGCAGCGCCAAAGAGCAGGCGCAGATCCTGGAGCAGGCCGCCGAAGGAAAAATCGATATTCTGATTGGCACACACAAGCTGTTGCAAAGCGATGTCAAACTGAAGGATCTCGGCCTGTTAATTGTCGATGAAGAGCACCGTTTCGGTGTGCGCCACAAAGAGCGTATTAAAGCGATGCGCGCCGATGTGGATATCCTGACGCTGACCGCCACGCCGATCCCCCGTACGCTGAATATGGCGATGAGCGGGATGCGCGATCTGTCGATTATCGCCACTCCGCCCGCGCGCCGCCTGGCGGTAAAAACCTTTGTACGCGAGTACGACAACCTGGTGGTTCGCGAGGCAATACTGCGCGAGATCCTGCGCGGTGGGCAGGTCTACTATCTCTACAATGATGTGGAAAATATCCAGAAAGCCGCCGACCGGCTGGCGGAACTGGTGCCGGAAGCGCGCATCGCCATCGGTCACGGCCAGATGCGTGAACGCGAGCTGGAGCGGGTGATGAATGATTTCCACCATCAACGTTTCAACGTGCTGGTGTGCACCACCATTATTGAAACCGGGATCGATATTCCGACCGCCAACACCATCATTATTGAACGCGCCGATCACTTCGGCCTTGCCCAGCTCCACCAGCTGCGCGGGCGAGTCGGGCGCTCGCACCACCAGGCCTACGCCTGGCTGCTGACGCCGCATCCCAAAGCGATGACTACCGATGCGCAAAAACGCCTGGAGGCCATCGCCTCGCTGGAAGATTTAGGCGCGGGCTTCGCGCTGGCAACGCATGACCTGGAGATCCGCGGCGCGGGAGAACTGCTGGGCGAAGACCAGAGTGGTCAGATGGAAACCATCGGCTTTTCGCTCTATATGGAACTGCTGGAAAATGCGGTCGATGCGCTGAAAGCGGGCCGCGAGCCGTCGCTGGAAGATCTCACCAGCCAGCAAACCGAAGTGGAATTACGTATGCCGTCGCTGCTGCCGGATGACTTTATTCCTGACGTCAACACGCGCTTGTCATTCTATAAACGCATCGCCAGCGCTAAAGATGAGAATGCGCTGGAGGAGATTAAAGTTGAGCTGATTGACCGTTTCGGCCTGTTGCCGGATGCAGCGCGTAACCTGCTGGATATTGCCCGCTTGCGCCAGCAGGCGCAAAAACTGGGGATCCGCAAGCTGGAAGGCAACGAAAAAGGCGGCATGATTGAGTTCAACGCGAAAAATCATGTCAATCCGGCGTGGCTGATTGGCTTGCTGCAGAAACAACCGCAGCATTTCCGCCTCGATGGCCCAACGCGGCTGAAATTTATGCAGGATCTCAGCGAGCGCAAAGTGCGGATGGATTGGGTTCGTAACTTTATGCAGCAGCTCGCCGAAAACGCGGTAGCCTGAAAAAATGCGTTACGCCGGGTCGCATGGCCCGGCACCTTTACTTTCCTCAACATTTACAAATATTTTGCAATACTCCAGGATTTCCCTACACGCTGACCTACCATAATTCCATCACACAGCTTTATAGCAATAACATTATGATTTACATGGATTATGGTAATGATAAAAATGTCGCGTTTCGTTCACTGGCTCGCGCTGCTGGCCGCCGCCGCCACTGTCGCTCTCCCCGCACACGCTAACACCTGGCCTTTACCCCCTTCCGGCAGTAACCTCGTTGGCGAGAACCGTTTTCATGTCGTGCAGAACGACGGCGGTTCACTGGAGGCGATTGCCAAGAAATACAATGTAGGATTTCTTGCGCTTTTGCAGGCCAACCCCGGTATCGATCCGTATGTCCCGC
The DNA here is from genome assembly GCF_003337365.1 of Kosakonia sp. AG348. NCBI lineage: Bacteria > Pseudomonadati > Pseudomonadota > Gammaproteobacteria > Enterobacterales > Enterobacteriaceae > Kosakonia > Kosakonia sp. AG348. The sequence continues at coordinate 40,448 of NZ_QPJR01000001.1, forward strand.
GCGCGGGCAGTGTACTGACCATTCCGCTGCAAACGCTGCTGCCCGATGTGCCGCGCAAAGGCATTGTGATCAACCTCGCCGAACTGCGCCTCTATTACTATCCGCCGGGTAAAAACGAAGTCACGGTTTACCCGATCGGCATTGGCCAACTGGGTGGCGACACGCTGACGCCCACCATGGTCACCACGGTTTCCGATAAACGCGCGAACCCCACCTGGACACCGACCGCGAATATTCGTGCGCGCTATAAAGCGCAGGGAATAGATCTGCCAGCGGTGATGCCTGCCGGGCCAGATAACCCGATGGGCCACCATGCCATTCGCCTTGCCGCGTTTGGTGGCGTCTATTTGCTGCACGGTACTAACGCCGATTTCGGTATCGGTATGCGCGTTAGCTCCGGCTGCATTCGTCTGCGGGATAAAGACATCTCTAACCTGTTCGCCCAGGTTTCCCCGGGTACGCCAGTGAATATCATCAATACGCCGATCAAAGCGTCAGTTGAACCTGATGGCAGACGGCTGGTGGAAGTGCATCAGCCGCTATCGAAATCGATTAACGATGATCCCAAAACCTTACCCATCGTGTTGAACGCTGCGATGCAAGCGTTCAAAGATGATGCGCGCAGCGATGCAGCAGTGATGAGCCATGCGATGGAAGTGCGTTCAGGGATGCCGGTCGATGTCACCCGCCACATTGAAAACGACCCGCAGGTGATGTAACTGCCCTGCTGGCGTAAAAAAAGGCCCTGCGATAATTCGCGGGGCCTTTTTTATCACCGTGGCGTAATGTGTTGCGCTTATTTGTAAAGAACAGCAGTGCCGTGCAGGTTGTCAGAGCCGGTTACCGAGGTGATGCGAAACGACTTTGCGCCCATCTCATCGGCTTTCTGAGCCAGCTGATCTTCTACGGAGGCAAGGTTGGAGTTCGCACGTACTCCAACGGTCGCCACTTCCTGCTGGCCTGTCGGAGCAGATTGCACTTCAACAGCAGCGACGCTGGCAAAAGAGAGAGAACTCAGTACAGCAGCAGTAAACAGCGCAGTGATATTTTTCATGATGTCATTCCTGGATGCAGATGAAGGATGCCGTTAAACATTTAATTAACGATCGATACACAAATCGTAGATGTGATCTGCATCAGGCGTTAATGTTTTTTATAACGATCATTAAATAAAATGAAATTTATTTAAAATTCATAACGATATGATTTATCGATATGTGCTAATTTGCTGCTGGTTATCTGTCGGGAATATTTTTATAATGGTCATTCAACAAACTAACAAAGGTTAGGCGGCGATATGACCAGTGAAGTCAGCAGTTGCACCAAAAAAAGCCGTGGCCGACCGAAAGTGTTCGACAGGGAAGCGGCGCTCGACAAAGCCATGACGCTATTTTGGCAACATGGTTACGAAGCCACATCATTATCCGATCTCGTCGAAGCGACCGGGGCGAAAGCGCCGACGCTGTATGCCGAGTTCACTAACAAAGAGGGGCTGTTTCGCGCCGTCCTCGATCGTTACATCACCCGTTTCGCGCGCCAGCACGAAGCGCAGTTGTTGTGCGAAGAAAAATCTGTGGAAAGTGCGCTGCGGGATTACTTCACCGCCGTGGCGAAGTGCTTTACCAGTACGGATACGCCCGCCGGGTGCTTTATGATCAACACCTCGGCGACGCTGGCGGCATCGTCACAGGCCATTGCGAACACCATAAAATCGCGACACGCACAGCAGGAAGAGACGCTGCGTCAGTTTCTCACCGCTCGCCAGCTGCGCGGCGAAATTCCGCAGACGGTTGACACGCTCTCACTAGCGCAGTTTTTAGGATGTATCTTGCAGGGCATGTCGATCAGCGCGCGTGAAGGCGCGAGTTGTGAAAAACTGCTGCAAATCATTCAAACCACTCTGCGGTTGTGGCCGGATTTGATCAAAGCCTGAAAAAAAATGAGACGGGAAACCGTCTCATCTCGCCTCTGTGATTGAGATATCACATTTCAATAATAGGTAAAATCTATCAGCGTTTTCCCCCGCTTTGCTATTCTTAATTGTGATTATTGCGCGGCTAATGATTAGTCTGGATGATACAAATAATGAGCATCATGATGATGCAGCTATGTACTTGCTTTCCTTTGCTCTCACCCTAAGTGCTGTATTGAACGACTTCCGAGGATAAAGGGTATTTACCTTTACTTAACACATGCAGAAGGAAAATGGAGATGATTTTGCTATTACCATTCATTAAAGTGTTAATAGTAATAACATTATTATTTGGTCTGTGGGTTTTGTTGGGTGGTTCAGTACTGTTTGCATTTATTTCAATTGTGATAACAGGCCTGCTGCTGGTTCGCCAACACGACTTTATTTGACTTATTAAAGCCTTGCAGAAATGTGAGGCTTTTTTAATGAAAAAAGGCTCCTCAGCCTGAGCGATGAGGAGCCAACATGCAGAGTACTTCTGTTTTACGCTTTGTTATTCAAAACGAGTTGACCATTGCCATCCAGCGGAATTTGCGTACCGGGATCTTTATCCATACGGATTTTTCCCTGCTGGTCACCAATTTTATACGTCACGTCATAGCCGAGCATTTTTTCTGACTTGTCATACACAGTGCTGCAACGTTGCTGGGTCGTGGTGTAGGTATCCCTTTCTTGCATCCCACCCTGAATCTGATTACCGGCGTAACCGCCGCCTAATGCACCAACGACTGTGGCGACATCTTTACCGCGACCGCCACCAAACTGGTGCCCCAGCACGCCACCCGCTACCGCACCGAGTACAGAACCGGTAATACGGTTTTCATCTTGTACGGGACGACGATGCGTCACTGTCACATTTCGACACTCCTGACGTGGCGTTTTAACCGTTTCCTTGATTGGCGTCGCAGAAACCACTTGCGCGTACTGAGGACCGCGCTCAAACACGTTCAGGCTGGCAACTGCGGCAACGCCCAGTGCAGCGGCCACGCCAATACCGATACCCGCTAACATTGATTTGTTCATCAGGATTCTCTCCCTGTTTGCTATTGGTAACAATTTTGCAACTTCGCAAGCAAGGAAGCCAATCAGAAAGAACGTAAAAAGAGGGATAGTGGGCAGGAAAATGACGACATTCAGAGTTATCCGAGCGGTTTGACGCCATCACCAGAGGGATATGCTGCTCCCCGGGCAGATAAAGCGCAGGGAGCAGAACAGCGTTAGTGCAATTTGAGACGCGGGCGGATCACCCGGTTAATACTGCCGACCAGCATCATCAGGCCGGTTTTGAAATAACCATGCAGCGCGACCTGATGCATACGGTACAGCGAGATGTACACAAAGCGTGCAATACGGCCTTCAACCATCATCGAACCGCGCATCAGGTTGCCCATCAGGCTGCCAACGGTTGAGAAATTGGACAGAGAAACCAGTGAGCCATGATCTTTATAGACATACGGTTTCAGCGGCTTACCTTTGATCTGCGCCAGAATGTTATGCAAGGCAAGGCTTGCCATCTGGTGAGCGGCCTGCGCACGCGGCGGTACAAAGCCACCTTCCGGTCGGGCACACGACGCGCAATCGCCAATCGCGTAAATATCCGCATCGCGGGTGGTTTGCAATGTTGGTTCGACCACCAGCTGGTTAATACGGTTGGTTTCCAGACCGCCAATCTCTTTCATAAAGTCTGGCGCTTTGATACCCGCCGCCCACACCATCAGATCGGCGTTGATGTATTCGCCCTCTTTCGTGTGCAGACCACCTTCATCGGCGCTGGTCACCATCGTTTGGGTCAGTACGCGCACGCCCATTTTGGTCAACTCGTTATGCGCAGCACCGGAAATCCGTGGCGGCAGCGCAGGCAGAATGCGTTCGCCGGCTTCCACCAGCGTCACGTTCAGCGCTTCATTTGTCAGACCTTTATAACCATAACTGTGCAGCTGTTTCACCGCGTTGTGCAGCTCCGCAGAGAGTTCAACACCGGTTGCCCCACCGCCAACAATCGCAATATTGACTTTGCCGTTAGCGCCAAGGTTCGCTGAATATTTCAGGAACAGATTGAGCATTTCCTGGTGGAAACGGCGCGCCTGGTGTGGGTTGTCGAGGAAAATGCAGTGCTCTTTCACGCCAGGCGTGTTGAAGTCGTTCGACGTGCTGCCGAGCGCCATCACCAGCGTGTCATAGGCCAGTTTACGTTCCGGAACCAGCAATTCGCCCTTCTCATCGCGCAGTTCAGCAAGCGTAATGATTTTGTTTTCGCGATTAATATCAACGACAGAACCGAGCTGGAACTGAAAATGGTGATTACGCGCGTGCGCCAGGTAGCTCAGCGCATCAACCCCTTCATCCAGCGAACCCGTCGCTACTTCATGCAGCAACGGTTTCCACAAATGGCTGTGGTTACGATCGACAAGCGTGATTTTCGCTTTTTTGCCGCGGCCAAGCTTTTTACCTAACTGCGTCGCCAGTTCCAGACCACCAGCACCACCGCCTACAATCACAATTTTCTTCAATGGTGTAGTCAACGTGACCCCCTAAAATATTAACCAATTGTTAATTAAAAGTTATAAAAATAGCCTTTATTTAACAACAAGTTACGCACTTACGACCAGATATTGACGCTGAGAATAACACGAACGGTTCAATGGTCATACCAAAATTGATATGCATCAAGTTTTGATGCTTAAAAGATGAGCAAGTGTAGTCGACAGGCAAAATAATGCCCGGCGAAACGCAGAAATAAAAATAACGCCGGCAGGTTAGATAACCTGCCGGAATGGGGAATTAACCGAGGGTTTTAAAGGCCTTAATGCGCTGGAGATGCGGAGAGATATTCTTGAATTTATGCGACTGTTCTTCGTCCCAGACAATTTCGTAATAGGGGTGCAACTCCTCGGCTGAGCGCTGGCTGTTCAGTGCTTCATCCTGGCGCGAGAGGATCACCAGGCAGCGATCGCGATTTTTCTCACGAAAGTTGGAAACGCATTTGGTGGCAATATCCTGGTACTCTTCCGGGCGATCAATTTTCCCTTCCATGTTCTCGTAAGGAAACAGGTTAGGATTGAGGATCACCTGACGGATATCGCACAGGAAACCGATGCGCTCGGCCCAGTAACCGCCAAGGCCGACACCGCAAATCAGTGGACGCTCGTCGATATTGAGCTGCAACATTTTATCCACTTCTTTCAGCAGATGCTGCATATCATGCTTCGGGTGGCGCGTACTGTAGCTTATCAGACGCACATCCGGATCAATAAACTGCAGCTGCAACACTTTTTCATGGTTGCCGGGGCTGTTTGAGTCAAAACCGTGTAAATAGATAATCATGGTATCCTCACCACTTCGACATCGCGTCCGCAGGAATTAACGGGCCTCTTTGTGCTCCTGCCAGCGCGCATGCAGCTGCTCCAGTTCGTTATGAGCCGCCTTCCAGCGCGCTGAACTCATCAACTCCTGACGAGAATATGAACCTTTATGATACAAATGCGTAACACGTTGCGCATTGATCGGCGACAGGTTATCCAACACGCTTACTGCGCCTTTACGATTATTACAGACCAGGATCATATCGCAACCGGCATCCAGCGATGCCTGGCCACGTTCAGCATAACTTCCCATGATAGCTGCGCCTTCCATTGACAAATCATCCGAAAAAATCACGCCGTCAAAACCCAGCTCGCCGCGTAATATTGTTTTCAGCCAATATGGCGAGCCGCTGGCCGGACGCGGATCGGCGTCAGGATAGATAACGTGCGCGGGCATAATCGCATCGAGTTTGTTTTGCTCAATCAGGTTGCGGAAAATCATCATATCATGCGCGCGGATCTCGCCTTGTGGCCGCGGGTCGCGTGGTGTTTCTTTATGGGAATCGGCCGTAACCGCCCCGTGACCGGGAAAGTGTTTACCGGTGGTTTTCATCCCTGCGCTGTGCATCCCGTCGATAAAGCGCGTCGCCATAGCCAGCGCTTTCACCGGGTCTTCATGATACGAACGCTCGCCAATCGCCGCGCTGATATGCCCAATATCCAGCACCGGGGCAAAACTGATGTCGATATCCATGGCGATCATTTCGCTGGCCATTAGCCAACCCGCCTCCTGAGCCAGGCGTCCGCCCTCTTCCAGCCCATGCAAAGCAGCAAAAGATTGTGCGGCGGGTAAGCGAGTAAAGCCGTCGCGAAAACGCTGTACGCGCCCGCCTTCCTGATCAACTGCCACCACCAGACGATGATGCGAAGCGCTGCGGATCTGGCGCACCAGCTCCCGTAATTGCTCGGGATCGTGATAATTACGGGTAAAGAGGATCAGGCCACCAACCAGCGGGTGTGCCACAATCTCGCGCTCTTCCGCATCCAGTTCGTACCCTTCCACATCCAACATCACTGGGCCCACATTTACCTCTCTTGTTCTTTTTTCGCTAGCTGACGCCATATTTCATTCGCCAGCGTAATAAATTGTTGATCGCCCGTTTGCTGCCAGCGGCACTCATACCAGCCAGCCATCAGCATCAAAACCCACGGACGCCAGCGCCGGACCTGGCGCCACAGCAAAGCGGGATTAATGGCAGACTGATGCGCATAGCGATTCACCAGTTCCTGCCGCTCTGCCTCGTTTTTCGTCCATATCGCCGCCAATTCCAGCGCGACATCCCCATCGCCCGCATATTCCCAGTCGATCAGCCGCAACCCCCTGGCACTCTGCACCAGGTTTCCGGCGTGGACATCCATATGTAACGGTGCCAGCCGTAGCGGTACTGGCTCTTTTTGCTGGCGCAACTGCTTTAACTGGCGCAGCCAAAACGGCGTCCGCCGCGAACGCGCACTCTGCTGCCAGTAACCTTCAAACAGCGGCAATAATGTTATCCGCCAGCCAAACAGCGGCTGGCGGTGTAAATCGTACAGTAACGGCACCAGCACACTGGCCTGCGGCAGCACAGCGCAGACCTCGCCGGGTAGATAATCGACCGCCATCCACTCGCCGGTGAATAAGCGCGGGCGTGGAGCAATAGAATCCGGCAAGCGGCGGAGTAAGCGATACTGACGCACAAAAGGCGATGATGTCGCCTGGTGCCGTTTTCGCAGCACCAGCGTATGCCGTCCATCGCTAATAAGACAACTCCCGCCGCTGAGGCCGGTATTCTGGCTGGCGACGGGAGTATAGGTCGGAAAGTAGCGTGACAACACCTCGTCACGCGTCTGTTTATTGTTGCTGAACTGCACCTTTACCCGACCAGATAATTTCGCCGGTCTGTACCAGCATCAATTGCATTTGCAGCGCCGGTGCGTTGACATTCCCGGTCGCGTTGGAATAGAGCACATACTGCGCCCCGACGTTACGGGCAATACCGATGGCTTTACTGCGTGTACCGAGGCTGTCCTGTGGAGAGAGCCCCAGTTGTTGCTTCGCGACCGCCAGTTGCTGCTCGGTAACAAGCGTAAATTTACCGTTATTCGCTAACGCGTTGCGTACCACGCCCGTTGCTTCGCTCGTGTTAATGGAACCGTTGGTTCGGTTATTGACGCTATCCACTAACAGCACGCTGCCTGCGTTGGCGCCGCTGGCCTGCAACATTTTACCGACCATCGGCTGAACGGCGCCATTCCAGTCAAAATGACGCTCGCGCGGCGCGGGCTGCCCCGTTTGATCCTGATGCTCAATTGGCCCCGGTTGCTGCTGCGGCAGCGTCGGGACAGAAGGCACTTCCGGCACCGGTTGTTGCGGCTGTACCGGCGTGGGTTGTTGCGGCGTGCCTGCACCACCCGCCTGATCAACCGGCGCGGGTTGCTGATCGCTAATACAACCCGCAAGCAGCACGGCCAGGGTTGTCAGTAGCGCGTAGCGTCCAATAGTTTTAATCAAGAGTCACCCCTTACAGGTAAAGATAAAGTCTGACGCTGTGCGCACCCAAATAGTTGGCGCTGCCATACACCGTCACGCCCGAATTTCCCGGGATCGTGACGGTTCGCGGCGCTTCCAGCGGGTGCATTTCCAGACCTCTGGCGTCATACCAGAAAAAACGATAATGCACGGTAACGGGCTGCTGTCGTTCATTAAACAACCGTGAAGACGCGGAAGGCTGGAGTTCATGCGTACTTAACGTCGGCGGCTGCGCAATAATCCCGGAGGCCAGAATACTCGATTCCATCACTAACGTCTGGTCGTCGGCGACCGGGATCGTAGGACGTGAACTGCACCCCATCAGTACCAGCGCTGCCAGCCATAACGCGACACGCCCGTTCGTCATATTAAAGACCTTTATGAGCCAGCATCGGCCCCAGTGCGCGCCCGCCGAGCAGGTGCATATGAATATGATAAACCTCCTGCCCGCCATGACGATTACAGTTCATGATCAAACGGTAACCGTCTTCAGCAATCCCTTCATCGCGAGCAATTTTCGCCGCAACCGTCACCATGCGCCCCAGCGCCTGCTCGTGCGCTTCGGTCACCTCGTTGACGGTTGGGATCAGAATGTTTGGCACAATCAGAACATGGGTTGGAGCTTGCGGAGAGATATCGCGAAAAGCGGTAACCAGTTCATCCTGGTAAACAATATCCGAGGGAATTTCGCGGCGAATGATTTTACTGAAAATGGTTTCTTCGGCCATGACGTTTTCCTTTTATGTTCGCGGAGCCAGCCCGCAGCCGTCGTCAATTACGTGCCCTAGAGTATGATCGAGATTCTCTTGTTGTTTCAACCAAAACGCTGTTTTTCTTTCACCTTTCCGGCTTTGCTGGCACGCAATCGCCCGCGTTTAAGGCGCGCTGCGGTGAAATGGTATTTCAATGGTGAATATTACATCTGTTTACATTCATATGGTGAATGCGTATATTTCGCATTTGCATTTTCATGCGCGATTATTATCAGACGAATTACAAAACCCGCCTGACGCGACAACGTATCGCTGTAAGGCTTTCCCTCTAACGCACCATTAAGGGTTTATGCATGTCTTTCACTCATCACGCCAGGGACGAAGTGCGTCCGTTAGCCGCCACACCGTCTCTGCTTGCCGCCTGTATTGCAATGGCTTTAGTCCCTTCTGCTGCGTTTGCGGCAGAGATCGCCGCAGCATCTGAAGATACGATTGTGGTTGATGGCGCAGCATTAAGCACCTCTGACAGCCAGGCGCAAGACTACAGCGTAAAAACCACCACCACAGGCACCAAGCTGTTACTGGTCCCGCGAGACATTCCACAATCTGTGAGTGTAGTCAGCCAGCAGCGTATGCAGGATCAGCAGCTAAATACGATCGAACAAGTGCTGGATAACACGATTGGCGTCAGCGCATCGCGCATTGACAGCCACCGTACGAACTTTTTCGCCCGCGGCTTTTTCGTCAGTAACTTTGCTTATGAAGATATGCCGACATTCCTTGATAACCGCTGGAATTTTGGCGATACCGCAGGCGACACGGCAATTTATGACAAGATTGAAGTGGTGCGCGGCGCGGCCGGTCTGATGAGTGGAACAGGTAATCCCTCTGCTTATGTCAACATGGTGCGTAAACATGCCGACAGCAAAGAATTCAAAGGAACCGCCACCGCGACTTACGGTAGCTGGAACGATCAGCGCTATGTGCTGGATCTGCAAGCACCGCTGAGCGAATCGGGCAACGTGCGCGGCCGGGTTATCACTGGTTACCAGGATAAAGATTCCTGGGTTGAACGTAACCACTACCGCAAAAAATTCATTACCGGTGTAGTGGATGCAGATATCACTGATTCCACTACCCTTTCTCTCGGCTATGACTATCAGGAAAGTGAAGAAGACAGCCCGACCTGGGGCGGTTTCCCGTCGCTATACAGTGATGGCAGCCGCACGCATTTCCGCCGCGGTTTCAATACCGCTGCTGACTGGGCTTACTCCAATGTCGACTCTTCAAAAATTTTCGCCAACCTGACCCAGCGTTTTGACAACGGCTGGGAAGCGAAAGTTAACGCCATGCATGCGGAAACCAACTTCGACAGCAAGCTGATGTATATCGACGGTTACCCGGATAAGACCACCGGTCTGTATGATGCCTCACAGTGGCAAGGCGCATGGGGCGGCTGGAACCGTGGCGAGCGTAAACAAGACGCTATCGATGCGTTTGTTCGTGGTGGTTACGATTTGTTTGGTCGCCAGCACGAAGTGATGTTCGGTGGTAGCTACAGCCGCCAGCGCAACAATTATGACAACTCATACCCGGTGAATGATAATTCCGGCCTGATGGATGTCGGCAATATTCATAAATATAACGGCAACACGCTGGCCGACCCGAGCTGGTCTGACTGGACGCTCTACCAGCGCGATGTGATCCGCCAGAAATCGCTGTATGCGGCAACCCGTATCTCTTTGGCCGATCCGCTGCACTTGATCCTCGGCGCGCGTTATACCGAATGGCGTGCAAAATATAATCTGGAGCGTAAGCCGGACGAGATTCGTAACAGCAAGTCCGATGACGTCACGCCATACGCAGGCCTGATTTATGACATTGATGACACCTGGTCTGTTTATGGCAGTTACACCTCTATTTTCGAGCCGTCCAGTCAGCGCGATATCAACAGCGAATTTCTTGAACCTACCACCGGTAAAAGCTATGAAGCTGGCATCAAAGGTGACTGGTATAACACACGTCTGACGGCGACCCTGGCGGTATTCCGTACCGAGCAGGATCACGTTGCCGTATCGACCGGCGAGTACATTCCAAATTCCGGCGGCCAGACCGCGTATAAATCCGTCAACGGCACGGTAAGCAAAGGCGTCGAATTTGAGCTCAACGGGGCTCTCACCGACAACTTGCAGCTCACCTTTGGTGCCAGCCGTTTTATGGCTGAAGATGGTGACGGTGTAGCCGTTAACCCGGAACAGGCGCGCACCACGATGAAATTATTCACGCGCTACCAGTTGCCGATGCTGCCAGAGCTTTCCGTTGGCGGCGGTGCGCGCTGGCAGAATAAAACCTGGCAGGAGATCAAAGGCCCGAATGGAGACATGCGCATTACGCAAAGCGGTTATACTGTGGTGGATCTGTTCACCCGTTACCAGGCAACTAAAAACTTCGCTATCCAGGCCAATCTGAACAATGTGTTCGATAAAGACTATTACGACTATCTGGGCACTTACGGTGTGTACGATGCGCCGCGTAACTTCTCTGTAAGCGCCAGCTACAGCTTCTGATAATCGCAGCCGCGTGCCACTAAGCCCGCCGTCCTCCAGGCGGGCTTTTTTATTCTGTTTTCTTGCTCCCGAAAAACGGCCATTACCGATAACTGCCCGCCCCCAGTTCTCCCGCGATCGCTTATAGCAGACGTTTCCGCTGCACTTATCCTTGCGCATTTAACGCTGAATGTAGTGTGAGTGTGAGGCGCGTCTGTGAGTCACATGACAGCCAGCTTACCGGAGCGGAGTGGGAATGGCACACGGTCTGTGGGCAGCGACGGGTTTTGTCACTCTTTCTTTTCAGTACAGTAAAAATTCAGCGTTAGAAAAGGCGGCATTGATTGCGTCTGGCAGGGCATACCGACCTTCTGCAAAAGAAGGCTCTGCCTGCCCAGTGAAATTTAAATCAAGAGGCAAACCTGTTGCTGACCAGATCCACAGCACATAGTTTTCAGTGGACAATAAAAAAGGGAGCCATCAGGCTCCCTCAGTCTCCCCAGACTATGGCTTAGTTGTTACGGATGTACTCATCCATTTCGGTTTTCAGGTTATCGGATTTAGTACCGAAAATTGCCTGCACACCGGAACCAGCAACAACCACACCCGCAGCACCCAGTTTCTTCAGGCCAGCCTGATCCACTTTCGCTACGTCAGCCACGCTGACACGCAGACGCGTGATGCACGCATCCAGGTTGGTGATGTTCTCTTTACCGCCGAACGCCGTAACCAGAGCCGGAGCCATTTCGCTGGTAACGCCAGCTTTGCTCTCTTCAGTGGTGTCTTCACGACCCGGGGTTTTCAGATCCAGCGCTTTGATCAGCACGCGGAAGATGGTGTAGTAAACCACCGCGTAGCATGCACCGATAACCGGGAACAGCCACAGTTTGCTGCTGTTGCCGCTCAGCACGATGAAGTCAATCAGACCGTGAGAGAACGACGTACCGTCACGCATACCCAGCAGGATACAGATCGGGAATGCCAGGCCAGCCAGAATCGCGTGGATAACGTACAGGATCGGTGCAACGAACATGAAGGAGAACTCGATCGGCTCGGTGATACCGGTCAGGAACGAGGTCAGCGCTGCGGAGATCATGATACCGCCCACTTTCGCGCGGTTTTCCGGTTTTGCAGAGTGCCAGATAGCGATAGCAGCAGCCGGCAGACCGTACATTTTGAACAGGAAGCCGCCAGACAGTTTACCCGCAGTCGGGTCACCCGCCATATAACGCGGGATATCGCCGTGGAACACCTGACCTGCTGCGTTGGTGAACTCGCCAATCTGCATCTGGAAAGGTACGTTCCAGATATGGTGCAGACCAAACGGCACCAGGCAACGTTCAATGAAACCGTAGATACCGAACGCCACAACCGGGTTCTGGTAAGCGGCCCACTGGGAGAAGGTCTGAATCGCAGTACCGATCGGCGGCCAAATGAAGGAGAGGATCACGCCGGTGAAAATCGCAGCCAGACCGGAGATGATCGGCACGAAACGTTTACCAGCGAAGAAGCCCAGATACTCAGGCAGCTTGATGCGATAGAAGCGGTTAAACATATACGCGGCAATCGCGCCGGAGATAATACCGCCAAGCACACCGGTATCAGCCAGGTGTTTTGCGGCAATTTCTTCAGCAGGTAAATGCAGAACCAGAGGTGCAACCACTGCCATGGTTTTCACCATGATGCCGTAGGCAACAACGGAGGCCAGAGCCGAAACGCCGTCGTTATTGGTGAAGCCAAGCGCAACACCGATAGCGAAGATCAACGGCATGTTAGCAAAAACGGAACCGCCCGCTTCGGCCATAACGTGGGAAACCACTTCTGGCAGCCAGCTGAAGTTTGCAGAACCGACGCCCAGCAGGATACCTGCGATAGGCAGTACGGATACTGGCAGCATCAGCGATTTACCGACCTTCTGCAGGTTAGCAAATGCATTCTTAAACATAATTGAGAGTGCTCCTGAGTATTAGTGCTTTTTTCTACGCTTTCACGCATTGGCGAGGGGGGAGAACCGCGCCGTGGGAAGGGCATCTAAGCGCCCTTTATTTATTACACAGAGTAAAATAAATCAGTAAAAGTTTGTTTGACGGCTATCACGTTTCAGCTAGCGCCAGTTACGAAACTCACACTGATTTACAAAAGGTATCGGCTTCCGTATGAAAAACGACCGCCACCGCCTTTTTTATGGCGGTGAACTTTACTCCGATCGTTTATTAATTACGAGTACTAAAATAAGCTGACAGATCAGGCAGATTGCAGGCGGGATGGGTCAACATGGAACAAACGGGCAAAGTTCTGTGTCGTTTGTTGCGCAAGCTCTTCGACAGAAACGCCTTTCAGCACCGCCATATATTCCGCCACATCGCGCGTCATTGCTGGCTGGTTCTCTTTGCCACGATGCGGCACCGGGGCGAGATAAGGCGAATCGGTTTCGACCAGTAAGCGATCGAGCGGAATGTAACGTGCCGCATCACGCAACTGCTCCGCGTTGCGGAAGGTGACGATACCAGAAAACGAGATGTAAAAGCCCATATCCAGCAGCTTACCTGCCGTTTCGCGATCTTCAGTAAAGCAGTGCAACACACCACCGCAATCCGTCACGCGCTCTTCCTGCAAAATCGCAAGCGTGTCTTCTCGCGCATCGCGCGTATGGACAATCACCGGCTTGTTCAGTTCACGGCCAATACGGATGTGGTTACGGAAGGATTCCTGCTGGTGCGGCTTCGTTTCCGGCGTATAAAAATAGTCCAGCCCGGTTTCTCCCATCGCCACGACGCCCTCTTCCGCCGCCAGTTGGCGCAGCGTGTCGACATCGTACTCTTCATCCTGATTCAACGGGTGCACTCCGCAGGAAAAGACCACATTCGGGCGCTCCCCCACCAGCTCACGCATTGCGCGGTAACCCGGTAACGTCGTAGCCACCGCCAGACAAAACTTCACGTCGCGCGCGGCAGCTTTCGCCAGCACGTCATCAACGTCTTTGTGCAAAGAGTGGTAATCCAGGCCATCAAGATGGCAGTGCGAATCAACTAAAAACATAATCTTCTCTTACAGATGGGAGACAGGAAGCGTTACGCCTGTTTGCTGGTAACGTTCCAGCGTTAACAATAGATCGGTCAGCAGCAACTCGCGGTTAACCCCGACCACACTAAGCAACTGTTCACGACAGGTAAAAATAGCATGCAGTAACGCGTGCAGCGTTGGCGCTTGCACCTGGCGCGCCAGCTTTTCGACCAGCGCTAAGGCATCAACATTGCTGAGCAATGTCGCTCCTTGCTGCATTTTTAATGCATCAAGCAGCAACGCAGAGAGCCATTGCAAGCGCTCAGCCACCTTGTCGTGGTTCAGTGTCGGGAGCATCGCCAGCCAGTCACCGCTATTCAGCGCTGCGTCTGTCGCCTGGCAAAGCGTCTGCCGTTGCGTCCAGACATCGTTCTGAAGCAACGCTTCTGCCGCGCCAGGCGAACCGGCGCACAAACGTAGTGCGGTCAGAATCGTCTCTTGCGAGGCGGTAACTTCCCGAGCAAGCCAGCTACAGGCGTAGTTTTCTGCGGGAGGCGCAAGGTGGTGCAAGCGGCAGCGGCTGCGCAAAGTCGCTAATAATCTTGCCGGCTCCCGACAGCCGAGGAAGAACCAGGTGCGCGCGGGCGGCTCTTCCAGCGTCTTCAGCAACGCGTTGGCGGCGGCGTCGGTCAATAACGCGGCATCCTGGATCCATACCACTTTCGCGCCGCCCAGCCGCGCATGTTCGTAAAGCTTTTCACTGACTTCACGCACCGCATCAATGCCCAGCACGGATTTTCCTTTTTCCGGTGCCAGTGCATAGTAATCAGGATGCGTTCCAGCCTGCATAAGCTGACAGCCGCGGCAGTGGCCGCAGCTTTTATGGCCTTCAGGTGTCTGGCATAGCAAGAAACGGCTGATGGCGTAAATCAACGCATCTTCGCCCATCCCCGGCAGGGCGTGGATCAGCAACGCGTGGTGCCCACGACCGCTCTGATAACTGGCAACCAGTTGCTCAAAATCGGGACGCAGCCACGGATACCATTTCATGCGCCCTGCTCCTGCACCCAGGCTGTTACCGTCTGGCGGATGTCGGCAATCACCTTGTCCAGCGGTTGAGTAGCATCAACGGTGCGAATGCGGTCATCTTGCGCAGCCAGTTCAAGGTAGCGCGCGCGGGTACGATTAAAGAAATCCAGCGACTCTTGCTCAATACGATCCAGCTCGCCACGCGCACGCGCACGTTTCAGGCCAACTTCCGGCGTAACATCCAGATAGAGCGTCAAGTCCGGGCGAAAATCGCCCAGTACGACATCGCGCAGCGTGGCCAGCATGGTCTGATCGATGCCTCGTCCGCCGCCCTGGTACGCCTGCGTTGAGAGATCATGGCGATCGCCGATCACCCAGCAACCACGCGCCAGTGCGGGTTTAATGACGGTTTCGACCAGTTGAACCCGGGCTGCGTAAAACATCAGAACTTCGGCTTTATCGGTAATAAGTTCATCACCAACGGAACGAATATCCAGCACCAGGCTACGCAATTTTTCCGCCAGCAGCGTACCGCCCGGTTCCCGCGTAAACACCATTTCACCGACGCCAAGCTCTTTCAGCGTCTCAACGATGACATCGCGCGCCGTGGTTTTCCCTGCGCCTTCAAGCCCTTCGATAACGATGTATTTACTGCCCATTTTTTTCCTTAAGTACTTTCAGGTAGTCCTGCACTGCCCGGTTATGGCTGGCGAGATTGGTATTAAATGTATGTCCGCCTTTACCATCCGCGACAAAATAGAGATACGGCGTCTTCGCCGGATGCGCCGCCGCTTTCAGCGAGGCCTCACCGGGTGTAGCAATAGGGCCCGGCGGCAAACCGCTAATTACATAGGTGTTATAGTCGGTCGGCGTTTCCAGATCGGCGCGCGACAGCTTACCATTATAACGCGCGCCCATCCCGTAGATAACCGTCGGATCGGTCTGCAGCCGCATCCCGATGCGCAGGCGGTTAATAAAGACAGAGGCCACCTGATCGCGCTCGCTGGCAACAGCCGTCTCTTTTTCGACAATCGACGCCATGGTTACCAGCTGGTTCTGATCTTTATACGGTAGTCCCTCCATACGCCCTTCCCAGGCTTGCTCCACCGCACGCGACATTTTCTGATGCGCACGCTTGAGCAACGCAACGTCCGTGGTGTTAGCGGTGTACATCCAGGTATCGGGCCAGAACCAGCCTTCCACCCACTGCGGATGCTCCAGTTTCAGGGCTTGCGCCACCGTCGCGTAGTCGTCGTCTTTCAGGGTGTGTTTGATGTAGGGAGCGTCGCGCAGCTGTTTGAGGTAATCACTCAGGCGCATACCTTCGACCAGTCGTAGCGGAAACTGCGCTTCTTTACCGCTCTCCAGTAACTGCAACATCTCGCGCACGGTCATCTTCGGTGTAAAACGGTAGGTACCGGCTTTGAAATGTGAAAGATCCGGTTCCAGTCGCAGCAGCCACTGAAACACGCGCGGGCGATTAATTACCTTTTCGCGATACAGCAATTCACCCAACGCCACACGGCCGGTTCCGGCGGGCAGCGTGAAAATGGTTTCATCTTTAATCAGGATCTGGCTGTCCGCTAACTGGCGAACCTTCCAGACGCCGGCTCCCGCCGCGATAACCAGCAAAGCCAACAGGAGGAGAACTACGCGTAACATTTTCTTCATGACGGATTTATGCGCTCACACAAGGGGGCTAAAAAGTGGTACAAATCGCGCGCTGACCAGTGCTGTTCCGCCCACTGGCGAACCGGGACAACTGGCATCAACGCGTTACAAATAATGACTTCGTCGGCCAGCATCAGCACATCATGCCGCGCATTGACTTCGACAACCTCAAAAGCGGAAGTTTTCAGCTGGCGCAAACAATATTGACGCATGATGCCATCAACACCGGCCTGATCAACGCGCGGCGTGAAGACCGTCGAACCCTGCCGCCAGAAGATATTGGCGGCACAACATTCAACCAGCCAGCCTTCGCTATCCAGCACCAGCGCTTCATCAGCAGAGGTCTGCTCAAGCCCGGTGCGAATCAATACCTGCTCCAGGCGGTTAAGGTGTTTGATCCCGGCGAGCATTGGGTTACGCCCGAGACGAATATCACTCAACGCCAGGGTTACCCCTTCCTGCCGCCACCGAGCGTAATGGGCAGGGCTTGCTGATAGCGACACTATCCGCGTCGGCGTATCACAACCCGCTGCGCTATAGCCTCGTCCGCCAGTGCCACGGCTGAGAATAACTTTCACCACACCCTCTTCTTTCTCTTTCGCGAGGTGTGCCATTTCCCGCGCCAGTATGTCCCAGTCGAGATAAGGGATCCGGAGCCGTTTACAGGCAAGACGCAGGCGCTGGAGATGCGCGTCGGGAAACTGGATTTGCCCGTCAAGGACACGCGCGGTGGTAAAACAGCCATCGCCGAATTGCGTCGCCCGATCATTCGCGGCAAGCCATTGCTGCTCTTTACCATTAATCAAGAACATAGAGGGCTCCTTATGCGTCTGGGCGGACAGTTTGGCAGGATGAAAAGCGCAGGACAAGGGGATAAACCCGAATAGAAAAGGCCCGACAAGCGGGCCTCCAGCACACAGCGAAATGATCAGACTTTCTTGAAGATCAACGAGCCGTTGGTGCCACCGAAACCGAAGGAGTTACACAGGGTGTACTCCATACCGCTCACCTGGCGTGCAACATGCGGCACAAAATCCAGATCGCACCCTTCATCCGGGTTATCCAGGTTGATGGTCGGCGGAACAGCCTGATCGCGCAGGGCGAGGATCGAGTAGATAGATTCTACTGCGCCTGCCGCACCCAGCAGGTGGCCGGTCATCGATTTTGTCGAACTGACCATTACTGTGCGAGCCGCGTCGCCAAAGACCGATTTCACGGCCTGCGCTTCTGCCATATCACCCGCCGGCGTAGACGTACCGTGCGCATTAACATAGCCAATCTGGCCCGGGGTGATGCCGGCATCACGCAGTGCATTAACCATCGCCTTCGCGGCACCCGCACCATTTTCCGGCGGAGAGGTCATATGGTAAGCATCGCTGCTCATACCAAAGCCGACGATTTCAGCATAAATTTTCGCACCGCGCTTTTTCGCATGCTCATACTCTTCCAGCATGATGATGCCAGCGCCATCGCCGAGAACAAAGCCGTCACGCTCTTTGTCCCACGGACGGCTTGCCGCCTGCGGGTTATCGTTGCGGGTAGACAGCGCGCGCGCTGCGCCAAAGCCACCGACGCCTAACGGCGTACTGGCTTTTTCCGCGCCGCCTGCCAGCATGGCGTCGGCGTCGCCGTAGGCGATGATACGTGCCGCATGACCGATGTTATGCACACCTGAGGTACACGCTGTCGCGATGGAAATACTCGGGCCTTGCAGACCGAACATGATAGTCAGATGACCTGCCACCATGTTGACAATCGTTGAAGGTACAAAGAACGGGCTGATTTTACGCGGCCCACCCTTGACGAGGGAGCTATGGTTTTCTTCGATCAGACCGAGACCGCCGATACCAGAACCAATCGCTGCGCCAATACGGGATGCGTTCTCTTCTGTGACTTCAAGGCCGGAATCCTGCATGGCCTGAACGCCAGCCACAATTCCATATTGAATGAAGTCATCCATCTTGCGCTGTTCTTTACGCGAGATGATGTCTTCACAGTTAAAATCCTTTACTAAGCCAGCAAATTTGGTTGCATAGGCGCTAGTATCGAAATGGTCGATCAGGCTGATGCCACTCTGACCGGCAAGGAGAGCTTTCCAGGTAGACTCTACGGTATTGCCGACAGGAGACAACATGCCAAGTCCGGTCACAACTACACGACGCTTAGACACGTTTGTCCTCCAGGGAGGGTATAAAAAAGAGATTCGTGGGATAACTACAGATAAAACTCAGGCGGTCGAGTGACCGCCTGGAGATGTTCACTTACGCCTGGTGGCCGTTGATGTAATCAATGGCAGCCTGAACGGTGGTGATCTTCTCAGCTTCTTCGTCCGGAATCTCAGTATCAAACTCTTCTTCCAGAGCCATTACCAGCTCAACGGTGTCAAGAGAATCAGCGCCCAGGTCTTCAACGAAGGAAGCATTGTTGGTAACTTCTTCCTGCTTAACGCCCAGCTGTTCGCCGATAATTTTCTTAACGCGTTCTTCGATAGTGCTCATACTCTTAAATTTCCTATCAAAACTCGCTTTCGCGATGGTTTTCGTAGTGTATAAAATGTTGAAAAATTTGCAACTAAATCCCGGCAGTTCTTACCACGATTTTACGCTATTTTGAGGCCTTTCGCCCTAATAACGCAAATAATTTTCATCGTGGTTAAACCATATACATTCCGCCATTGACGTGCAGGGTTTCACCAGTGATGTAACCCGCCTCGTCAGAGGCTAAAAATGCAACCGCACTGGCGATTTCCTGAGCACCGCCAAGGCGACCCGCAGGAACCTGCGCCAGAATACCCGCACGCTGATCATCAGACAGCGCACGCGTCATGTCCGTTTCAATAAAACCCGGAGCAACAACGTTTACAGTAATACCGCGGGACGCAACTTCACGCGCCAGCGATTTACTGAAACCGATAAGACCCGCTTTCGCCGCAGCGTAGTTGGCCTGACCAGCATTTCCCATGGTACCAACCACAGAACCGATAGTGATAATACGCCCATGACGCTTTTTCATCATAGCGCGCATTACCGCTTTTGACAGACGGAAAACAGATGAAAGATTGGTGTCGAGAATATCGTTCCACTCATCCTCTTTCATGCGCATCAACAGGTTATCACGGGTGATCCCGGCATTATTTACCAGAATATCAACCTCGCCAAATTCTGCGCGAATGTTTTCCAGAACAGATTCGATAGATGCAGCATCGGTCACATTCAACACCAGACCTTTGCCGTTCGCACCTAAATAGTCGCTAATCGCCTGCGCGCCACTCTCGCTGGTCGCCGTACCGATAACTTTCGCGCCACGGGCAACGAGGGTTTCAGCAATAGCGCGACCAATACCGCGGCTTGCACCGGTTACCAGTGCGATTTTTCCTTCAAAACTCATGGTCTTCCTCTTTTATTGCGCAAGTGCCTCTGACACGGCAACCGGCTCGTTGAGCGCAGATGCAGTCAGGGTGTCAACAATACGTTTAGTCAGGCCGGTGAGGACTTTACCCGGGCCAACTTCATACAGATGTTCAATGCCCTGCGATGCCATCAATTCAACGCTCTTCGTCCATTGCACGGGGCTGTACAGCTGGCGCACCAGCGCATCACGAATCGCTTCTGGCGTCGTTTCGCACTTCACATCCACGTTATTTACAACCGGGATCTGCGGCGCGTTAAAAGTAATGTTCTTTAATTCAGCGGCCAGTTTTTCTGCGGCAGGCTTCATCAGCGCACAGTGCGACGGTACGCTAACCGGCAGCGGCAGCGCACGCTTGGCACCTGCAGCCTTGCAAGCAGCACCTGCACGTTCAACGGCTTCTTTATGACCAGCAATAACCACCTGGCCTGGCGAATTATAGTTCACCGGAGAGACAACTTGCCCTAGTGCCGATTCTTCACATGCTTTGGCAATGGAAGCATCATCCAGGCCGATAATGGCAGACAT
This sequence comes from Kosakonia sp. AG348, assembly GCF_003337365.1. Lineage (NCBI taxonomy): Bacteria > Pseudomonadati > Pseudomonadota > Gammaproteobacteria > Enterobacterales > Enterobacteriaceae > Kosakonia > Kosakonia sp. AG348. Next base: position 61,189 of record NZ_QPJR01000001.1, read on the forward strand.
CGCGCCAGTACCCGCCGGCACGGCTTCCTGCATGAATTTCCCACGTAGTTCAACCAAACGAACCGCATCAGCAAACGCGATAACACCCGCACACACTAATGCGGAGTATTCGCCCAGGCTATGCCCCGCCATCAGCGCAGGGGTTTTACCACCCTGCTGCTGCCAGACGCGCCACAGCGCGACAGAAGCGGCCAGCAGCGCCGGTTGTGTCTGCCAGGTTTTGTTCAGTTCTTCCGTCGGGCCTTGTTGCACCAGAGACCAGAGATCATAACCCAGAACAGCTGATGCCTCTGCGAATGTCTCTTCAATCACCGGATAAGCCGCAGCCATATCAGCTAACATACCGACGGTTTGGGAGCCTTGTCCCGGGAACACAAAAGCAAATTGCGTCATTTTTTTATCCTTATACTCAGAAACGAACCAGCGCCGAGCCCCAGGTGAACCCGCCACCAAACGCTTCCAGCAGGACAAGTTGCCCCGGCTTAATGCGTCCGTCGCGTACCGCTTCATCAAGCGCGCTGGGAACGGAAGCTGCGGAGGTGTTGCCATGGCGATCCAGCGTAACAACAACGCTATCCATCGACATGCCGAGCTTCTTCGCTGTCGCGCTGATGATACGCAAGTTAGCCTGATGCGGCACCAGCCAGTCCAGCTCGCTGCGCTCAAGATTATTGGCTGTTAATGTTTCATCAACAATACGCGCCAGCTCTGTCACCGCAACTTTGAATACTTCGTTACCCTCCATCGTCAGATAGGTCGGGTTCTCCGGATGCACACGATCAAGGTTAGGCAGCGTCAGCAGCTCGCCGTAGCTCCCGTCTGCATGCATATGTGTGGAGATGATGCCTGGCTCTTCGGAAGTGCCCAGCACAACAGCGCCTGCACCATCACCAAACAGAATAATCGTACCGCGGTCGTCCGGATCTAATGTCCGCGCGAGCGCATCAGAACCAATGACCAACGCATGTTTCACCGCACCAGATTTAACATACTGATCGGCGATGCTCAGCGCATAGGTGAAGCCCGCACACGCAGCAGCAACGTCAAACGCCGGGCAACCTTTGATTTCCAGCATGTTCTGGATTTGGCAGGCTGCACTCGGGAAGGCATGCGTTGCAGAAGTAGTCGCAACAATGATCAAGCCAATCTGATCGTTATTGATGCCCGCCATCTCAAGCGCACGCTTAGCGGCTTCATAGCCCATGGTCGAAACCGTTTCGTTTGCAGCGGCGATGCGGCGCTCACGGATCCCTGTACGGCTGACAATCCACTCGTCAGAGGTTTCCACCATTTTTTCTAAATCGGCGTTTGTCCGAACCTGCTCAGGCAGATAACTGCCGGTACCAATAATCTTCGTATACATGTACGCTCAGTCACTCTTGGGTAATATACACACGCTCTGGTTTTCGCCATCCATTGCAGACGAAGACGAGTGTGCATACACAGATTCCAGGCGAGCGGCGATCCGTTGTGGAACCTGCCGCTGCACCGCCTGCACTGCCTGCTCAATTGCCACGCAAAATGCGCGCTGATTCGCCGCACCATGACTCTTAATCACAGTGCCGCGCAATCCTAACAGACAGGCGCCATTATACTGGTCGGGGTTGAGGTGACTGAATCGCCTTGTCAGGCTTTTTTGTAACCAACGCTTTAATAAAATCAGCCACCACGACCTTTTTTTCCCTTCACCCTGCGATTTCAGCAGTGAAAGAAACATTCTGACAACACCTTCCATTGTTTTTAATGTGACGTTTCCGGTAAAACCGTCACACACCAGCACATCCGTTTTGCCGGTCAATAATTCGTTCGCTTCAAGATAACCAATGTAGTTCATTGAGGGCATGGAGCGTAATAATGCCGCAGCATCGCGGATGCTATCGTGCCCTTTGGTCTCTTCTTCACCAATATTTAGTAGCGCCACACGTGGGTTGGCAATACCGAGGATCTCTTCGGCCATCACCGCGCCCATCACGGCAAATTGCGCCAGCATCGTGCTGTCACAATCGACGTTTGCGCCCAGATCCAGTACAACGGTCTTACCTTTCTGTTGATGAGGCAACACGGTCACCAGCGCCGGACGCTCAATTCCGTCAAGCGGTTTGAGCAGCATTTTCGCTAGCCCCATTAGCGCACCGGTATTTCCCGCACTCACGCAGGCCTGGGCACGACCTTCTTTGACTAACTCCAGCGCCGTGCGCATAGAAGTACCACGGCTGCTACGAATAGCCTGCGCTGCGCGCGCATCACTGGCAATAACTGACTGGGCAGGAACAATAAGCAAGCGCGAGCGTTGCTCGAAATCAGCTTTGGCAAGTAATGGCGTGATAGCGTCGGGATCGCCGACTAAAAGAAGGTTGAGTTGAGAATTAGAGTTCAGTGCCTGCAAAGCTGCAGGCACTGTCACGGATGGGCCAAAATCTCCCCCCATGACATCTAACGCCAGGGTTAGACGTGTCAAGGTATCGTCGCAGCCTGGTTCGGTCTATCCCCGCTTACGCGGGGAAATCCTCACTAAGCTTCATCACGCTTGCGCGTGATTACTTAGTGATAACCTTGCGACCGCGGTAGAAACCGTCGGCGGTAACGTGGTGACGCAGGTGGGTTTCACCAGAAGTTTTGTCTACAGACAGGCTGGTGACTGCGGTCAGCGCGTCATGGGAACGACGCATGCCACGTTTGGAACGGGTTGGTTTATTCTGTTGTACGGCCATGGACCTTACTCCTTAATTACTTACGCTTTAAGCTGGCTAATACGGCAAATGGATTTGGTTTCTGCGCTTCATCAGGCAGTTCCCCAAAGACCATGTCCGCCTCGGACACTTCACAGTGTTCAGAATCATGCACCGGAACTACCGGCAGGGAGAGAATGATTTCATCCTCGACCAGCGCCAGCAGATCGATTTCACCGAATTCGTTAACCTCAATCGGCTCATACGCTTCCGGCAGTGCTTCAGCCTGTTCGTCTGAACGCACAGGACTAAAACAATACGTGGTGTAGACCTGATGAGTGAACGGTTTCCCGCAACGCTGGCATTCGAGCGATACCGTTACCTTTGCATCACCGTTTAACACGGCAAGACGCTGGTTATCGATAACGAACGACATGGAGCATTCCACATCACTGTCTACGCTGACTACAGATTCAGCGACGCGCTCCGCCTGGTCGGGAGTATAGATACCCTCGTAATCAAGGCGTTTTTGAGCCGTGCGAACCGGATCAAGAGTCAGGGGTAATTTTACCTTTTGCATAGGGCGCGCATATTAACTTTGTAACGTCATAGAGTCAAAGAAAAAGGCAGCCTGCGGTTGCCTTTTGCCAATAATTCGCACACATTGCGGCCTACAGTTTAAAATGCCTGTCATTGTTAAGCCATATTTGGTGAAAAAAATATGTCGCAAATTATCCTCGCTTCCACTTCGCCCTACCGCCGCGCCCTGCTCGAAAAACTCGGTTTACCCTTCGAATGCGCCGCGCCGCAGACAGACGAAACACCGCGTGCAGGCGAAGCGCCTCGCCATTTAGTGCTAAGACTGGCGCAGGAAAAGGCGCAATCACTGGCGCAAAAATACCCTCAACATTTGATTATTGGTTCCGATCAGGTGTGCGTACTTGATGGCGAAATTACCGGCAAACCGCACACAGAAGAGAATGCTCGCCAGCAATTGATGAAAGCCAGCGGCAATATTGTGACTTTTTATACTGGTCTGGCGCTGTTTAATTCCGCAACCGGTCATGTGCAAACGGAATGTGAGCCTTTCGACGTCCATTTTCGCCGCTTAAGTGAACAGGAAATCGACGACTATGTCCGCAAAGAGCGCCCGTTGAACTGTGCCGGTAGCTTCAAAAGCGAAGGACTGGGTATTGCATTGTTTGAACGTCTGGAAGGACGTGACCCTAATACATTAGTGGGTTTGCCGCTAATTGCGCTGTGCCAGATGCTACGGCGTGAACATTGTAACCCGTTGTTAAGCTAATGCTTTCGCGATCACAGTTTCTTTTTTAGGCAAAAGTTACATTCATCACCAATATTAAAACGTCGTTTTAATTTAAGGAGAGGTGATGAAGATTTTACGTACGTTGCCGCTGATGTTTGCCCTGCTGGCGTCTGGCAATGTTTATGCGCAAGATAAGTGGCAAACAGAGGGCGTCGTTGAAGGCAATCTTCCGGCAAGCTGGCAAACGCTGAAAGCGCAGATGCGTTATCCCGATTCGTGGTTATCAGGCAATTTTAAAGATTTCCATCAGTGGCAATCGCATAGCCGCCAGCTATTTCGCCGCGCCCTGCTCACCCCGGATGCCACGAAACCCTTTTCTCCTCACTCGATAGCGAAAGAAGATCGCGGCAGCTATACCGCTGAAAAATTATCGCTGAACATTACGGACGATAACCGCATTTCCGCCCTGTTATTGATGCCGAAAACACCCGGCCCGCACCCTGCCATCGTTCTGTTGCACGATCATGGCTCGAAGTTTGATATCGGCAAAGAGAAGCTGATCCGCCCGTGGGGTAACGCGGAGCAACTCGCCAGTGCGCAAGCATGGGCTGATAAATTTTTCAGCGGTAAATTTATTGGCGATGAACTGGCGAGCCGGGGCTACGCGGTTATCGCTATCGACAGCCCCGGATGGGGCGATCGCGGCCCGATGGTTTATGAACAACAACAGGCGCTGGCCAGCAACTACTACAATCTGGGACGCTCGCTGGCAGGCGAAGTAGCCTATGAGGATATGCGCACGGTCGATTTTATCGCCACGCATCCCGGAGTGGACAGTAAACGCGTTGGCGTACTGGGTTTCTCAATGGGTGGTTTTCGCGCCTGGCAACTGGCGGCGCTGAGCGAAAAAGTGGCTGCTACAGCGGTGATTTCGTGGTTTGGAACCTATAACAGCCTGATGCAACCCGGCAATAACGTGTTACGCGGTCAATCCGCGTTCTATATGTTGCATCCGGGGATGCCCGCCCGCATGGACATTCCGGATATCGCCAGCATTGCCGCGCCGAAACCGATGTTGATTTTCAGCGGTAGCAAAGACAAACTTTTTCCGGCAGAGGCGGTAAAAGACGCTTTCGACAAAGTGCATCGGGTTTGGTCTTCGCAGCAGGCAGACGACAAACTGGTGACGAAAAGCTGGCCTGAGCTGGGACATGTCTTTTATCAGGAACAGCAAAATGAAGTGTTTCCGTGGCTGGACAAATGGCTGAAGCCGTAAGCCAACCCCGTTTTCCCCTCGCAGACGCGAGGGGGAAAAGATCACTTAGCGTTGCGTAACACTTGCAGACAATGTTTGAGTGCCTCATCAAGTGGCGCTTCTATACGCAATGTTTCGCCCGTATGGGGATGCGTGAACTTGAGTGCCGCAGCGTGCAGGAACAGTCGTGACAGCCCGGTTGGAGCCAGTTGCTTATCAAACTCGCGATCGCCATAGCGATCGTCAAAAGCAATCGGGTGGCCGGCATGTTGAGTATGTACACGAATCTGATGCGTACGTCCGGTCACCGGGCTGCAACGCACCAGCGTCGCGAATTCGTAGCGCTCTTCAACTTTAAAACGTGTTTCTGAAGGCTTGCCTTCGCTGTTCACCCGCACTATCCGCTCGCCACTTTGCAGAATATTTTTCAGCAAAGGTGCCTGCACCACTTTGACATGCGACTGCCACTGGCCGCGGACCAGCGCCAGATAATCTTTCTGCATATCTTTACCGCGCAGCTGCTCATGCAGCGAACGCAGCGCGGAACGTTTTTTTGCCACCAGCAAAACGCCGGAGGTGTCACGATCTAAACGGTGAACCAGTTCAAGAAAGCGGGCTTCCGGGCGCAACGCGCGCAAACCTTCAATCACGCCAAAACTCAGCCCGCTACCGCCATGTACCGCCGTGCCCGAGGGTTTGTTCAGCACCAGGATATGATCGTCTTCATAGAGAATAACGTCGGTTAGCTGGGCAACTTTTTGCAAATGCGGAGAAACCGCCTCTTCTTCTTTTTCTGCCACGCGTACCGGCGGAATGCGGATTTCATCCCCCGCTTCCAGTTTATATTCCGGTTTTACACGTTTTTTATTTACCCGCACTTCACCCTTACGCAGGATGCGGTAAATCATGCTTTTAGGTACCCCTTTGAGTTGGGTACGCAGAAAATTATCGATACGTTGCCCCGCATCATCAGCGGTAATAGCAACAAATTTTACGGATGGTGTCTCAGTTTTCATGGGAGGCGATTCTAAATAGCCACGCTGAATAGCGCCACTCATTTTTCTATGCTTATATTTACAATTGACTCGGTGACTTCGTTTTACTCAGTTGATTCGGCGGTTATTAAACCAATCTCCGGGCAAAGGTGAAAAAACTGTGAGTAACCGGGTGATAAATGGTAAAAGTCAGCTTGCTATAACAGGGTTCGCAAGGAATAATGTTGCGGTTTTCCGTGTTGAATCTTGTTAAAACAAGTAAATGAGCGGAATGACCAGTTTTGCCTGTCCGATCATACACGCAGCAATGGCGTAAGACGTATTGAACTTTCAGGCAGTTAGCGGGCTGCGGGTTGCAGTCCTTACCGGTAGATGGAATCTTCTCTGGAGAGTTTTTCCCAGGCTGTTCCCCTGATAATTGCGCTGTGTTTTCCACAGGAAACACAGGCAACCGACACACTGCGCCTCTTTAGCGAGCGACAACCGTGAGGTTGGCGACGCGAATAGTCTCGAGGCCATCGGTTCTCCCCCGGAAAGGCGTTATCTTGCCCGCAGCTTAGTCGTCAATGTAAGAATAATGAGTAAGTTACGATGAAAAGAATGTTAATAAACGCAACTCAGCAAGAAGAGTTGCGTGTCGCACTTGTTGATGGACAACGCCTGTACGACCTGGATATCGAAAGCCCGGGACACGAGCAGAAAAAAGCGAACATCTACAAAGGTAAAATCACCCGCATTGAACCCAGCCTTGAAGCCGCATTTGTTGATTACGGTGCCGAGCGTCACGGTTTCCTCCCCCTCAAAGAGATCGCCCGCGAATACTTCCCAGCTAATTACAACGCACATGGACGTCCGAACATCAAAGACGTACTGCGTGAAGGTCAGGAAGTCATCGTTCAGATTGATAAAGAAGAGCGCGGCAACAAAGGCGCGGCACTGACCACTTTTATCAGCCTTGCAGGCAGCTACCTGGTGCTGATGCCGAACAACCCGCGCGCGGGCGGCATTTCTCGCCGTATTGAAGGCGACGATCGCACCGAGCTGAAAGAAGCACTCTCCAGCCTGGAATTACCGGATGGTATGGGTCTTATCGTACGCACCGCAGGCGTGGGCAAATCCGCCGAAGCGCTGCAGTGGGATTTGAGCTTCCGTCTGAAACACTGGGAAGCTATCCAGAAAGCCGCCGAAAGCCGCCCTGCTCCGTTCCTGATCCATCAGGAAAGCAACGTGATTGTGCGCGCCTTCCGTGACTATCTGCGTCAGGATATCGGCGAAATCCTCATCGATAACCCGAAAGTGCTTGAGCTGGCTCGCCAGCATATCGCTGCGCTGGGTCGCCCCGATTTCAGCAGCAAAATTAAACTGTACACCGGGGAAATCCCGCTGTTCAGCCATTACCAGATTGAGTCGCAGATTGAATCCGCATTCCAGCGTGAAGTCCGTCTGCCGTCCGGTGGCTCTATCGTTATTGACTCCACCGAAGCGCTGACCGCCATCGATATCAACTCCGCACGCGCAACGCGCGGTGGCGATATTGAAGAGACCGCCTTTAACACAAACCTGGAAGCGGCGGATGAGATCGCTCGCCAGTTGCGTCTGCGTGACCTGGGTGGCCTGATCGTTATCGACTTTATTGATATGACGCCGGTGCGCCACCAGCGCGCGGTGGAAAACCGCCTGCGTGAAGCAGTACGTCAGGATCGTGCGCGTATTCAGATTAGCCATATTTCCCGCTTCGGCCTGCTGGAGATGTCCCGCCAGCGCCTGAGCCCGTCGTTGGGCGAGTCCAGTCATCATGTCTGCCCGCGTTGTAGCGGTACCGGCACCATTCGTGATAACGAATCCCTGTCGCTGTCAATTCTGCGTCTGATTGAAGAAGAAGCGCTGAAAGAAAACACCCAGGAAGTGCATGCGATTGTACCGGTTCCGGTCGCGTCATACCTGTTAAACGAAAAACGCGCCGCGGTAAGCGCTATCGAAGCCCGTCAGGGCGGCGTACGCTGCGTGATCGTGCCAAACGACCAGATGGAAACGCCGCACTACTCCGTACTGCGCGTGCGTAAAGGCGAAGAGACGCCAACGCTGAGCTACCTGCTGCCGAAACTGCACGAAGAAGAGATGGCCCTGCCGTCTGAAGAAGAGTACGCCGAACGTAAGTTACCTGAACAACCTGCATTGGCTACCTTTGTTATGCCGGACGTTCCGCCAGCACCACAAGCGCCAGCCGCAGCAGCAAGCCAGGCGCAACCTGCCGCAACACCAGTTGCCGCCCCAGGTTTGCTGGGTCGTTTCTTCTCAGCCCTGAAAGGCTTGTTCGCGGGTGAAGCTGCCCCGGCGCCGGTTGAAGTGAAAGAAGAGAAAAAAGGCGAGAAACAAGAGCGTCAGCAGGATCGTCGTAAATCACGCCAGAGCAACCGTCGCGATCGTAATGACCGCCGTGACAACCGCAGCGAAGGCAACGAAGCGCGCGAAAGCCGTGATAACCGCGAAGGTCGCGAAGAGAATCGTCGTAACCGCCGCGAAAAATCGCAGCAAAACGCCGAAGCCCGTGAATCTCGCCAGCCAGTCGCTGTTGATGAAACAGAGAAAGCGAAATCTCGTGACGAGCAGCAGCAACCTCGCCGTGAGCGCAACCGTCGCCGTAATGATGATAAACGCCAGGCGCAGCAGGATGTCAAAGAGCTGAACCGCGATGAGCAACCTGCTCAGGAAACTGAACAGGAAGAGCGCGTACAGGTCATGCCGCGTCGTAAACAGCGTCAACTCAGCCAGAAAGTCCGTATTGGCGGTGACAACAACGTAGAAAACCGCGTTGAAGAAATCACTGTCCAGGACACCGCAGCGCAAAACACGCAGCTGGCGAAAGTCGACCTGCCAGCGGTGGTTGAAACCGCACCAGTACAGGAACAGGATGAAAACGCTGAAGCACGCGAAAACGCGATGCCGCGCCGTTCACGTCGTTCCCCGCGCCACCTGCGCGTGAGTGGTCAGCGTCGCCGTCGCTATCGTGATGAACGTTACCCGCTGCAATCTCCAATGCCGTTGACCGTAGCCTGTGCCTCACCGGAAATGGCGTCCGGTAAAGTGTGGATCCGTTATCCGGTGCCGCGCGCGCAGGAAGAGCAGCAGACTCAGGAACTGGCTGTTGAAAACAATGCAGCCCCTGAGCAGGAAATCGCTCCGGCTATGGCTGAAGCGCAACTGGTTGCGCATCCGCAAGCGGAAGTTGTTGAGCCGCAGGCGACGGTTGAAAATGCCGAGCCGGTAGTGGTTGAACCGCAAGCCGTCGTTGAAGCACCGCAGACGGTTGCCGTTGAAACCACCCACCCGGAAGTGATCGACACGCCGGTGGATGAACAACCGCAGCTGATTGCTGAGGAAGATCGTCCCGTTGCGCAGGAAGTGGCAGAAGAAGCCGAACCCGCACAGCAGGAAGTCGCACCGGTAGCAGAAACGCCAGCGTCGGAAGCTGTACAGGACGCGTCCGAAGAAGCGGCTGCGCCAGTTGTTGCCGAGCCGGTGAAAGCGCCGGTGGTAGCACATGTTGCTCCCGCGGCTAAAAAAGTGGCTACCGCGCCAATGACCAAAGCGCCAGCGCCTGCCTATGTGCCGGAAGCGCCGCGTCACAGTGACTGGGTACGCCCGAACTTCGTCTTCGAAGGTAAAGGTTCTGCGGGTGGTCACAGCGCCACACACGCGGCAACCGCTCCGGCGACGAAACCGCCAGCTGCTGAGTAATTCCCTGGCAGTCAAAAGCCGACCCCCGGGTCGGCTTTTTTTATGCCTGTCGCACCGGATGGCGCATACCGCCAAGCCCCGGCATCACTTCACGCATCAGTTGTAAAAATTTCCGCAACCGCGCGGGATAATAGCGCGCCCACGGATAAACCAGATGAACCGGCAGCGGCGCGGCCTGCCACTGCGGCAACAGCGCTACCAGCTTGCCACTGCGCAACTCCTCTTCCACCGCCCAACTGGAAATCAGCGTCACGCCAAGCCCGCCAATGGCGGTATTGCGGGCCGCATACAGGCTGTCGGTATAAAGCCGGGGTGCAATCGCCACCTGTTCTGTATCGCCACTTTGCAGATGACTCAGATGAATTTCATGCTGGTAGAACGTGCTGAGCGCAATCCACGGCAGCGCGGAGAGCTGCTGCGGTGTGTCGACAGCAGGAAAACGCGCCAGCAACGCGGGTGACGCCACGATAGATCGGGGTACTTCTGCCAGCAGTACCGATACCGTTGCCGGGTCCACTTCTGCCCCAACGCGAATAGCGCAATCGATATTGGCACTGAGAAAATCGACATTCTTGTCATTGAGCATCCATTCAACAGAGAGTTGCTGGTGACGTTCAAGAAACTGAGTCAGCGGACCGAGCAGTTGTTCCTGACCAAAGGCATGCGGTGCGCGTACGCGCAAAATCCCGACCGGCTCGTCGTCGGACTGGCTCAGCTCATCTTCCAGCGCTACCCAGGCATCCGCAACGCGCTTTGCATGCTGATAGCAGCGTTCGCCATCATCCGTCAGCTTCATCGCATGGGTGGTGCGCAAGAGCAGCTTGACGCCAAGCAGCGATTCCAGCGACTGCAACCGGCGGCTGACCGTCGCCTGCGTCGTCTCCAGCTGGCGCGCCGCCGCCGACAGCGACCCGGCCTCCACGATACGGATATACGTCCGCATCAAATCCACCCTATCTATACGCTCTTGCCGTTTCATTATTATTTTACCTATACGTTTCACGTATAACCGTTTTACCACTCCGCTGGCTACCGCGCCATGCGCTGCTGCGTAAAAATGGCCTCACTTCGTTATTTACACCTAACGTTCCTGGGGAACCTGCTATGAACCGTCATTCTCTTTCGTCCGATGTTGTTGGCTGGGTCATTTTTGCCCTCGCGCTCGGCGCCGGATTCAGCGTCGCGGCTATCTATTATTCACAACCGCTGCTGCCATTAATGGGCAGCGACCTGCACTTAACCGTCAACGGTATGGGGCTGGTGCCGACGCTCACACAGGCCGGTTATGCACTGGGTATTTTGTTCCTGCTGCCGCTGGGCGACCGCCACGACCGCCGCCGTCTGATCCTGGTTAAAAGTGCTGCACTGGCGCTGCTGTTACTGGCCTGTAGCCTGACCAGCCATCTGCCTTCATTACTGGTCGTCAGCCTGTTACTGGGCATGGCCGCAACAATGGCGCAGGATATTGTCCCGGCGGCAGCAATTCTCGCGCCGGAAGGCAAACAGGGGAAAATGGTCGGCACGGTAATGACCGGTTTACTGCTCGGGATCCTGCTTTCCCGTACCGTCAGCGGCTTTGTCGGCGCGGCATTCGGCTGGCGTATCATGTATCAGCTTGCCGCAGTCAGCATTGCGTTGATTGGCGTGCTGATGTGGTCGGTGCTGCCGCGTTTCGCAACCCACTCCACGCTGAGCTACCCGGCGCTGATGAAATCGATGGCGCACCTGTGGCAACGCTATCCGGCGCTGCGCCGCGCCGCTTTCGCGCAGGGTTTTTTATCCATCGCTTTTAGCGCATTCTGGTCAACCCTTGCGTTAATGCTGCTGGAAAAATATCAATTAGGCAGCGCGGTGGCGGGTACGTTCGGCATCGCCGGTGCGGCGGGTGCGTTAGCGGCACCGCTGGCGGGTGGTCTGGCGGATAAAGTTGGCGCAGAAAAAGTTACACAGTTAGGTGCGGGTCTGGTGACGGTATCCTTCGCCCTGATGTTCCTGCTGCCAGTACTGCCGCCGCATGGCCAGCTGGCACTGATTGCCCTCTCGGCGGTGGGTTTCGACCTGGGTCTGCAATCCAGTCTGGTTGCTCACCAGAACCTGGTGTACGGTCTTGAACCGCAAGCGCGTGGTCGTCTGAATGCGCTGCTGTTTACTGGTGTGTTCATTGGTATGGCGCTGGGCTCTGCGCTGGGCAGCAAACTATACTCCGTCGCGTCCTGGCAGGGTGTAGTGGTGCTGGCAACGGTTTCCGGTCTGGTTGCTCTGCTGATCCGTCTGTTCGACGCCCGTCAAATCCAGCAAGCGGCGCAGAAAGCGTAGGATAAAAAAAAGCCCGCTCCGGGGTGATGGAGCGGGCATAGCGAACATGCCCAGTTTCCAGACATGCTCAAAATGAAAACATTACTTATTCATCTGGAACAACGACAGACCCTGCATATCGGTGAACGCTTTGTAAGACGCCTGCAGCGCGGCTTGTTGCATGGTGTAAGACGAAATCACCGAGTTCCAGTCCACGTCAATCAAATCACTCTTCTGCTGTTTCAGCGCCACAGTACGGTCATCGCCCAGCGCGTCGAGGGTGTCCAGTTCGTTCAACTGCGTACCCAGTTCAGCACGGACAGTCGACACGTTGTTCAGGGAGTTACCCAGACCACGGCTGGTTTTATCCACTACTGCCTGCGCTGCCGCCTTGGCGGTTTCATCGCCCGCTACCGGGGTTTTCAGTGCGGTAATCGCCGTATCGAGCATTTTGAACAGATCGGTTTCCGATGTGCCCGGCAGGCCGGTGGCCGGATCAACCGGTTCTGGCGTGGCGTTGCTGCTGATATGGTTGAATACTTCATTGCCCGTATGCGCAATAACCATGGTACGCGAGGCGTCAACCTGCTGGGAAATTGCCTGGTTACCACCGCTATATGTTCCCGTGGCATCATACGGCGCGCTTTCTGTTTTATAGCCACCAAAGATATAGCGACCGTTACCGTCGGTACTGTTCGCCAGGTTCAGCAGCTGATCACGGTAGCCCTGCAGTTCAGTTGCCAGCGAAGCACGGTCATCATCACTCAGCGAACCGTTGCCCGCTTTCACAATGGTGCCCTGTGCGCCAGTGATCGCCGTCGTCACCTGCTGCAATACGCTCTCTTCCAGCGACACTTTCTGCTTGGCGAAAGTACGCGCCGTCTCATACTGAGTGTTTTGCGCCTGCGCCTGCGAAATCACCACTGCCTGCGAAGCGGCAATCGGATCGTCCGACGGGCGGTTAACTTTCTGCCCGGTCGCCATTTGCTCGCCGTAACCCAACCACGCGCTCTGCGAGTTGGTCACGCCGCGCATGCTTTGTTCGTACATCATTTGAGTACTGATACGCATTTTTCACCCCTTACTTAGCGAATGCCGAGCAGCGCATCAAACAGCGTGCTTGCAGTTTGTAAAACCTGGGCGTTCGCCAGGTAATATTGTTGATAACGCTGCAGGTTACCGTACTCTTCGTCGAGGTTAACCCCGGAGATCGACTGCTGCTGCTTGGTCAACTGCGTCACCACGTTCGTCTGCGTGGTGGAGCTGGTTTTCAGCGTCGAGGTTTTGTTACCCACATCGCTGACCAGCGTGGCATACGCGTCGTTAAACGTTTTGTTGCCGCCGACGACTTTCGCGCTTTGCAGATTCAGCATCGCCTGGCCGTTGCGGTTATCGCTCGCACCAGAACCGGCGACGGAAGCCATGGCGATTTTCGACTCATCGGTAATCGCCACGCTCATATTCACAATCGCATTGCTCACCGGGCGAACGGTAAAACTGTCGTTGGCTTTAGGGCCAGTGGTGGCGCTGATGCTAACTTTCAGACCGTCGAAATTCAGCGTGCCATCGGAGGGATCTGGCGTCACGGTGGTCGTGGTATTGTTGGACAGTCGGGTAACTTTCCAGTTAGTCCCGTCGTAGGCCACTTTATAATCCGTCGCCTGTACCGCCGAGCTGTCGCTAACCGCTGCGGTCAGTACCGCATCACCGGTGTTTTTTGAATTACTGGTGGTTGATGGCGCGCCAATGGTAAAGAACTGGCCACCCTGATTACCACTCGCATCGTAACCCTGCGTGTGTTGCTTGTTGAATGAATCAGCAAACGACAGCGCCAGTTGTCCAAGCGTATTACGCGCCTGGTCAAGATCCTGCGAACGGAACGACAGCAAACCGCCCAGCGAACCGGTGGTGATCAGTTTTTCCGGGATCTCAATATTGCCTGCGGTTTTGTCAACATACGCCACGGCAGTACGTGCCGGATCGGCGCTGGACTGGACGGCCGCCAACTGGCGCGCATCGCTGCCCTGCACCAGAGAGTAGCCATCACCCATGCTGATGTTGTAGGTGTTGCCATCCTGGACGCTGACTTCAACACCGACAATTTTGTTCAGTTCGCTAACCAGCTGGTCGCGCTGATCGAGCAGATCGTTCGGCGACGCACCGCCGCCAACCGCGGTCAGACGAGAAATCTGATCGTTAAGTTTGGCAATCTGCGTGGAGTAGTTGTTGATCTGATCAACGCTTGAAGAGATAGACAGGTTTACCTGTTTATCCTGGTCGCGCAGGTACTGGTCGGCCACTTTGAACTGGTTAACCAGACCGTCCGCTTTACCCAGCATCGCCTGACGGGATGACGGGTCAGAAGCGTTACTTACCAGTGTTTGCAAGCTGGAAAAGAAGCTCTGCAGGCTGGTCGACAGCGAGTTAGTGGTATCCGACAGTACATCGTCAATTTTTGACATCTGCTGGTAACGCGTGGTCAAACCGCTGTTCTGGTTTTCCGCTGCACGCAGCTGATTAGTAATAAAGGCGTCATACTCACGCTGAACACCGGTAACGAGTACACCGTTACCCACCCAGCCGCCACCGGTCAGGGTACTGTTGCCTGAGGTGAGCACCGTCGTCTGACGGGTATAACCCGCTACGTTATAACTGGCAATGTTATTACTGGCGGTATTAAGCGCGGCCTGGGCTGCGTTGAGCCCACTCATGGCGCTGTTAATCAAACTGGACATGGAGGTTCCTTATACACTTTCAGACATGAGTCCTGTTGACGATTATCGGCAACCCAGGGCAAAACTTGAGATATTTCAGAACAGATTTTGGATATCCGTGCTGTAGGCTTTACTGACCTTTTCACCCATCGATTTAAGCTGTTGGATCATGCTGGTCAGCTTACGGGCGTAGTTTGGATCGGTCGCATAACCGGCGTTCTGCAACGCCTGCGCGCCCTGCTCCGCCGTCGCCGCCGTGGTCACCGCCGAGTAGCGTTTATTACGCGTCAGCATGCCCACATAATCGGAGAGCGCTTCAAGGTACGAGCTGTAGACGCGGAACTTGGCTTTCACCTTCACCGCTTCTCCGTTTTCATATTCTGTCGTCGTGATTTCTGTGGTCGGCCCTTTCCAGCCTGGCGTGGCTTTAACACCAAAAATGTTAAAGCTCGGCTCACCGTTTTCACGCGGGATCTGGCGCTGGCCCCAGCCGGATTCCAGCGCGGCCTGCGCGAGGATCAGGTGATGCGGAACACCGCTCTGCTCACTGGCAAGACGCGCCGGCAGTGAAAGCTGGGCAAGGAAGTCTTTGCTGTCACCGGTTAACGGCTCGTCGCCGTCTTCCGGCACTTTTGGCATCGCTTTGCGCACCAGTTGTGTCAGCGCCTGGTTTTGATAGGACGTCACGGTTTCCAGCGGGAACTTCATCGGCACCTGCTGCATCTGATCGGCAGGCTCAACCGGTGCCTGATCGCCAGCCATCTGTTTAACCATCATATCGGCCAGGCCAAGTCCTTTGCCTGCGGTCATCTGTTGGGCAATTTGTTGGTCATACATGCTGGTGTACAGCCGCGTTGAATCACTGCTGAAAATCCCGTCTTTCGGTAACGCTTCGCGCATGCTTTTCAGCATCATCTGCACGAACATCCCTTCCATCTGGCGGGCAACCGGGCGCAGGTTCGCGCCAGGATCCTGACGGGTTTGCGCCTTCAGTTCATTCAGTGATTGCGCGTCCCATGCCGCGCTTGTCAACAACCGGCTGTCAGTCAACATTAGATGATCTCCAGTTTCGCACGCAGGCAGCCTGCGCTTTGCATCGCCTGAAGGATGGACATCAGCTCCATCGGGGAAGCACCGAGCGCGTTAAGCGCACGGACCACGCTGTTCAGGTTGGCGCTGGAACGGACGCTTTGCAGCGAACCGCCACTCTGGCGCATATCAATTTGTGTTTGCGGTGTCACCACCGTCTGACCGCCGCCAAATGGCGTATTCGGCTGGCTCACGTTGGCCTGCTGATTGACCGTCACCGAGAGGTTGCCCTGCGCGACAGCACAGTTATCCAGCGCCACTTCGCGGTTCATCACCACCGAGCCGGTACGGGAGTTAATAATGACTTTCGCGTCCTGCTGCGTAACGCCGACTTCCATATTCTGGATGTCTGCCAGCAAACGGACTTGCGAGCTGCCGCCGTTAGAGACGCGGATCTGCACGGTACGCGCATCCAGCGCGGTGGCGCTGCCGTAACCACGGTTACGGTTGATGGTGTCGGCAATTTGCTGCGCCATGCTGAAATCTTCCTGGTTCAGCTGCAGGTTAATGGTGTTACCTGCGCCAAACTGGGTCGGCAGTTCACGTTCGATGACCGCGCCGTTAGTAATACGCCCGCCGTTAAGCTGGTTGACCTGCACACTGCTGCCACCTGCGGAAGCACCTGCACCGCCGACCAGAATGTTACCCTGCGCCAGCGCATAAACCTGGCTGTCAACGCCCTTCAGCGGCGTCATCAGCAGCGTACCGCCGCGCAGGCTTTTTGCGTTACCCATTGAGGAGACCACGACATCAATGGTCTGTCCCTGGCGTGCAAACGCCGGGAACTGGGCGGTGACCATCACCGCCGCCACGTTTTTCAGCTGCATGTTGGTGCCGGCAGGAACCGTGATCCCCATCTGCGACAACATGTTGTTTAAGGTTTGGGTGGTAAATGGCGTCTGGGTCGTCTGGTCACCTGTACCATCGAGCCCCACGACCAGGCCATAACCAATTAAGGAGTTTTCACGTACGCCCTGTACACTGGTGAGATCCCGGATACGGTCAGCCTGGGCGAAGGTCGCCACCAGCGCTAACACGATACCAGTCAAATACTTAAACATAATTCACCCCGGTTACATCGGCGATAAGTTGAGGAAGAAACGTTGCAGCCAGCCCATGTTCTGCGCTTCGTTGATATAGCCGTTGCCGACATACTCGATGCGCGCGTCCGCCACCTGTGTGGACGGAACCGTGTTGCTGCCGCTGATGGTGCGTGGGTTCACGACACCCGAGAAGCGGATGAATTCAGTGCCCTGGTTGATGGCTATCTGTTTTTCACCCACCACATGTAAATTGCCATTGATCAGCACCTGATCGACCGTCACGGTCAGCGTGCCGCTAAAGGTATTGCTGGCATTGGCGCCACCTTTGCCGTTAAAGGTATTACCGCCGGAAGCAGAGAGATCGGCGCGGGCATTACCAAACAGACCTTCCAGGTAGCGCGGCGTGGTATCCATGCCGAAACTGGCCTTGCTGTCACGGCTGGCATTTGCCGACGAGCTCTTACTGGCACTGACGTTCTCTTGCAGTACGATCGTCAATGTATCGCCCACGTTACGCGGACGGCGGTCTTCAAACAGTGGCTGATAGCCGTAGTTTATCGGCTGCGCAGTCTGATAAATCGATCCATTTACCATCGGCACCGGTCCCGGAACCGGTTGAGCGGTGGTCGCCCCCTGAACCAACGGCGTTGATGGAACCCAGGCACATCCCGTCAGGGTTAATGCCACTAAAGCCATAATCGGATAGCTGCGCACGGCGTATTTTTGCATTGCATTCATCTTCAAAATCAGGGTTCCGGTGCGGCAGTTACCGCACCGGATAACGCCTTAGAGTTGCGTCAGTTTTTGCAGCATCTGATCGGTGGTCGATACTGCCTTACTGTTTATTTCGTAAGCGCGCTGAACCTGGATCATATTCACCAGCTCTTCCGCCACGTTTACGTTCGAGGTTTCCACAAACCCCTGATACAGCATCCCCGCACCGTTCAGCCCCGGCGTCGTGGAGTTTGGCGCGCCAGACGACTGCGTTTCTGCGTACAGGTTTTCACCAAGACTTTCCAGACCGGTGTCGTTCATAAAGGTGGTCAGGTTTAACTGGCCAACCTGAACCGGCGCGGCGTTACCCTGCTGCGTCACGCTAACCACGCCGTCGCGGCCAATGGTGATGCTCAGGGTGTTCGCCGGAATGGTGATCGCAGGCTGCACCTGGAAACCACCCGCCGTTACCAGTTGACCGTTCTGGTCGACCTGGAAGGAACCATCGCGGGTATACGCCGAGGTACCGTCCGGCAGCAGCACTTCAAAGAAGCCCTGCCCCTTGATCGCCACATCTTTACTGTTGTTGGTCTGAGACAGGTTGCCCTGGCTGTGCAGACGCTCGGTGGCCACCGGACGAACACCGGTACCGATCTGCAAACCCGAAGGTAGCGTTGTCTGCGCTGAAGACTGTGCGCCAGGCTGACGAATCGTCTGGTACAGCAGATCTTCAAATACCGCGCGCTGGCGCTTAAAACCATTGGTACTGACGTTCGCCAGGTTGTTGGCGATGACATCCATATTGGTTTGTTGGGCGTCGAGGCCGGTTTTTGCGATCCATAATGAACTGATCATAAGTAGTCCTGTTTAATTAGCCCATTGACAGCAATTGGTTCGCGCGCTGGGCGTTATCGTCGACGCTGCTGATAATTTTCATCTGCATCTCGAAACGACGGGCGCTGGCGATCATGTCGGTCATTGCGGCAACC
Organism: Kosakonia sp. AG348; assembly: GCF_003337365.1. NCBI lineage: Bacteria > Pseudomonadati > Pseudomonadota > Gammaproteobacteria > Enterobacterales > Enterobacteriaceae > Kosakonia > Kosakonia sp. AG348. Next base: position 79,957 of record NZ_QPJR01000001.1, read on the forward strand.
GGCTTGACGTTACTGCCCTCCAGCACACCTGACATCACGCGAATAGACGGGTCGTCCTGCAATGTCGTACCACGGGTCGCTTGTGCGTTCTGGCTCAGACGGAACAGCCCGTCATCACCGCGCACCACTTCCTGCGCGTTCGCTTTCACCAGCTTCAGCTTGCCGACCGGCGCGATAGTATTCGCCGGATCGCCAGGGTTCAGCGATGAAATCGTACCGTCAGCCGCGATACTAATTTGCGAACCTTCCGGTACCGAAATCGGGCCGCCGTCGCCAATCACCGGATGCCCCTGAATGGTCAACTGGCCGGTAGAACTCACCTGGATATTACCGTTACGGGTATACCCTTCAGAGCCGTCCGCCGTCTGTACTGCCAGCCAACCGTCCTGCTGCAACGCCACGTCCAGCGGACGCGAGGTGTAGTCAAGTTGCCCTGGCGTCATATCGGCACCAGGCGTAGAAGCCACTACCAGCGTACGGGTAGGCAGTGAAAGCCCTTCTACCGGTACCGCGCGCAGCGCATTGAGCTGCGCGCGAAAGCCTGGCGTGGACGCATTCGCGAGGTTGCTGGCGGTGACAGCCTGCTGATTCAGCGTCTGGCTGGCGGCGCCCATCGCGGTGTATATTGCGTGATCCATTAAGCCATCCCGTCAGACGATTAACGCAGGTTAACCAGCGTGTTAAGGATCTGATCCTGGGTTTTGATGGTCTGCGCGTTCGACTGATAGTTACGCTGCGCGACAATCATGTTCACCAGTTCTTTACTCAGATTCACGTTTGAGGCTTCCAGTGCGCCGTTGGTCAGCTTACCGAAGTTGCCGGAACCCGCTGTACCCACGATAGCAACGCCGGAAGCGGTGGTCGCAGACCAGACGTTATCCCCTTCGGATTTCAGGCCTTCGTTGTTAGCAAAGTTCGCCAGCACGATCTGACCCAGTACCTGAGTTTTCTCGTTGGAGTAGCTGCCCACCACGGTGCCGTCATCGTTGATGGCGTAGCTCACCAGCGATCCTGGCGGGTAACCATCCTGATCAACAGAGGCTGCGCCGCTGCTGCCGGTGTTCTGCTGCATGGAGTTCAGGAAGCTCAGCGAGTAAGTGCTTGCAGCAGAACCATTGAGGCTGGCCAGCGCGATATTGATCTGCGGCTGTGCGTTCGGCGCGGCGTTCAGGTTCCAGGTACGCGGCGTGGTGGCCGGCAGCACTTCGGTGTAGTTAGTCACGGAAGTGAGCGTACCGTTGGAGCTGAACGACATCTGCGCGGCTTTTTCATAAGAAGAGCCGGAAATGCTGGAGTCTTTGGTGTAGACATCCCAGGTATTAGCGGCGGTTTTAACGAAATAGCAGTCAACCGCATGTTCGTTACCCAGGCTGTCGTAAGACGTTACCGTGGTTTTTTTGTTGTAGGTATCCGAGTTAGTCGGATCGAACGGTGTCGTCGTCGGAATGGTCGCCGTCGAGTTCAGGTTCATCGGCATCGTCGCCGTGGTGGTGGCACGCGCCGACATCACGGTCGTTGGGATGTTAATGGTCGTCGGGTTGGCACCGGTCTGTACTACCGGCGGGGTACCCGCAACCGGATAACCCGTCAGTTGCATACCCTGCATGTTGACCAGGTTGCGGTTCTCGTCCAGCTTGAACTGGCCGTTACGGCTGTAATAAACAGAACCGTTGGTATCTACCATGCGGAAGAAACCGTTCTGGCTAATCGCAACGTCCAGACCACGACCGGTGTTGGTCGTTGTACCGTCGGTAAAGTCCTGAGTGATACCGGCAACTTTTACGCCCAGACCCACTTTAGAACCGGCAAACATATCGGCGAAGGACGCAGAGCCGGATTTAAAGCCATAGGTGGCGGAGTTGGCAATGTTGTTACCAATGACATCGAGGTTGGTGGCCGCAGCATCTAGGCCGCTGACCGCTTGTGAAAAGGCCATGACTTACTCCTGATAAGTGTTTTGGCTTAGATAATCTGCCGTACTTCGTCGAGTGTGGTGGTACCGTAAGTACCTAAATCCAGTGTGCTACCGTTGCTGCCGCGGGTAACACCTTGCACCAGTGCAAACTGCAGCGGCTGGGCAACCAGCTGTGTTGCGCCAGAGCTGGCGGCGATAGAGACTTTATAAGAGCCATCAGGTGCCGCTGTTCCATCCGTCATCTTGCCGTCCCAACTGAAGGTGTGGACACCGGCAGTCAGCGAGCCAATATCAATAGTGCGCACCACGGTACCGTCTTTGCTGGTCACGGTAGCGGTCACTTTATCGGCGGCTTGCGTCAGTTCCACGCCAAACGGCGTTGAGGTTTCTTTGCCCACCAGAACGGTCTGTCCCGGGATCATCACGCCATGGCCAATCAGGTTTGTCGCCTGCAGCGACTGGCTGTTGTCGATCTGTCCGGAAATCGAACCGAGGGTGGTGTTCAGTTTTTCAATCCCGCTCACGGTGCTGATTTGCGCCAGCTGAGTGGTCAGTTCGTTGTTCTGCAGCGGGTTAGTCGGGTCCTGGTTTTTCAGTTGCGCGACCAGCAGCGTTAAAAAGCTGCCTTGCAGGTCGGATGCACTGTTTGTTCCGGTTGCGCTGGTGTTGTTACTGGTCGAGGAGACACCGTTATTTGTCGGGTCATCCACTCTTACGGCGATAGACATGCGCGTCTCCTTTACTGTCCGAGCGTGAGGGTTTTGAGCATCATGCTCTTAACGGTATTAAGCACTTCAACGTTCGCCTGGTAGCTGCGGGACGCAGACATGGTGTTCACCATTTCGCCGACCACATCAACATTGGGCATTTTGACGTAGCCATTCGCATCAGCCAGCGGGTTACCTGGTTCGTAAACCAGTTTGTCCGGTGCCTGGCTCTCAATCACATCAGCAACTTTTACACCGCCGGTCGCTTGCCCGGGCGCAGCATCCACCTGGAACACAACCTGCTTAGCGCGATACGGCTGACCATCGGGCCCGGTCACGCTGTCGGCGTTCGCCATGTTACTGGCGGCCACGTTCAAACGTTTGGACTGCGCGGTCAGCGCGGAGCCTGCGACATCAAAGATATTCAGTAATGCCATTTAATTAGTTCCCCTGTTGCAGAACACTCATCATGCTTTTGATCTGCCCACCCAGCACGGTCAAGCCGGTCTGGTATTTAACGCTGTTGTCAGCGAACTGCGTACGTTCACGATCCATATCCACGGTGTTGCCATCCAGCGAAGGCTGATCCGGAATGCGGTACAGCAAATCGGTAGACGGTCCGCTCATCGCCTGCGCCGGGATATGGCGCGAAGAGGTCATGGTCAACGCAACGCCGCTGCCTTCAGCACGCCCACGCTCCATGACTTTTTTCAATTCGCTGGCGAAATCAATATCGCGCGCCTGAAACCCCGGGGTATCGGCGTTGGCGATGTTTGCCGCCAGAATTTCCTGACGCTGGGCGCTCAGGTTCAGCGCTTCTTGCTGGAAACGAAGTGCGGCATCAAGTTTATCGAGCATGGCTCCCCCACTGATGACAATTATTTAGCCAACAGCTTAAATCTCCGCTGACAAACTTATCGCTGGAATAAGGGCAAAATGCGTCGCTATTTATTGCGTTGATAGGTTGACCATGCGGTTAAAATCCCCTCAACCACTCAACAGGCAGGAGTCTGCGATGAACACGTTGAAAGGCGGTTTAGCCGCGACCTTACTGTTTTTAAGCGCCTTTGCTCAGGCCGCTGACTTGCAATCACAGCTGACGTCATTTTTTGCTCAACGTCTTGCTGGCTTTAGCGACGAGGTAGTGGTAAATATACGCACCCCGCAAAATCTGTTACCCAGTTGCGAGCAGCCAGCGCTGAGCGTGCTCGGGAACGCTAAACTGTGGGGGAACCTGAACGTGCTGGCGAATTGCGCAGGTGTTAAGCGCTATTTGCAGGTGGAGGTTCAGGCGACCGGTAACTATGTGGTGGCAGCGCAGTCCGTTGCCCGTGGCAGCCTGTTGCAGCCCGGCAGCGTGACGCTAAAACGCGGCCGCCTCGATCAGTTGCCGCCGAGAACGATGCTGGATATTACCCAGGCGCAGGATGCGGTCAGTTTGCGTGATCTTACTCCAGGCCAGGCGATTCAACTGTCAATGTTGCGCCAGGCGTGGCGGGTTAAAGCGGGTCAGCGTGTACAGGTCGTGGCGTCGGGCGATGGCTTTAGTGTGAACGGCGAAGGTCAGGCACTGAACAATGCGGCGGTGGCGCAAAACGCCCGTGTGCGCATGGCTTCAGGGCAGATTGTCAGCGGTACAGTGAACGCTGATGGGAATATTCTGATTAACCTATAATCTTTTTAAAGAATTCATGTCGCCTGCCGATAATTAAGCAACGACTAAAGATATCAGGCCCGAAACGCCGGGATACCTCGATGAGGACAACACTATGAGCATTGATCGCACATCGTCTTTAAAACCGGTTAGTTCCGTTCAACAGCGCGAAACTAACGAGACCCAAACGCAGAAAACGCGTCTGGAAAAAGCGGCTACGGCAAACAGCACCAGCGTGACCCTCAGCGGCGCGCAGACCAAGCTGATGCAGGCTGGCGCGAATGACATCAATATGGAACGCGTGGAACAGCTGAAAACCGCGATCCGTAATGGTGAACTGAAGATGGACACCGGCAAAATCGCCGATGCCCTGATTGATGAAGCGAAGAGTTACTTGCAGAGTAAATAACAGTATGAATCGACTGTCAGACATTCTTGATCAAATGACAGTTATCCTGAGCGCTCTTAAAGACGTGATGGATGCTGAGCAAAAACAGCTTTCCGTAGGTAACATTCAAAGCAGCGCACTGCAGCGTATCACGGAAGAAAAAAGCTCATTGCTCGCGACACTGGATTACCTGGAGCAACAGCGTCGTTCGGCACAAAAAGCGCAGCATAGCGCGAACGACGACATCGCCGATCGCTGGCAAACCATTACGCAGAAAACACAGCATTTGCGCGACCTTAACCAGCACAATGGATGGCTGCTGGAAGGACAAATTGCGCGTAACCAGCAAGCGCTGGAACTGCTAAAGCCGCATCAGGAACCGAGCCTGTACGGCGCGAATGGCTATACCGCTTCCGCCAGCCGTGGCGGAAAGAAAATCTCGATTTAATAAGACCCGTCTTCTTTGCCAGGGATAATTCCCTGGCAATTTGCTTTTCTGTTTTCCCGCTTTCACTTCGCTGAACAGACTTACACCGTAGTCCGCCGCGCGAACTCTTTCACTTTAAAGCCCAGCAGCGCAAGCGTGGCGAAATAGGCCATCACCCCGACCAGCACGACAGCCATCAACCGCAGCAGGCGATAAGGCATAGTGCCAGTTGACCACTCCGGCATGACATACAGCATGCCCATTAATGCCGCTGCCATCACCAGCACCGCAACCACCAGACGCAGCAGGAAACTTGCCCAGCCCGGCTGCGGCGTAAAGATCTGCTGCTTACGCAGTTGCCAGTAGAGTAGCCCGGCGTTCAGACAGGCAGCCAGACCAATCGACAGCGACAACCCGGCGTGTTTCAGTGGCCCGATAAACGCAAGGTTCATTAATTGCGTCATCACCAGTGTGACAATGGCAATCTTCACCGGCGTTTTAATGTTCTGTCGCGAGTAGAAGCCCGGCGCCAGCACTTTGACTACGATAAGCCCCATCAGCCCCACCGAGTAGGCGATCAGCGCGCGCTGGGTCATTGATGCATCAAACGCGGTGAATTTACCGTACTGGAACAGCGAAACGGTCAACGGTTTCGCCAGAATGCCGAGCGCTACGGCGCTCGGCAACGCCAGCAGAAAGCAGAGCCGCAGCCCCCAATCCATCAGGCGGCAATATTCGTCGTGGTTCCCGCTGGCGAAACTTTTTGACAACGACGGTAACAGGATAGTGCCAAGCGCCACGCCAAGCACGCCGGAAGGAAACTCCATCAGGCGGTCAGCGTAATACATCCACGACACGGAGCCGGAAACCAGAAACGAGGCGAAAATGGTGTTGATGATAAGTGAGATCTGGCTGACCGAAACCCCCAGAATGGCCGGCCCCATCTGTTTGATAACCCGCATCGCCCCGGCATCGTGGAAGCTGATGCGCGGCAGCACCAGCATGCCGATCTTCTTCAGGTGCGGCAGCTGATACACCAGTTGCAGCACACCGCCGACCGTAACAGCCCAGGCCAGCGCCAGTACCGGCGGGTGGAAATAGGGAGCAGCAAACAGCGCAAAGCCAATCATGCTGATGTTTAAGAATGTCGGCGCAAACGCCGGCACCGAAAAGCGATTCCAGGTATTGAGGATCGCCCCGGCCAGCGACGCCAGCGAGATCAGCAGAATGTAAGGGAAGGTAATGCGCAGCAGTTGCGAGGTTAAGTTGAATTTATCCGCCGTATCGGCAAAACCCGGTGCGGTGACGAGGATCACCCACGGTGCCGCCAGCATCCCGGCCACGGTGACGATGGCCAGCGCCAGCGTCAGCAACCCGCAGACATCGGAGACAAACACCCGCGTCGCATCTTCACCCTGTTTGCTTTTGTACTCGGCGAGGATCGGCACAAAGGCCTGAGAAAACGCCCCCTCTGCAAAAATGCGGCGCAATAAATTCGGCAGTTTGAACGCCACGAAAAAGGCGTCGGTCGCCATTCCCGCACCAAACACCCTTGCCACAATGGCGTCGCGCGCAAAACCCAGCACGCGGGAAAACATTGTCATGGAGCTGACAGCCGCCAGCGATTTTAATAGGTTCATTCTGGTTTCCATAAGACACAACGCCTGCAATGCAGGCGTTGATGTACAGCGAAGCGCTTAGTCTACAGGGAAAAAGGCGAATTACTATCGCCAGATGTTACCGGGCATTATTCACTCATCGCCTCGCGCCAGAGCTTGTCTACCACGCGCTGGGCGAGGATCGCTTGCTCACCTGCGGTTTCCGGAACTGTCTGATTTTGCACGCATTCAATGAAATGGCGGGCGCATCCGGCGAAACCGCGCTGCTCCAGCACACTCTGCCAGCCCGCCACCGGACGGGCGACAACGCCCTGCCCGCGCTCTTCGCGCCACTCGCGCATGTCGGTTATGTCGAATAAGCCGCCGTCCGTCACCGCCTGAACCCATTCCCGCTGGCTGCCCGCCCGGCGATGCATGCTGGTGGTAATTTGCAGGTGTTCAACACTGAAATGGTGCTCGGCATAAATCATAGCGCCATCGTCATTGGTCAGCAGCGTCCCGCTTTTTAATTGCGCGGTACCGCCCGCCAGCCATAGCGCGGTATCCACAACGTGCAGGTAGTCATCCAGCAGGGTGAAGCGTAAATCATGCGGCCCGACGCTGTCGGTACGGTGTTTATCCATACGCAACGAAGCGGCCTGCGGCATCTGCTGTTTTAGCTCGCGGTAAAGCGGGGAGTAACGGCGGTTAAACCCGACCATCAGCGTCAGTTTTTTACGTGCGGCCAGCTCAATAAGCCGCTCCGCATCCTGTAAGTTTTCCGCCAGCGGTTTATCCACACAAACGTGTACACCGAGATTGAGCAACTCACTGACGACCGCATAGTGTGAAGCCGTGGAAGTGTGGACAAAAACCGCATCGCATTGTGCCGCCAGGGAAGCCAGCGAGTCGGCATACGGAATGCGCCAGGTTTCGCACACGCGCAGCGCCTTTTCCCGCGTTGGCGACCAGGCCGCCGCCAGCGTCCAGTCAGTTGCTGCGCCTAACACCGGCAACCAGGCCTTTTGCGCAATGCCGCCAAGCCCTACCACACCGATACGTAAAGTTGTCACTGTTAATCTCCCAGATGTGCGAGCAGCGAATCGAGACGCTGCTTCAGTTCAGCCACTTCCGCTTCCAGCGCATCGACACGCGCTGCCAGAGACGCATCCGGCGGGCTGACGGCTTCCACAACATTCACCAGCGTCTGCACATCGCCGCTGAAAAGATGCATAAAGCGGCTTTCGCGTTTGCCCGGCTCTCTCGGCAGACGCACCACATACGGCCCGTCTTCACGCGTCGCCAGATGTTCTAACGCATTTTCCACTTCAGCCATATCGCTGAACTGATGCATCCGTTCGCCGCGGGTGCGCAACTCGCCCGGCGTTTGCGGCCCGCGCAGTAACAGCGTAGTGATCAGCGCCACTTCGGCAGAACTAAGTTTGAGATCGCCAAATTCCGAATTACAAAAACGCTGCTCATATTTTGTCACCCGGTTACCAAAACCGCTTACCGTGCGCAGATAATGGCGCTTGACCAGTTCATCCAGCACCGTTTGCACCTCGTGTTCAGCAAGGTTCATCACCGGTTCACGGTTGGTTTTTTGATTACAGGCAGTGACAACACCATTAATGGAGAGCGGGTATTGCTCCGGCGTCGTCACCTGTTTTTCCAGTAAACAACCAATCACCCTCGCCTCGACGGCGGTTAATTGATACTTCATCAAAACTCCTTAGCGACCGGGGGTCCATTCCTGCGTGGTTAATGCGGTAAGCACGTGATCGCGCCATTGCCCGTCAATTAACAGATACGATTTGGCATAGCCCTCTTTTTCAAAGCCAAGCCTCGCCAGCAAATCACCGCTGCGTTTATTGTGCGGCATGTAGTTCGCCATAATACGATGCATATGTTGCGTGCGTTGCATATAGCGAATGGCGGTGGTGAGCGCTTCGAACATCAGCCCCTGCCCCTGCCATTTCTGGCCGACGGAATACCCCAGATAACAGGCATGAAAAGAGCCGCGCACCACATTTGAGAAATTCGCCACGCCAATTATCTCTTTCTCTTCCGGATCGAGCAGCGCAAAGTAGAATGCGGAACCCTGTTTATGAAATTCATTGATCATGCTCAGGCGCGCCTGCCAACCGGAAGGATAACAATGGCTTTCATCGCGCACGGGTTCCCAGGGTTTTAAAAACTGACGGTTTTCGGCGTAATAATCCGCCAGCCGCCAGGCGTCGCGCTCATGCACCAGGCGAACCACCAGGCGGTCTGTTACTAAGCGTACTTTCGGCACGTTACTGCGATAGCCAAACATGCATTACCACTCCTTCCGTTTTACGACTCTTTTAACCCCTTCCCTTTACTATACAGTTGCTCCGGGGCTGTGGGAAAACAGCAACATGGCATTTTCTGCGTCAAACACCATTTTCGATGAAAAGTCTCAATCAAAGGCAGACGTTGATAAAAAAATATTGTCACCACGAAGATGGGAAAAGGCCCGGCGAAACCGCAGAATAAGAAGGTCTTATCTTTCTTATTTCCCGGAGGGGAAATGGCGCGCATATCGCAGGCAAGGAGCCTGGGTAAATATTTCCTGCTTGTCGATAATATGCTGGTTGTTCTCGGCTTTTTCGTTGTCTTCCCACTGATTTCTATCCGCTTTGTTGACCAGCTTGGCTGGGCGGCGTTAATGGTCGGCATTGCGCTCGGTTTGCGTCAGTTTATTCAACAAGGGTTGGGGATTTTTGGCGGTGCGATTGCCGACCGCTTCGGCGCCAAGCCGTTGATTGTCACCGGCATGCTGATGCGCGCGGGTGGTTTTGCCGCGATGGCGGTGGCGCATGAACCCTGGCTGCTGTGGCTTTCCTGTATTCTTTCCGGGCTGGGCGGCACGCTGTTTGATCCGCCGCGCTCCGCGCTGGTGGTGAAACTGGTGCGCCCTAATCAGCGCAGCCGTTTTTTCTCGCTATTAATGATGCAGGACAGCGCGGGCGCCGTTATTGGCGCGCTGCTTGGCAGCTGGTTGCTGCAATATGACTTTCGTCTGGTATGTGCGGCCGGTGCGCTGATGTTTATTTTATGTGCCGCATTTAACGCCTGGCTGCTACCTGCCTGGAAACTCTCAACGGTGAAAGCACCGGTGCGCGAAGGTCTGACGCGTGTGCTGCGTGACAAGCGCTTTGTGACTTACGTGCTGACCCTTACCGGTTATTACATGCTGGCGGTGCAGGTCATGTTGATGCTGCCGATTATGGTTAACGACATTGCCGGCTCACCGGCGGCAGTGAAGTGGATGTATGCCATTGAAGCCTGTCTGTCGCTGACGCTGCTCTACCCTATTGCTCGCTGGAGTGAAAAACGCTTTCGTCTTGAGCATCGACTGATGGCGGGTCTGCTGGTGATGTCCTTCAGCCTGCTGCCGGTGGGGATGGTCGGTACGCTGCAGCAGCTCTTCACGCTGATTTGCACCTTCTATATTGGCTCCATAATTGCCGAACCCGCGCGGGAAACGTTAAGCGCACAGCTGGCCGATGCCCGTGCACGCGGCAGCTATATGGGGTTCAGCCGTCTTGGGCTGGCCTTCGGTGGCGCGCTTGGTTATGCCGGTGGCGGCTGGCTGTTTGACGCAGGGAAAGCATTTAACCAGCCAGAGTTGCCGTGGATGATGCTTGGCGTTATCGGGATGATCACCTCCATGGCGCTACTGTGGCAATTTAGCCACAAACGTATTCGCCCGACCATGCTCGAGCCCGGCGCCTGATTTGCACGCCGGTTTTCCCTCTTCCATACTGGTAAATGATGGATAAGCCAGTATGGAGGAGAAACGTGAAACTCTACATTTACGATCACTGCCCGTTCTGCATTAAAGCCCGCATGATTTTCGGCCTCAAGAACATCCCCGTCGAACTCAAGATCCTGCTCAATGATGACGAAGCCACACCGACGAAAATGATTGGCCAGAAAATGGTGCCGATCCTGCAAAAGGACGACAGCCGCTATCTGCCGGAAAGCATGGATATTGTTCACTATGTCGATAAGCTCGATGGCAAACCGCTGCTTACCGGCACGCAAAACCCGAAAATTGAAGAGTGGCTGCGCAAGGTTAATGGTTACGTTAATAAGTTATTGATCCCCCGCTTTGCGAAATCGGCGTTTGACGAATTTTCTACGCCGCAGGCGCGCGCCGGATTTGTGGCCAAAAAAGAGGCCGCCATTGGCGATTTCGCCGAACATCTCAGCCATTCGGCTGGGTTAGCGAAAAATATCAGCGACGATTTACGTGTGCTGGATAAATTGATTGTTCAGCCCAACGCGGTGAACGGAGAACTCTCCGATGATGATATTCATCTCTTCCCGCTGCTGCGTAATCTGACGCTGGTAAGCGGTATCAACTGGCCAAGCCGCGTTGCAGCGTACCGCGACAATATGGCGAAACAGACACAAATTAACTTGCTGTCATCAATGGCTATTTAACCGCCCATGACGGAAGCGCGCCCGCTTCCGTCATGCCTTTCAGCTTTTTCCGCTGGCCTTTATTTAGTGTGTGTCGCATGCTACGCCCCTGCGTCGTAGCATGGCGATCACGTTGAGGAATTCATGAAGAGAATTATTTTTGCCGCAGCATTACTGTTGAGCGGCGTGCTGGTGGGGTGCAATCAACTGACCCAATATTCTATCAGCGAACAGGAGATTAACCAGGCGCTACAGAAGCGCAACGACTTCGCCAAAGACATTGGCGTGCCCGGCGTTGCGGATGCCCATATTGTGCTGAATAACCTGGCCAGTGAAATCGGTCGCGAAGAACCCAATAAAATCACGCTGACCGGTGATGCGAATCTGGATATGACCTCGCTATTTGGCAACCAGAAAGCCATCATCAAATTGAAACTCAAAGCGTTGCCGGTGTTTGATAAAGAAAAAGGCGCGATTTACCTGCAAGAGATGGAAGTGGTTAACGCCACCGTGACACCGGAAAAAATGCAGACCATGTTACAAACGTTGATGCCTTATCTTAATCAGTCGCTGCGCAATTACTTTAACCAACGCCCTGCTTATGTGCTGAAAGAAGACAACAGCAAAGGCGAGGCGCTGGCGAAAAAATATGCCAAAGGGATTGAGGTGAAACCGGGCGAAATTATTATCCCCCTCACCGACTAAATAACAGGGCGCCGCGAGCGCCCTTTTTTTCAGGAAAAGGATGCAAACGAAAACGTTTCCGCTTATTCTTAGTGCCCGGCAAAAAACACCTGTTTCTCACCAGCCGGAGCACTCCAATGACCCAACCCCAGGTTTTGAAAATCCGCCGTCCTGACGACTGGCATGTCCATTTACGTGATGGCGAAATGCTAAAAACCGTGGTGCCGTGGACCAGCGAAACTTACGCCCGCGCCATTGTCATGCCGAACCTTGCTCCTCCTGTCACCACTGTGGATGCGGCTATCGCCTACCGCCAGCGTATTCTTGACGCCGTACCCGCCGGGCATGATTTTACGCCATTAATGACCTGCTATCTGACCGACAGCCTGAGCGCCGATGAAGTCGAACGCGGCTTTAACGAGCAGGTATTTACGGCAGCGAAACTCTATCCGGCGAATGCCACGACCAACTCCAGCCATGGTGTTACCAGCATAGATGCGATTATGCCGGTTCTGGAACGGATGGAGAAACTGGGCATGCCGCTGCTGGTGCATGGTGAAGTGACGCACGCGGATATTGATATTTTCGATCGCGAAGCGCGGTTTATCGAAACGGTCATGGAACCGTTACGCCAGCGCCTGCCGGGGCTGAAAGTGGTGTTTGAGCATATTACGACCAAAGATGCCGCAGACTATGTGCGCGATGGCAATGAGCTGCTGGCCGCGACCATTACCCCTCAGCACCTGATGTTTAACCGTAATCATATGCTGGTCGGTGGCGTGCGCCCGCATCTTTATTGCCTGCCGATCCTGAAGCGTAATATTCACCAGCAGGCGCTGCGCGAACTGGTTGCCAGCGGCTTTACGCGCGCGTTTCTCGGTACGGACTCTGCGCCGCATGCGCGTCATCGTAAAGAGGCCAGCTGCGGCTGCGCCGGTTGTTTCAACGCCCCCACCGCGCTTGGCAGTTATGCAACCGTGTTCGAAGAGATGAACGCCCTCCAGCATTTTGAAGCGTTCTGTTCCGTCAACGGGCCACGTTTCTATGGCTTACCGGTGAACGAAACGTTTGTTGAGCTGGTGCGTGAAGAGAGCCAGGTGCCAGAGACGATTGCGCTGCCGGAAGATTCACTGGTGCCGTTCCTCGCCGGTGAAACCGTGCGCTGGCGCGTTAAATAAAAAAATTATCGCTCCCTGTTGTAATATTTTTCGCTTAACTGTATAAACATACAGTAAATTACACAGGGGGCTATTATGCGCATTGAAGTGACTATCGCCAAAACCACACCCTTACCGCCTGGTGCTGTTGATGCACTGGCGGGCGAGTTATCTCGTCGTCTGAACAATTGTTACCCCGATCGCGAAAACAAAATTACGGTTCGCTATGCCGCAGCAAATAATCTTTCGGTTTTAGGCGGCGCAAAAGAAGATAAAGATCGCATAACTGAAATTTTGCAGGAAACCTGGGAAAGCGCCGACGACTGGTTTATCACCGACTAATTTCTCTTTAAGTTTGTGCTTATTGCCGGGTCGCCCCGGCTTTTTTTGTTGTGTTTTTAAGCGCAATCCTGGTGCAGATCTTTTTTAATAAAAATATATGGTTAAGAGCCCGTTTTCTTATTCAAAAAAATCTAACGGCCGAAAAAACATGTTGCAGAGTGTTTAATTATTCGATCTACAACCCCACTTGTTGGTATACTGAAAAAGCTTCAAATAAAACACGCATTGAACCTCAAGAGTCGTTGTCGAATTAAACACGCCAATAAAGGGGGTTATGATGGTAAAGAATAATGAAGTCATCCAGACCCATCCACTGGTCGGATGGGACATCAGCACCGTGGATAGCTACGACGCACTGATGCTCCGGTTGCACTACCAGACCCCAAACAGAGCCGCTCAGGAAGAGACCGAAGTCGGCCAGACGTTGTGGTTAACGACCGATGTTGCCCGCCAGTTTATATCGATACTCGAAGCGGGCATTGCCAAGATTGAATCGGGCGACTACCAGGAAGATGAGTATCGCAGGCATTAGTGATAATGCGCTATATAGACTCAACAGGCACCCTTGTGGTGCCTTTCTTATTTCTGTCCTTGTATAACGTTCCCAGGTTAATTACCCTCCTGAACACGCATTTGCCTGGAGAACACCACCATGAAATACGATCTCATTATTATTGGCAGCGGCTCTGTCGGCGCAGCGGCAGGCTATTACGCCACGCAAAGCGGGCTGAATGTGCTGATGACCGACGCTCACCTGCCGCCCCATCAGGAAGGCAGCCACCACGGTGATACGCGTTTAATTCGCCACGCTTACGGCGAAGGCGAGAAATATGTTCCGCTGGTGTTGCGCGCGCAGCAGTTGTGGGAGCAACTAGCGGCGGAAAGCGGCGAAGCGGTATTTGACCGTACAGGCGTTATCAATATTGGTCCGGCTGATTCCACTTTTTTGGCTAACGTCGCGCAAAGCGCAGCGCAGTGGCAGCTGGCCGTCGAAAAACTCGATGCCCCGTCACTGATGGCTCGCTGGCCGGAAATCCGGGTACCCGACGATTACATCGGCCTGTTTGAAGCCGACTCCGGTGTGCTGCGTAGCGAACTGGCGGTAAAGACCTGGATCCGTCTTGCCAAAGAGGCGGGCTGCGCTCAGCTCTTCAATTGCCCGGTCACCGCGCTACATCATCATGAAGACGGTATCAGCATCGATACCCGGGAAGGGACATTCCACGGCAAAAAAGTTCTTGTCAGCGCGGGGACGTGGGTGCAAAAACTGCTGCCTGAATTGCCGATACAACCGGTCCGCAAAGTTTTTGCATGGTTCCAGGCCGATGGCCGTTACAGCACCAAAAACAAATTCCCGGCGTTTACCGGTGAAATGCCCAATGGCGACCAGTATTACGGCTTCCCGGCGGAAGACAATGAATTAAAAATTGGTCGTCACAACGGCGGGCAGCTTATCAGCGACGCGCAGCAGCGTAAGCCGTTTGGCGAAGAGCGGGGAGATGGCTCCGAATGTTTCGCTTTCCTGCGCCAGTTTCTGCCCGGCATCGGTGGGTGCTTGTACGGTGCATCCTGCACCTACGATAACTCACCGGATGAAGACTTTATTATTGATACGCTGCCGGGATCCCCGGACACGCTGATTGTCACTGGTCTTAGCGGACACGGTTTCAAATTTGCGCCAGTGCTGGGCGAAATTGCCTGTGAATT
Source organism: Kosakonia sp. AG348 (assembly GCF_003337365.1). Taxonomy (NCBI): domain Bacteria; kingdom Pseudomonadati; phylum Pseudomonadota; class Gammaproteobacteria; order Enterobacterales; family Enterobacteriaceae; genus Kosakonia; species Kosakonia sp. AG348. The sequence continues at coordinate 94,991 of NZ_QPJR01000001.1, forward strand.
TGCCCACGGCAAACGTTCGCATTTTGATTTACAACCTTTCTCACTTTCCCGTTTTACCGGGTAACCTTTCAGCGGCCTCGTTCGGGGTCGCTTATTGCATTTTTACGGAGAGAATATGCGCCGTCTGTTTCATTACTTAATAAATAACGTGCGTGAACATTTGATGCTTTATATTGCGCTGTGGTTACTGATCGCACTGATCGATATTATCTATATCGTATGGGCATCTTGATAAACACTGACAAAAATTGACATATACTTATAAAAATATATTGTCAGGGCAGAATATTTAAACATCATCTCCGCAGCAAAACCTCAATAAATTGAGGACTTACACCACAGTCCACCTAATGTGCTGAATGTTATCCAGCAAAGTCATTCAAAAACGATGATATAGAAAAAATAACGATTCAATAGCGTAATTTTGAGTTGCAATATTGTTTCTCTCCCGCCATTTTAATTTAACCAGTTATTAACTCAGATTAACAATTATGCCATTACGCAATTCACCTGAGCGCTACGGCGCCGTTTCTATTGTTCTGCACTGGCTGGTGGCCATTGTGGTTTATGGTATGTTCGCGTTGGGTCTGTGGATGGTGACGCTGAGCTATTACGACGGCTGGTATCATAAAGCGCCTGAGCTCCATAAGAGCATCGGCATTTTGCTCATGCTCGGCCTCGTGTTCCGGGTAGTGTGGCGTTTTCTTTCCCCGCCGCCAAAGCCGCTCGCCAGCTATTCACGTCTGACGCATATCAGCGCCGTGCTTGTTCATATCGCGCTCTATTTGCTGTTGTTCGGCATTCTTTTCAGCGGCTATCTGATCTCCACGGCCGACGGTAAACCCATCAACGTTTTCGGCCTGTTCGAGATCCCCGCAACGCTTGCCGATGCCGGATCACAAGCCGATCTTGCCGGAAATATTCACCTCTGGCTGGCATGGACAGTGGTTGTGCTGTCCGTATTACATGGCCTTGCCGCGATTAAACACCATTTCATCGATAAAGACGTCACTCTCAAGCGCATGCTGGGAAAATCGTCGCCTGACTCTGGAGCATAATATGAAGAAAATCCTGCCGGGACTCGCTCTCGCTTCGCTGCTGTTCACCACGGGTTCTGCTATCGCTGCGGACTACAAAATTGATAAAGAGGGTCAACACGCCTTCGTTAATTTTCGTATCCAGCACCTCGGCTATAGCTGGCTCTATGGCACGTTTAAAGATTTCGACGGGACGTTTAGCTTCGACGAAGCCAACCCGGCCTCAGACAAAGTGAACGTGACCATTAACACCAACAGTGTCGATACCAACCACGCCGAGCGTGATAAACACTTACGCAGTGCTGAATTCCTGAATGTCGCCAAATTCCCGCAGGCAACCTTTACTTCAACCGAGGTGAAAAAAGCGGGTGACGGGCTGGATATTACCGGCAATCTGACGCTGAATGGCGTCACCAAACCGGTAGTGCTGGCGGCGAAACTGATGGGCCAGGGCGATGATCCGTGGGGCGGCGTGCGCGCAGGCTTTGAAGCTTCCGGCAAAATTAAGCTGAAAGATTTTAACATCACCACCGATCTGGGTCCGGCGTCACAGGACGTTGAACTGATTATTTCCGTGGAAGGCGTGCGTCAGAAGTAAGATTGCGGGAGAGGGGCAACCCTCTCCCCAGGGTTTATTCCGGATCCGGAATGCCCAGTTTGGTATTCAGACGACCACGGGATTTGTTAAAGATTTTGTTGCCATTCTCTCGCCCGGCGCGACGTTTACGCTGCTCTTCTTCCGGCAGTTCGCTCTCTTCTTTGCACAGCTCACTGCAGCAACCATTAAATTTCTCAGCGCAGGCCGGACACTGAATAAACAGCAAATGGCAGCCGTCATTGCGACAATTGGTATGGGAATCGCAGGGAGTGCCGCACTGATGGCAATGAGCAATAACGTCATCGGAAATGCGCTCGCCCATACGCTCATCAAATACAAAGTTTTTACCGATAAAACGCACCGGTAAGCCCTGTTCGCGCGCGCGGCGCGCATATTCGATAATGCCGCCTTCGATATGCCACACTTTAGTGAAGCCGTTATGCTTCATCCAGGCACTCGCTTTCTCGCAGCGAATACCGCCGGTGCAGTACATAACGATTTTCTTATCTTTATGTTCCTGCATCATTTCGACCGCTTTCGGTAGCTGCTCGCGGAACGTATCCGCCGGGATCTCCAGCGCACCAGCGAAATGTCCGACTTCGTATTCGTAGTGATTGCGCATATCAATGAACACCGCATCAGGATCGTCGAGCATGGCATTCACTTCCGCCGCTTTCAGATAATCCCCCACATCGCTGGCGTCAAAACTCTCATCTTCGATACCGTCGGCAACAATCCTGTCGCGGACTTTCATGCGCAGCACCCAGAAGGATTTACCGTCATCATCAATCGCGATATTTAAACGCAGGCCGTCGAGCGCCGGATCGAACGCATAAAGCGTCTGGCGAAAGGTATCGAATTTACTTTGTGGCACGCTGATTTGCGCATTGATGCCTTCATGGGCAAGGTAAATACGGCCAAACACGTTCAACTGGCTAAAAGCCTGGTAGAGCGCGTCGCGCGTGGCTTGCGGATTAATAATCGAGAAATATTTATAGAACGAGACGGTAACGCGCGGTTCCGTTTCCGCGAGCATCCGCGCCTTCAGTTCATCATTGGAGATGCGGTTGTGTAACACTGGCATGGTGTACGTGTCCTGCAAAGTTAGGGGTGAAAAAACGGCGGCATCATAAAGCAAATACTGATAATTTACATCCACACATTTTGCGCTACATTTTCTCTCATTCTAACGATTACGACGCAACAATTCCTGACAAAACAGGCATTCTGTGCGCCATGGTTTTGGTTAATTCCGAAAAAATGCGAGAATACAGGGAATTGTTGCTTCAAACAGGACAGTCATGACGCATTTACCCAAGTTTACGGCATCGCTGCTGCACCCGCGCTACTGGGCTCTCTGGTTCGGGGTCGGCATGCTGTGGTTAGTTGTTCAACTCCCCTATCCCGTGATTTACCGCCTCGGCTGCGGCATTGGCCACCTGGCTCAGCGCCTGATGAAACGTCGCGCGCGTATTGCGCAGCGCAATCTCGAACTCTGCTTTCCGCACATGAGCGAAACAGAGCGGCAGAAAATGGTCGCGAAAAATTTTGAGTCGGTTGGCATGGGTTTGATGGAAACCGGCATGGCCTGGTTCTGGTCCGATCGCCGAATGTCACGCTGGATGGACGTTATCGATTTTGAACATGTCAGAAGTGTGCAGGCGCAGGGGCGAGGAATTTTGCTGATCGGCGTCCATTTTTTGACGCTGGAGATCGGTGCCCGCATGTTTGGTCTGAACGAGCCAGGTATTGGTGTCTATCGCCCGAACGACAACCCGGTTATTGATCTGCTGCAAACCTGGGGCCGCATGCGTTCCAATAAAAGCATGATCGACCGTAAAGATCTCAAAGGCATGATCCGCGCCCTGAAAGCGGGTGATGTCGTTTGGTATGCGCCCGATCATGACTACGGCCCGCGCGCCAGCGTTTTCGCCCCTTTCTTTGCCGTTAAAGATGCGGCTTCCACGTCAGGAACCTGGATGCTGGCCCGCATGTCCCAGGCCTGTATCGTACCTTTTGTTCCACGCCGTAAACCGGACGGTAAAGGGTATGAACTGATTATTCTCGAACCGGAATGCTCTCCTCCGCTCGATGACGCAGAAACCACCGCAGCATGGATGAACAAAGTGGTTGAGCGCTGCATTATGATGGCGCCAGAGCAATATATGTGGCTGCATCGCCGCTTCAAAACGCGCCCGGAAGGCGTCCCCTCTCGCTACTGAATCGATAAAGAGCCTGCAAATGCAGGCTCTTTTTTTGTCATACAAACCTGCGTCAGCGCATTGCGGCAATCATAACCCGGGCGCATAATTAGCATGCTTACTATCGACTATTCTTAATGTGTGCTGTTATGGACGGTTATGTCTCACTCTGATGCCCCAATAAACTGGAAGCGCAATCTCACCGTTGCCTGGTTTGGCTGTTTTCTCACTGGCGCAGCGTTTAGCCTGGTGATGCCCTTTATCCCCCTCTATGTCGAGCAGCTTGGCATCACCGATCCCGGTGCGCTCAATATGTGGTCCGGTTTAGTCTTTAGCATCACCTTCCTGTTCTCTGCCATCGCTTCTCCCTTCTGGGGTGGTCTTGCCGACCGTAAAGGACGCAAAATCATGCTACTGCGTTCCGCGCTCGGCATGGCGATTGTTATGGCGTTAATGGGCATCGCACAAAATGTCTGGCAGCTCCTTGTGCTGCGGGCGTTGCTCGGTTTGCTGGGCGGTTTTATCCCCAACGCAAATGCCCTGATCGCCACGCAAATGCCGCGCAATAAAAGCGGCTGGGCGCTGGGGACGCTCTCAACGGGAGGCGTCAGCGGCGCGCTGCTTGGCCCGCTGGCCGGTGGTTTGCTGGCCGATAGCTGGGGTTTGCGGATGGTCTTTTTTATTACCGCTTCTGTGCTTTTTATCTGCTTTCTGCTCACGCTACTTTGCATCCGCGAAAATTTCACCCCGGTGGCAAAACGCGAGATGTTGCACTTCAAAGAGGTTTTCGCCTCGCTAAAAAGCCCCAAACTGGTGTTGAGCCTGTTCATCACCACCATGATTATCCAGGTAGCGACGGGCTCTATTGCGCCGATTCTGACACTCTATGTGCGCGATCTTGCCGGTAATGTCAGCAACATTGCCTTTATCAGCGGCATGATTGCCTCCGTGCCTGGCGTCGCGGCACTGCTTAGCGCACCTCGTCTGGGTAAATTGGGCGACAAAATCGGCCCGGAGAAAATCCTCGTCGCGGCATTGATAATCTCCGTCTTGCTACTGCTGCCAATGTCAATGGTGCAAACGCCATGGCAACTGGGCATTTTGCGCTTCCTGCTCGGCGCTGCAGACGGCGCCTTGCTCCCTGCGGTGCAAACGTTGCTGGTCTACAACTCCACCAGTCAAATTGCCGGACGTATATTCAGTTACAACCAGTCATTTCGCGATATTGGTAATGTTACCGGCCCGCTGATGGGTGCGGCGGTCTCGGCCAGCTACGGTTTTCGTGCGGTGTTTTGCGTGACGGCGGGCGTCGTTCTGTTTAATGCCATTTATTCATGGTGCAGTTTGCAGCGCCCTGCCCGCCGGGCCAGGACCGAGGCAACCCGCAGCGTTCAACGCCAGCAGTAGCGTAAAGCGTGATCGCCCACCCGATATAATAGATATTTACCTCACATCCATGCTGACTCGCACATAAAAAGCGACGCTGTTTCGTGCGTATTTCCCGAATTAATCAAAACCGAAAAGCGGAATAACTGGCATGACTGACCATCTTTATCTTGCAACACGTTAAACATAAAACGCAGTCACAAACATTCGTCACGGCTCCCGCAGATGTACTGTTATTCAGCACGACACCTTTCTCGTTATGCCATGAAATCGCTGATTTATTTATGACAAATTTGACGCTCGCAAAGCCAGCGTCTATAGGTTTGTGCATACCTTTTTTACTGTTATCTCAGGAGCGATGATATGGCCGAAACTGAACTGGAGTATTACTCAACACTGTCGGAAGCAATTGATGCCGCGCGGGAATTATTTATTGCCGACAACCCGGATCTTGATGAAGAAGAAATCAGCGTGCAGCAATTCAATGTGCAAAAGTATGTTCTTCAGGATGGCGATATCGCGTGGCGCGCTGAGTTTTTTGCGGATGAAGAAGAGCCTGGCGAATGCTTGCCTCTTTTCAGCGGTGAAGCCGCACAAAGTGTCTTTGACGGCGATTTCGATGAGATCGAGATAAGCCAGGAGTGGCAGGAAGAGAATACGCTGCATGAATGGGACGAGGGTGAATTCCAGCTGGAACCACCGCTGGATACCGAAGAGGGACAGACAGCCGCTGACGAGTGGGACGAGCGCTGATTACTCGTAAGGGCCGTGATGAGCATCCAGCGGTAACAAAAGTGTGTCAAACACCAGTGAGAAAGGTAAATCAAGTACGGTAATGTAGCGCCACGCGGAGTCGCGGACATCCCACTTAACGCCGGGGTAATACTGATTACCGTGTCCCTGGCCAGGAATTGTCCGACTGACGATGCTGCCGCAACCGCTTAGCAGACACGCCATGACGACTACCAAAATTACTCTCACAGACAACCTCTTCTTATCTGATACAGATAAAAAAATACCGGCTCTCAGGCCGGTATTTTCCTTAATGTCGGCTTACTTTGCCTTCAACGCCAGCGGGTTAAGCTTCAGCGTTTCATAGTAGCTCGCCCACGACAGATATTTCTCCGGCGCCGCCCACAAGCGATAGTGCATACGCGCTAGTGTGACCGGGTCGCTCAGCAGCACCAGGCGACGGTCGCGGTTCAGCTTCTCTGGTGTTTCATTCAGCGCCTGCTCAACATGGCGATCGCGGGCAATTTCCAGCACGTGGCTTGCGCGGTGGCGAGCCGTTGCCATCGCCGTTGCCAGCGCGTTGAATGACGGGTTAAACACCGCATGCATAAAGCCATCATCCAGGCTGCGCGAGCGGTTCAGCTCCAGATATTTATCCGTGTTCACCAGTACCTGCGGCGGAGAGTACTCTTCCGGGATCAGGAACAGTTTCCAGCGTTTGGTACGCAGTCCGACGGTAGACCGGCTGGAGATAACCGACACGAACGGCGACAGGATCAGCGAGAAGACAATCGGTGCCAGCCAGAACAGGAAGCGGAGATCAAGCCATGCCATCCCTACTGCCCATACCAGCCCCAGCAGCAGCTGAGAACCGTGGCGCATAAAGGCTTCACCCCACGGCGTGGAGTCATCGTCACGCTGCGGCGAGTTCCATACCACTTCCCAGCCAAGGAACGCGCTGACCACAAACACGGTGTGGAACAGCATACGCACCGGCGCAAGCAGCACCGAGAACAGCACTTCCAGCAGCAGGGAAATCGTTACGCGAATGAAACCACCGTACTCTTTCGGCCCCTTGCACCACACCAGGATGATACTCAGTAGCTTCGGCAGGAACAGCAGGACCATTGTCGAAGCGAAAAGCGCAATAGCCAGCTCCGGACGCCACTGCGGCCACACCGGGAACAACTGGCGCGGCTGCAGGAAATATTGCGGCTCCGTCAGCGCATGCACCACCTGCAAGGCCGTGGAAAGCGCAAGGAACATAAACCACAGCGGCGCCGAGAGATAGGACATCACACCGGTGAGGAACACTGCGCGGTGAACCGGGTGCATACCTTTTACCAGGAACAGGCGGAAGTTCATCAGGTTGCCGTGACACCAGCGGCGGTCGCGCTTCAGCTCATCGAGCAGGTTCGGCGGCAGCTCTTCATATGAGCCTGGCAGATCGTAAGCAATCCACACCCCCCAACCGGCACGGCGCATCAGCGCGGCTTCGACAAAGTCGTGGGACAGAATCGAACCGGCAAACGAACCTTCACCCGGCAGCGGTGCCAGCGCGCAGTGCTCAATAAACGGTTTCACGCGGATAATCGCGTTATGCCCCCAGTAGTGGGATTCACCCAACTGCCAGAAGTGCAAGCCCGCAGTGAACAACGGCCCGTAAACGCGGGTCGCAAACTGCTGACAACGCGCATAGAGCGTATCCATCCCGGACGCTTTCGGAGACGACTGGATGATCCCGGCATTCGGGTTCGCTTCCATCAGGCGTACCAGCCCGGTCAGACACTCGCCGCTCATCACGGAGTCCGCATCCAGCACCACCATGTAGCTGTACTGGCTGCCCCAGCGGCGGCAGAAGTCATCGATATTACCGCTTTTGCGTTTTACGCGACGGCGGCGGCGACGGTAGAAAATCTGCCCTTCGCCCTGCACTTCCGCAATCAGTTCCATCCAGGCTTTCTGCTCGGCTACGCAGATATCCGGGTTGTAGCTGTCGCTCAGAATATAGACGTCGAAGTGCGCCGCGTTGCCAGTGGCTTTCACAGATTCCCAGGTTGCGCGCAAGCCCGCGAACACTCGATCCACGTCTTCGTTACAGATAGGCATAATCAGCGCCGTGCGATGTTCCGGGTTTAGCGGTTCATCGCCCACCGTCGAGGCCGAAATGCTGTATTTATCGCGGCCAATCAACAGTTGCAGGAAGCCCATCAACGCAGTCCAGAACCCGGCGGAAACCCAGCAGAACAGCACCGCGAACAGGATCAAGATACCGGTTTGCAGCACATACGGCAGGAGCTGCATAAAGGAAACCCACAGATCCTGGCCCGCCATATCCGTTGGGTTGATAAGCGCCCAGCCCTGATAAGGCAGAATGGTTTTCATATACCAGGTGGCGACGACGGTTTGCGCCAGCGTCAGCACCAGCAGGATGTAGCGGCGGATAGAACCAACGGTACGCCATTTCTGCTCGTGTGCTTGCTCCTCTTTGGTCAAACGCGCAAGGTAACGGGGCGCAACTTCGCGCCCGCGCAGACGATCCCAAAAACGGCCAATCGGGTTCGTGCGCCACGGATCGGGGAACATCGAAGAGCGTTTGGCTTTCGGCATCGCCTGAAGCTGTGCACGCCCTTCATCGTCTTTGATCAATTGCCCTTCAGCGAGCGAATCCGGCCAGCTATGTTCCAGACGTGCTTTCACAGAACCCAGCGGCGTATCATCTTCACGCGTCCAGCTCGTATGCTCTTTATCCAGCGCCTCATGCACGCTGCGAATGCTCTCTGTCGGCAGCGCCGCTTTTTCCGATGCGGAAAGCGGCAGCATGTCGATATACTCAGTTGTCTTATTCATTGGCAGGTAGCTGATAGCTCCAGGTTTCACTCAGGTTCTGGTCGGCGTTGACCAGCGCCGCGCGCATATCCGTGGTTTTCTTCGGATCTTTGACTTTCACGCGCAACATCAAACGCCAACCTTGCGTAACCGGATTATAGCGAACGGTGTTTTCCACAATCTCACCGTTATCGCCAATGCTGGCTTGCGCGGTTACTGGGGTATCCTTCGGCAGTTTTTTCATATCCTGGCCGGTGAAATCCACCACAAACGCGATAGTTCCGTCAGGTTGACGGATAAGATTTGACTGTTTCACATCCCCTGTGGAGCGACGCGTCTGCAATACCCACGCATTGTCTGGCGCATGCAGCTTGTCTTCGTCACGGCTAAAGGTGATGGTGTATTTGAAGTTCATCTCTTTACCCGGATCCGGCAGTTGATCCGGGGTCCAGTAAGCGACGATGTTATCGTTAGTTTCATCGTTGGTCGGGATTTCAACCAGTTCGACTTTGCCTTTGCCCCACTCGCCTTTCGGCGTTACCCACGCGCTCGGGCGCAGATCGTAGCGGTCATCGATATCTTCAAAACGGGAGAACTGACGACCACGCTGCAGCAGACCAAAGCCCTGCGGGTTTTCCATCGCATAGCTGCTCACAGCAAGATGTTTCGGGTTATTCAGTGGACGCCAAATCCACTCGCCGTTGCCTGCCAGCATCGATAACCCGTTAGAATCATGCAATTCCGGGCGATAGTTGGTCGCAGGAGAGGGTTGCGTCGGCCCAAACAGGAACATACTGGTCAGCGGCGCAACACCGAGTTTGCCCACTTTGTCGCGCAGGTAAACTTTGGACTGCACATCCACTACGGTGTCGCGGCCTGGAATAATCACAAAACGGTATGCGCCGGTTGCACGCGGTGAGTCTAGCAGCGCGTAAATGGTCAGGCGTTTGTCAGTTGGTTTTGGACGCTCAATCCAGAACTCACGAAAACGCGGGAACTCTTCGCCAGATGGCAGTGCGGTGTCAATGGCGAGACCGCGAGCGGAAAGGCCATACACCTGCCCCGCACCAATCACGCGGAAGTAGCTTGCGCCCAGCATGCTGACGATTTCATCGTTTTTATCTTTATTATTGATGGGGTACAGAACTTTGAAACCGGCGAAACCGAGGTCTTTGACCGTGTCTTTATCGTGCTGGACGTTGCCGAAATTGAAGTAATCCGGGCTGTATTTGATTTTACGTACGGCAGTGGTAGTCACTTCGTTGATGGTCACTGGCGTGTCGAAGTACATACCCTGGTGATAAAACTCAAGCTTAAATGGGGTGTTGATCGCGTTCCAGTAGGCTTTGTCATGGTTAAACTGGATCTGCTGATAGTCCGCGTATTTCATCTCACGGAACACAGAGGGCAAATTGGTCTTGGGTGCTTCGTAGCCTTTACCGGCCAGTGATTGTGCCTGTTTTGCGACATCATCAATAGAAAAGGCCCAGCCTGATGACGTATAAAGTGACAACAGAACAGCAGCACCTACCCAACGCATTTTCATCATTCGTAATTTAGGTTTCATAATAACTAAGCACTTCCCCCTTTGTGTGCTTAAATCGATCCGATCCATTTTAATGGAAACTCAGGCTATCCGACAACTGAATCCCCGCATTGTTCTCCATGCAGGCTCATTGAATAAGCAAATGAAACTAACCCTTTATCGTTTTGCAGGCTTATCCTGGAGACAGGTTATCGGTCATAGTGTAGGGTTGGTTGCGAATGTAATCATTATTTGTCTTATGGATAAGACGAAAAGTCTGAGAATGTACGGAGTGATATGACCAAAACCCCCGCACAACGAGAATATTTCCTTGATTCCATACGCGCGTGGTTGATGCTGCTTGGGATCCCATTTCATATTTCGCTGATCTACTCCAGCCATATGTGGCACGTGAACAGCGCCTATCCTTCATGGTGGCTAACGCTGTTCAATGACGCCATACATGCGTTCCGTATGCAGGTGTTTTTTGTCATTTCCGGTTATTTTTCATACATGTTGTATTTGCGCTATCCGCTTAAGCGCTGGTGGAAGCTGCGCGTTGAGCGCGTCGGCATTCCAATGCTCACCGCGATCCCGCTGCTGACGCTGCCGCAATTTATTATGTTGCAATATGTGAAAGATAAAACAGCCGAATGGCACACCCTATCGACTTATGACAAATTCAACACGCTGTCATGGGAACTCATCTCCCATTTATGGTTTTTATTAGTCCTTGTGGTATTAACAACGATCAGCATGGTGCTGTTTAAAAAACTAAAAAATAGCGCTAACCGGCTGGCTGGCAATATTTCGTTGGCGAAACTGTCGCTTTGGTTCCTGCTGTTAGGTATCGCATGGGCTGCGTTGCGTCGAATTGTGTTGATGATCTATCCGGATATATTACGTGACGCGCTGTTTAATTTTGCGGTCATGCAGACGTTGTTCTACATTCCGTTCTTCATTCTTGGTGCGCTGGCATTCATTAACTCGCGCCTGAAATCACTTTTCACCACGCCTTCGCCATGGTGCATGCTCGGCTCAGCGCTGGCCTTTGGTGCTTATTTGCTTAACCAGCGCTATGGCAGTGGTGATGGCTGGATGTACGAAACCGAGGCGGTTATCACCATGCCGCTGGGGCTGTGGATGGTCAATGTCGTCTTTTCATTGGGCCATAAATTGCTGAACTTCCAGTCAGCGCGTGTGAGTTATTTCGTGAACGCATCCCTATTTATCTATTTGGTACACCATCCGCTAACGTTGCTATTTGGCGCGTGGATCACACCGCATATCCAGTCCAATCTCCTTGGTTTTCTTGCCGGACTGGTCTTCGTCATTGGCATTGCGGTGCTGCTGTATGAAATCCATCTGCGCATTCCGCTGCTACGCTTCCTTTTTTCCGGCAAGCCGCAGCAAAACGACGCGAAGCGTCATGCTCACGCCAGATAAGGTTTCCGGCTGCCCTGCCCGCAGAGCAGCCGCGCCTTATTGGATGTGCTGAGTCAGTAAGCGCTGGTAAAGCTGCGTCATTTCGTCATCGAAACAAACAAAGATCACCTGCTGGAGTTGAGGCCGGCGTATAAGGTGCGCAGCGACGGTATTAACGGCGATTTCGGCCGCCGCGGCTTTTGGGTAACCATACACGCCGGTACTGATAGCGGGAAAAGCAATGCTCGTGTAACTATTGGCTTCCGCCAGTTGAAGGCTATTGCGGTATGCATCCTCCAGTAAGCGCGCTTCATTCTCTTCTCCGCCACGCCAGACCGGCCCAACGGTATGGATCACCGCTTTCGCCTTTAAATTTCCTGCCGCCGTGATCACCGCATGGCCTGGCGGACACTCGCCCTGCTGCTGACGTACCTGCCGGCACGCATCGAGCAAAGCAGGCCCGGCGGCACGATGAATCGCGCCATCCACACCGCCGCCGCCAAGCAATGATGAGTTTGCTGCATTCACAATCACATCCACTTCAAGCGTGGTGATATCCCCCTGAAGCACCTGCATACGTGGTTGCATTTTTGCCCCCTATCCGGCCAGTAACCCGTTAACACCGTTAAGTGTATCCGGAAATAGCAAGGGCAACATATTCAAAATCATCAGTTATAGGTGATGGTAACCTCGGCGCGGGATTGCTGCTCATCGAGATAGCGCATCTGGACTTGCGCAACCGGCGAAGAGAGTGATTGCCCGGTTGCCTCGTTGACATGGATTTGCCGGGTCTGCATTTGATTGTTTTGCAAACACGAAAGCTGCAGATTTTGGTTCTGAGCGCGAGTTTCGCAGCCGCCTTCAACGATGGCACCACGAAAATGGATCGCCCCTCCTCCCTGCTGGGTTCCGGCATAGGCGGATGACATCATAAAAAAGCAGGCAACAGGGAACACGAACGCTTGAAACAGACGCATAAACACCTCGTAAATCACTCATCCCTGGCGGTTGAGCTTCGGCTATTGGTAAGTTAAATATCGGCACCGTTAGCGCGTTCCTTAATTAAAATTAGCATTCAGATGAGGAATATGTTCGCCGTATCCTGGATTAAGTAAATTATTATTCGGCGGGCCACTGCCGGGAGAGATGGAGCGACTGACCATCAGATACCGTGACGAGAATTTTGACGTTATCGTGCGCGGAAATATTCAAATGAATGCGCGAAATTGCGGTTGTTTGATTCGCCGGGAGAGTCATTGTGTTTCGTTGCCGGCTTTGGCTCACCCCCGCAGCACCTTCGCGCTCGGTAATAATCTGCACCTGGCAAACACAATCCTGCGTAACCTGCACCAGCGGAGTAATGGTGTAATTGTCGCCCTCGCGGGTGGTATTGAACGTGATCTGGCTGGATAATGCCGCCAGCAATAATAAGGTATGCATAGCGCCTCCCAAAAAAAACAGGGCCGCAGCCCTGTTTATTCCTGCCCGGGGGATCAGTACTGATTCGCGGTAGCGTGGTTACCGTAACCGGTTTGCTGAACAGTGACACTCGAGCCCGATGCAGTCTGGTTAACCAGCGCGCCGTTACCCACACCATACTGGCTCACAGAAATATCAGAGTTGCGGCCATTCCACTGATCGATAGTGGCATTGTTTTGCGCCCCGTTCTGGACCAGATCGATAGAGCTGGCATCTGAACCCTGGCCCACATCGGCGGCGTTGGCGGAACCATACTGATGGATAGTCAGGTCAGATTCACGTGCATCGCTTTGCAGAGCAAGGGCGGCGTTGGCGCTGCCATATTGATAAATGCTCAGTTCAGAATTTGGACCATTGCTGCCACCGCCATGACCGCCGCCATTGCCATACTGCGGGACACTACCTGCAAATGCGCCTGCTGAAACAACGATCGCTGCGAATGCTGCCACTTGGAAAAGTTTCATGGTAAACCCCCGTTGGATTGAGATTAAAGCCGCAGGACTTTCAACGTTGAATAACGCGAATAGCCATTTGCGACTGTCGTTGCACCACTACTGCCGTTTTTTGCGTACCGTACTGCGTGATATTTGCCCGGTTGCCCGAGCCTTTCTGAATAATAACCGCGCTATTACCATAAGCCCCCTGCGTAATACTCGCATCATTGGCACTACCGGCCTGATCGATATAAGCAAGGTTATAACTTCCGGACTGATTAATTTGCGCTGAATTGTTTCCGCCATTTTGCGAAATAACACCTAATAATTTCGAACCTCGTTGATCAATATGCGCATTATTACTCGCACCATGTTGATCAATATTGGCTGATTGATTATAAGGCGCCTAGCTTAACTCATTAATCGCCAGATTATATTCCGGGTTTGCCAGGTCATATCCGGCTGCTGTTACAAGGCACGGAATTCCCAGCAGGGTTAACATCATAAAGGCTATTTTGTTCTTCATGCTGTCACCGCCAAACTTATTTGTTAATACCTGGTTGCAAAACTGAGTATGCCGTGGATAAAAAGAAAATATCTCACCAGCAAGTTGGATTTTCATTAGCCCTGTCATTCTAAAGCATGAAGAATAATTATCTCCCGTTTGCAGCAGAGGCGGCATCAGATGATTTTTCTTAAATAATTACCCCGGCGTTATAAGCGTCAATGCCCAGGATACGTGGCCAGAGCAAAACGTGAAAATAAGGCGAACCTGAAGCCAACAAAAGTCAGGTCATTGTTCTTAATATAAATTCTCGCACCATATTCTTTTGTAACCCGCCCTGCTTTTGCCTTTGCATATCTACTTCCCTGAACATCAAAATAACATTTCAATATTTAATTTTACATTCTGTTACATGATTCACACTTGCTTTAAGGTTTGCAAGCGTTAGATTGAATTCGCAGCACTCATTACTTTGTATTATTTCTCCCTTGCACGGGCTGATCACTTATTCCTGAACACAGCATAGCGCATCCGATAGTACATCTGGTTTCCCCGGTGAATAACCGGGGGGTTGAAGTTGATGAACAAAAAACAAATACGCGGGGTTTCATCATGTTTAGTGAAGTCCATAGTTCAGCTATTTCAGTCTTATTATTAATAACCAAACCTTCATTACAGGCAACGGCGCTTCTCCAGCATTTAAAATTTGCGCTCTCTTTGCCCGGAAAGCTCCATAATATTCAACGGCCTCTCGATGATATTCCCGCATTGAGCATCGTCTTATTCGACATGATGGATGCGGATAAAAAACTGATTCAGCAATGGCAGAATATCCTGTCACAACGAAATGGTGATATTAAGCTATTGCTGATGAATACCCCTCTTGATTACCCATTCCAGGATGTAGAAAACTGGCCAAATATTACGGGTGTCTTTTACATTTCCGAGGACAGAAGTCAGCTGGTCGATGGCTTACAAGGCGTACAACGTGGTGAGTGCTATTTCTCGCAAAAACTGGCGAGTTATCTCATCACTCATGCCGGGAATTATCGTTACTACAGCACTGAATCTGCACTGCTCACCCACCGGGAAAAAGAGATCCTTAATAAGC
Organism: Kosakonia sp. AG348; assembly: GCF_003337365.1. NCBI lineage: Bacteria > Pseudomonadati > Pseudomonadota > Gammaproteobacteria > Enterobacterales > Enterobacteriaceae > Kosakonia > Kosakonia sp. AG348. The sequence continues at coordinate 110,253 of NZ_QPJR01000001.1, forward strand.
TGCGTATCGGCGCATCAAATATTGAAATAGCCCGTTCGCTGTTCATTAGTGAAAACACAGTTAAAACGCATCTTTATAATCTTTTCAGGAAGATAGCGGTAAAAAACCGCACGCAAGCCGTCTCCTGGGCTAACGATAATCTCAGGCGTTAATGCTATGAAACGCTATGGGTATCGTCTGGCAACCGCCACTTTGCTGATCGCCTGCGTAAACGTATCGGCTGTTGAAGTCGAAGTTCCCGGGCTGTTAGCCGATCACACTGTATCGTCTGTCGGACACGATTTTTATCGTGCATTTAGTGATAAATGGGAAAGTAACTGGAAAGGGAATTTAACTATCAATGAACGACCTAGCGCCCGTTGGGGAAGCTGGATAACGATTATCGTCAATCAGAGTGTCGTATACCAGACGTTTCTTTTCCCGACGCACCGCGACTTTGAAAAAAATGTTGAAATCGCGTTGGCGCAAACCCAGCAAGCGATCGATCACCTGCAAATAAACCAGGCGCTGCTGAGCGTTGGCGATATGGCGAGTGATGAATTCTAAAATACGTTAAATCTCCGGAGGCTATTATGCGAAGCATATATACCCTGCTTGCGCTGTTGCTTGTCGCGCCTGCATGCTGGGCGGGAACCATGACATTCCAGTTTCGTAATCCTAATTTCGGCGGTAATCCTAATAACGGTGCATTTTTATTAAATAGCGCCCAGGCACAAAATTCTTATACCGATCCCAGCTATAAGGATTACGGCGTGGAAACCACTTCCGCGCTGGATAATTTCACCCAGGCAATACAATCACAAATATTGGGCGGATTACTTACCAATATTAATACCGGTAAACCCGGGCGAATGGTGACCAGCGATTTTATCGTGGATATTTCCAACAAAGACGGACAACTGCAATTAAACGTCACCGACAGAAAAACCGGCAAGACATCTACGATTCAGGTGTCGGGATTGCAAAGCGGTTCAACGGACTTTTAAGCCACTGTCTAACAGGACAACAACTATGTCGCGTCTATTTATTTTATTCGCCGTGTGTTTATTAAGCGGTTGCCTCACTGCGCCGCCAAAACAAGCCGCTAAGCCGACGCTGTTGCCGCGGGCGCAAAGTTACCAGGACCTGACGCATCTGCCGATGCCAAGCGGGAAAATTTTCGTCTCGGTGTATAACATCCAGGATGAAACCGGGCAATTTAAACCCTACCCGGCAAGTAACTTTTCTACCGCCGTCCCGCAAAGCGCGACCGCAATGCTGGTGACGGCGCTGAAAGATTCGCGCTGGTTTGTCCCGCTGGAACGCCAGGGTTTGCAGAATCTGCTAAATGAACGAAAAATCATTCGCGCCGCGCAAGAAAACGGGACTGTTGCCATCAACAATCGCGTTCCTCTTCCCTCGCTGACTGCCGCGAATATCATGATTGAAGGGTCCATTATTGGCTACGAGAGCAATGTAAAATCCGGCGGCATTGGTGCGCGTTATTTCGGCATCGGCGGAGACACACAATATCAGTTGGATCAAATTGCGGTGAATTTGCGGGTGATTAATGTCACGACCGGGGAAATTCTCTCGTCGGTCAACACCAGCAAAACCATCCTCTCCTATGAAGTACAGGCTGGGGTATTTCGCTTTATCGACTACCAGCGGTTGCTGGAAGGAGAAGTTGGCTATACCGCCAACGAACCGGTCATGCTCTGCCTGATGTCAGCGATTGAAACGGGGGTGATTTTGCTGATCAATGACGGGATTGATCGGGGACTGTGGGATTTGCAACAAGGCGCCGATCGCCATAATCCTGTGCTGGCTAAATACCGCGAAATGGCGGTGCCGCCGGAGTCCTGAAAAAAGAAAGGCGTGACTTGCGGTCACGCTTTTTCTTGCTCTTTGAGCAGCGGCTGCGCGCGGCGGGAAGCCAGCCACAGCCCGCTGTTTTTCATGGCATAGCCAAACACTAACCCCACCGCCAGCGACGGGATAACCAGCCGCCAGTCGCCCTGCCCGGCAAACGTCGCGCAGGCGCCAATGAATGTCCCCGGTACAAAAGAAAGCAGCACGTTCCGGGCCTGCAGACACATCAAAAACGCCACCACCCCGGTCATCAGATAGCCGACGATCTCCAGATGCGGAGCCAGGGCTGCGCCATGAATCATGACCTGCGCCCAGGCCACGCCACTCATCACCGTACAGGCGGAAATAAGCAGCCCTTTCACACCGCCCTGCGGACACGCGAAATAGGCGGTGCAGCCGAGAAAACCGGCCCAGCTTAATAAACCGAAAGCGACAGCCACCCAGCCCCAGATACCGGAGAGAATGCCTGTCGTAATTGCGATAGAAAGGAGAATGTTCATGGCGCGCATCATAGCAGATGCACGCCCCGGATATGCGACAATACGCACACTATTTGAAAACCAGCTATCTCAGTTGCATTTTAATTGTGATTAAAATCACAATTAATCTTCTGGCTCTTCCTGCAACTCATCCCACATCGCGGCAATTGCATCGCGTGTCAGTGGCGCCATGGTGCGCCAGAACGGCGTTGTCGCATGGGCTTCAACTTTGCCAAAGAAGGTGCCGCACCAGGGCAGGATATAATCGGCGAATAAGGTCTCCTGCGCTTCGCTTTCATCTTCTGCGGCCTGATCTTCCAGCCATGATGCCGCCAGCAGCAACGTGCCGATGTGATCGGCTGGCGCATCGGTTAACGGCATGCCGCGACTGGACAAAAATGAACGCACTTCCGCTTCCGTAGCACCTTCCACCCAGGCACTGCGATAAGGCGAGACGCGGCACTCTTCCCCGACAAACAGCGCGTTGTAATCGGCCGCCAGTGCCTGCGCATCACAGTTTTTCTGCAACCGTTCAAGCAGCTCATCCTGCTCCAGCGGCCAGCTTTCCGCCAGTTTCCCCTCCCGGATCATGGTATAGAGCGGCACCAGTAGAGGATCTTGCGGCTGGCGGTAAAACAGCGAGCCCAGTACACGGCAGAGAATTGAAAATTCGTTCATTCAGTTGTTCCAGTCAGTATTAAAGTTCTGCAAATTCGGGAATTGGTGCCATGCCGCGGGATTCGAGGAAATCCAGCAGACGACGCGGCGAGACATTCAAAATACGATCTTCCGGGAAACCGACGTCATCCAGCACCTTACGGCACTCACTGAAATCGCCCAGCGTAAACGCGGTGTGAGAATCCGATCCCAGCGCCACCCAGCCGCCGGCATCACGCACGGCGGCAGCCACGGCGCGGCAATTCGCCTCGCTGCCTTTGCGCGAATGGACAAACGATGAATTGTTAATTTCAAGCGCGACGCCATATTTCGCGGCGGCAGCGGCAACGGCCGGAATATCAATGTCAAATTTCGGGTTACCGGGATGGCTAATAATATGGACATTGCCGCTGGCGATAGTCGCAATCATGGCCTGAGTGTGGGTGGCTTTATCCTGCGGCGGAAACACCGGCTCATGGAAACCTGCAATGATCAGATCCAGCGATGTCAACATCGGTCCGGTGCAGTCGATTTCACCCTCGGTGTTTTTAATATTGGCTTCGATACCTCGCAAAATACCCACGCCATCGACCAGCCGCGGCCAGATGCGCATATTCACAAAGTGCCAGTAGTGCGGCGCATCCGCCATATCCGGCCCGTGGTCGGTAATGGCAAAGAGCTTAATCCCTTTGCGTTTTGCCTCGGCAATATAATCGTGAAGCGTACTGTAAGCGTGGGTGCTGGCGACGGTATGCATATGCAGGTCAACGGGATACATGACTCACTCCTGTAGTTATTTCTGCAAAGGATAGCAGTTATCGTTCGCGAGTTTAATGACAAAACCCGGCGATGCCGGGCGTCTGTCAATAACCACGCGCTCTGTCTACCCGCCCGCTCACCGCTTCGCCCCGCTCAATAGCCTGAATAGCCTGCGCAATAAAAGCCACGGCTTCACTGCGGCGTGTCGTCGCCGCCATATGCGGCGTCATCGCCACACGTGGATGCGCCCACAACGGATTATCAGATGGGAGCGGCTCCTGACTAAAGACATCGAGCATGGCGCCTTTCAGCTTGCCGCTCTCCAAAGCAGCAAGCAAATCACGCTCGACAACATGCACACCGCGCGCAAGATTTATTACATAGCTGCTGTCAGCCAGTTGATTGAGCAACGCAGTGTTAATAATGCCAGCCGTTTCCGGGGTGTTCGGCAGCAGATTGATCAACACTCGTGTGCCATGAAGAAAGTCGGGCAACTCCTCGCCACCCGCAAAGCTGGTCACGCCGGGCATGTTTTTACGGCTGCGACTCCAGCTACGCAGCGGGAACCCCCACTGGAGCAGACTTTCGGCCACTTTTGTGCCGAGCACACCCGCGCCGAGGATGCCAATAGTGAAGTCTTCACGTTCGTATTCATCCAGCGGTTGCCATTTCGCCTGCAGTTTTAGCGCCTGGTAATCATCAAAGCGCCTGAACCAGTGCAGCACCTGGCTCACGGCATACTCCTGCATTTGCAGCCCCATGCCGGTATCCTCCAGGCGATACAGTGGAATAGACTCGGGAAGCATCTCAGGATGAGCCTGCAACTGGCTAAGAATCGAGTCAACTCCCGCCCCCAGTGCAAACACGCCTTTTAATTGTCGGCCTTTGAGCATCGCAACCGGTGGATGCCAGACCAGCGCATAATCGGCATGGGCATTATCGCCCGGCGTCCACGCACGGATATTTGCCTGCGGCAGCGCCTGCCGCAATGCGCGGATCCAGTCATTGTTATTGAATGAGGGGTGATAAAAGATAATTTCCATATCAACTCCAGAACCTGATGTGATGTATCCGGTTATTTTCCGGAACAATTATGCTTTTTCGCGAAGGCCGCTCAGCATAACAAATTTCTCTCATACCTCGCGGAGAAAGTGCCGTGCCGAGAAAAAAAGCGATTTCAGAACGTTTAAGAAGCAGGTTGTTTGAAGTTTGTCTAAACGCGCTAATTTATTGAAAAAGAGGATTGACGGCGTTCCGGGTTTTCCCTACATTAGCGCCCGTCCCGGTAACACCGGGAAGACAATGTGGTGAGGTGTCCGAGTGGCTGAAGGAGCACGCCTGGAAAGTGTGTATACGGCAACGTATCGGGGGTTCGAATCCCCCCCTCACCGCCATCATTCGAAGAAGAGCTCGCATGCAAATGCGGGCTTTTTTTCGCCTGTCGCACTCCACCAGGGGGGTGAGAAGCCCCGACCGGGGGTCGACAACTGGCGCAGCCAGTTGGACAGACCATGAACGCCGTGAATGGGCTACCCGTAGGGTGAGCGCAGCGAATCAATCCCCCCCTCACCGCCATCATTCAAAGAAGAGCTCGCATGCAAATGCGGGCTTTTTTTTTCGCATATCGCACTCCCCAGGGGGGATGAGAAGCCCCGACCAGGGGGCGACAACTGGCGCAGCCAGCTGGACAGACTATGAACGCCGTGAATGGGCTGCCCGTAGGGTGAGCGCAGCGAATCAATCCCCCCCTCACCGCCATCATTCAAAGAAGAGCTCGCAGGCAAATGCGGGCTTTTCTTTCGCCTGTCGCACTCCACAAGGGGGGATGAGAAGCCCTGACCGGGGGTCGACAACTGGCGCAGCCAGTTGGACAGACTATGAACGCCGTGAATGGGCTGCCCGTAGGGTGAGCACAGCGAATCAATCCCCCCTCACCGCCATCATTCAAAGAAGAGCTCGCAGGCAGATGCGGGCTTTTTTTTCGCCTGTCGCACTCCACCAGGGGGTGAGAAGCCCCGACCGGGCGCAGCCAGTTGGACAGATGACGAGCCCGCGAGAAACCTGCCCGCACAAAAAAACGGCAACGTTTGGGAACAACCGCTAGTCAAATATCCTCGCCCTTACATTGTCATTCCCTATCCAGTAGCCCTCTTTCGTTAAGCGCATCATATTTCAGGATTTCGGCGGTCATTCGTTGCTGCCATCGGGTGATAAATGCCCGGGTGTGGGGAGCGGCCAGATGCGCGGTCAGCGCATCCTGATCTTTCCAGCGTTCCAATATGAGCACGTTTCCCGCCAGGTGATCCTCTACGGCCACGTCATACGAGAGGTTTCCTGCACGTTTTCGCACGGTTTGAGCAAGCACTTTCATATCGGCCATAAAAAGCGATAAATCAGAGGGGTTGATCTTCACATAGCCACAAATGATGAGCATATCGTCGCCTTTTATCTGCTATTCCCGATCGCCATGGCTGGCCGATCGAGGATCGTTATTATCAAAAGTTTGTCAGCACAATTTTGCCCTGAATCCTTCCCATTGCTGCGCGCTGGTGGGCAGCAGATGCCATTGCGAGCGGATAGGTGCTATCAATCACCACCCGAACCACACCTTCTTCCAGAAGACGGCCTGCTTGCGCTAATTGCGCACCGCTGGAGCGCACTTGCGTGGATGACACCGTCACCGCTTTTTGCGCGGCCTCATGTTGTGCGGAAAAGCCCAAAGGATTAACCAGAAAGAGTGCGCCGCCAGGTCTGATACAACGCAGAAAGCGCGCCATAGTTGCGCCGCCCACCGCATCAAAAACGAGATCAACATTTTTTACTGCGTTCTCGGCTGCGGTTTTGGTGTAGTCGATAAACTCGTCTGCCCCCAGCTCGCGTAAAAGCGCTTCATTGTGGGAGGAAGCCACGGCGATGACCTGCGCACCTTTCCAGCGGGCAAGCTGAACAGCAAGGTGTCCCACGCCGCCGCCGGCACCATTGACCAACACGGTTCGCCCTTTTAATGGAACGGCTTTATGTGGAAAAGACTGGAAAGGATTCGGCGCGTCATGCCCGGTTTCGATAAGAAACTGCCAGGCCGTGAGCAGTGACATCGGGGCGCCGGCAGCCTGAACATGCCCAACTCCCTGCGGTTTCAGCGCCAGTTCTGACGAAGGAACACTGACATATTCTGCATAAGCGCCACTGCCCTCCATCACCTTTTCAGGAAAACGCACCATCGAATAGACCTCATCCCCGATGCTGAACCCGGTAACATATTTACCGACCGCCGCGACAACACCTGAGATGTCCGTTCCCAAAATAAGCGGAAAAGTGGGTTCGGGCCACCATTCACGCGGAAGTGCCCGATACCCGTCACGCAGATACCAGTCTGGCGGGTTAAGGCTGGCCGCTTGCACATGAACCAGAACCTCGTCGTTTCCCACCCGGGGCCGGGGAACGTCTTCATAAAGCAGGTTATCTGGCCCACCAAATGCATGTAGCTGTACAGCTTTCATCATCTCAGTCATTACCGTCTCACGCTAAAAAACACTCAGGTGACAGAGCATACGGCTAATATTCACGATTGATAATGTGGCTGTATTTCGCTTTAATTGTGCCATGAAGGAACAAATCGGTTTTGAAAGACTCACGGGTCTCATCGCATTCGCTCGTGCCGGCGCTCTGGGCAGTTACAGTGCCGCTGCCCGTGCGCTCTCCGTTTCACCTTCCGCCATCAGCAAAAGTATTCAACGGCTGGAGAAGCATCTCGGCGTCACGTTATTCACCCGAACGACACGCTCGCTCGTGTTAACGGCCGAAGGCCGCGAGCTGCATGAACGGGCGTTGCGATTGCTACGTGATGCCGAGGAGATCGAGCAGATAGCAAAACGCGCGCGCGCGGAACCGGCAGGTACATTGCGGATTGCGGCATCGTTACCGGTGGGTATCCACATGATCGCCCCCGTGCTTGCGCAATTTTGCGCGCTTCACCCAAAAGTGACGATTGATTTACGGTTAAGCGACCAGGTGGTAAACATCGTTGATGAGAATATTGATATTGCCATTCGGATTGGCGATCTCGCGGATTCAAACCTGCTGGCGCGTCGCCTCCCGCCGTATCAGATAGGATGCTATGCCTCGCCTGAATATTTAGCCGGTTGCGCTCCACCGCAACATCCTGATGACTTAATCAGCCACCAAACGATTAATCTGCGTTACCAAAATACAGGACAACTTTTTCGCTGGCCGTTCCGTGTCGGTGAGCGGGAGATTGAAATTGTGCCTTCGTCAACGGTGATTGTTGATGCCAGCGAAGCCGTCATAGCCGCAATGACTGCCGGGGCCGGAATAGGTATGGCGTCGAATTTTATGGTGGCATCCCTGGTCAGGGATAAAAAGTTAGTTCCCGTACTCGCAGATTTTACGGTAGCGCGGCGTAATATTTCGGCTGTCTGGCACGAAAGTCGCCGTTCCAATCCGGCGGTACGCGCGTTTCTGGATCACATGCTTAAACATTTTTAAATTAGCTGCCAGCGGTGATAATCAACGCGGCATGAACCGCGCTATCCCACTTTGGTTCGTAGGAAATGCTCAGGACGAAATCCGTGCCAGTCTGGTTTTACGGCCCCAGAGCGCACTAGTTCGCAATGATGAAAAAATGGACAGGATATCGAAAATGAAAGCAGTGGAATTTTTGCTATACACTCTCAAACCCGGCACCGGGAAAGAGTTTCACCGGATCATGACCGAGGAGAGTGCCCCGCTTCATCGTTCAGCAGGTATGGATATCGTTTCTTTCGGTCTTTCAGCCCATGACGATGATGCTTACTATCTAATCAGAGCTTATGACAGCCTCTCCCACCTGGAATCCTCTCAGGAATCTTTTTATAACAGTGAAGCGTGGCGGCTTGGCCCCCGGCAGGCCATTATTGACAGAATAAGCGTCAGCGTTAAATCGGTGCTCACGCTCAGCGACAGTGCAATTGAAAATTTACGATCCAGCTGATTGCGCAACCAGATATGATTATAACGCCGCGCCAGCGGCATTTTTTTCACCAGCCCTTAACGTCGCGCTTCACCACCAGTCTCTTCAACGCCAACTCACTGTCTCAGCGCCTGCAGAATTGTTCAGTGAACGCCCCCCCCCATTCTTAAGCCATCTGGTCAGCGATCAGATCCATCTGAACGGCAGCAATGCGCGAGGAGCAGACATTCTGCCTTCTGAAAAGGTTCACAGTAATGACATTTCTGACAAATTGAGGTCGCGGGTATTTACATGCGATTTCTGCCTACCTGCCCAGATATTCCGTCACCTGCTGCCGTTGAGGTGGCCGTCTTCATGTCCCTACGTTGTTGATATAAGCCTGTAAGCCTGCTGCGAGAATATCGAACACCGTTTTACAGGCCTTACTGTGCCGCAAGTCCTCATGCATCACCAGCCAGGTGTCGAGATGAAACGCAAAGAAATCAGGCATCAACCTCTCTAACGGAACAGGGAAACCGGCCAGTTGAACCTGACACATCCCTATGCCCGCGCCTGCGCGGATAAGGTGCAGTTGCGCGACATCACTGTCAGTGCGCACGGTAAAGCGTTCACGATTTAACTGAGGAAAGTGTTTCAGTGCCTGTAAAATAAAGGGCGTCGTTTTATCAAAGCCCACAAGCGTATGGGTGAACAACTCGTCAATACTTTCCGGTGCGGCGTGGTGTGCCAGATAGGACGGCGAGGCATGCAGACCAATTTCAATACTGCCCAACCGACGCGCAATCAGTTGTTCCTGCACCGGTGTGCTCATGCGTACCGCAATATCCGCTTCCCGGTTCAATAAATCCTGTATTCGGTTAGACAGTACCAGTTCAATGGTAAGTTGAGGATAATCTTCTTTAATTTGTGCAATCAGGGGGGGCAGTACTTCGGTGCCGATAATTTCGCTCGCAGATACGCGAACCACGCCATGTAACCCCGCGGAGTGGGCACTGAAGCTGGCAGCCGAACGCTCAATCATACTGGCTGTGTTTTCCATCGCTTGCGCATGTCCCTGAATCGCTACCGCCGCATCCGTGGCCTGCAGGCCAGTCTGAGAACGTGTAAACAAAACCAGACCAAGGGCGGATTCCAGTGCCGCTACGTGACGCCCCGCTGTGGGCTGGGTGATGGAAAGCATGCGTGCCGCTCCCGACAGGGAACCTTCCTTCATCACTGCCAGGAAGGTTCGATACCATTCCCATGGAATATTTATGTTCATACAAAAATGCATACCTGCTATCTGATGCCATGCAATTACATTTAGCTTGCACAGGCACTACGATGTCAACAGATATCCGGAAGAGGTAAGACAATGAACAGCAATAACAAGGTACTCATACTGGGCGCAACAGGTGGAATCGGTGGTGAAATCGCCCGTAAACTCATCCGCGAAAAATGGGACGTTCATGCGTTGCGCCGCAATGCCCCGCAGAATGAAGATCACGAGAGTATGACGTGGATAAAGGGTGATGCGCTGAATGCTGAGCAGGTTGCGAGTGCCGCGTCAGAGTGTGATGTGATTGTTCATGCTGTTAATCCACCAGGTTATCGAAACTGGGAACAACTGGTTTTGCCCATGCTACAGAACACAATCAATGCCGCAGAGCGAAATGGTGCATTAATCGTTCTCCCGGGCACCGTTTATAACTACGGCCCGGACGCCTTTCCACTCCTGCGCGAAGACTCTCCCCAAAATCCTGTCACCAGAAAAGGGGCAATACGGACGCAAATGGAGAAGGCTTTGTTCGCTTACGCACAGCGTGGCGGAAAGGTGCTGATTCTGCGGGCCGGTGACTTCTTTGGCCCTGACGCAGGCAACAACTGGTTTTCGCAGGGATTGATTAAACCGGGGCACCTCCCGCGGATAATTAAAAACCCAGGCAAAGCCGGGACAGGCCATCAGTGGGCCTACTTGCCGGATGTCGCCGACACTCTGGCTGCGCTGTTGGCACGTCGGGATCAACTCGACCCTTTTGCCTGCTTTCATATGCGGGGACACTGGGACGCCGATGGTACGGCGATGACCGGAGCCATACAGCGTGTCGCGCAGCTTGCGGGGGTTAACGCGAAGGAAAAATCATTTCCCTGGTGGCTCATCACGGCGATGGCACCTTTCAACACCACACTGTATGAAATGCTGGAGATGCGCTATTTATGGGAACAGGCAATACAGATGGACAATGCAAAACTGATCGCTTTCTTAGGCCACGAACCTCATACCCCGCTTATTGAGGCTGTGCGTACCACTTTAATCGGCCAGGGCTGCGTTAATCACACATTGTTCACGCATTCGTGAGTGGATCTAAGTATCGTTTCTGGCACGAAGCGGCAAACCAAGGCATAGCCATGTCTGCTCCGAGCGAGGAGCGGAAGCTCGTCCTCAGTCATACCGCAGAGGATCTCTAAAAGGGAATGGTTGGGATAAACGGGAGGCTTCCCCCTAAGGTATGGAGTCATAATGCGCGTGGCTCAGTGATTGGAAAAAACAAAAAGTTAACCCAGTAGACCTCTAAGTTACCGAAGACAAAAGCAGTAACATGGTTTATAAATCACTCCCGATCGTTATCATCGAAAGGAATCAAATGAAAATTCTTGAGAAGAAAACCAAACATCATTACGTATGGGCTCATTACCTTCAGGATTGGACAGTTGATGGAACCAACATTTGCTACATCACAAAGAAATCTAACATTGCATCTGACAGTATCAGAGGTCTGGGACTTGAAAAAGATTTCTACAAAATGGGTATGTTGAAGGAAAGTGACAAAGAACTCATAGCTCTCTTCACAAACAAATGCAATGAGTCATTAAAAGAACTTCATTGGAATTTTGTGAATATGATTTTCGAAACACAGAAAACGGTCTCTTTATTATCACCTGCTCTAAATGCAAAACTTGGAATAAACTTACAAGATATTATACAGAGCAATGCTTTCGAAAATTATTTGTCCGAGCAAGAATCGAACGCCATAAAAATTTTAAGTGAATTAAAAACAGGAAACTTGCTGCCCTTAGATGACAAAGGTACTTACTATGAGTTTTGTTATTTCTTAGGGCATCAGTTTTCCAGAACACAGAAAATGAAGCAATTATTAATTCTGTCACTAGATAAGATCCCTGGCCAAACACATATCCGGGATCGTCTAAGGGATTTTTACAATAGAAACTGGTGGTTTATGTGTTCATTTATGGCAACAAACCTTTCTTATGACATGTCCTTGAACAGCAGCCGAAAAGTTATTCTGCTTGAGAACAAATCCAGTATTGACTTCATTACATCTGATCAACCAGTAATAAATCTGAATCCAGAAGGAAGTGAAGGTGAATTTGTTGATTATTATTACCCTATATCCCCCAGTAAGGCACTATTAATAAATACCAGTGGGGTTAAATATTTTTCGAGCAATAGTCTACGTTACGACGAAGTACACATGCTCAATACTAAAGTAGCCCGTTCCTCTTGCAAAACTATATTTTCGAGAAACAAAGAAACCGTTAGATTATATAAGAAGGACTTCAATCAACGAAATTATTTAGCTTTTACATTACAGACTGCAGACCGAACAAATTGTAACTGAGAGGGCGTACAATTAAGCATCACCCGCTGGTGATGATGGCGGGCGACAACTTTTGATAACTCACTCCCTTCATTTACTGATTGAGCTGCTTGCGGCTGATTAACATATTGTGATGTAGCAACATCCGCTGCTGGCACAGCGCTGCCGTTGGTCATTACCTGCACAACTGAAATATGACTACTGAATCTGTGGTGATTAACTGTTGAGTAAAAATAGAGTAGCGCGAAGGGATTTTTAGAACGAGGGAAATGCGAAGTGGGCTCTGGCGGAAAGGCTAAGTGACAGGCACAAAAGATAAGAAAGCCGACTCTGCCGAGTCGGCTATTTTGGATGTCAGAGCTTGAAGCTGCCAACCACGTTTTCGAGCTGGACGGTTTGTTCTTCCATGGACTGCGCGGCCGCCGCCACCTCTTCCACCAGCGCCGCATTCTGCTGCGTTGCGCTATCGAGCTGGTTGATGGCGATGTTGATCTGCGCAATTCCACGACTTTGTTCATCGCTGGAAGAGCTGATTTCTGAGATCAGCACGCCCACGCTTTCGACTTTCTCCATCAGGCCGTCCATCGTGGTACCCGCCTGACGAACCAGTCCGCTGCCCTGCTCAATGCTGCTCACCGACTCTTCAATCAGTTTTTTGATCTCCTGAGCTGAGCGGGCACTGCGCTGCGCCAGCGAACGAACTTCACCGGCCACCACAGCGAACCCACGCCCGTGCTCGCCCGCCCTTGCCGCCTCCACTGCTGCGTTAAGCGCGAGAATATTGGTCTGGAAGGCGATGCCGTCAATCACACTGATGATTTCCACCACTTTAGAGGAGGACTCATTGATGCTATTCATTGTGGAGACAACGTTGTTAACCACACTGGCTCCTTGTTTCGCCACCGCCGAAGCCTCTTCCGCCAGCTTGTTCGCCTGTAACGCGTTCTCTGCGTTAAGGCGCACGGTGCTGGTCAGTTCTTCCATGGACGCTGCTGTTTCCACGATCGAGGCCGATTGATCTTCGGTGCGCGAAGAAAGGTTCAGGTTACCGCTGGCAATCTGGCGCGAAGCCGATGAGATCGCCATCGAGCTATTCCCTACCTGCTGCATCAGCTCATTAAGGAACGAAATAAACTTATTGAAGTTGTTGATAATGGCGTTGAATTCCGGGCTCTTACTTTGCGCAAGACGCTGCGTTAAATCCGCGCCGCCGCTGGATAACGCTTCAATATTACGATTGAGCAACGTCACATTATGGAAAATATTGCGCACAATAATCATCATGATAAAGACGATAAGGATGCCGATAATCGCCTGTACGATGGTGAGCTTGGTCATGATGGCGTCAGACATACTCACCAGGTGGCTGCTCGGAATATCAACCGCCATGAACCATGGGCTACCGCTGATGGGCAGAACGAACAGGGAATGCGCGCCATCTTCACCGTCATAGCTCCCGCGCACTTCCGTTGTTTTACCCTGGCCTAACAGGCCTATTAACGGTGCCGCCGCCGGAATACCGAGATCGCGAACGTTTGACAGCGCGGGTTTATCCTGTACGGAAGAGCCGTTACCGACGATTTTGCCGTCCGCTTCTACAATCAGTACGCTGCCGTTTACCGCTTTACCCATCTCAACAGCCAGCTGGTTAAAGAAGCCCAGCGTCACGTCGATGGTCGCCACGCCCCAGGCTTTACCGTCTTTCCAGATCGCCATAGCACAGTTCGTTCGGGGCTGCGGGCTGGCCGCATCCTGATAAGCTTTCGCCCACGCACACTCGCCTTTCGGCGCATTCATGCCGTCTTTATACCAGGGTTGTTCCCAGTATTTTGCCGATTCCGGCTGGTTCCATACGGTGTTGACCTGCAGGTTGCCGCTTGCGTCGCGGGCATAGAAGGTACTGAATTTGTCCCGAGCCGGATCTCGCTGGCCGGGAAGAGGCCAAATCCCACCGCCGAATACGTTTAAATCGCCATATTGGTTAACCAGACGCGGTAATAATGCGTCGATTTGCTCACTTTGCAGACCGACAACCAGTTCAGTGATGGAGCGTTGCTGAGCCTTAACACGGTTCATCTGCTCTTTAATCGCGTTACTTTGTAATTCAACCGTCGCCTGAATATTTTTGGTCTCGGTTTCAATAATCTGCGGGGAAACGAATTGTTTGATAACAATATAGGTAACTATCAATAAGATAACGAAAAAGCTTATAAGTAACAGGCCTATTCGGCCCTGAGTATTTTTCCATGTCATAATAGCAGCACCCGTTCTGGTTGAATTAGGTGTAATAACGACATTTATTTGAAATTCTTTAATTTAAATGGTGCCATGGTTTCATATAAACGCGCATTTCATTGGTCAAAATGAGGTTTTAGAAAAAAACGTTCTGTTGTTCACATTTTTTAATGTCCCCACTTGTTTCTATAAAAGATAATATCAACATCATGCGTTATTTCCCGTAGAGGAAATTATTTTGATGATATCTATATTATTTTCATCAAGATGCGTACATTCTGATGAAACTGAACGGTACGGACAGCAACATGTTCATTCGTACTTTTTTATCAGGCACGGTGGCAAGATACATAGGGCATGAAGCTGAAGGACAGACATGACGGCATATTCAAACTCTGATGCGGCAAAGGACTTACGCTCGGCCTTAGACAAGGCACCCGCTGGCGCTGTCAACGGTGAATGGATCTTTATCACGGAGCAGGCTGGAGTCGCCTCGCAAACTGGAGGCTACAGGTATGCCGACGGAAGTCACATTACTGCAGGTGACCACGCCTTTCAGAGGGTCCGCAACGTTCGGCTGAGTAACTGCCTGTTATTCATGTTTTTCTTCAAGAGATTCAGCAGCGTAAAAGAAATTGAAAAGCGGATGTGAAACACCGGTGGTCTTTTTATCAGCCTCATCCGCTTTCAAAAAATATTCCAGTAAGGTTTTTGGCGTTTTTGCCAGGTTCTCGAACAAATTTACGGGATGCTGCACCACTTTCCCGCCTTCCAGACGAAAGCCATGTTTCAGTCCGGTTGCGGTTACAAAGAACTTACCATTTATACTGCCAAAATCAGGCTCCGGCGTTTTCAACGTCACTTCACTGGCCGCCTCAACAATAAAGTTTTGATTCCCTTTTTGCTGATAAACCGAAAACTGCGCGTCGGAAACCTGCTCCATGCCAGCGGCATTTTTGCCGGACTGATTGACGATGCTTTCAATAAAGTTAAAGTTTGCCAAATGCGTCGGAGAGTATCCCGGGTCCAGTTCATAGCGTAAAAAACCTTCATCCAGCGCGGAGCCAGATAGTTTCCCCCCGTTGAGGATACGTGAGGCTGTTGCCTCATCTTCTGCAATAAATTTGTAAGTCAGTACGTGCCCGCCGGTGTCATACATATTCCCGTCATTAAGGTTTGCCATCACGCCATTAAACATACGGTAATCCCCTAAATCGCGGGCGAGATCGTCCACATAGCGCAGATCCGTTCCCTGTTGCTTTGCCTGCGCATACAACCCGGCCAGCGTATTGCGGTCATTATTTGTCAGAAAATTAACCGAAGACATGCCCATCGTGTCTTTCGTCAGTTGAGTTTGTACAGGCGGGTTGCTGTCCGTATCGCCGAACAGACGGGACATCAGCAGCCCCATACCGCTGAGAGTCGTTTGCCCTGATGCCGCCGGCGTCTTCGCTGACGTCTGTACAGGCTGAGAGAGAGTGGTTTTTGAAATATCCTCAGAGGTGCTTTGCGTCTGTGTGTATTTCGCTGTGGATGTCGTGATAATCATAAAATCCATTTCCCCAAGACCTGAGATGTAAAGTGGATCCCCGGTGAGTCCATACCGCTTTTTTCCGTAGTACCCCACAATCCGGAACACGGCGGAATAGATACGCTGCGCTTATTGATGTGAAATCGTACATCGATATAACTAACGGCATAAGACCGGATAACTTGAGCGTTTTTCCCGCCAGGAACGATGCACCAGGTTGACGCCTGACCGCCATTAACATCCCCATCATCACCAGCCCGGCACCCGCTGAAGAGATCAGCGCCCAGCTATGCGTGATCTCCCAAACCCAGGCGGCAGCCAGTGAACCGCCTGCTCCGCCCAGAAACATGATGCTCATAAAGAGTGTATTAAGACGGTTTCTGGCATCCGGGCGCAAAGCATAAATTGTGTGCTGGTTCGCTATCAGTACACATTGCTCACCCGCATCCAGTAGTAAAATGCCCACCACCAAACCCGCCATGCTGTTCCAGGCCCAGAGAGCACCCCAGGCAAACAGCATGAGTAACACACCCAAAACCACCATCCGGAATGGTCCCTGACGATCGCTGAAACTGCCTGCCAGAGGCGCACACAAAATACCGATTAATCCCAGAGCGGCCAGGGTTCCGGTTACCCCTGCCCCATAACCGTAGCGATGCGCTAACCAGAAAGGGAGCACGGTCCACAGCATGCTGAAAGAGGCAAACAGCATGGCTTGTGTCAGTGTTGCATCTCGCACCGGCGGCTCGCTTTTCCACAGTTCACCTAATGAACGTAACACCGCCGGATAGTGAAACGTGGGTGTCGGCAATGACTGAGAAGGCAAAACGCGCGCGATGAAAAATAGCACCAGCAATGTCATGACCGCGCCGGAAAAAAAGACGCCACGCCAGCCGAAATACTGACCGATAAGGCCTCCGATAGCCCGGCCAGCCAGAATGCCAGCGAGAACACCGCTCATCACGGTGCCTACCGTTTTTCCCCGCGAAGACACTTTCGACAGAGAGGCAGCAAGCGGCACGATTTGTTGGGCAACGGTTGCCGCCATCCCCGTCAGGAAAGAGAAGCACACCAGCACAGTCGCCGTTGGGGCTAACATCATGCCGATCAGCGCGAGGAAGAGCACCTGCGCCTGACGCAGGATAAGCCGCTGGCGCTCAATATAATCACCTAATGAGATCAGCAGGAATAAACCCGCCGCATAACCTAACTGGGTGGCCATGGGGATCAACGAAACAGCAGCCCATTCATGGGGAAAGGTCGCCGCAATGAGGTTCAGGACAGATTGATTAAAATAAATATTCGCGACCACCATGCAGCAAATAATCGCCAGCATCAGAATTCTGGCTGATGAAAGCGCCTGGTTCTCCGTACGCACTGACTACACCTCGCTCTACATTCACGCTTTTTTGCAGCATAAGCAGAGGCGGCGCCCAACGCTTGGCGCGTTTTTTTCAGACATCTGAATTATGTGGCACAAGCGTCTGAGATCGGGATGAGTTAGTAATGGTTCTCATGTTGTTAACGGTGCTGAGTGTGAGGAGTAACAAAATGGATTTAAAACTGACAGGTAAAGTGGCTCTGGTAACCGGAGCGCGAACCGGGATTGGTTTCAGTATTTGTGAGGAGCTGGCTGCAAATGGTGTGCATGTCGTTATGGTTTCCAGACAAGAACCGGAACTTATCCTGGCGGCGAAAAAGATCGCCGATAAGTATGGTGTTTCGGCGCTGCCGGTTGCCGGGGATGTGACCGATCCCGGCCTGCCCTCGCGGGTCGTTGAACAAGCGGAAAAGGGTTTTGGGCACGTTGATCTGCTGGTGAATAATGCCGGAAAAGCACATGCAGGCACGCTGTTAACCACCACCGAAGAGGACTGGCAGTTAATGACCGAAACCAAATTCTCCGCCATGCGACGCTTTTGCAAAGCTGTGTTACCCGGGATGCAAAAACGAAACTGGGGGCGAATTGTCACTATTTCCTCTATTGGCGGCATCTACCCAAACCCGCAACTTACCGTCTCACATGCACTGAGCGCCGCTATCAACAACCTGACCCGAAGCCTTGCTCTGAGCGTGGCGGCGGATGGCATTCTGGTTAACGCGATTGGTGTGGGTGCTGTCGCGACGGATAACTGGGCGCAGAATATGCTGCCGAATGTCCGCCATCGCCGCCCTGAACTGGCTGATAAAACTGACGACTACGTCATGGCATTACTGGGAAAAGAGAAAACGCCGGTAGGCCGCTTTGGGCTGCCTGAAGATATCGCGGCAATTGCCGCCTTCCTGCTCTCCGAAAGGAATCAGTTTGTTACCGGGCAGACCATTGAAGCATCAGGTGGCGCAGACAGATTTATGTGAATATTCCCCCTCAAAAGAAGATGTGAGAGGGGTTAATCTGAACCCGCTGATCAGCATGCCTGGGCCAGCGGAATAAACAGCGCTGACGCCCATTGCCAGGGCAATAATCCCGTGCGCCTTGTGCAGAAGGAGGATTCC
Source organism: Kosakonia sp. AG348 (assembly GCF_003337365.1). Lineage (NCBI taxonomy): Bacteria > Pseudomonadati > Pseudomonadota > Gammaproteobacteria > Enterobacterales > Enterobacteriaceae > Kosakonia > Kosakonia sp. AG348. Next base: position 128,829 of record NZ_QPJR01000001.1, read on the forward strand.
TGGCTGCGGGAGAGCCGGTGACAGCAAGAGCGGCTTGCCATCACAGTCGGTGTCATATGCAAGCGTGCCGATGAACTGAACGAAGCGTCACCGGCCGCGCGGAGACTGCGGTTATGTTCGCGGCAGCAGGCCATCCTGTTTATCAGGATACAGGGGGATTAACCTCCCCCTTGTTTAAGGGGCGCGTTGCCTCTATCCATGAACTCACGGACCTGAAACCCGGCGCGTTAAAGCCCGGTGCCTTCAACCAGTACAAACGTTCCGCTGGCAGCCCCTGAACGTAGTGATCTTGCGGCCTGGTATTCCGGACTTTCATAAAAGCGTTTAGCTTCCGCAAAAGAATCGAACTCAAAAACGACATGCCGTTCATGCGACTCTCCTTCAAGATTTTCGTACTGCCCGGACCAGGCAATGATCTTCGGATCGAAATTCTGCATGGCCGCCGCCGCCACTCGGGCATATTCAGCGTAGGCAACGGGGTCTGAAACGGTTACATGGGCGATGAGATAACCTTTATTCATGGGTTTTATCCTTCGTTAGCGGCTGGATATGCCAGCGTAAGTACATAGACAGGTGAGAACGTAAAAGCCTTTTCAGGGGATGATTGATCTTCAATGCATCCAGACAGCGTTGTGCGATTACGCGGTGTGAAAGCAGTCTATTAAGGATTAACATGGCCATAAATAGCGGAAAAAATAACGTACTGTTACCCAAAAGGTGAACAATGAAAAATCTGGAGCCACTGATCATTTTTGCGCGCGTGGCGGAAATGAAGAGTTTTACCCAGGCAGCCGAAAGTCTGGGCATCCAGAAAGGACGCGCTTCACTGGTGATCCGTGAACTCGAGCAGGAAATTGGCGCTACGCTACTGCACCGTACAACGCGGACGGTACAGTTGACTGAAGACGGGCGGGTTTTTTATTCGCGCGCCCGCGACTTTCTCTCGGAGGCTGAGGAACTGAAATCCATGTTCTCTCACGGCGATCAGTCATTAAGGGGGAGGATTCGCGTTGATATGCCAGCGGTACTGGCACAAAGCGTGGTGATCCCTGCTCTGCCACAGCTGCTGGAAGCACATCCTGAACTGGAAATCGAGCTGTCGAGTACTGACCGCCGTGTCGATCTGGTTCAGGAAGGATTTGACTGCGTTGTACGCCTCGGCCCCGTTGTTGATGAAACGCTTATTGCACGGCCATTGGGGCATCTGCGCATGATCAACGCAGCCAGTCCGCGCTATCTTGATCGCTTCGGTGTTCCGCAGACGATTGATGATCTTCTCAGTCAGGGACACAGGATGGTTCACTATATGCGCAACTTTGGTTCGAAACCTGACGGATGGGAATATCCGGCAGGCGATGGTTACCACTCAGTGATGTTACCAGGCACCATAAGAGTCAACAGCGTACCGGCTTATCATGAGGCGGGGCTGGCGGGGTTAGGTTTAATTCAGGGAGGCTATTCCTCACTTTTACCCCACATCAAAAGCGGTGCACTGGTTGAAGTGTTGCCCCAGTTTCGCCCCGCGCCGCTTACTGCGTTTTTTGTTGTCGCGCACCGGCGCAACTTGTCGCAGCGTGTAAGAGCGTTTATGAACTGGACAGAAGAAATGTTAAAACCTTACTTTGACTGATACCGGCATTCATAATTGGTTGTTATTGCACTTCCCCGTCGCAGCCCGGTTAAAACTCGCCGGGCGTTGTCCCCATCACTGAACGGAACGCCGCAGAAAACGCCGCCGGGCATGAGAAACCGAGCTGGTAGGCGATCTGTTTCACAGGGATGTTATCAGCGAGGAGATCTAAGGATGCGTATATTCTGGCTCGCTGTTTCCATGTCCGGAAGCTGAAACCGGTGTCCCGTAAAAACTGGCGAGAAAAAGTCCGTTCCGACATGTTCGCAATGTCAGCCAGGTCAATCAGTGACGCGCTCCAGCGATGACTGAACACCAGCTCTCTTGCGGCACGAAATAAACGCGCATCACGCGGCATAGGAAGTTCCGCGCCCCCGGAGGGGGTCTCGCTGAGGATCTCCAGCAGTAAAAGCGCCATTTTTCGCTTTATCGGCGCGTTATATTCACCCATAAAAAGGCCATTTATGAGTTCTTTCACCAGTGGCGTCGCGCTAATGGTATGAACCTGGCTGTTCCTGCTGAAATTTGTACACGCCGCAATCAGGCTACTGCTGACATAGACCGCCCGTAATTCCGTATCTGACAGAACGCTATAAGAGTGAACCATAAACGGGGGGATCCAGAGGGCGCGCTGCGGGGGAATAACCCACTGTCTGTCAGCGGCTTCAACCAGCATTACCCCTCTGGTAGCAAATAATAGCTGCCCTTCAAGATGGTAATGCGGGGGATCGACCTCTCCACGGCGGTAAGAAATGGCCGTGCCTGACCATCCCGTCGCCTCATCATGTCTTGGCTTTTTATCAATGCTGACTGGCATTTCAGATGAGAACCTCTTGTTTACCATGACCTGGCTGATCTTACCCGCGCGATAGTGTTGGCGGGTAACGTGCGCTTAATTAACTTTATGACCCGTATTACAGGAGCATACATCTGTGCGAGTACATTTCATTGTTCATGAACGTTTCGAAGCGCCCGGCGCTTACGAAACCTGGGCTACGCATCGCGGCCATCAGATCACCTTTTCCCGCGTTTATGCCGGTCAAAAACTTCCCGCAGATGCACGGGACATCGATCTGCTGGTGGTCATGGGCGGCCCCCAGGATCCCTCCGTCAGTGTGGAAGAGTGCGCGCATTTTGACTCTCACGCTGAGCAGGCGCTGATTGCCTCGGCGGTGAATGCAGGTAAAGCCGTCATCGGTGTCTGCCTGGGCGCTCAACTGATTGGCGAAGCATTGGGCGCCCCTTTTGCTCACAGTCCGGAAAAAGAGATTGGCACGTTTCCCATTTTTATGACTGAGAAGGGAGCGATGAACGAGATGTTCTCTCACTTCGGCAATACCCTTAACGTAGGTCACTGGCATAACGATATGCCGGGGCTTACGCCTGAGGCGGTAATTATCGCCTGGAGCGAGGGATGTCCACGCCAGATCGTCGCGTATTCTGATCGGGTTTACGGGTTTCAGTGCCATATGGAACTGACACCGGAGATCGTCGAATTGTTGATTGCTCATTCCGAAAACGATTTACGCCGGGCCGCTGAATATCGTTTCGTTCAGTCAGCAGACGAACTACGGGCGACGGATTACAGCGAAATGAACAGAAACTTATTCATCTTTCTCGACAAACTTGCGTCGCGTTACGCTCAGTCAAACGCATGACGACATTCACCTCAACGGAACCGGCTCCTGATGTTAATGAACATCTGGCGTTATCTTTGCGTTGAGAAAAAGCCCCTGGCTACCACAGTATCCGGGGGCTTAGCGACAAATTTACAGACCCAGTTCCGACAACCCCGGATGATCATCCGGACGACGTCCCAGCGGCCAGTGGAATTTGCGTTCACTCTCTTTGATAGGCATGTCATTGATACAGGCGAAGCGGCGTTTCATCAGGCCATCGGCTTCAAATTCCCAGTTTTCGTTGCCGTAAGAGCGGAACCAGTTGCCTGAGTCATCACGCCATTCGTAAGCGTACCGGACCGCGATACGGTTGCCGTCAAACGCCCATAACTCTTTAATGAGACGATACTCAAGTTCCTTTTTCCATTTACGGGCCAGGAATGCTTTGGCCTCTTCACGATTATTGGCAAACTCGGCGCGGTTACGCCATTTGGTATCCAGTGAGTACGCCAGTGAAACTTTTTCAGCATCGCGGCTGTTCCAGCCATCTTCAGCGAGACGCACTTTTTCAATCGCTGACTCGCGAGTGAAAGGCGGAAGTGGCGGGCGGGTTTGCGTTTCGGACATGGTGAAGCCTCCTGTAAATTCGGATATATGAGTAGAAATCATTTTTTGATACGCAGGCGTTATGAAGAGGCCTGTTCCAGCAAGATTTTCGCCACGTCTTTTGCGCTATCGGCGGCGCTGCAATCGCCCATTACGTACGACATGGTGATAGCGCCCTCCAGCAGAATCAGTAGCTGTCTGGCCAGCGCGACAGGTTGCCCGATATTTAATTGCTCAGTGAGTTCGAGCGTGTAATCCAGCAATTTTTGTTTATGCAGCTTTGCTATCTGGCGAACGGGATCGTCAGGGTTCCCCACTTCTCCGGCTGTGTTGATAAATGCACAACCACGAAAGCCTTCTGATTCAAACCAGCCCCTGAGGACAGTGAACATATTCAAAATGCGTTCCTGAGGGGTATCGCCTTTATCAGATTCGGTTCTGAACCAGTGCATCCAGCGTTCATCACGCTCATTCAACGCGGCGGCTGCCACGTCATCCTTGGTCGCGAAATAGCGATAAATACTTTTCCTTGCTACGCCTGAGGTCTTGACCAGAAGATCCATGCCGGTGGCATGGATACCGTTTTGATAGATCAATTGCTCTGCGGTAGACAGGATTTTTTCTCGGGTATCGGTCGTTTTCTTGTTCATGCGATAAAGGTAGAACGATCGTTCTACCTCGTCAACCCTTTTCTCAGAAAGAACTTTCGAAAAAGAAAAAAGCCGTCCGTGAGTGATAACGAACCACTAGCTGTTTTTAAAGCGCAGATGAGCTGGAGGCGCGCTCTACGGGCACGCAGACGTCGAACGCGTCGGATTGAAAGCCTGGCATAAGTGGGGAGCGGATATTAATCGTGCGTTTTATCATTCCCGGGAATCATCTTCAACGGACTGTTTTCTCTGTTTAACTGGCAGAAATTCCCGCGCTGAATGTCCTACCATTTTACTCAATATTTGCCTCTTTTATTTATGTCATGAATAGCTAATATCACAACGTCTGAACAGACGTGCTGATTCAAATTCGTCGTAATGGCGCTTTATGACATCGGAATAATAAACAGAGAGTGACTCAACAATTTCAAAAGGAGAGATAGGTATGAAGCGTCCCAACTGGTTTCAGGTTTCTGCTGAAGGTGGAAAGGCTATCGGAGCGCTCCATCATTACGCTACTACCGGGACAAATTTACCCGCTGATCTTATTCACTTAATTTTTTTAAGCGTTTCACAGATTAACGGTTGTGCGCACTGCATTGATATACATACTCGCGACCTTATCAAGGCTGGTATGTCCATCGAAAAGATAGTCCTGGTGCCTGTCTGGCGCGAAGCGACCTATTTATTCTCGGAAAAAGAGCAAGCGGCGCTCGCATGGGCAGAAGAAATTACCCGTATCAGTGAAACACACGCTTGCGATAAAGCCTATTCCGCCGCGCTTTCTGTATTCGGTGAAAAAGATCTGGTTGAACTGACCATTGTTATTGCCACTATGAATGCCATTAATCGTATGGGCATCAGTTTTCGCATGAAGCCGCTCGCTAAAGCCTGAAATGCGGTGCCGACGAAGCAAGGTTATACATAATCTTCTGAATTTTATGCTGAAATAATTATCGGGGGATGCACCTCTTTAAAGATAAAACACCCCTCATACTGATTTTTGGGTGTGACGGTTTCACGTTCGAAAGCATGATGCCAGGCAGTGCTGACATCCGGTATTTGTTGCGCTGTAAGCAAAGTGTATGCCGCCGCACCGGATAAAAGTTCGACCGAGAGTGGATCGGTAATTTGAAAATTAAATAGCGTTAAATCATTGTGTAAAGCACTACCGCGTTGGGCAAGCTGAGCAATAGAATGACTTTGCAAGGGAAATGCATCCTCAAAATATTCTCGGACGGATTTTAACTGTAATTCTGCCTTCTCAAGGCTACCGCGCCGTTTTATATGAAGATTGTGAAGCATAATTAACATCCGGTGTTCTGGATACGCTGAAGTGAAGTTGATCAAATTTTCAGCCATGCGGAAGTCACGCCATGCAAAAAAGTGTCTTCCCGATCGGGCCCTGAAATATTCATCCCTTTCTCGTTGTTGAATGGGTTGCCATTCCGGGGGGAAGGCAGTTACAGGTCGACGAGGAATAACGTCAATTCCAAGACAAGGAATTTGCCTTGATATTGCCCATGTCAGTAAATTTAAGGTTTCCTGCGTACGTAATATCCTGGGGAAGTTTTGAAGTCGGCAAATGGCAGATTCATTATATTGATGCGAAAATAACATCCCTTTACTATCCGCTTCAAAAATTAATACAGCCGAATTTTTAAAATAGCGCTCCGCTATATCCTTTCTTAATTGAGCATATTCCGCCACACCATGTATGGATTCGCCCAGAAAAATAAAACGCTTGTCGCGAAAAAGCGGTTGCTCTTTAAGAACATAATCCGTAGTTCTACGCATCAGAATTATGGCCGCAAGTGATAATTACATGCTATTACATTAACGTTATATGGCAACTCCAAACAAGTGATTTGCAGTCACTGAAGCATCTCTACTTTACATAAACGGCCTTTAGTGAACGGTGGCCGTTCTGTTTAGCATCAGCGGGCTCAGCCCCGACTACTAAGATCTTCGCGCGTTGTCCCCTGAAAGTAGATGCTACTGATATGGCAACTGCGCGGTTGAGTCAGCACAAAACGAATCGTTTCCCAGATCGATCGCCCAGTCAGTAAACGTTCCCCCATTGCGGAGTGATTGTCGACAACCGTATCTAAAGCGCTAAGTTCAAAATCCGGTGGGTACAGCCCGGTTACGCGTATATTTTCTTCAGATAACTGCTGTGACAGTTTCGTTGTAAACCCGCTAAGCCCATGCTTACTGGCAAAAAAAGCGGGATGCGCAATTGAATCCGTAAAATGCGGGATCGCGCATGAAGATATAATGGAGACGATATCAGCACTGTCTGAACGTCTTAATCCAGGCAGCAATGCCTGCGTCAGTAAAATCGACCCCGTAAGTCCTGAACTGATGGTAGTGATAATTTCTGTGTCAGGCTGATCGTCTAACGTCCCTGACAACCACTGGGCGGCATTGAGAATTAAAATGTCGATGGGCTTGTCTGAAGTTAATAACGGTGAAGAAAACGAAGAAAGGGACTCAGGCCGGGTTAAATCACAGATATACCCTTTTGCAATGCCGCCTTCGGCAGTAATGATGCTGCAGGTTTTTTGCATATCATCAGCCCGCCGCGCGCAAAAATTCACCTCGACGCCCTCTCGCGCCAGCCACACGCACAGCGCCCGGCCAAATCCCCCGCCGCCACCGGTAATAACCGCTCTCTTACCTCTCAGCATCTTCATGCCTCCTTTTCTTAATGGATATGTGTGATGGAGGTATACATGAGGAGACTGAATGACATCTTTCCGTTAGTGCAATTTTTAATAAATAAACGGCGCGACAAACAGGTGAAGAGTACAAGGGGATTAGCGACTTTCGCCTCTGGCACAAGGCCGCCCACGAAAATATCATCGTACGGCGATTTGCCCGAAGTTGTAATTTGGGTTCAGGTAATCCTGTATTTACAACTTGACGGTATAGCGGACAAAATTATCCAGCACGGCAAGCTTATCATACAGTGCCCGGGCCGGATTGGACTCTCTGGTAACCCAATAGACTTTCGACCATGACTTCGTCCGGGCTTCCTCACATATCGCCTCAATCAGCGCTTTTCCCGCGCCAAGGCCGCGCATAGTTTCATCAACAAAAAGATCTTCAAGGTAACAATGAGGCTGTGTTACCCATGTTCCCTCATGCAACACGCACATCGCAAAACCAACCACGCCCTGTTCGGCTTCCGCAAGCCGGCAGATGACATCAGAGTCTGGAGACAGCACCCGACGCCAGGTCGATGAGGTAACGTCATCGCTCAGCGTACTGCCAGAAAATTGCAAATATCCGTTCCAGAGCCTTAACCATGCATCGTAATCCTTAGCGTTAGCTTCACGTACCTTAAACGACATGTCATATACCTTGATGAGTAAGTGTTAATTCCATAATAACAAAGCTGATTTTGGGCCCTGGCGCTGCTTTCAGGCTTAAAAGTCCCGGATCGCTAATATCCGTTTCTGCCACGAAGCGGGCAGCGCCGGAAGAGATGATATGCGCTCTGAGTGAAAAACGGGAGTTCGCCGTTTATCCCACCGTTGCTGGCGCATGTTAATCATTGAGGAGCATCAGTAATCATTCGGGGTGTTCCGGGCGAGCTTGCCGGCCGCGAACCATCCAGTTGGCGATGGGATAATGTGGATGGAGTGAGCTGGTTGATACGCTTTATGCAGGCGCTTTACCTGACGTATAACATCCGTAACGTATATTTTTGTACGACTGGGCTTTAGTGCCCAATGATGAAATAAGTTTCGGCGATTCTGGCAACCTCCCCCAGCAGGAAGTTTATGATATGCACACAGATAAAAAATTTCGGTTATATCGCCCCCTGAAAGGCATTACGCATACTTTTGGCGACGAGTGGTTTGCGTTGAAAGCAGAAGCGTTCGCTCGTTTTTTCGGTACGCCGATATTTCTGATTGGACAGACTATCGTTGTGATCGTGTGGATTATTCTGAACGTGGCGGGTGTCGTGAAGTTTGATCCCTATCCTTTTATTCTCCTCAATCTTGCGTTCAGCATTCAGGCTGCTTATGCCGCGCCGCTGATCCTGCTGGCGCAAACCCGGCAGGCGGAGCGAGATCAGGCCCATGCGCTGGTGGATGCACAACACCGCGAAGATCTGGACGACGCAATGACGAAACGCCAGATCCTCGCCGAGGAGCAGTCGGCACAACTGCTGGAATTGCTAAAACAAAATACTCAGTTGACCGAAATGACCCGGGAAATGGCCGAGCGTATCGAAACAATCACCTTACAGCTTGCACAGCGTGAGCTTCACAAACAGCAGCAGTAAATATCTCGTAGTGACTGGTGCCACCGTGAGATCTGCTGGCAGACGTCGGGCGTTATGGCAGCGATGCGCTCTCTTCTCCAGTATCACGAAAATGCCCCGCTAAGCCTGCTCCCTGAGCAGGCATGACAGGCCGTATTTAGCGAGGAGCGGATATTCGGCGACTTTTTGTCGTTACGAAAATACTGCATATTGCACAATCCACTTTCATTATTAGGATATTGGAAAATTTACGTACTGTTTCTTCCCGTATGAAGATAGATACACTCACTCTTAATAATTTCGTTCGCTACCAGGAAGATTCCTGGCCTATACACTTGATTAATTTATAGAAAAATCTTAGGCTACCGGAAAAACATTATTCATTATTGGTGACTAAAGGCTAAAAATGAAAAAAACAACTCCAGAATATACAAATGTCGACCTATCTCGTTGGGCAAGGAAGGAGCATTTTGAGGCATTTCAGACCTTTGCTCAGTGTACATTTAGTCAAACTGTACAATTAGATATTACCGCGTTGTTAAAACATATAAAGGCGGTTGGCTGGAAAATTTATCCTACTTTAATTTTCCTCATTGCTAAAATAGTAAACAAGCATACAGAATTTCGTATGGCTATAAAAGACAATGAGCTTGTCATCTGGAATGATATTCACCCATGCTATACGATTTTCCATGATGAAACAGAGACTTTTTCGTCTTTATGGAGTCACTACGATGGTAATATTCATCACTTCCTGGATATTTATTCAGAAGACGTCGCACGCTATGGCAATAACCTCTCCTATCTGCCTAAAGAAGAGTCTCGGGAAAACGTATTTTTTGTATCTGCAAACCCCTGGGTAAGTTTTACCGGCTTTAATATTAATATTGCAAATATGCAGAACTTTTTCGCCCCCATGTTCACGATTGGAAAATATTACCAACAAGGTGAAAAAGTACTGTTACCTCTCGCCGTCCAGGTACATCATGCCGTTTGCGATGGTTTCCATGTATCAAGACTAATCAATGAGTTACAAACCATGTGCGATGACTTATTGCGACATTCAGGGGAACCCGAAGCGTAATGCGCCAGAACACGGGTAAATATCCTTTTACCTGGGGCATACAGCACGACGTCGGCGCTAAAGCTGAAACGGAGAGAGCTTTGGCATGTTTGAATTATCCTTTTGACTCTTTATTATTCCTTGCAAGCGCAAGTAACTCTTCGATATTATTTTTGTCCTCCTGCTTAAAATAAACGTCAAAATCATGCCATTTTATCCTCTTTCCAGGATAAAATGGCATGATTAAGAATATCGAGATAAATCACTTTCTCCTCATCAGGTAACTCGGGGATTTTCTCATGAATGATGGCTATTTTTTACTATCAATCCAGCTAAAATCACATAAACAATCGTTTAATGCATCCCAGTTGAATCCAAAATATCCGGGAAACCACAGCAAATAATAAAAGCTTTTGAGTAATTCCGAACTCAGTCGTATTTCGGGATCGATTCGCGCGCAAAAGACCTGAGAAATATCTAAAGATGGGTATTTTTCATAGAATTTAAAAGACATTAAATTTTATCCTTTACTTCCTGGAGGGAAGGCTTACGGCCCACTATATCCCGGATCTCACTATCTTAACCCATAATCATTAATTTCAGCGATAGAATATGAGTATCCGTTCCTGGAACCGAGATCCTCTATTTAATCGCGTGATGGTTTCCAACGTACGTTTCAGGCACCAGGCAGTCGGCCATGAGCAGGCATCTCCGCTCATCACCAGAAGCGGAGGTTCGCAGTGGTTCCCCTCCTGACGAAGGTATTACGCAATTTGCGGTGTGTTAATCACTGTGGCGCAAGTCATACAATCCGGGGCACTTCACGGTAGTGCTGAGTGAGACGCGAGTGTCGTGCTAGCACGTTTTATCGCCGCCAGCCCAGCGCTTAATATCACTTATCTTTGGCGAGCGGATGCCCGCGCTCAGGAGATTTTTGGTGGTGTAGAGGCTGATCTGCGTGTTGTCGCCATTCCGGCTTTCGATCTCAATTAACGTGTTATTAATCAATAACCCTTGTGAAAGGAGCTTTTGATTGATCTCCCCTTTTTTGCGCTCAACGTCAAACTCGCTTAATACGATAACCGGATTTCCTGAATATGCCTCATATTCGAGGCACTGCCTTGCCATGTGCCTGATGGTTCGATAGGCATCAGAAGCCCCTGCGTGGCTTATGAAACTGCCGTCAAAAGAGGACTGGCTGCTTTTAAGTTCGCTGACGGTTATGGCGCACCCACTGAGTGCGAGGGAGCACAACAGGCCTGCCAGGGCAACGTATTTCACTTTTAACTCCATGGTTCAGGTAGATGCCCTCCGCCGGGTCGGGATCAGCGTTGCGCTTTCGTTCAGGCGGACTTGTGGTGTGGGAAATCAACCGTAACCATCAGTCCGCCTTCTGCAGACGTAGTGAGACTTACGCTGCTGTTGTGTTGCTGCGCAACCGCTTTGACGATGGCAAGCCCCAGCCCACTCCCGCTTTGCATCTGATTAGGATCACGAAAAAACCGGTCAAACACGCGCTCGCGCAATTCAACGGGAATTCCGGGCCCGGCATCTGAAACACGTAACTGCGTGGATTTTTCTAAGGATCGCAACTCCACCTCGACCCGCCCGCCCTCAGGACTGTACTTCACGGCATTTTCAATAAGGTTATCGATAAGCGACATTAACCGTTCGCGGACACCTGTTATCCAGATTTCATCTTCAGCGTAGAATTCAAGCTCAATCCTGCGCTCAGCCGCGAGCGGCGCCAGCCCGGCCATTCGCTCTTGTATAAGTGTCGTCAGCGGCACAGGCTCCATAACCGTGTCAATGCGCGCTTCGCTGTGCATCATCAGCAGCAACTGATTGACGAGACGAGCCGCACGGCTATTGCTGCGAATAATCCCTGCCAGTAACTCTTTTTGACTGTCACTGCTGACATAGGACTGCAAAGCCTCAACATTGATTCGCATTGCAGCCAGCGGGGTACGCAGCTCGTGGGCGGCATCGGCAATGAAAACGCGTTCCCGTTCCGTACTTTCCCGCACCCTGGCAAGAAATCCGTTCACAGCGTCGACCATCTGGCGAAGCTCCCTGTGCTTTGGCACGGCTTTTAAGGGCGAGAGATCGTCCGGCGTGCGTAGGGAAATTTCATTGACCACCCGATTCCACGGGCGCATCGCAATGCGGATGGACAACCACGCGGGAAACAAAAGAAAAGGAATGCATACCAGTAGCGGCATGACGTAGTAGCCACGCGAATTCAGGTAGATAAAGAAGTTCCAGCCTCCGGCAGGGGTGATGAGTGTGACCTCCGTGTCGGAGTTCGCGGACGTCAGGGTACGGCTGGTCCAGGCGCGCCCTTCGCTCTGAACTCGCTCAATTTTCCCATCGCGGGTGTTTGTCACCCCGGTCGGTGCGCCATCAGAGGCATAAATTCTCGCTTTGTTCTTGCGCACGATAAGGCTGATGGAGAGTTCTGGATCTTCACCGCCACCGTAATCTTCCCGCACCGCTTTACTGAGCGCAGCCAGCACATGCGTTCGCTCCTGCGGGCGATCCTCCATACTCTCAACGACAGTAAAAATGGTTTCGTAAGTCTTGCTGCCCGTTAATATCGGCGGGCTACGCAAGTCCTCCCACAAAACGTAAGTCAGAAAAAGACACCAGAGCAGTGTGAGCAGTAGCATTTGAGCTACCATAATACGCCGTACGAACGTTGGGGTTCTCAGATGGCGCCAAAAATTTCGCATCAACCTGCCCCCTTCTCGATCGGAACGGTATCAATGACATACCCAACGCCCCTCACCGTTCGCACATAGCCGTCGCCGATTTTGCGACGCAAATTCCCCATATGCACATCGAGCGCATTACTCATATTTTCTTTTGCGCCAAAGATCCTTTCTTCCAGAAAACTGCGGGTCAGCACGCGATCGCTGCGCAACATCAACGTTTCAAGCAGCGCGTATTCACTTGCCGTCAACTCAACATGCCGTGCATTCACGGTCACGCGTCGCGTCGGCACATGAAGCGATAAGCCGCGAATCTCTATCGCCTCGTTCTCAAAACCGTAACTGCGGCGCGCAAGCGCTCTCACTCTGGCCAACAGCTCGGCGAGAACAAACGGTTTGACAAGATAGTCGTCGGCACCGGCGTCCAGCCCGGAGAGGAGATCGTGCAGTGTGCCGCGCGCCGTCAGGATGATGATGGGGATGCCCTTGAGCTGCTGACGCAAGCGCGCCATCAGGCTCATGCCATCACCGTCGGGTAAGCCGAGGTCGAGTAACACAAGTTCAGGCACGCAGGCATCAAGCTGATGCAGCGCATCCTCTTTTCGGCGAACCCATATGACATCAAATCCTTGATCTGCAAGAGCAATACGCACGCCATTGCCGAGATCCAGGTCGTCTTCGATTAGGAGAATTTTCACAATGGTTACGGTATCAACAGTGAATGAAGAACGTCTGAAGAAAAAAACGGTAGCAGGAAATCTATCAGCTTTGCAGCACCTGTACTTGCTTCATCCTTTCTTCATTTTTGGCTCACGAGAACTTTAGGGGGCGCATGCAAAATGAGCGTTCTGGCGTTTAACACCCGCTTGTATCGTAATCATTTGAATCCACAAGGACTTCTTTAATGAGAAACATCAAACTGCGTCATAAGTTCCCCCTTCCACTTTCGGGGCGCAGCCTGAAAAAAATGTTGCCGGGCGCGGTCCTGGCGTTACTGGCCACCCCGATACTGGCGGCAGAACAGGATCCGGGCAATGCGTTGACCCTGGGAGGCGGCGCGAATGTTACGCCACGCTATTCTGGCGCGGATAAAAGCCGCGTCACAACGGCCCTGGTGCTTGATTACACAATGGCAAATGGTTTCTTCGTCAGCACCACGCGGGGCATCGGCTACGGCAACAACCTCGGCAAGTTCGATTACAACGCGGCGCTGAGCTATCGCGCAGGCCGCAAGGATCGCGATGCGGACAGCGACTCGCTAAGCGACGGCAGCGACTACCTGCGCGGAATGGGCGACGTCAAAGGCTCGGCTCTTGGTGTGCTTGGCGTGGGGTACGGGGTGACCAACTGGCTTAATGTGCAATTGCAGGCCGAGGTGCCGGTTTCGCAGCGAAGCAATGGTGCGGCCCTGCATTTCGGCATCAATAGCCCGCTCTATGTCTCATCGAGCAACTCCGTGACGCTGGCGCTGACCGGCAGTTGGGGAACGGAAAAGTACATGCAGACTTACTACGGGGTCAGTGCATCCCAGTCGGCCGCCTCGGGGTTTACTCAATATGATGCCGGATCGGGAATTTATGCCTGGTCAACGAATCTTACCTGGACCCACAAATTCAACCAGGACTGGAGCGTGGTTGCCGCAGCAGGCGTAACGCAGTTGACGGGTGATGCGCGCAATAGCCCGATTGTGCAACGAAACACATCGCCCACAGGAAGCCTGCTGGTGACATATCGTTTCTGATCGTTGTTCAACGTGCGCTTCCCGCCCGCTTATGGCTCCGCACAGCCAATAAACAGGCATTCGTTCCGCCCCGGTTCAGCGAACGGGGCGGCACTCAATACAGTGAAGATCCAAAAGCATCTGCCCCAGGCCCGGATAAAACCGGTTAGCTGGCGCATCAGCAGAAGAGCAGGCTCACGTTGCGGACGGGGCGGGATCCGCCAGCAAGGCATCGACGATATCCAGCATGACCCGCAGGCGATCCATATGGCGCAGATCATAGTGATACCCCACCCAGATATCTTTGGATGGCGGCGGTTCCGGCATGCGAATGCTCTGCAATCCGGGGATGGCATCGCCAAGAGGCCGTGGCAAAACAGCAATTCCCATTCCCCGCTGGCACATCTGCGCCTGAACGGCACGGCTGGTGCTGGTAAATACACGCCGCGACTGCGGAAATCTGTCGAGCAGCCAGGCAACGTCAGAAAAGTGGGATTGTGCCGTATTCATAAGAATAAGCCCCACAGCAGCCGGGTCGTGCTCCGCGAGATGCGCGATTTCCGGCGTGCCATACAGCGCATAGGGCATACTCATCAGCCGGCGCTGAACAATATCCGGTTCGGTAAAGGGAACGATGCGAAATGCGATGTCGGCATCACGGCGCGACAGGTTAAGTAAGCGGTAGCTGGCGATAATTTCCGGCACAATCGCTGGATGGCGGCGCGTCAGTTCAACCAGCACAGGGGCCAGAACATAATTAGCAAACCACTCGGCTGAGCGAATAACCAGCGGAGTCGCCAGCCAGTTGAGGCGTCGTTACTTCACGCATCCACGCCTGGTACGCGCCGCGCGGCTTCTTTTCCGGGATCAAAAAGCCAATTGTCGCTGCCAGACAAAACACCCTCGCCAGCCTGATACGCGGCGAAGAGATGGAAAACGGCAGCCATCGCACTTTGCTAAAGCTCAGAGGGGAATATCCCCTCTTTGATCGTCTTTACCACTCCCGTTCCCGTTCGCAGTCGTTAGTAAGTGAAGGGTGAGCGATGCTGTGCCTCTTTCAGCATCATTTGGGCATCTTCACCCGCCGCAGTATAGAGCGGCGCACTGGCATCCCGCGCAACTGCAAGAATGGCATTCGCGACATCATCCGCATGCGTCACGGGCGAGTTGCTATCGCCCACACGCTGGATAAACTCCTGCACCATTTGCCCATAGGCGGGATCATCGATGCCTGCAAAATAGGCGCGCGCATTCTCGCCAAACTTCGTTTCCGGGGAGCGCCCCGGTAACACCACGTGAACACGAATACCAAAAGGCCTGGCTTCAATGGCGAGTGACTCGCTCCATGCATTCAGCGCCGCTTTACTGGCGCGATAAAGGCCAATCAGCGGCATCGCCCGGGTCGTTACGGATGAAGAGACGTTAATGATCACCCCTGATTTTTTCTCTCTCATCAGCGGCAGAAACGCCTGGGTTAATGACAGCGTCCCCAGCACATTGGTGTTCATTAACTGCTGCGCGGTGGCAACCGGCGTAAGTTCGACCGGTACAGGTGCGCCAAAACCCGCATTGTTCACCAGAACATCAATCGCGCCCGCCGCTTTAACGACATGGTTAATACTCTGCGCGGAAGTAATATCGAGCGGTAGGATCGTCAGTTTGTCGCTTGCAGGCAAACAGGTCGGGTCAGGCGTTCTCATGGTGGCAATCACTTCCCAGCCCTGCTGTAAAAAAAGTTTTGCTGCGGCAAGACCAAAACCTGAAGAGCAACCGGTAATCAGTACAGTAGACATATGTGATCCTCTTTGATGGCAAGAGCAGCGATCATAGCGGCCACCAGCCGGACAATATATAATCAAACGTCCCGTAAACTTTAGAGATCGTCCAATGTCAGATCCGTTGACCGATATTGTTGCCCTGCTCAACCCCAGGCCATCGCATTCAAAACTCGTTGAAGGGCGCGGTCAGTGGCGTATTGTTCGGGAATCTGGCGGAGAGGCCTTTTACTGCGCCGTGCTGGAAGGCGAATGCCTGATCACTGTTAACGGCAAAGGTCCAACGTTGCTGGTTGCCGGTGATTTTATTCTGATACCCGCCGCGTACGTTTTCGAGAACACCAACGCGAGCGGAGCTGGCTCAACTGACATCACAACACCAACGATTATCAGCGAAGGACATGTGCGGATTGGCGCAACCAGCGGACCCGCCGATCTGATCATGACTGTCGGCCACTGTGAATTCGATACGCCGGATAAGCAACTCATCGTCTCTTTGCTGCCAAATGAGATCCTGATTAAAGGGCAACGGCGTTTCGCCACCTTGCTTGAACTTCTGCTGGATGAAAGCCGGGCCCGGCGACCAGGGCGCGACGGGGTATTAATGCGGCTTTTACAGCTGCTGCTGGTCGAGTCGTTACGCAGTAATGATGATCTGCCGAAAACGGCGGGCATCCTGAAAGGGCTGCAACATGAAAAGATCGCCGTCGCGCTGCATCTGATCCATGAAAAACCGGGCGTTGAGTGGCAAATCGCCCAGCTCGCCCGCCACGCCGCCATGTCCCGCTCAGCTTTTTTTGCCGCTTTCAGTGAGACAGTCGGGATGCCGCCGGGGCAATATCTTCTCTTCTGGCGCATGTCGTTAGCGAAAAAAGCGCTGGTCAGCAGCAAAGATAAAATCGAACAAATTGCCTTTCACGTCGGCTATCAGTCTGCGAGCGCCTTTAACGTGGCATTCACGCACTATGTGGGCGTTCCACCAGGCGTTTTCAGACGCCAGAATGAGATCCCGCAAACGCGTTCCCCGGCGTTAAGCAAGGAGCAGGCTTTTCCTTAAGCCCACGCCCGCGTGCCAGAAGGGTATTTTATTGCGCGGCAAGTGCCGTCACGACGTCGCGGTAAGTATGCAGCGGGCGGCCAAGAAGCGTGACCAGTCGTTCTCTGTCGCCATCCTGCGGAAGCATGCCGTGGCTGACGTAGCGCTCAGCCATCAGACGCATTTCGTAGGCCATCCATTTCGGCATAAATTCCGCCATGCTCGCTTCAAATGCACCCGGATTATCTCCACCGTAGATAATCTCGCGGCCCAGTACCTCGCTCCATACGGCGGCGGCGCTCTCGCCGGTCAGGGTATCGGGGCCGACAAGATTAATCGTCTCGACAGGCAGTTTTTCGCTCGCCCGATCGCGTCGTATCAGTTCAATAGCCGCCACTTCAGCGATATCGCGGGTGTCGACCATCGCCAGACCAATCCCGCCGATCGGCATCGGATAAACACCGTGGTTCATGACCACATCCTTAATCATGGCCTCATTGCCGATAAAGTAGGTAGGCCGCAGGATCGTGGCGCTAAAGTCCATCGCGTTAAGCATGCGCTCGGCCCCATATTTCACGGCGAAGTGCGGCACATTGACGGCAACATCGGCGCCAAAGACGGAGAGATAAACCACACGTTCAACGCCGCACTCGCGGGCAATGTTGAGGGTAATCATCGTCTGGGTATATTCGTCGCTCGTGACCGCATTCAGTAAAAACAGCGTCTTGATGCCGCTGAAGGCGGCGCGCAAGGCGTCGATATCCAGCAAATCGCCTTTCACAACATCTACATTTGCGGCAAAGCCGGCCTTTGCGGGGTCACGGGTCAGCACGCGGAAATCGGCGCCGCGGCGAAGAAGCTGGTTAACAATATGGCGGCCGACGCGGCCGGTAGCTCCGGTGATCAGGATGGTCATGGTATTTACTCCGTGGTGTTTGGTTGGTGTGAACAAACACTATCGCGATCCATTTTCGCTTTGAAGATGCTATTTTTTAGATGGTTCGTTCCATAAATGAGACACTCCATGGATATTAATGCCCTTAAAGATTTTCACCTCATCGCGGCCTCGGGCGGGATCGGCGCGGCCAGTCGCGCCAGCGGAAAACCCAAAGCAACCCTGTCACGCAGGCTGACGGAACTTGAAGAGGCGCTCGGTGTGCGTCTTATTGAACGCGGCGGGCAGAGGCTGCACATCACTGAGGCGGGTGAACGCCTTTTGTCACGCACCGTTGGCGCAATCCGTGACATTGATGAAGCGGTCGAATCCGCGCGGGAAGCGTCGGCAACTCCTGCGGGATGGCTGCGTATTGCGGCCCCGCTGCTCTTTTCGCAACTCGCTCTCGGACAGCTTCTGGCTGAGTTTCGCCGCCGCTATCCTCGCATTTACGTTGAAGTGATTTCTGAAAATCGAATCAGCGACCTGGTGGATGAGCATTTTGATGTCGCGATCCGTATTAATCCGCACAAAAACAGCACGCTGGTTGGCAGACAGTTTGCCAGAGACAGACTGGCGCTGGTGGCGGTTCCCGCGCTTGAGATGCCGCTCAGCGATGCGCAAAGCGCGCCTGCGATCCCGGCAATTGTGATGTCAACTTATTCGGACGGCGAGCTCTGGACCGTTCAGAGCGGAGAGCGTCGTTTCGCGCCGCAACCGGTGATGCGCCTCTCTTCCCTGCTGACCGTGCGCGATGCCGTGCTGGCAGGTGCCGGCGCGGCGATGCTTCCGCAATCCATTGTCAGCCAGCAACTGGAAAAAGGTGAGCTGGTGTGCTGGGGAGAAGCCGATACATTGACTGAACTCTGGGTGCTGCACACCGCCCGTCGCCTTCAGAGCCCCAAAGTTAAGGCTTTTGTGGAGTTTATCTGCGAGCACTATCCCACCGGCTGGTTCTCTGTCTGAACCAGCCGATTCGGGTATTAACCTGAGATAACTGTTTGTTAAGCAACAGATTTAGCACTGCGCTGTGAGGGCATTATTGTTGATTGCCCAACCACGAGCGAATTCTCACGCTGTGCTGTGCTGTGCTGCGCTGGTGTCTGGTGTCTGGTGTCTGGTGTCTGGTGTCTGGTGTCTGGTGTCTGGTGTCTGGTGTCTGGTGTCTGGTGTCTGGTGTCTGGTGTCTGGTGTCTGATGTCTGGTAAGAGAGTGTTATTCTGTGTAGAAAACCACCAACGCTATGCGAGGTTACTTTGCCTTTAAATCTCCATATTCGTCCTGCTCTTGCTGATGAGGCCTCAATGCTGGCTGAACTCCGCGTTGAGGCAATGCGCCCGAGTCTTGAGGCGATCAACAGATTCGATCCCATCAGAGCACGCGAACGCTTCCTTTCGACATTTACGGATAAAGAGACGTTCATCATCTGCTACCAGCATGAGATCGTGGGATTTTACGTGCTGCGGGATTTCCCGACGTACCTCTATCTGGATCACTTCTATATTAAAAATCAATTTCAGGGTAAGGGCGTGGGAAAAGAGGTGGTGCAGCGCATACAGCAAAAAGCCAGACATCCCGGGAAAGCTATCCGACTCATCGCGTTGAAAGCAAGCCCGGCGAATGATTTCTACCGCGCTTTAGGGTTCATGTTTGAGCGAGCTGAAAGCGTTGATAATCACTATATATGGCCATGTATTGACGCTGAATGATGCACGCCTTTTCAGTGAACTGAGGCAAGGTCGTTGAAGTAAAACAGTACCGCTGGCAGCGGGCGGTACTCTCGCTTTAGCGGAGATCGCCGCTAAGTTTACAGGCGGTTTATGACGTCAGCCGATAGTGCGACTGCACCAGACCCGAAGGGAAGCTGCGGCTTGATAGCAGAGTTAACTCTATATCCCCATTCAGGGCTCCGAACAACGGTTTTCCCGAACCGAGCAGGACAGGAACGGTAGTGATAACGATATCGGCGACCAGACCTTCGCGCAGGAACGACTGTATTACCTGCCCGCCATCGATATAGACGCGATGCGCGTTCTGCGCCGCCAGGTCAGTAAGCACCTCCCCTGGCGTGCGGCATGAGAACTGCACTTTGCCCTTCAGCTTCTCGGGCACGGGAGTATCACTTAGCTGTCGGGAGAGCACCAGCACGGGTCGATCATAAGGCCATTCGTCGAAGGTCAGCACCTTCTCATAGCTACCCCGCCCCATAACGATCCAATCTTTGTCCGCGATAAATGCTGCATAGCCATGATCTTCTGTCGGGTCATCGCGCTGCAACAACCAGTCGATGTCGCCATCCTGTCGGGCGATATAACCATCAAGACTGACCGCGATAAAAACATGTGTGGTGACCATCAGGTGCTCCGTATTCAGGTTGCATATATCCCGTAGAGTTTAGGGATGTGAGCGATATTGGCCTGCTCCCTGCGGAAAAACGTAGCATGAGAGCAGCAACGTTCCCATTATGGATTACGGCAAAAAATCGTGTGGTGTTGAGTCCAGGATGGAGCAAAAGCCGTGATCTGCTCCCCATAAAGTAACCTATCGCCATGTTAACAACGCCCGCTCCTGGCACTAAGCAACCGTTCAAGAGGCAGGCATGTCGGCTGTCAGTATTTATCAATGATGCCCTGACTGACGACATAAAAAAGCAATCGCCTGGGGCTATTGACAGCCTGTTTACGCCTGAGTAGGCTCACCGGCACGTCGCGAAAAACGATCCTTTCTGCTGTTGAATTGATCGCGTACACGTCGATTCTGTTTCCTTACAGTTTGACCAGCGTCTTCGAAATCAACCGCGTTGTTGCCATGACATGGCGAAAGCGCTTATCGCTACCCGTCGGTAGCGGCACGATAAACGGAGCGTACCTATGTCAAACTCAAATTCTGACCCGCAGTTATCTGTCCGTTCTCTTCCTGCTTTTTCTGCTCCTGTGTGCGTAGACGGTAGTAACACGATGAAGGCAATCCGTTATCACGCTTTCGGTGGGCCTGATGAATTACGCGTTGATGAAATTCCTGTTCCTCACGCCGGGCCTGGCGAGATTCGTATTGCGGTGCATTATGCCGGGGTGAATCCATCGGACTGGAAACGCAGAGAGGGCCAGTATCAGGCATTCGAAGATGGGGTGTTGCCACTCACGGTGGGCGTGGAGGCCAGCGGCGTTGTTGATGAGATTGGCGATGGCGTTTCCGGCGTTGCCATCGGCGATGCGGTATTCGGTTTTGGTGATGGCACCGTCGCGGAGAAAGCCATCCTCTCGCACAGGGCGGTCAAACCCGCTGCAGTATCTTTTGCGGTGGCAGCAGGCTTGCCCGTAATGACTGATACGGCCAGCCGGGCACTCGATGAAGTGAATATAAAAACGGGGCAGACGCTGCTGGTTAGCGGGGCGGCAGGCGGTGTAGGAACGGCTATCGTCCAGCTTGCCTGCCTGCGCGGCATAACCGTTATTGGTTCAGCAAGTTCCCCTAAACATGGCTATCTCGCCTCATTAGGCGCCATTCCGACCACGTACGGTCCCGGTTTACAGGAACGAATAACACACTTAGCGCCGGGAGGTGTTGATGCGGCCATTGACGTTGCGGGTTCCGGGGTCATACCTGAATTAATTTCAATCGTGGGACATCCCGCTCGCGTGCTTTCCGTCGCGGATTTATCTGCAGAGCAGTATGGCGCGAAATTTTCCCACGGCCCGCCTGTACACCCGGAGCTGATCCTCGCAAATATTGCCCGTCTCTGTGCCGATGGCCTGTTTAAACTTAATATTGCGGGCGTATACCCACTGCAACAGACTGCCGATGCACATCGGGTAAGTGCAGAAGGCCACGTGACCGGCAAACTCGTCATCAAGGTTTGCTGAAGTGCAGCTTGCCGGAGGCAATCGGGTTACCCGTCACGTCTCGCTCTTCAATTCGGGTGCAGCCTCGGTGCCTTCCGCCATGCAATGCACAGTCATCAGGTTGAGGTTATCGGTTGTCAGACATAGACAAATTTTTCGCCAGCCATTGATAACGCAGAGAGCGATTCATCTTCATGCCAGCCGGGTGACAGGCGCCGTGGGCCACAATTTCCGGCCCACGAGCCCTGCGAGTTTCCTCGCCGTTAACGGTGTTCGCTCAGCGCGGCAATATCCTGCGGGGTAGTACGGCAGCATCCGCCAATAATTCTCGCTCCCGCCGCTAACCACTGGGGCAAATATGCCGCTAAGGATCCGCAGCTCCCGCCGTGTGTATGCCACGCCTTGGTGACGGCGTCATAGGTCTCACCAGAGTTCGGATAGACAACCAGAGGCAGCGCACTGAGACTTTGCAGATGTTTGAGGGCGGCGGTGGTTTTGCTCAGCGCAATACAGTTAATCCCCAGCGCAACAATTTGGGGACAACCAGACAGCGCATTTACCACCTGGACCAGCGGTGTGCCATCGCTCAAATGCTTGTCGTCACGTAAGGTGAAAGAGAACCACGCCTGCGCTTGCGGATATTCAGATAACAGGTCTGCCAGCGCGACGATTTCGGCGAAAGAAGGTAACGTTTCACAGGCCAGCAGATCGGCACCGGCATTGAGCAATGCGTCAATGCGCGGGCGATGAAATGCCTGAAACGCCTCGTGGCTGCACGCATAGTCGCCGCGATACTCCGAGCCATCTGCCAGATAAGCACCGTATGGCCCAACAGAGCCCGCCACCAGCAGCGGACCGGCATTGGGGTTTTCTGAGCGATAAATGTCACGCGCCTCTTTTGCCAGTTTCACACTCTGTGCAATCAGCGCTTTCGACTGCGCCTCAGTCAGCCCGCGAGCCGCAAAACCAGCGGGTGTGGCCTGGTAACTGGCGGTAATGGCTATCTGTGCGCCCGCCCGAAAGTAATCCAGATGCACGTCCCGAATACGCTGCGGATTTTCCATTAACACTTTGGCCGACCAGAGATTATCGACAAGGCTGCATCCGCGCGCTTCAAGCTCAGTGGCCAGGGCACCATCCAGCACGGCAAAGGGATGATGTTCAAGCAGCGTGGTCAGGGAGTTACTCTGCGGCATAGTCAGCCTCCTTCAAGGTTGTTTTCCGGGTGAGAAAATAGGCACCGTAGCAAAAGGCGACAAACGGCAGACCACAATAGAGCGCAATGCGCTGATCCGCATCGAACGCCAGCCCGATGCAGGCCAGCAGACACAGCACGAATCCAAGTACCGGCACCAGCGGATACCAGGGTGCCCGGTATTTCAAGGCCGCAGATGACTTGCCCGACTGTAAGTGGCGGCGACGAAAGACAAAGTGGGCCGCGCAGATGCTGAGCCAGACCGCGACAACGGCAAAGCCTGAAATGGCACTGAGCGCAACGAAGACAGTATCAGGGGCAATCACACTCGATAACAGCGCCAGCAGACCACCAAGCATCGAGACAGAAAGTGCTATCAACGGCACGCCATTTTTGTTGACGCGGGCAAAACAGCCCGGCAACGTTTTTTCGTTTGCCAGCGACCATAGCATACGACCCGACGCGTAGAGCCCGGAATTCGCCGCAGAAAGGATAGCGGTCAGGATGACAAAGTTAAAAATATCTGCCGCATACGAAATGCCGATTTTTTCAAAGACCAGCACAAACGGGCTCTTCTCAACCCCGGCCACATTTGCCGGAACCAGCGCGGCAAGGACAAAAACAGTGCCGATAAAAAACAGGATCAAGCGGGCAATCGTCGCGCGGATCGCAACCGGGATAGCCTGGTGCGGATTTTCTGTTTCACCTGCCGCGATACCGATAAGCTCCGTACCGGAAAAAGCAAAATTGACCGCCACCATGGTCATCAGAATGGGCAAACCGCCGTGCGGGAACCAGCCTTCACTGGTGAGGTTAGAAAGCCCCGGCGACGGTGAACCATCCTTCAGGGAAATAAACCCGAAAATCACCCCGCAGCCCAGGATGATGAAGACGAGAATGGTCGCGACTTTAACCAGCGAAAACCAGAACTCCCCTTCGGCAAAGAAACGGGTTGAAATCGCGTTAAGACAAAAAATTACCGCACAAAACAGGGCGCTCCATATCCAGACTGGAACCTGCGGAAACCAGTACTGCATACAAAATCCGGCGGCGGTAAAGCTTGAACCCAGTGCAACTGTCCAGGTAAGCCAGTATAGCCATGCCACGGTATACCCTGTCGCCGGACCGATATAGCGCGCCGCATAGACATGAAAAGCACCGGTTACCGGCATCGCCACGGAAAGCTCGCCAAGGCACTGCATCACCAGCCAAACGACCAGCGCCCCAATCAAATACGCCAGCAGTGTCCCTGCCGCCCCCGTAGTGGAGATGATGTATCCGGTATTAAAAAATAATCCTGTGCCAATGACGCCGCCCAATGACAGCATAATCAAATGGCGGGTTTTCATGGTGCGCTTAAGCTCGCCATTTTCTTGTTGTGTTTGCATACCACCTTCTAAACGTATAGATGTCTAAATGTCCGTGCCGGGGTACTTTATATCGTCATTATCAACAAAAGGCCAGCACCAGGCTGACATCCGGGTTGAGACACGCAGAAGCAAGGGGCGTACAAAGATCGGGAAAGCGGTTTTTTCAGCGCACGACCGGGAGGAAACAAGATAAGAATGTCGGGTATCCGGATGCCCCGCTGCAGGAGTGAAAATATCTGTGGCTGTGGGAATGAGTCCTTTTGAAGGGGTTATACCAGCGGGCTTTCGCAGCGCAACGACGCAAGCGATACAACCCCGCGCCCTCTGGTGTAACCCGACGAGACGCAAATCCATTATTTTCAATTACATGGATTATGGACTCAGGTGAAATCCGATAATTTTTGCCCGGAAACGATCAGCTCGTTGAGCAACATCTGACGGCGCTCCTCCGGCGTATCGCGACTCACCATAAAGCAGATTGCGGCGACCGCTTGCCCGCTTCGGGAACGAATCGGTGCGGCCATACAGCAGGTAAAACTCTCTGATAAGCCTTCCGTCAGACAATATCCCTGCTGTCCGGCACGATGGATATCATCGAGGAAGGCCTGTTTGTCGAGGACTTGCCCGCTCGCCAGACGGTAGTCCTCTTCGGGAATGAGATCGAGAATGGCACTATCCGACCAGTTACTGAGCAGCAGGCGACCGGTGGCAGTCCACGGAATCGGTACCCGCACCCCGACATCTGAGGTGATTTTGAACGGATGGGCATTACTTTCCGACAGCACGACGGTGTACTTATTCCCTTCCAGCATACAGAGCTGCACCGTCTCGCCATGACGGGCAACGATCTCAACCATTAACTGATGTGAGCGGCGGATCAGATCGTTATGGGCCATGTAGTCCGCACCGTAATAGTGCATTTCACGGCCGAAGAACACCGCGCCGTCGGCATCCAGTTCAAGCAACCCGGCCTCACTCAGCAGGTTAACAAGTTCATATACGCTGGAACGCGGCGCGCCAGTGGCGTCGATCAAATCGCGCATCGCCATGGGCTGACGAGCGATATGCAACTGGCGAAAAATGTCGATAACCCGGTCAACACCGCGCGCCCGCGATGGCTTCTCGTCCGGCATAAGCAAATTCTCCTGATGCAGTCGGGCGGTCGCGCCAGACAGTAAAAAAGAAAAGCATCATACACCCAGCGTCGTCGTTAACCCATCCCCGTTAATTAAAATTTCATCGCCAGCATTTATATTTCTTTGTTCTATTTTGGGGCCTCATTTTAGCGCATGACCTGCAGGTTATTTTTTTAAATAACGACAGCGGTAACATTTCCGGCCAGGAATTTCCTTCATTACTTTTTTATTTTGCGATCGCGACAACATCACGAGAAATTAAATTCTCCGCGATATATTGCAAAAGCAAAAAACCTGTGCAAATCTTGCTCTATCCGATATTGCAGATATCAGTCTGATATACCAGACAACAAGTACCCGGCACTAACGGGTATTCTCAGAACCAAAAGGAGCAGCGTTGCATGACGATTAAGCGTTATGGCATTGAAGGCGGCACCGGTACGGGTGGGCAGAAACTGCCGTTCGCACGGGCAGTTGAGGCCGATGGCTGGCTGTATATCTCAGGCCAGACACCGATGCGCGAGGGTGAAGTGGTGGAAGGCGGTATCATCGAACAGACGCAACTGGCGTTCGATAACTGTCTCACCATCATGCGGGAAGCAGGTTATCGCGTGGAAGATGTTGTGCACGTTACGGCGGTATTAACCGACGCGCGCTATTTCAGTTCATTTAATAAAGTATTCAGAGAGATATTTAGTGATAATCCGCCAGCACGTATTTGTAGCGTGCAGGATTTAGTGGTCGACTGCAAAGTGGAAGTGGATATGAAATGTTTCCGCGCTGACCGCAAATAATTAAAACCGTTAAAACAGGCTGCGCTTTTTATTTTTTTCTTCGTCAACACCAGGACCGCCTGTTATTAATTGATGCTTTTGCTTTTTCACCAGAATATCCCGAAATAATCAGCGCTGCCGCTGCGCGGGCGATCGCCTGACTTATCACGGGTGACACGGTATTACGCCGTCTCGTCAAACATTAAAAGAGAGCATAAAAAATGAATGCAACAACATCGCTGAAATTAAGTGCCGCAGCACTGGCCGGCGCGCTGGTATTGCTGGCTGTCTCAGGCTGTACGCCGACCGAAGAGAAAAAAGAAGCGGGTGCAGCGCCGCAGTCTGCACTGCAAACCGTCCTGCAGCGCGGCACACTGCGCGTGGGCGACTGCCTGAGCTTTGCCCCGTTTGGTTTTTACGATAAAGACGGCAACCCGGATGGTTATGACGTCGATCTGGCCAAAGCGCTGGCGAAAGAGATGGGCGTCAAACTGGAGATGGTCAACACCACCAGCGCCAACCGCATTCCTAACCTGCAAACCAATAAAGTCGACGTGGTGTTCTGTAACTTCACCCGCAATCTGGAGCGCGCCAAAGAGATCGGTTTCACCAACCCATACGTCGTGGCGAGCGAAGCCATGCTGGTGCGTAAAAACAGCGGCATTCAGTCCGCGCATGACATGGCCGGAAAAACCATCGCCACGGTGAAAGGTTCCACCAACGGCGACGAAGTGCGCAATCTCGGCATCGACGTGAAAATTCAGGAGTATGACTCATCCCAGGCGGCGATTCTGGCGGTGAAGCAGGGACAGGCTGATGCGATGATCGAAGATAACAACTTCCTCGCCTATCAGGCGAAGCTCGATCCGTCGCTGACCGTGACCAACGAAGCGCTGGTGCCGCTGGAGTACAACGCCTTTGGCGTGAAACAGGGCGATCAGGTGTGGACCAACTATCTGAACGAATTCCTTTTTGAAATCAACGCCTCCGGCGAGAACGCGCAGCTGTATGAGAAATGGTTTGGCAGCAAACCGCGCTACCCGCTGAATCCGCAATACTGATTGTTCGCCCGCGGTGCAGCAGCCGATGCTGCACCGCCTGAAGGAGTCACACCATGAGTTATCAATGGCTAACCTTGTGGCGCTACGCCGACACCTTTCTGGACGCCGCCTGGCTGACGCTACAGGTCACGCTGCTGGCGTTTATCCTGGCGGTGGCTCTTGGGCTGCTGGCTGCGCTGGCAAAATCCTCGCCGCTGGCGCCGGTACGCTGGCTCAGCCACTGCTACGTCGAGTTCATCCGCAATACCCCGGTGCTGTTGCAAATTTTCATTATCTTTTTTGGTCTGCCGTCGTTGGGTATCACCATGAGCGCCTTTACCGCAGGCGTGCTGGCGCTGGGGATTAACGTGGGCGCTTATCTGTCGGAAACCTTCCGCGCCGGCATTCAGTCAGTCGCAAAGGGGCAGCTCGAAGCGGCGTATATCCTCGGGATCCCGCGCCGACAGATCTTCCTCAGCGTGGTGCTGCCGCAGGCGGCGCGCGCGGTGTGGCCTGCCATTATCAATAACCTGATTCAGTTACTGCTCGGCACGTCGCTGCTCTCCGCCATCGCGCTGCCTGAACTGACCGGCACCGCAACGGTGATCAATGCGCGCACCCTGCTCTACATCCAGACCTTCAGTATTGTCGCGCTGGTCTATCTGGTGCTGAGCAATCTGTTCTCATGGCTTGGCAACATGGCAGGACGCCGGATGTTCCATCCGCCGCTGGTGACGCCGGTAAAAAAGCCCGGCTGGCGGTGGGCAAAAAAATGGCTGATTAATCCAGCGAAACGGGAGAATGCCCTATGAGCGAACTTATCATCAACTCGCTGCCAATCCTGCTGAAAGGCCTGGTCATCACGTTACTGCTCTCTGTCGCCGCTATCGTTGGCAGCACGCTGCTCGGGTTACTGGCGGCAGTGTTACGCACCAGCCGTTTGCCGGTCGCCAGGCAGATCGCCGTGCTCTATACCGAACTGTTTCGCGGGACGCCGGTACTGATCACGCTGATGTTTATCTATTTCGGCGTGGCGTACTTCGGCTATGAAATCAATCTGTTCGCCGCCGGGATCCTTGGCCTGAGCATTTATCAGGGCGCTTACATTGCCGAAGTATTCCGCGCCGGGATTGAAGCTGTCCCCAAAGGCCAGTGGGAGGTGTCGTGGATCCTTGGTCTGACAAAACGCCAGACGTTTCTAAGCGTGATCCTGCCGCAGACGCGCGGCATCGTGCTGCCGCCGCTGGTGGGCCAGTATCTTTCGCTGATTAAAGATACCTCGATTGTCAGCATGATCGGCATGTCGGAATTGATGCACCAGGGCCAGGCCATTGTCGATCGCATCGGTCAGCCGGTGGTGATTTACGGCCTGGTGGCCCTGCTCTACTTCGTTGTCTGCTTTCCGCTTTCCCGTTGGGTTCAACATCATCAAACCAGGAGCCAGTTATCATGAGCAAATCCGCCATTACGCTGAGCCGGATCACAAAATCCTTTGGCTCAACCCAGGTACTGAAAGAGATAAGCCTTGATGTGTCGCCCGGCGAAGTGCTGGTGCTGATTGGCGCATCCGGTTCCGGCAAAAGCACTGTATTACGCATCATGAGTGGGCTGGAAACCGCCGATGGCGGGGAAATCTGGGTGAATGAAGTACCGCTGCACGACCGCAAACGCAGCAGCGAAATCTGTGGCCACGTCGGCATGGTGTTTCAGCAGTTCAATCTGTTCCCCCATAAAACCGCGCTCGGTAACGTGACGCTGGCGTTGATTAAAGCGCAGAAACTGTCCGAGGCCGAAGCCAATAAACGCGGTATGGCGGCCCTGAGCCGTGTCGGGCTGGCCGAGCGCGCGCACCATTATCCGGCCCAGCTCTCCGGCGGTCAGCAGCAGCGCGTGGCGATCGCCCGCGCGCTGGCGGTGGAGCCGAAAATTATGTTTTTCGATGAAGCGACGTCCGCGCTCGATCCCGAACTGGTTGGCGAAGTGATGGAGGTGATGCGCAGCCTGGCGCGTGAAGGTATGACCATGGTGGTGGTCACCCACGAAATGGGTTTTGCGCGTAAAACCGCTGACCGCGTGGTGTTTATGGATCAGGGCGTGATCGCCGAGCAGGGTTCGCCGGAGCAGATCTTCGTCAATCCGCAGAATCCGCGCACCCAACAGTTCTTATCGCGTGTGCTTGAGCACTAACAGGAGGCATGATGTCGATTCACTTTCCCCTGCAGGCAGACGGCGCGCTGGATGCGCTGCAACCTGCGCCGCGTTTTAAATCGGTCGCCGGATCCGGTAATCAGCCGCTGGCTAACGGTGTCCAGGTCTTTAACAGCCCGGATGTGTTTTCCCCACTGATGGTGATGAAGCAATCCGCGCTGGAGAATAACCTGTGTCAGCTGGCAGCGTTTTGTCGTGAGCAAGGCGTAATGCTGGCGGCACACGGCAAGACCTCAATGTCTGCGGCAGTCCTGCGCCGCGCCGTTACTGAAGGCGGTGCCTGGGGATTGAGCGCCGCCACCCCTGCGCAGGTTCGCGCCTTGCGCCAGTTCGGCATTCGTAACGTCTTCCTCGCCAATGAACTGGTCGACCCTGCCGGCATTCGCTGGATAGGCGAATGGCAAAATCAGCATCCCGACCATAATTTCCTGTGCTACGTCGATTCGCTACAGGGTGTTCGTCTGCTGGAGCAGCATCTCGGCGACAGCCGCATTGCGGTACTGCTGGAAATGTCGGTCAGCGGCGGGCGCACCGGCTGCCGTTCATCCGCTGAAGCACTGGAGATTGCCGCTGCGATCGCTACCAGCCCTGCCCTGCAACTGGTGGGTGTTGCGGGGTATGAAGGCGCGCTCGGTGCCGGACGTGATGCCGCAGGCGTGCAGCGCGTCAAAGATTACTGCCAGATGCTGATCGACACGGCGGCGCTGCTGGCTGAAAAACAGTTGTTTGCCAGCGAGCAGATTATCCTCAGTGCCGGTGGCGGCGCATGGTTCGACGTGGTGTCGGCGTGTTTTACGGCCGCGAATCTGCCACTGCCCATGACGCCGCTGATTCGATCCGGCGCTTACATGGCGCACGACAGCGGGCTGTACGCGCGCATTGCGCCTTTTGCGCAGCCCGGAGCTACGCATCATTTCACCGCTGCGCTGGAGATCTGGGGACGGGTGTTGTCGCGCCCCGAGCCAGGCCTCGCGTTTGTTGATTTCGGGCGCCGCGATGTGCCGTTCGATCAGGATCTGCCCAATCCGCTGTGGGTGCGCAACGTCGATGGCAGCGCCCCGCGTGCAGCGTCTGGCATGCGTATTAGCGAGGTGAACGATCAACATGCCTATTTGTTGCTGGCGGAAGAGGATGCGTTAAAGCCCGGCGACTGGGTGGGCTGTGGTATTTCGCATCCCTGTACCGCCTTCGATAAATGGCGGTACTTGCCGCTGGTTGACGATGATTACTGCGTCACGGATTCACTGGAAACCGCATTCTGAGCCAAGCATCGGGCGGTAACGGCGCGATAGGTCGCGCTGTTTTTACCTGTGCGACTGCACCGCGCTTATCCGTTCTTTAACTACCACGACATGCAGGCCGGGAAGCGATTATTCCGGCCAGTACGATTCGGCTTTCACTTTTAATAAATGGCGTAAACGCTGCGCTTCCTTTTGCGGTGGGCACCCAAAGAACCGGCTAAATTCTCTGCTAAATTGTGTCGGACTGAGGTAGCCAACCCTGAAAGAGGCTTCGCTGGCCGTGACATTGCGCTTCACCATTAAAAAACGCGCCTGGTGCAGCCTGATGGAAATCAGATACTGTTTGGGTGTTGTGCCGGTGAATGCCCTGAAATGGCGATGAAAAGAGGGAGAGCTCATGCCGGCTTCTCTAGCCAGCGTCTCCACGTCAACAGGCTCCATAAACCGGGTATGCATCGTGCGGATGGCGCCAGCAATTTGCCTGAAATGCCCTTTTCCGGAAAGTGCCGCTCTGATGGAGGCTCCCTGCGTATCGATCAGGACGCGGTAATAAAGTTCTTTCAGAATACCCGGCCCCAGAATTCTGGCCTGCTCCTCATCAGAAAGCGCCAGCAGAAGGCGATATACCGTGTCGGCCAGTTCTTCTCCCAGCGGGCTGGAAAACATGATTCCCGCCTGCTCATTTTCGCTTACCTCGCTTTCGCCCATTTCAATCAGTAATTCGGCAATCGTGGCGACATCAAGCGATACGGACATAGCCAGCAGCGGTTCTTGCTGGCTGGCAGTCGTCTGGCTGTTGAAAGGAAGAGGCGCTGAGACCACCAGATAATGTCCGGGATCGTAGGTAAATTCCCGCCCGCCCATCAAAGCGGTTTTCTTTCCCTGCAGCACAATGACAATGCACGGTTCGTAAAGGACGGGCGTGTGGGGCATCGACTCATTGACCCGCAACAGTTTTATCGCCGTCATACGGGTGCGCGAGTAGCCCTCATCAGGCGCAAGCGCCAGCAAAGCAGGGATCATTTTTCGCGTAAGGCTTGAGGTAAGTCCGGACACTGCACCCCCCGAATATATAAAAAGATAATTTTTTGCGTCTGCATAAGGTTATCGAACCCAATTCTGACAGAAAAAGATAATCTTTGTACAGGAACCTTCATTGTTGCATCGCTCTGCTTTCCCTATTCTTTTCGCAGCAAAAGAAAAGCACAGACGTTATGCATTTCCCTTGTGAATCAACACCCTGCCTTATGACAGGCACTGGCGGGAAAACGTCGCACTGAGACGCCCCGCTGCCGCCTGTCGCGCCTGGCGTAGTTTGAACAGATCCCCCGCTTTTCACACCGTCAGATCGGCAGCGCAATCAGATCAATACCGGCGGCTGAAGGCGATGACATTCAGGCGAGGCAATGCAAAATTTGAGGAATAAAAATGGCAGATTTTTTGGGATTAACGAACAAAGTGGCAATTGTCACGGGTGCCGCAGGTGATATTGGCAGGTCCACCGTAAAACGTCTTGTTAGTCATGACGCGAAGGTGCTGGCTCTCGATATCGACCCGGCAGTTCATGCCCTGGCACAGCGCAATCAGGTGGTGACGCAGATATGCGATGTCAGCCAGGAACAGGAAGTCATCAGCGCCCTCACTCTCGCGCAGGCGGAATTCGGCGGCGTGGACATTCTCATCAACAATGCGGGCAAGACCCTGAATAAACTCGCTACCGAAACATCCGTTGAAGAGTGGGACAGCATTATGGCCATTAATGCCAGAGGGTATTTTCTCCTGAGCCGGGAAAGCCTGAAGGTAATGCAGCCCCGCAGGCAGGGAGCGATTGTCAATGTGGCCTCCGTAGTGAGCATGGTGGGCATGAAAGCCACGTCCGCTTATTCGGCCTCTAAAGGCGCCATCACGCAACTGACGAAAGTGCTGGCGCTGGAAGCCGCTGAGTATGACATCCGGGTTAATGCCGTCGCCCCCGGCGTCGTCGAAACAAATATTCTGTCCGGCATAGTGGAAGACAGTCGGGTGATGCTTGCCAGCTACGGCCACGCGCATCCCCTTGGACGAGTGGCTCAGCCGGAAGAAATTGCGGAAGCCATTATCTGGCTCGCCTCACCGAAAGCGAGTTTCGTGACGGGAACGGTATTAATGGCAGACGGCGGTTATACGGCACAGTAACAAGGAGCCAGTGATGAAAAAGCAGAGCATTTTAATTATCGGAGCAGAGAAAGGGCTGGGTCATGGGCTGACAGCAGCCTATCTGGAACGGGACTGGGACGTTTTCGCCACACACTTACCGGATGCGGATACCTCCGCCCTGCGCGCGCTGGCAGATGTCTGCCCTGGCAATCTGATGACCGGCGAGGTGGATGTCACCAACAGCGCCCATATCGGGCCACTTCTCGACAGGCTCCGCGAACGGCAGTTTGACGTTATTTTTATGGTGGCCGGAATTTTCGGCCCCTTGCATCAGTCCGTGTTGCAGGCATCTGACGCGGAATTCCAGCAAATTATGCTGACCAATGCGTTTGGCCCTGCCCGCCTGGCCCGGCACCTCCTGCCGGTACTTAAGCCTGCGGGAAGCCTGGTTTTCATGACGTCGCATCGGGGGAGTATCGCCAGCAATACCGAACCGGGGATCGGTCTTGAGCTTTACCGGGCCAGTAAAGCGGCGCTGAATATGCTGGCGCGTTGTATATATATGGATATCAGCCAGGGAGAACAGACGGTACTGTCGATTCATCCTGGCTGGGTGGCGACGGCGATGGGCACGCTGGATGGTACGGTGGATGCGGAGATCGATGTAAAAACCAGCGTCAATGGCATGATCAGTGTGATTGAGCAACACCGCAACGCCAGAGGCCACCTGTTCCTCGATTACGAGAACAACAGCTGGCCCTGGTAATAACCGACAAAGCAGCCTGTATCTTTTCCAGGTTTACCCCGGCCCCGGGAATACACATCCGGGGTTAGCCTGTTGGCGTTATTCAGAGAGCCGGGGGCATTTTCAGGCCTCAACCCGCCTGTCGTATTTATTTTCCTCCGCATGCGTTCGATCGTATTCAGCCTGCGCCAGTGCAATGGCCGGACCAAACTCCTGCGCCCAGTTCGCCAGCGCAATAAAAGGCTGCTGCAGTGACTGCGCCAGCGGCGTAATAGTGTATTCCACACTCACCGGATGCGTGGAGAGAACGTGACGATCAATTAAACCGTTTCGCTCCAGACGTTTCAGCGCATCGGCCAGCGCTTTGTGGGTAATTCCGTCCAGCCGTCGGCGAAGTTCATTGAACCGGCAAGGTTCCGTACACAGCACCGTCAGAATTAATATCGACCATTTATTGGTGATATGTTCTAACACCAGTCGGGTATTTCGTTGTTCTATCAGGCAATTATCGTGGTTTTCTGGCATGGCGGTATAGTCACTTATAGTTGGTATAGCGAAAGTGCGTAATTGATATTAAGTATAGAATTTATATCATCTGTTTTCGAGACCTCAACCGGAGAAATCAGATGGGCAAGATAGAGAAAAAAGTCGCTGTGGTGCTTGGTGGTGCAAAAGGGATTGGGCTGGCGATCAGCCAGCGTTTAGCCACCGAGGGGGCTGTTACCTGGTTCACTTCACGCCGGGCAGAAGAGCTTGAGACAGCCAAAAGCAAAATATCAGGGACCGCGATGCCGCTGCAGGCCGATGTCAGTCAGAAGAACGAACTGAGCCGTATCATGCAGACCATTGCTGAAAAATCAGGTCAGATAGATATCCTGATCATCAATGCCGGAATGTCGGAATACGCCCCGCTTGAAGAGGTAAGTGAAGAGCATTTTGACCAGACGTTTGGCCTGAATGTTCGCTCCCCCGTTTTTGCTCTACAGGCAGCACTGCCGTTGTTGAAACCCGGCAGCAGTGTCGTTCTCATCGGTTCAATTGCTGATGTTCTCGGCACACATGGATACGGCGTTTACTCGGCCAGCAAAGCCGCACTGCGCTCTTTTGCCCGCACCTGGACACGCGAACTTGCCGCGCGCGGTATCCGCGTTAACGTTGTTGCACCCGGACCGATAGACACAGACATGATGGCCGCAACCTCTGATGAGGTGCGTAAAGGCTTAACCAGCGCATTACCACTTGGCAGAATGGGCCAGCCTGAAGAGGTAGCCAACGCTGCATTTTTCCTCGCCAGTGACGAGAGTTGCTATATAGCAGGTGCTGAGATTTGCGTTGATGGCGGCATGACGCAGGTTTAAACCTTCATTCGACGGCCATCCCGGGATGGCCGTTCAAAGTAACGGCAAGATCAGATGATATCTGATATCCAGTCTGCAAATGCGCGCACTACTCGAGAAAGAACGCGTTGATGCGGGTACAGCACGTTGACCGGTACGGACAGCGCTCGTAATAGAGAACCACCCGACTCGCCAGGTTTATGGCATGTGCTGACCAGGCTGGTCCCGGCCAGCATCCCTGTAACTCTACGGGTCGCTTTTTGCGCAGTGAGGGTCAGTCTTTTCCTTGTGCAAAACTCAGGGCGAAGGGTTGATGCAGCGCCGGTAATGCAACGGACCTGACAGGCAGCCCTGAGCGAGGAGCGGAAGCTCGAAGTTGCTCTTGCAGCGATAAAGGCATTACTAACAAAGCCGTATGTCTATAAACGGCAAGTCAGGGTATGCAAATGGAGTCTCAGGAACGTTGCGTGCAGTATTCGGGCAGAGTCTGCGACCTGAAAAGTTTGGGAAAGAGCTGAGTTGCCTGCGTTGATGAAAGATCCTAATGTAGAAGAAATTATTACTATTGATCCTGTAAGAATGGGCGAGAAAGCTATTTACGTGAGGGGGAATTATGATTCTTGAAGTCTCTCGGGGTCATATCCAAGTAAAAATTGGAGATAGAACGGCGACCGTTCAAGGTGAGATGTTCTTTCCCGGTAACGATAAAATTGGCTTTGTGTTGTACAAGGGGGCTTTGAGATTTTGGGATGCGCCTAACCAAAGTCAGGTTATGACTGGCGATGATATCGATATGGTTATTGCTGATATTCAGGCCGATTTTTCCAAGGGAGGACATACCTTAGAAATTGAACATTAGTATGGGCAAAAGGTTCTGGAGGGGCAGTTAACATTGGGCTACCGGTTGCGAGAACAACTACATAATAACAGGCACAATCCGGCTTCGATGCGCAGCTTAGTGCAGAACTGCTGGTAGACCCGCCTACTTTCGTCATTTCGGAGGGTATTCAGTTAATCCGCGATGAGACTGTTACCTCTCATACTGAATGCGAGAGATTTAACAGGCAGCCCTGAGCGAGGAACGGAAGCTCGCACAATACAAAAGTGGCAGGGTTGCTTAAGTCGTCAGAGCTGACAGCGAAGTGTTGACCATTTTGCAGGATGTCCGATGAATTTTCCCAATGCGTCGAGAAATCCCGTGCCGCTGTAAGCGGATGACGTAACGCGCGTAGCGCATATATTTCTGCAAATACATATACTTGCGTGAATATTTCCGGAAAGAGGAGTGCCAACGCGCCACTGTTAATGTCATCCCCCGCGACCCGTAATCAGGAACGCAATCTCCAGCCCTTCAATCGCCGCCTGACGAATTATTTCGAAATCATCACAGCCGAACATGAGTAAACTACTGTTTTCTCAGACCTAATGGCCAGTCATGCTCGACCAGCAACACAGATCCGCACCGTGCTGGACTGCCCCTACCCCGCCAGACGATCCTGCTCTGTAGTTAGGCTGACATGCGCTTATTATTTCCTTTATTTTTTAAGTCAGAGATTTATAACGTGTGTAGTATCACCTTCAAAGAAACGAACCACATTCTCAAAGGCTGCTTTGAAATATAATTCATACCCAGCTTTTTCTACATAACCCAGATGGGGTGTACACAGAACGTTCGGCATGTGTAAGAAAGGGTTATCGGTATCATAGACAGGTTCTTGCTCGTAGACATCCAGAGCCGCATATCCGGGACGACCTTGCCGCAAAGCCTCATAAAGCGCACCGTCTGAAACAAGCTCAGCACGACTTGTGTTCACAAATAAAGCATCCCCTTTCATTTTAGAAAGATCACTGAGGGTAATATTTCCTTCAGTTTGCGCCACCAGGCGTTGATGTACTGTGATGATGTCAGAAGTGGAAAAAAACTGCTCTCGGTTTTCCGGCACATGCAATCCAACGGCTCGAGCTTCTTCTTGCGCGCGCTCACTCCCCCATATTTGAACCCGCATCCCGAATGCCTGAGCATAATTTGCAATCTTCTTGCCTATTTTCCCGTATCCCAGTATTCCAATAAGCTGATTATTTACCGCAGAACCCATTTCTGTCTGCCACAACCCTTTTTTCATGGCGTCCACTGACGAAATTAATTTTCTTCTGGAAGCCATAATTAACAGCCATGTTAATTCAGCAGGTGCAACAGGCGAACCAATACCTTCAACTATGGCAACACCGGCCCGGGTACATGCATCAATATCGACATTTCTGGCTAACTTGCCAGTTTGACTGATCAGTTTCAGATTAGGCGTACGTCTTAAAAAAGCGTCGTCAATAACCGTTCGCTCTCTGATTAATATTAATGCTTGTGCAGTAGCAAGCTGGTTTTCAATATGGGGAGTTTTACTCAAATCCCCAACGGAAACACAGGAGTATTTATCATTGCTTTGCAGAAAGTTAAGCGAGGTTGTAGCTAACTGGTAATCATCTGGAATAAGAACTTGGATAGACATTCTTCACCCTGATTCTGGATTAGTTTCACTTGCATCTTATTTCAAACAAGGATGAAGCTATATCCTATTATTTAGCTTTCCCTGTCACTAATAATGATCCATTTGTTGAACGATTTAAGTTTATCAGGAAGATGCCTCTTGTAAAGACCACGTTAAAGGAATGTTATTTTTTTATTTGTTTTACACCAGTATTTAAAATCACGAAACAATACATATCCAATATAAAACTTTATACTTAGAGTGATTATTCCACTGTAAAACCAGATGAGATACGGTTCCACTTAGACCTGAACCTCAAAACCATCAATGGGCGATCATTTTATTTCATTTAAAAGATATTGATATTTCGAACGCTACATCTTTCTGTTTGGATGGTTGAATTTAAAAATCAAAACAGCGAAAGCATCAGAGAGTAATAAACTCTCCAAGTGCACTGCAATCACACCACAACCGTAACGCAGCAGATGTCGCTGCGTTTGTAAGAGGATATTGAACCTGTGAACCGCCGATAGTGCACGAGGCACTCCACTGGCGTCGTCACTTTTCGGACCAGGACATCTGAAACCATGGCAACGCAATTTTTTTAATCAAGGCTTGAACGACGGTATTTCATTGATGGGCAGAAGCCTTAAAACAAGCGATTGAGAAACAAAAGGTCATACAGGTCATGCTGTTACCCTGTATGTGGATTCATAGCCTTACACCGGGTTTTAAGGTCTGCAAAACTCACAGGACGGATGTGAAACGACACCCCAACCAATTCAATGCATTGTCAGAAATTCCGTGAGGTTTAACTCCCGACGAAGGGGGGAAGTGAACTGAAAGGCTACTCTGCGAGAAGCGGACCTTTTTATATTCTTTTAGCCATTCAAATTACCGTTTAAAGCGTCACCCGCGTCACATCTCAGCAGCCCTTTCACTGGTGTGCTGGCGAGTGATTATGTGTTGAGATGCCTGCCTGAACGAGACTGGCTCTCCCGGAACGAAAAATGAGGTTTGGCATTTTTGCCGTTACACCATTATAAGTACACATTCACTATGCCCACTTACTGTATCTGACGAGCAATTTTATGAATGAAAACAACGCCTGGAGCAAGCGCTATACACTCACTGTAAAAAGCCAGCCGAAAGCAATATGGCAGGCCTTTGTCGACACCGATAACTGGAAACGATGGAACCCTGGCGTAAAGTCAATCACTATCGAGGGGCCATTTCATACGGGAACATGGTTCACGATGGAGCTACCTGAAGGAGAGGTTGTCCGTAGTCAGCTTACTGATGTTTCTGAAGAAAAATATTTCATTGACGAGACCTGGGTGGATGAAACACGGGTCAACGTTGAACATCGTATTGAGGCATCCGGCCCCGATGAGAGTATCGTGACGTATGCGATCAGTACTCAGGGTCCCCAGGCTAAGGCTTTCGGAGAAGGGATCAGCTCGGACTTCCCGGAAGTCATGGCGGGATTGGCTACATACCTGGCCGAAACAGGCTCAATGTAATGGCATCTGAATTCCAGTTTTGTCGGCGGGTGGATGATGATCCTGGCGGAATGGCCACAGGGCATAACGGTTTGGTACACGCTGGCATTTATTAAGTCATCAATTTGAGAAAAATTATGAAAAAATCGATAGTTCCTGAACAATTTCAGCATTATTTCGATGACTGGCACTTTTCCCCCGTCATCGACGCTGATGGCACAGTGTATCTCTCAGGCGTTACTGCGGCACGCAAGGACAAACCGATAAGTAAGCATCCTGAAGAACAATTCCACGATGCGTTTTATAAGCTTGGCGTTTATTTAAACGCCGCCGGTTTGGGCTATGAACATATACTTGAGATGACCACTTTCCATATTGATCTTAAAAAACATATAGACGTTTTTTCTAACGTAAAAGATGAGTATATAAAGGCGCCATACCCGGCATGGTCCGCCATTGGCGTATCAGAATTCATTCCAGAAAATGCGCTTGTGGAAATGCGGATTGTGGCTAAAAGGTAATTTCCGCATGTCAAATTTTATGAGGATTGCACCGTGAGTGCTAAATTAATTGAGCCTTTGATGTCGGATTTATATATCCTGGAACCCTTAGATAAATCTCATGCTAACGAAATGTATGCAGGATTATGTTCTGTTGACGATTATAAGTTTATACCGACCAACCCACCGGCAAACCTGGATGAGTTGACAGCGCGTTATGAGAGAATATCTCAGCGTTACTCGCCAGATAAGAGTCAAATCTGGCTAAACTGGGTGATTATACATCGTCAGTCTGGTGCATACCTTGGATATGTCCAGTCGACCATTATGGTTGAAAAAAACTGGGCATATATTGCTTATCATGTGTTTGGCAGGTATCAAAAACGCGGGGTGGCAAAACAGTGTGTGCGTATAGTAATAGATTTTTTATTTAAACATTATCATTTATCTCATGTCGACGCATTGATTGACTCTCGTAACCTGGCCTCAATTGGTTTAGTGGAATCTTTGAAACTAAAGAAAATTAATGAGCTGAAAGATGCGGACTTTTTCAAAGGTTCGACCAGCGATGAATTTCATTATAGAATTTTTAATAATGAATGGACGACAAAAGCGTGAGGTTATAACGATAAACAATGGAAAATACCAAAGACAATAGACCATCAGAAAGAAAAATAATTAAAATTTATAATTTATTGAAATATAGTTATTCGCAATGCCATTTCCCCTATCACACAATCGCCTGTAAACCCCGTTCAAATGAAAAACGTTTTTACCCCTGCTCATCAATCTATCGATATACTTGCGATATCGGTTGAACTCACAGCACGAAGCGGACGTTAGCACCTCTCACTCATGCTGCAATAACATTCACACAGTTGTTATAAAGAAAGTGCTCTGAGAGACAATACATGTAAGGATAATTAATTCAGCAAATCACGGAGTATGACCCCCCATGACAATTGTATTCATCCCTTCTCTTGTGGCATTACTTGTAGCACAGGAAAAAGAAACCGGACGCGAATTGAGCCGGTATGAGGTTGAGTCGATACGGGATAATGCTACCGCTATTAACTTACCAACGGACATTGCCCATGACATGCTTGCAAGCCGGGGCTATTCCGATCTCGATGCAGAAAATATCTGGGTAGAATGGTTAGCCTATAAAAATAGAGCATTGTGAATTGTATTGAAGGATTATGAGCAGAACGTCTCGAATACAGTCATCCATTCACCCTAACTACCTGAATTGGTAGTCCCCCTCTTCATGCGAACCTGAAAACTTGTGGCGTTTCGCGAGCCTGGGTATTCTCACTCAGGGTCCGTGCTGCCTGCCGCTCGCTTCCTGAAAGGAAAAGGTGAAAGCATGTTTGTTCTCAACCTCATTAATTTTAAAACTCTTGATGGTCGGGACGTGGTAATGCGAGCACCACCATTTCCTGACAGCAGGAGAAAATATGTTTTCCATCGAGCAAGCCAAACAAATGGCGGCAAAGTTAAAAGCCTCTCTTGAGTTGCGTGAACATAAGCTTTCTTATTCCACCGCGCTCGAAACGGTTGCACACCAGTTAGGCTTCAGAGACTGGAACACAGCGGCAGCAACGTTGCCCCCGCAGATCCCACAGTCTCAAATCCAATTCAGCAACCCCATCCCCATCCTGCGAATTTTTGATGTCTGCAAAGCACAGGAGTTCTATCTTGAATTTCTGTCGTTCAGCGTTGAGTTTGAACACCGGTTCGAGCCCGACTTACCGCTGTATATGGGCATTACCCGAGAAGGGTTGCAATTACATCTTTCTGAACATCACGGTGACGCCAGCCCGGGCGCAACGATATTTATCCCTTTGAATAATATCGAGCTGTTGAGAAATGAACTCCACGGCAAGCAATATGGATACGGCCGCCCGGAAATCGTGAAGCAAGACTGGGGAGACGTTATGGAAGTCCACGACCCGTTTGGCAACCGGCTGCGCTTCTGTCAACAAAGCTAGTTTGCCCTTCTTGAACAGGGGGATCGTCACCGGCGCTTTCCCCTTATTAAGGCAGTCATGAATGGCACAAACCAGCCTGTCAATAACGCAACCTTGTCTGCCATGCGCGATAAGCAACCAGGCGGTTTTCTGGCAAATCCCCGGCGCCTTCTCTACTACCCGCATTGCAATGTGTCGCCCGCTCTGCGAGCGGTTATAGAAATGTTGAGAATTTAACGGATAAAGTGGATGTATCCCATGGTGGCTAAACGATGTCCGTTTTTACTCCAGCCCTGCCGCAGGAAAGCGGTGAGCAAAAGGCTGATGTCTGGGGTAATGGTGAAAATGACACGACAGGATTAATCATATTTCAGGCCTGGCAACGCGCTTTTAACGCCTTCTGGTTGCGTGTCAATCAGAGAGCTCGCGCTAATTTGCCGTTTTTCCCTTCCCGTAAACAGCCCTATTGGCATTTAAAAACTCAGGAATGTTTAATGAAATCTGAAGCGCTCCTTTCCAGACGTCACCTGAACTTTTTTATATTTACCGCTGCGCTGACTCTCTTCACGACAGGATATACACCTTCAGCTCATTCTGCAGACAGCAAACCTGTGAAGATCGCGGTTTACCGGGGGGAAGCGGGTTGCGAGGGCTGCTCGGAAATGGTTGTAAAATCGCTCGTTAATACCGGCCTGAAACTCTCCATCAGCTATATGGGTGAGAACGAAAAGCTCACGTTGAACCGCCAGAACCTGAAGGGTTTTGATTTGTATATTCAGCCCGGCGGCGGACAGGACATCCCTGCGGCTTACGATGCGATAGGTGATGAGGGCGCTGACGCGATCCGGGATTTTGTCCGTTCCGGTAAGGGGTATCTTGGGATATGTATGGGCGCTTATCTTGCTGACAAAGACTGGATAGGGCTTATCAATGCCCCCCTTGATTCAGAAGCTGGCAGGCCGGGTGCAGAAGCTAATGATGAAGGAGACTACACGCTTTCCGTTAAATGGGGAGGCAAAGAGGAATCGTTTTACTATCAGGATGGCCCCTATCTGAGTAACAGCGCTGAAAGCCCCGGCTATACCCCCATCGCTTATTACCTGAATGGCGACGTTGCAATGGCGGCCTACACCTTTGGAAAAGGTAAGGTTGTGCTTACCGGCCCTCATCCAGAAGCTGATGAAAGCTGGATTGACGCAAGCAAACCCGGTTACATCCCTGCAGCAAGCAAAATGACACGCCTGCTGAAATATCTGGACCCGCAGAAAGATTGAACACCAACGACGGCAATACGCGCATCCTCGCCCCCATCGCCTGGATATCGGGTATTCGTAATCGGGCCTGCGTTGAGTAAAGCGCGATTTCGGGTAACAAGTTACGCAATGTCGTTCTCCGGCTGGCGCAGAAAAAACGTCAAGCCTTAAAGACGTCGTTCTGGATAGCGTCTGACACTCACAGAGACTAATCCGGGAGGGATTAGCAATATTCACTATTTCCACGCAACGGCGCCGCTTTTTCATAACCTCCGTCAATAGTTCAGCGGTTCAGAATGAATACAATCTGGCCGTCATTGTTGGGAAATATTTAAAAAATATACCAAAACTGGCAGTTGATTCTAATTTGTATGACCTTTAAAATTCAGACGCAACTTATTGATTAAATTTGGTTTAGGGAAATAAAAATGAAAAAAAGTAGTGTTGCAGTGATGATGATGGCCGCTCTTTCAGCAGCAGCTTATGCGGATCCTATGCAATATACACCGGATTTATCCCCGGAGAGCGTTACTGTTTCAGCTTCTGCCGGTATGTTGGCCGGAAAATCCCATGAAATGGTTTATGACGAAGTGACAGGGCGTAAGATCAGCCAGCTGGACTGGAAACTTAAAAATGTCGCTATTCTGAAAGGTGACATTTCCTGGAACGCGTACTCTTTTCTGACACTGAATGCACGTGGCTGGACATCTCTGGCATCTGGCTCCGGTCATATGGATGATTACGACTGGCAGAACGCCAGCCAGAGAGACTGGACAGATCACTCCTCACATCCGAGTACGGATGTAAATTATGCCAATGAATACGATCTCAATGTAAAAGGTTGGGTTTTCCAGGACGAAAACTATAAAGCTGGCGTGGTTGCAGGTTATCAGGAAACACGTTTTAGCTGGACGGCGACCGGCGGTTCTTACAGCTATGATAACGGCGCGTATACCGGAAACTTCCCGGCAGGCGAACGTGGTATTGGTTATAGCCAGCGTTTCTCAATGCCGTACATTGGCCTCGCAGGCCAGTACCGTATTAATGACTTTGAATTTAACGCTCTGTTCAAATTCAGTGATTGGGTCAAAGCTCATGACAACGATGAACACTACATGCGTGATCTGACCTTCCGTGAAAAAACGAGCAACTCACGCTATTACGGTGCGTCAATTGATGCCGGCTATTACGTTACGCCGCAAGCCAAAGTCTTTGCTGAATTCACCTATAGCAGCTATGAAGAAGGTAAAGGCGGTACGCAAATTATTGATACCACCAGTGGTCAATCAGCATCCATTGGCGGAGATGCTGCCGGCATTTCCAACAAAAACTATACCATTACCGCTGGTCTGCAATATCGTTTCTAAATCAGCGCTGCGTATTGCGTATATAGTCTTCACAGACACGAAGCCCCTGACGGGGCTTTTTTTATAGCCATATTCTCTGAAAAATATCCTGCAAAAGGATTTCAATTAAGCAGCAGTCCCCCCATTGATGCGCCTCTTAGATCAGATATAAACGCGACATCATGCCCTTGTCATACTCTGCATCCAGTCCCGCATGGATGCCGCAATAAAGGCGGCTTCCCCGGCCTCGAACATCCCTATTTCGCCGGATGCGTGATGAAATCGATCCTGTTCATCAAAAAACAGTGCGTCTTATGATCGTGAGAATTGAGTACGCATCCACAGGGCTTACTCACGAGTAATGCCTGGCGACATCAGTGCCTGCTCGCTTTGCTTTATGGGCCGGTAAGCTTGCGTATTTTGCGGTAAATCTTCGCATTGC
The DNA here is from genome assembly GCF_003337365.1 of Kosakonia sp. AG348. Lineage (NCBI taxonomy): Bacteria > Pseudomonadati > Pseudomonadota > Gammaproteobacteria > Enterobacterales > Enterobacteriaceae > Kosakonia > Kosakonia sp. AG348. Next base: position 173,368 of record NZ_QPJR01000001.1, read on the forward strand.
TCACACCTTAAGCGAACAGTCATGAAAGCTTAAAATCTTGCTTGACCGTTTCAGTACAACTCCCTATAGTAGCGCCCCGTTGCCCCCAGTACTGGCTGGCAGCGATACAATGTGGTGAGGTGTCCGAGTGGCTGAAGGAGCACGCCTGGAAAGTGTGTATACGGCAACGTATCGGGGGTTCGAATCCCCCCCTCACCGCCATCATTCAAAGAAGAGCTCGCATGCAAATGCGGGCTTTTTTTTCGCATATCGCACTCCACCAGGGGGGATGAGAAGCCCCGACCGGGGGTCGACAACTGGCGCAGCCAGCTGGACAGACCATGAACGCAGCGAATCAATCCCCCCTCACCGCCATCATTCGAAGAAGAGCTCGCATGCAAATGCGGGCTTTTTTTTCGCCTGTCGCACTCCACAAGGGGGGATGAGAAGCCCCGACCGGGGGTCGACAACTGGCGCAGCCAGTTGGACAGACCATGAACGCAGTGAATGGGCTGCCCGCACAAAAACGCCGGGAGCGTTTTTGAACAACGCTTGCGTTGGCTCCAAAGGGCCGAGTAATAGTGAGCGCAGCGAATCAATCTCCCCCACAGCCATATTCTACGTGTCATAAGCAGACATAACCCATGACAAAAGGGGTCACTATCAGCGTGCGAGGCGTGACAACGCTGACGTTAAATATGCTGCTGCCGCCATTGCCTGACATGGTCTACCAGGGCGCGTAGTTTAGGTGCCATATTTCGGCGTTGCGGAAAGTAGAGATAGAAGCCAGGGAAATAAGGAAGATAATCGTCCAGCAATGAGACAAGCTGCCCGCTTTCAACAAACGGTCTGAACGTATCCTCTGTGGCAAACGTAATTCCGCCACCAGCAAGCGCGAGCCGCAGCATCAGGCGCAGATCATTAGTGGTGATCTGCGGTTCAATCGCCAGGCTGAAAGGTTCTCCCGCCTCCTCAAATGCCCAGCGATAAGGGGCGACATCTTTGGCAGGACGCCAGCCGATACACCGGTGATGGATCAATTCACGCGGATGTGCAGGCGCGCTGTTCGTCGCGAGATACGCGGGCGAGGCAACCGCCATTTCACGTTGTTTTTCGGTAAGCGGGACGGCGATCATATCCTTTTCAATCACCTCTCCAAGCCTTACGCCAGCATCATAACCCGCAGCCACAATATCAAACTCCTCATCCGTCACGACAATATCGACCGTCACGGCAGGGTTGGCCGCCGCAAACGAGGCGATCAGCGGGCCGGAAAGAAATACTTCGGCTATCGAGGTCACGGCAATGCGAAGGCATCCGCGCGGCATATTCTCCGACGCGACCTCTTCGAACGCCGATTCAATACTGGATAACGGCAATGACAGGGACTGACGCAGCCGCTCTCCCGCCTCCGTCAGCGTTACTGAGCGCGTCGTACGCATTACCAGCATTGTGCCGAACGCATCTTCAAGTCGTCTTATTCCCTGACTGATTGCCGATCGGGTGACGCCCAGGCGAGCAGCCGCCGCGCTGAAATTACGCTCTTCTGCCACCGCGATAAAAACCGGTACAAGGTTGAGATCAATTTTCATTGTTTAACGCTGCTAACCAGTGAGTCCAGTAACAGCAGGATACTGGAACCAATCGTTAAGTTCTATGATCGCTTCGAACTCAACTGAAGGAGCATGCTATGGAAAAAGTGATAGTTATTACCGGCGCATCCAGCGGGATTGGCGAAGGGATGGCCAGAGAGCTGGGCAACGCAGGCGCGAAGGTGTTATTAGGGGCTCGCAGACTGGAGCGCATCGAAGTTATTGCCGCAGAAATACGCAGTGCGGGCGGTATCGCCGAAGCGCGTGAGCTTGATGTCACCAGCCGCCAGTCGATGGCCAGCTTCGTGCAGGCGGCGCTGGATCAATGGGGCCGCGTCGATGTTCTGATCAACAATGCGGGCGTCATGCCGCTCTCTCCGCTTGCCGCCGGCAAACAGGATGAATGGGAGCGAATTATTGACGTGAATATCAAAGGCGTGCTCTGGGGCATTGGCGCTGTGCTTCCCGTGATGCAAGCGCAGGGCTCCGGTCAGATAATCAATATTGGCTCTATTGGTGCCCTGTCTGTCGTGCCAACCGCCGCCGTCTATTGCGCCTCAAAATTCGCAGTACGCGCGATTTCGGATGGTTTACGCCAGGAAAGCCCAAATATTCGCGTGACCTGTGTCAATCCCGGCGTGGTGGAAAGTGAACTTGCCTCAACCATTACGCATCCGGAAACCAGAGCGGCGATGGATGTGTACCGTTCTGTGGCACTTAAACCAGCGGATATTGCCCGTGCCGTGCGGCAGGTCATTGAAGCCCCTGAGAGCGTGGATACAACAGAAATAACCATCAGACCGACCGCGTCAGCCAACTGATATTCCTGACTGATGACAGGCGTTAATGTCCGTTATCATTTCTGCGCATCGTCGGGGCCAGGGTCATGCAGCCATTGACGGCAGGAGAACCACTTATCTCCCCTGCCGGGTTGCTGGCCCTGATAGTAAAGCCGGTTTATTGCCCGGAGTCAGCAGAACATCCCGCAACATCTTCTGGAAAATATGCTCTGCAGGTGACCTGCATACCTGTACTGGCAGCCCCCTACCCGCCAGGCTACTGGTATCGCAATGGCTTTCTTTTGACGAACAGACGGCCCACTTCCCGCACATAACTGAACGTCGTTTCCCCCAGAACGGCCCCCTTTGTGGCAGAAAAGACGTTATAAACATTAAGGCATAATCGTCTACCGGGAGGATGAGCACAGTAACGCCTGTGAAGTGTCTGGATAATGGGTCAGCATTGATCCGTCGTATGGTTGTGAGGCGCCATAGTGAGCCAGTCCATAATTAAATAGCCGCCAGTGCGCCACGGATCTGAACGATGAATCTGAGTTCAATAACCCGTGCGCGGATACATACGTTGCATCCATCCGGCGTACCGGAAACTCTTTTTTACAGGGTTCGTTAAGCGTTGATTGCTTCAAAAAAATTACCGCATTTGTTATATTGTTGCTCATTGCTTATTCACCTCTGCGGTGCCAAAAAGAACAAGATTCACCGCAACCCAGGATTATAAAATGTTAGATTACCGCTTCCCGACAGCTTTGCAGATGGTTCTCAGCGTAGCGATGGCGGAGCAAGTGGGTGAACGTTCGACGAGTGCGATTCTGGCCTACGGCCTGGAAGCAAATCCGAGCTTTATCCGCAAATTAATGGTGCCGCTCACGCGTGACGGCATTATCGTCTCAACGCTTGGCCGCAACGGGTCTATTCACCTTGGTCGCCCGGCGGAAGAGATCACCCTGCGCGATATCTACCTTTCCGTCATCGAAGATAAAAAATTGTGGGCGTCGCGTCCTGACGTACCGGCACGTTGCGTGGTCAGCGCTAACGCCTGCTGGTACTTCAAGTCTATCGCCGAAGAGGCGGAGCAGGCGTCATTACAGGTATTAGCGCGCCACACCGTGGCAAGCGCGCTGGAAGAGGTGAAAAAAGCCGATACCAGCGGATGGGATCCCGTGCCGGAACTTATTGCCCAGTATAAAAAAACCTCTTAATTATTTACTTATTGCGAAAAAAAACCGCCTTCACAATGAAGGCGGTTTTTTTGTATCTGCAACTATTTACGCAGGCAAAACGTCATTTACCGGTTTACCGCGCGTCACAAATTTACGCAGCGTAACGTAAAACACCGGTGTTAAGAACAGACCAAACAGCGTCACGCCCAGCATACCGGAGAACACCGTGATCCCGGTGACGCCGCGCACTTCTGCACCCGCGCCGTGACCGAGGATCAGCGGAATCGTGCCGGCAATAAAGGCGATGGAGGTCATAACAATCGGGCGTAAACGCAGGCGGCAAGCCTCCAGCGCCGCTTCCATGATCCCTTTCCCCTGAATTTCCAGCTCGCGGGCAAACTCCACGATAAGAATCGCGTTTTTACACGCCAGCCCCATCAGTACCACCAGACCAACCTGCACGAAGACGTTGTTATCGCCACCGGTCAGCCAGACGCCAAACAGCGCGGACAGCATGGTCATAGGGACGATAAGGATCACCGCCAGCGGCAGCGTCCAGCTTTCATACAGTGCGGCCAGCACAAGGAAAGCCAGTAGAACCGCGACCGGGAAGACGATCAGCGCCGTATTGCCCTGCGTGGCCTGCTGGTAGCTCAGATCCGTCCATTCAATATTCATCCCGTTCGGCAGGATCTGCTTAGACATCCCGTCCAGTTGCGTCATCGCCTGCGAGGAAGAGAGAACGCGAGGGTCGGCATCACCAATAAGATCCGCCGCCGGATAACCATTGTAGCGAATCACCGGATCCGGCCCGTAGGTGGTACTGATATTCACCATACTGCCGATCGGCACCATTTCGCCCTGATTATTACGGGTGCGCAAATTCGCAATATCTTCCACGCTGTCGCGGAACGGCCCGTCGGCCTGCGCCATCACGCGCCAGGTACGGCCAAACTGGTTGAAATCGTTAACATAGGACGAGCCCAGATAGGTTTGCAGCGTACCGAACAGATCGGTTAACGACACGCCCTGCGCTTTCGCTTTATCACGATCAACCTGCACATCCAGCTGCGGAACGTTAGCCTGGTAGGTTGAGATGGGGAAATGCATCCCCGGCGTCTGCATAATCGCACCAGACATGGTGTTCACCGCGCTTTGCAGCGCGCCATAGCCAAGACCGGCGCGATCCTGGATGTAGAGCGAATAGCCAGAACCCTGACCCAGCCCTAAAATCGGCGGCGGCAAAATGGAGAAACCAAAGCCCTGCTGGATCTGCGCGATTTTCGCGTTGATTTCAGCGTTAATTTCCGCCGCAGTATGTTTACGCTGATCGAACGGTTTCAGGCCAAAAAAGACCGTCCCGGTATTCGGCGTGTTGGTGAACTGCAACGCGTTAAGCCCAGGAAAAGCGACCGCATAATCCACACCTTCGGTATTCATACCGATTTCGCTCATTTTGCGGATCACCGCATCGGTACGGGCCAGCGAAGAGCCTTCCGGCATCTTCACGCCGCCAATCAAATAGAGCTTATCCTGTGTCGGAATAAACCCGCCGGGTACGGCTTTAAACATGACGCCAGCGGCACAGAGCAGCAGCACATAAACGACAAACACCGCACCACGTCGACCAAGCGTTTTACCAACCAGCCCCTGATAACCGTTCGAGCTACGATGGAAAAAGCGGTTAAACGGACGGAAAAACCAACCGAACAGACGGTCAATGAGCCTCGTCGGGAAGTCTTTCGGTGCGCCATGCGGCTTCAACAGCAAGGCAGCCAGAGCCGGAGAGAGCGTCAGCGAGTTGATGGCGGAGATCACCGTCGAAATCGCGATCGTCACCGCAAACTGTTTATAGAACTGACCGGTTACGCCGGAGAGAAACGCCATCGGCACGAACACCGCGCACAGTACCAGCGCAATCGCGATAATCGGCCCGGACACTTCTCGCATCGCCTGATGCGCCGCCTGCAGGGGCGCAAGCCCTTCTTCGATATTTCGCTCGACGTTTTCCACCACCACGATGGCGTCATCCACAACGATACCGATAGCCAGTACCAGCCCGAACAAGCTCAGGGTGTTAAGCGAAAAGCCGAGCAGGTAGAGAATGCTGAACGTGCCCACGACCGAGACCGGCACCGCGATCAGCGGAATAATCGACGCGCGCCAGGTTTGCAGGAACAGGATCACCACCAGCACAACCAGCACCACCGCTTCCAGCAGCGTTTGCACGACCGCGCGAATGGAATCGCGAACAAACACCGTCGGATCGTAAGGTGCCGCCCATTTCATATCTTCCGGGAAACGCGTGGCCAGCTCGTTCATTTTGGCGCGCACCGCGTTAGACAAATCGATAGCGTTCGCTCCCGGAGACTGGAAGATACCAATCCCGACCGCGTCTTTATTATTAAGCTGAGAACGCAGCGCATAGCTGCCGGAACCCATTTCAATACGCGCCACGTCGCGCAGGCGTACTACCGAACCGTCTTGCGCCGTTTTCAGAACAATATTGCCAAACTCGTCTTCCGTGTGCAGACGCCCCTGGGCGTTAATGGAGATCAGGAAATCGCTCTCTTTCGGCAGCGGCTCCGCGCCAAGTTGCCCGGCGGAAACCTGTACGTTTTGCTCCTGCATCGCCGTCACCACGTCAGAGGCAGTCAACCCGCGAGCCGCCACTTTATTGGGATCCAGCCAGATGCGCATCGCGTATTCGCCCGAACCGAAAATCTGAATCTGGCCGACGCCGGGCAGACGCGCCAGTTCGTCTTTCACTTTTAGCGTGGCGTAGTTACGCATATACAGTGAGTCGTATTTACCGTTGGGCGAAAACAGATGCACCACCAGTGTCAGCGTCGGTGATTGTTTCTGGGTGGTGATGCCCAAACGCCGCACATCTTCCGGCAGACGCGCCTCCGCCTGTGATACGCGGTTTTGCACCTGAACCTGCGCCTGATCGGGATCCGTACCCGGACGGAAAGTGACGGTGGTCACCAGTACGCCGTCGGAGCCTGCGACAGATTTCATGTACATCATGTTTTCAACGCCATTGATCGCTTCTTCCAGCGGCGTCGCCACCGTCTCGGCAATCACTTTCGGATTGGCGCCCGGATACTCCGCGCGCACCTGCACGCTTGGCGGAACAACGTCAGGGTATTCGCTCACCGGCAACAGCGGGATGGCGATCAATCCTGTGACAAAAATCAGGATCGACAGCACCGCGGCGAAAATCGGCCTGTCGATAAAAAAGCGGGAAAAGTCCATGTGTCGGATTCTCAGGTAAGGGATCAGTTGAGGGCGGCGCTGGCGTTCATGGCAACGGTTTTCGCGTTAACCGGCATCCCCGGCATAAACACTTTTTGTAAACCATCGACGATGACTTTATCGCCAGGGTTCAGCCCCTTCTGCACGATGCGTAAACCGGCGGCCAGACGCCCCGGCGTGATATCGCGACGCTGCGCTTTCCCGTCTTTATCAACGATATAAACATATTTGCGATCCTGATCGGTCAGCACCGCTTTGTCGTCGATAAGCGTGGCTTTGAATTCAGCGCTGCCCGGCAGACGTACGCGGGCAAAAAGCCCCGGTGTGAACTGACGCTGCGCGTTATCCAACAGCGCGCGCATACGGATCGTGCCGGTACTCGGCGTTAACTGATTATCCAGAAAATCCACTTTGCCCTGATGCGGGTAGCCATCCTCACCGACAAGGCCAATTTCCACCGGTAGCGCCAGGTGATTACTGGACGCCCCCTGCCCGCTGCGGGCGAGGTTTTGATAGTGGAGGTAGGTCGACTCATCCACGTCAAAGTAGACGTAAACGCTCTTCTGTGAGACCAGCGTGGTGAGGACGCTGGCGCTGTCACCCGCAGTGACCAGATTACCGCTGGTGATCAACGCCCGGCTGGCGCGACCATCGATAGGCGCGGTCACTTTGGTGAAATCCAGGTTCAGTTGCGCGGCATCAACTGCCGCCTGCGCGGCGCGAATGTCGGCCTGCGCCTGAATGGCGGCCGAACGGCGCTGCTCCCACTCCTCACGGGAAACCAGATGGGTATTAACTAATTTATCGGTACGGTTAGCCTCACTTTGCGCCAGGCTGGCCTGCGTTTTGGCTCTCGCCAGCGTCGCCTGCGCCTGTTCCAGCGCGGCGCGATAGGTTCTGTCATCAATGGTGAACAGCACCTGACCCTTTTTCACTTCCTGGCCGTCGGTGTAATTCACTTTATCAATGTAGCCGGAGACGCGGGGGCGGAGCTGAACACTCTCCACCGCTTCAATCCGTCCGTTGAAACTATCCCACTGGCTAATAGATTTCACTACCACGTCAGCGGCGCTGACGGCGGGAGCTTGTGGCACGGCATTTTGCGCGACACCGTTATCACATCCGACGAGCAGTACGGAGAGAAACATCACTCCCAGTGCATTCAGATGATACTTAACCCAAGGTTTCTGCAGGCTCATTATTTTTATTCCGCTAATTGTAGCCGCCGGGCAAGACGCAGCGGGAGACGCTACGCCACTTCCTTTGTCCGGGCTGGCTTCAGGCCATTTGTGCCGTTCATCGCCACAAAACTGTAACAGTTGCCAATACACTATCGCGGGGATTGTAGGGAGGCGCTAAATTTAGTGCAAGAATAATTGATACACTTTATGTGCTGTTTGAAACAGGGGTAAAAGTCGCGTTTCCGGCAAGGATTTAAATGCAACAATAAAACTTGCAATTAATCTAAAAACGGGCCACCTTTAAATGCAACAGACAAAGATGCTTTTTAATAAGCGGCGTGAGGGCAACAAGATGAACACTGGCGCATTTATTCACGATTTACTCGACTGGATCGACAACAACCTGGAAAGCCGTCTGGACATTGAGACCGTCTCCAGGCGGGCAGGCTATTCGAAATGGCACCTCCAGCGGCTCTTCAAAGAGCATACGGGTTATCGTCTCGCCGAGTATATCCGCGCGCAAAAGCTGCAAAAATCGATCGAGCGTTTAACCCACAGCGACGAGCCGATTGTGAACGTGGCGATCGCGCTAGGCTTTGACTCCCAGCAATCCTTTAACCGCAGCTTCAAGCGTCAGTATGGGCAGGCACCCGGCGCATGGCGTCGCAGTGTCGGCTGCCCGCAGGCACAGCAATCACGCCAGCAATCCACATAGTGCGTTGTGGTTTTCGCAAAGGCTTCAGGGTGAAATCGTCGGCCTGATAACAGCAGGCCATCGATATGTGGGGGCAGGTTGCCGCGGGCGGTTTGACGTTTTCTTAAAATAGCCGTCCTGAAAAGACCCGGCACGGCATCATTCTGGTATGAAGAAGCATGACGTGAGCTATTTACAAACCGCATCATCCTTTTTCGATCACATACCAAAGCGGCCATGCTTGTTGTTCCGTAAAAATCTTACCTCCGCCCTCTTCTTCTGAGAATGTAATCTCCCTGACCAAACTACATGCCGTAATTATTCGAATAATTTACGCACCCACCGATACATAAGTTTCGTTTCGTTGATATTTATCCCCCGGCCAAACTTGCCAGTTGATCAGGGATGATGTCGCTAATCTGCCACCCTTCTGCCTGTTAAGCGCTGGCGGGTGAGCAAGTGCCTGCCTGTATCAACCTGATCGGTGAGCCCAGTTCAACAGCGGACATTGAACTGATAAACGTCGTGGCCGTACAGGATCCGCTAAACGCGGCGTATCTGTTCATCGAAGATGGCTGATAGCAAACGGTTTAAAACAACCCTCCTTTGCCGGAGGGCTGTTCCCGTCATCGCTGACTGCGTCAAACGATGTTGCGTAATAAACAATCAGCGTCATCAGCACCAGCAGAGTTCCATCGCATACCTTTTTAGTCTTCTGGCACATTCGTCACCGGGAAAGGGATCCAGTTTTTTGCGCAATCCGTCGAGGCAGCCGATCGTGGTAACGATGCTTTTCCCGGCGGCACCGGTGAAACGCCATCGGGGCCAATGCGGATCTGCGCCGATTCAATTATCCAGCGGGCAGGGTTGCTGAAAGAGACGTCGTTCAGGGCAAATTGCAGAGGATGAGCGGCGTCATAACCGCGTAATATCAACTGGCCGCTTTCACCGGAAATATGATTCAGGGAGATATCGCGATAGACAGGAATGTTGTTACCGCTTGCGTGCGCATCATAGCGCGTATCAAAGTCGAGCGGCCTACGATTCCCGCGCATACAAACATTTTCGTAGCGCACATCGCTGACAATGCCGCCCCGGCTGATATCACTTTTGATACGAAGCCCGGAAGTTGTGCCATCAAGCGTCAAATTATGCACCCGAATGTCACTGACACCGCCGACGGTCTCGCTACCAATCGACATCCCGTGTCCCCAGTAAAAATGGTTATCCACCAGAATCACATGCCGCGTGGCGCCACCCGCGCCCGCTTTAATCGCCACATTATCGTCACCGGTTCTGATGAAGCTGTGGGCGATGAGGATATTCTGCGACGAAATGGGATCAATGCCGTCAGTGTTACGGGCATCCGCCGGGGTATCAATACGCACGCCCCAGAACGTCGCATCGCGGACGTTTTTCAGCGTGACATGGAATCCTGGCGAATTTCGCAGTGTGATGCCGTGAAAAATAATATGGGAGGCATCATCTATTTCAATCAGGCGAGGTACATTCTGTGCCCCGCCCTCCGTCTGCGCGCGGCGAGCCAGTTGCCACCATGATTCATCCTGGCCTTTTATCGGCTTACCGCCCTGCCCATCAATAATCCCTTCGCCGACAATACCTCCACCGTCAGTGCGGCTAAAAAGGATAAAGGGCCGGCAGCCATTCCCTTTATGATCGACAGTTCCACAATGGCCATTTTTGTCGTATACACGTGGGTCACTATTTGCTACCAGCATTGCCCCTTGCGAGATCCAGAGTGTGACGCCAGATTTCATGCTCAGCGGTCCACTGGAAAAACGCCCCGCCAGAAGCTGTAAAACCTCACCCCGGGGGCAGTTATCAATCGCCGACTGAAGTCGTCGGGTATCGTCTGCCGATGAAGACGTCAGCTTTGCACAGACAGGCGCGGGCAGCACAGGTTCTGGCACATCAGCACTCTCCAGGGCCGATAGCGCCGCGCTGAAGCCGGATACCGGGAAAAAAATCAGACTGGCAATTATTCCTTTCACATTACGGCGCAGAAAAAACATAATTATCCCGACATTAGAATTGTTGAAGTATTGTAGAAGTGCTGTGATAAAAGCACAGGGCGAATTCGTTTTTAGTTGAAGTGACGTTTAAGTTCGGCAGCCAAAAAGTGTTAGGATATTTCTCCTTTTTATTTTTGCGATTACCAGCCTGCATTAATTTATAGCCCTCAAAGCGTGAGAGGTTTTGCAAACCGCATTGGCTTTTCATATTGCTTTCCTTTTAATTTCATGGAAAACAGATCTCGCTTTATGTTTACTCATTACCATCCAGCTTTGTAAAAACACGCCCGGATGTTGCCTCAAGGATGTTCACCACACGCTTCAGTTCTTCGAAATCGGAATAAAACTGTTGGCCTAACGGCGTATTTCTCGCAATCTCAATGCAATAATTCAGGGCGTTTAGCGCATGGTGTACATGGTAAAGGCAAAGCGTGGCGTTACTGTCCAGACGGGCTTTGGATAATATGCGGACATCCTGTTCAATACCGGCTCTGATACCATCCAGTTTTAAGTACAATAAGCGCAACGCGTTGGGTTCATCAGGTTCCAGTAACAACACATTAATCAGTCCAATGGATTCTTTAAAATTTTTAACGATTGCGTTAATAAAATCACACCCGTCATGTGCCATGTTCACTCCGTAAAAAGCCATTAATGCCATTAGTGTCACTTGATATAATTAATGTTGTTATCCAGAGGCATGAAAAAGTAAACGGCATTGCCATAAACTAAAAATCACAGCCGGGAACACAAACGGTGACGCGCTAATTTTCATTAGCAGAGTTTATCTTTATAAAATTAAACCTGAATACAATAACATTATTTAATCAATGCTCGCAGCATAACTGTATTAATAGTGTGAGTATCGTTGATATTGCTTTTTACCGGCACAGAGCAACGGGTTCGGTGCGTATTTCAAAGACTGTGACGTTACCTGTCAGACTATCCCTTTATCGGGCGCCTGCTGAGCACGCTGAATAAAGCGCATGGTGTCGAGTAAATTATCCTTCTCAGCGTCAGTAAGATTGGGAGACACCGTTTTCTCCGCCAGTAAAGCCCGGTCAGTATAAGAGAGCGTTCCTGCCCGAAGCCGCTGACTTATGGTCAGTAGCAGAAGCTTGTCCAGTTCATTAATACGCCGTCTGATCCCATCAAGATCCAGGAGGGTAACAAAGGATTCTGGTCGGGGTAACCAGTCTGCCAGATAGCGATACTGTATCGCTTTTCCCGCGTTCATCAGCGCACTGATGAACGGCTCCACGGATTGCGGCTCCAGACCAGCCTCGCGCGCAGTGCTGCGCGCCTGCGATAATACTTTTTGTTCCCGGGCTACATCCTCCACCGGCAAATGGTACTTCACCTTGTAAGCTGCAACTTCTCTCATTAACGCCATACGTTCGGTTAAGAGTGATGAAAGGGCACTGAGACAAATGGGCGCAGATGCTCCTGCAAAAAAGCTACCGGACATACAGAGTGTCGATACGAAAATTTTCATCATCATCCCTCAAAGAAAGGTGCCAACCCTAATTTACCTGTGCAAATATAACCAGTAGTTACTATTTCGTTTCTGGATGTAAGAACTTTGTTATAAGCAGCGTCAACTTTTCGAGCAGCGCATGTCGTTCCAGCGCGTACGGATACAATCTTCTCCTCGAACACCCATTTGCATGGTTCTCCGTAGTTAAAAAATGATTGCGGGATAGACAGCAAGCCAGCACCGCGGCAAAGCGCTAACAGGCACCGTTCACTTTTCATTAATTCAGTTGCGTTATTATTTCATCAAAGCGGATTTGCGTAAGAAAATGTAACGCGCTGATATCAATCTGGATTCATCGACAGAACGCAAATCTTGTACGGATTTGCGATTGCAATAATGGGGAAAAGTACCAGTCAGGTTCGTTTGAACTGCACGTTGCCCATGGCAAATGCGTAATCCCTTACAGGGAAGCAGGCTAACACACTCAGCGAGGTTCTCATCTGCAGGCACGGTTATTGATACGTAATTATTTACAAGTCATAGCCTTGCACTCGCCCTTAAGCGAAGCGCTTACCTGGAAAAGCGGGCTTTTTTGTCTGTCGTACAGGGAATGGAAATGCGGGAACGGGGGAGAGAACGGCCTGTTTGCATCCCGCAAAAAATAAAACCCGGTTTCCCGGGTTTTATCGCTAACTATCAACGCCGTCAGTCGTACGCTTTTAGCGTGCGCTGGCAGAGCGCGGAGCGTACGCAGTCGTCTTTATTAAAGCGTACAACGCCAATCATCTCGTCTTCCTCAAAACGTGCCAGCGCGTCGCTCAAGCCCGATTTCACACCGGACGGCAGGTCACACTGGGTAATATCACCGTTGACAATAACGGTCACGTTCTCCCCGAGGCGCGTTAAAAACATTTTCATTTGCGCAGCCGTGACATTCTGAGCCTCGTCGAGAATGACCACCGCATTTTCAAAGGTACGTCCGCGCATATAGGCGAACGGCGCGATTTCCACCTTACCGATCTCCGGTCGCAGGCAGTATTGCATAAAGGACGCCCCCAGGCGTTTCAACAGCACGTCGTAAACGGGCCGGAAATAGGGAGCGAACTTCTCCGAAATATCACCGGGTAAGAAGCCGAGATCTTCGTCGGCCTGCAGAACCGGTCGGGTTACAATAATCCTGTCCACGTCCTTATGGATCAGGGCTTCCGCCGCTTTCGCCGCGCTGATCCACGTTTTCCCGCAGCCGGCTTCACCGGTTGCAAAGATCAGTTGTTTACTCTCGATAGCATTCAGGTAGTGCGCCTGAGCTTCATTGCGCGCTGCAATTGGGGAAGTATCACGGCTGTCCCGCGCCATGCCAATTGCTTCTACGCCACTCATCTGCACAAGCGAGGTGACCGACTCTTCTTCACGTTGTTTATGGCTGCGTGAATCACGTCTCAGCACGCGTTTCGCTTCACGACGAGCTTTGATCACTGCTTTTTGTCTTCCCATGGATAGCACCTTGAGTTGTTGGTTTACATCACACACGTCGCTATCGACGCGATTATGCGCACAAACGTCTGAGGGTTGGCTTCCTTGTAAGCCATGACTTGCCTTTGAAAATGACGTGCCAACGCGACGAACAGCATCGCCTGTCACATCGTCAACATCAGGAATGAAAAAGAAGGAGGAAAATTCAGGGGTGAAGAAGTCGCTGCCGGAGGTCGCACCGCCGTGCCGGGTTTTGCGTGGTCTTTTTGTCTGTCCGCTACTGGACTTTACCATCCGCGATCTCCAGAAAAACTTCATCACCGCAGGGGATAACGCTCTCACTAATTACATCAAAGCTTAGCATCATTGCAACATTATTTTTACCTAACTATAACGTGCATGACCTCTGCGTCGTTGAACAGAGTCTCGGTTATAAATATTACAGAAAGATAACAGATACTTTCTCATACGAAAAAATGATATCTGGATGGCAGAAAAAGTATGTCAGGATGCAACAGATGACAGATTATCCTGCCCGGTGGCGGGCAGGATAGGATCTTCACGCTTCGAGCAGAGATTGCGCCAGATAGCGATTTGCCGCTTGTACGCCGGGCAATACAAAGAAGTAACCGCCGCCAATCGGACGAATGTACTCTTCCAGCGCCTCGCCGTTCAGACGTTTTTGCACCGTCAGAAAGCCTTTTTCCAGATCGTGCTGATAACAGACGAACAATAGCCCCATATCCAGCTGGCCAGAGTTGGTCACGCCGAGCGAGTAACTATAACCACGCCGCATCATCAGGCTGGATTGGGTCTCTTTCGTTCGCGGGTTCGCCAGGCGAATATGGCTGTCGAGAGCAATGACATCACCGTCTGGATCGCTGGCATAATCCGGAACGTCATGCTCATTCTTCATGCCCAGCGGCGCACCGGAATGCTTATCGCGCCCGAAAATGGTTTGCTGCTCTTTCAACGGGGTACGATCCCAGAACTCCACGTGGAACTGGATAATACGCACCGCCTGGTAACTGCCGCCCACCGCCCACGCCGGTTCGCCCTGCTCTTCCGTCACCCACACCACCTCGTTCATCAGCGCATTATCGCGGCTGTCCGGATTGGCGGTGCCATCTTTAAAGCCCAGCAGGTTAACCGGCGTCTCTTTGCCTTTGCTGCGCGCCGCATGGTCAGAGATAAACCCTTCCCTTTTCCAGCGCACGCTGAGTAAATCTGGCGTGTGTTTGATGATGTCACGCAGTGCGTGAATCACCGTGTCCTGTGTGTTGGCGCAAATCTGGATCAGCAAATCGCCGTGACACAGCGCCGCGTCGAGCGAGTCGTTAGGGAAACGCGTCATCTTTTGCAGCTTTTTCGGCATCTGCTCGCGCAAACCAAAACGGTTGTCGAACAGCGATTCGCCCACGGAAACCGTCATCGTCAGGTTATCCGGCGCGATATAAGCGCCGAGAATACCGGAGTCCATTGGCGGTAAGCGTGGGTTCGTTGTCTCCGGAGCCGGGCCGCCGGAGGTCAGAAACGTGATGCGCTGCGTCAATAAGCGGAACAGCCGTTCGAGATCGGCTTTATCAGCAGCCAGCACATCAAACGCCACCAGCATCATTGACGCCTGTTGCGGCGTCAAAATACCGGCCTGATGCACGCCCAGGAAAGGCTGCTTCTCCATCCGCGCATCCGGCGAAAGCGTCCCCGGTGCGCTCTTCGGTGTTACCGCATGCGCCACCGGGCATCCGCCAGCCAGCGCAAGCGCGCCGCCCAGCGCGCCCATACTTTTTAATAAACGGCGCCGGGAAGGTTCGCTGACGTCGTTGTTATCCTCTTGCTTCATGGTATTAGTCCAGCCCCAGCACGCCGCGCAGCTGCGCCAGATCTTCCGCCAGTGTTGTGATCGGCCCTTTCAGCGCATTGCGATCGGCGTCGGTCAGCTTATCGTAAGTCTCATACCCATCTTTAGTGCGGTATTTCGCAAGGATGGTATCTACTTTCTTGAAGTTGGCATCGACTTTCGCCAGCAGTTCGGCGTTATCTTTCTGCAATTGCGGACGCAGCAAATCAACGATTTTCTGTGCGCCATCGACGTTAGCCTGGAAGTCCCACAAGTCCGTGTGGCTGTAGCGATCTTCTTCACCACTGATTTTGCTTGCGGCCACTTCCTCAATCAGGCCAGCGGCACCGCCAACCACTTTAGAAGGAGGGAACGCCAGCTCATTAATGCGCGTTTGCAAATCAACCACATCGGAGTAGAGCTGATCGGCATATTTGTCCATCTCTTTGGTGCTGTTGTCGCCAAACAGGGCTTTTTCCAGACGGTGGAAACCGGTGAATTTCGGATCGGCGGCTTTATGCTCGTAATCATCTTCACGGGCATCAATGCTGCCATCGAGATCGGAGAAAAGCTCAGCAATCGGTTCAATACGCTCGTAGTGCTGGCGCGTCGGCGCGTACAGCGCTTTCGCTTTTTCAATATCGCCCGCTTTCACCGCCTCGGTGAACGCTTTGGTGCCGGAAACCAGCTGCGCCGTTTCTGCAACCACATACGCTTTATACGCGGTAATGGCTCCGCTCAGGCTCAGCAGCGCGTCACCTTTTGCCGCATCGGCTGTTGCCGCGCCTTTCACCACCAGCTTACCTTTCGGGTTGGTTAACAAACCGCAGGTCATCTCATACTCGCCCGGCTGCAGGTTGGCGGTTAGCTTCTGGCTAAAACCTGGCGCGATATTTTCACGCTCTTCAACCACCATCACGCCTTTGAGGATCTCCCACTCGAGCGCTTTCTGGCTGTGGTTGAGAATAATAAACTGCGTTTTACCCGCGTTCACCGTCAGGTTCATCGGCTCACACTGCTTGTCCGTAACCGTGACTTTCACCTGCGGAATATCCGCGGCATGCACCGCGAAAGCACTGGAGATAAATGCCGCCATCCCGGCCTGTAATGCACTACGACGAAAATGAATTGCCATGCCCTTTCCCTTAATTAGTATGTTGTAACTATAAAGCGATTACGGTGCCGCCCGTGAAGGCTGCGTACCCGCGCGAGGCGGTAAAACAAACATCACCAGCGCCGGGATCAGATAGATAAAGTAGACCACCACTTCGCTGACGCTTGGCGTTTCCTGGTAACCAAAAATCCCTTCCAGCAGCGTGCCGGTGAGGGAATGCGTGGTGAGCACATTACTGAAATCGAAGGCCACATCCTGGAAGTGGTTCCATAATCCCGCTTCGTGAAAAGCGCGGATCGCCCCGGCGGCAAGCCCGGCCGCGACAAAGAGAATAAACAGGCTGGTCCATTTGAAAAACGCGCCAAGATTCAGACGCACGCCGCCCCAGTAAAGCAAGAAACCGAGCACCACCGCCGTAGCCAGCCCCAGCACCGCGCCCAGCGGTGGCCAGACGCCAACATCCTGCTGGAACGCCGCCAGCAGAAAGAACACCGATTCCAGCCCTTCGCGCGCCACGGCGAAAAAGACCATCAGGATCAGCGCCCAGCCGTGGTTATGACTGCGCGCCAGCGCGCTGTCGACCGCCTGTTCCAGTTGCACTTTGACGTTGCGCGACACTTTGCGCATCCAGAACACCATCCAGGTGAGGATCACCACGGCGATCGCCGCGACAATGCCTTCAAACAACTCCTGCTCTTTTTGCGGGAACTCGCCGGTGGTTTCATTAATCGCGATACCCAGCCCAAGGCAGAGTGCGGCGGCAAGAAAAACACCAATCCACATCACGCTTATCCAGCGTCCGCGCTGGGTACGTTTCAGATAACTGGCAATCAGGCTGACGATCAGCGCCGCTTCGAGGCCTTCACGTAACATAATCAAAAATGGAACAAACATGGAGGAAACCCCTAGTGTCATGCGCGGTCAACGGTTGCAAAGAAAAGTAAATTGCATTGATAGTGATTATCATTACGGCGCAAGGAAACTCAAGCGAAAAATGTTGAGAATGATAACTGGATGTAACCGCGTAGCAGGCTAACCATGCGGTTTTTGCGTTATGCGGAAGCGGTTGAAATAAAGCAAAAACATAGCTTACAAATCTTTAACTTTGTATTTACCCCACTTCAGCGCTGTGGCTAAATAAACGCCCCGTTTCGTTTACCTGCAAAATTAAAGACATGACTAACTTTTTCCATTTTTTGCTGGCGCTGATAGTGATCCTCGCGCTGGCCTGGCTGGTGAGTTTCGACCGCCGGCACATTCGTTTTCGCTTCATCCTGCAATTAATTGTTATTGAACTGGCGCTGGCGTGGTTTTTCCTGCACGCGCAAAGCGGGTTAACGCTGATTAAATACGTTTCCGGCTTCTTTGAAGCGCTGCTGAAATTCGCGGGCGAAGGCACCAGCTTTGTCTTCGGCGGGATGAGCGAAAAAGGGCTGGCCTTTATCTTCCTCGGCGTGCTGTGCCCTATCGTCTTTATTTCCGCGCTGATCGGCATTTTGCAGCACTGGCGCATTCTGCCCATCTTTATTCGTTTGATAGGCACATTGCTGTCAAAACTGAACGGCATGGGCAAACTGGAGTCGTTTAACGCCGTCAGCTCGCTGATCCTCGGCCAGTCGGAAAACTTTATTGCTTATAAAG
Source organism: Kosakonia sp. AG348 (assembly GCF_003337365.1). Classification (NCBI taxonomy): domain Bacteria; kingdom Pseudomonadati; phylum Pseudomonadota; class Gammaproteobacteria; order Enterobacterales; family Enterobacteriaceae; genus Kosakonia; species Kosakonia sp. AG348. The sequence continues at coordinate 191,610 of NZ_QPJR01000001.1, forward strand.
GCATCCTCGCCGATCTCTCCTCGCGCCGCATGTTCACCATGGCAGCAACGGCGATGTCGACGGTGTCGTTGTCGATTGTCGGCGCGTATATGACCATGCTGGATGCAAAATATGTGGTTGCCGCACTGATCCTCAATATGTTCAGCACCTTTATTGTGCTGTCGGTAATTAACCCGACGCGCCCGGAAGCGGAAGCCGAGGTCAAGCTGGAAAAGCTCCACGAATCGCAAAGCTTCTTTGAGATGCTCGGTGAGTACATCCTCGCGGGTTTCAAAGTGGCGATGATTATTCTGGCGATGCTGATTGGCTTTATTGCGCTGATTAGCGCCATTAATGCCCTCTTCTCCGCCTTGTTCGGCATCAGCTTCCAGCAAATCCTAGGCTATGTGTTTTACCCGCTGGCATGGCTGATTGGCATCCCGCTGAGCGATGCGCTGCACGCGGGCAGCATTATGGCGACCAAGCTGGTGGCGAACGAATTTGTGGCGATGATTGAGCTGCAAAAAATCGCCGCGCAGATGACGCCGCGCGGGCTGGGTATTCTTTCCGTGTTCCTGGTATCGTTCGCCAACTTTGCCTCGATCGGTATTGTGGCGGGGGCAATTAAAGGGTTAAACGAGCAACAGGGGAATTCAGTTTCCCGCTTTGGTTTGCGCTTAGTGTACGGCGCAACGCTGGTGAGTTTGCTTTCGGCGGCTTTCGCAGGCGCGGTGTTGTAATTTACTGGCCCACTTCGCGCAAGTGGGCCATAACATCAGAATTGCACACAGACCGGCTGATCGACACGCATCACCGATTCCTGGGCAAAGCGTGATTTGTAGATCTCACGCAGCACATCGATTTTCGCATCACTTTGCGCGTCCACACTGTGGATCAGCATCAGCGCCTTGCTTGGCTCCTTCGACACCTTCCCGTTGCTACCCAGCCACTGTCCCTGCGCATCAAATGTGGTCAACCCATCGCGAAAACGCGGCGTGACATCGTTATCCACATACTGCTGCCACTCCTGCGCGGTAATCGCTTTACCGCCCTGGCGGGTCAAGCCGTAATAGAGCGTGGTTTGCTGCATCTGATTTTCAGCTTTGCAGGTTTGCGCGACCGTCCCCGGTTGTTTTGCCGCCGGCGAAACGCAACCCGCCAGTAAACCTGCCATCACCAGTGCAGTGAACCCTGTCGTTAACTTCATATCGCTATCCTCATTGTTATTTGTTGTGAGATAACAGCGTAATTACAATTATTTATCAATAAAAAAACCCGCCGCAGCGGGTTTTTCATAAGAGATAATTTATTCAGCCTGTAAACGCGATGGCGGCGCAGAGCGGTAGTGCGCATCTGCCTCGGCAAAGCGCTGCTGCATCTGCGCGGACGGCGCTTTGCCCAGCAGGCTAAACACTACAATGCCGATACTGCCGAAAACGAAGCCCGGAATGATTTCATACAGATCCAGCCAGGCGTAGTGTTTCCAGACAATTACCGTTACAGCACCGATGATCATCCCGGCCAGCGCACCGTTACGCGTCATGCGTGACCACATGACCGAGAACAGCACCACCGGACCAAACGCCGCCCCGAAACCCGCCCAGGCGTAGCTCACCAGGCCGAGCACGCGGTTTTCCGGATTCGCCGCCAGCGCAATCGCCACCAGCGCCACCAGCAACACCATCGCGCGCCCTACCCATACCAGCTCGCGCTGGCTCGCGCCTTTACGCAAAAACGCTTTGTAGAAATCTTCGGTAATTGCGCTGGAGCACACCAGCAACTGGCAGCTCAGCGTCGACATCACCGCGGCGAGGATCGCCGACAACAGCACCCCGGCAATCCACGGGTTGAACAGAACCTGCGCCAGTTCGATAAACACGCGCTCGGCATTCTGGTTAACGGCTCCCGCCACAGACGGATGCTCATTAAAATAAGCGATGCCGAAGAAGCCCACAGCGACCGCGCCTGCCAGGCACAGGATCATCCACGTCATACTGATGCGACGCGCATGGACAATGGTGTGATGGGAATCCGCCGCCATAAAACGCGCCAGAATATGCGGCTGGCCGAAATAACCCAGTCCCCAGCCCATCAGCGAGACGATGGCGACAAAATTCAGGCCTTTCAGCATATCGACGTTTTCAATGCTTTTTTGCTTGATCACGTCCAGCGAATCACCAAAACCGCCAACGGAAATAATGACAATCACCGGTGTCAGGATCAGCGCGAAAATCATCAGGCTGGCCTGCACCGTATCGGTCCAGCTGATCGCCAGGAAGCCGCCAATAAAGGTGTAAATGATCGTCGCAGCGGCACCAGCCCACAGGGCGGTTTCGTAACTCATACCGAAGGTGCTTTCAAACAGACGCGCGCCGGCAACAATGCCGGAAGCACAATAGATGGTGAAAAACACCAGAATCACCACCGCCGAGATAATCCGCAGCAGGCGGCTGTTATCTTCAAAACGGCCGGTGAAATAGTCCGGCAAGGTCAGCGCGTTATTGTTCACCTCGGTGTGGACACGCAAACGTCCGGCCACCAGTTTCCAGTTAATCCACGCGCCCAGCGTCAGGCCAATGGCGATCCAGCTTTCAGAGATCCCCGAAATAAAAATCGCGCCCGGCAGCCCCATCAGCAGCCAGCCACTCATATCCGATGCTCCCGCCGACAGCGCAGTAACCAGCGGCCCAAGGCTGCGGCCCCCCAGAATATAGTCATCGAAGTTTTTCGTCGAACGCCAGGCGACGAAACCGATAAGTATCATGCCAAAGATATAAACAAGAAAAGTCACCAGCATTGGTGTGCTCATTGCCATTAAAAAGTCTCCAGGATTCTTCGTCGGCAAAGACTGTTTGCCGCTTTTTTCCAGCGCCGGAACGGGGCGATGGGGCGTTTAGATTATTTGAAGCGCCCGTATCCTGCCGGATGCCTCACTTATTCACAATTGATTTAACACAGCATTTACATCAAATTCATCCCGACTCTGATAGCAATTTCCTATAGGTTGCACTCTGTCACACTTTCAAAGGTTGCACCTTTAAAAAGTGTTATCTGCCGCATAAAACCTGCTTTGCCAGCGAATTGTTCAGCGCCTTTAGCAATAACCAGCCGTTAACATCTTATTCATTTTCTACCTTGCCAGCCAGGTCACATTTAACAAGGTTGCACAAAGTTGCAACATGATGGATATTTCAGCCTGAACCGCAAAACAACGTAAAAAACAGGAGCAAAGCATGGGCACCACCACCATGGGGGTCAAGCTTGATGACGCAACACGCGAAAGGATCAAAGCCGCCGCGGCGACTATCGACCGCACACCGCACTGGCTGATTAAACAAGCCATCTTCAATTTTCTGGAAAAACTGGAAAACAACGAAGGCCTGCCGGAACTGGCGACCGCATCCGCCACCGCGCAGGAAGACGAAAGTGCCGTTGTGGTTGATGACAGCCACCAGCCGTTTCTCGATTTTGCCGAGCAGATCCTGCCGCAGTCAGTTTCCCGCGCCGCGATCACCGGCGCATGGCGCTGGGCGGAAACCGATGCGGTACCGATGTTGCTGGAACAAGCCCGCCTGCCGCAACCGGTGGCGGAAAATGCCCATAAGCTGGCTTATCAGTTAGCGGAAAAACTGCGTAACCAGAAAACCGCCTCCGGCCGCGCTGGCATGGTGCAAAGCCTGTTACAGGAGTTTTCCCTCTCCTCGCAGGAAGGCGTGGCGCTCATGTGTCTGGCCGAAGCGTTACTGCGTATTCCCGACAAAGCCACCCGCGATGCGCTGATCCGCGACAAAATCAGCAACGGTAACTGGCAGTCACACATTGGGCGCAGCCCATCGCTGTTCGTCAATGCCGCCACCTGGGGACTGCTGTTTACTGGCCGTCTGGTCTCCACGCACAACGAAGCCAATCTCTCGCATTCGCTGAATCGTATTATTGGCAAAAGCGGTGAGCCGCTGATCCGCAAAGGCGTGGATATGGCGATGCGCCTGATGGGCGAACAGTTCGTCACCGGCGAAACGATCGCCGAAGCGCTGGCCAACGCGCGCAAGCTGGAAGAGAAAGGTTTCCGTTACTCCTACGACATGCTCGGCGAAGCGGCACTCACCGCAGCCGATGCGCAGGCGTATATGGTGTCGTACCAGCAGGCGATCCACGCTATTGGCAAAGCCTCCAACGGGCGCGGCATTTATGAAGGGCCAGGGATTTCCATTAAGTTATCTGCCCTGCACCCGCGCTACAGCCGTGCGCAATACGACCGTGTGATGGATGAACTCTATCCGCGCCTGAAATCCCTCACCTTGCTGGCACGCCAGTATGACATCGGCATTAATATTGACGCCGAAGAGGCCGATCGTCTGGAAATTTCCCTCGATCTGCTGGAAAAACTCTGTTTCGAGCCGGAACTGGCAGGCTGGAACGGCATCGGTTTTGTTATTCAGGCCTACCAGAAGCGCTGCCCGTTTGTGATTGATTATCTTGTGGATCTGGCGACACGTAGCCGTCGTCGTCTAATGATCCGCCTGGTAAAAGGCGCTTACTGGGACAGCGAAATCAAGCGCGCGCAAATGGAAGGGCTGGAAGGCTACCCGGTTTATACCCGCAAGGTATACACCGATGTTTCATACCTCGCCTGCGCGAAAAAATTACTCGCGGTGCCGAACCTGATCTATCCGCAGTTCGCTACTCACAATGCCCATACGCTGGCAGCTATTTACCAGCTTGCCGGGCAAAACTACTATCCGGGCCAGTACGAATTCCAGTGCCTGCACGGCATGGGCGAACCGTTGTATGAACAAGTCGTAGGGAAAGTGGCCGATGGCAAACTGAACCGCCCGTGCCGCATTTATGCGCCGGTCGGCACCCACGAAACACTGCTGGCGTATCTGGTGCGCCGCCTGCTGGAAAACGGCGCGAATACCTCGTTCGTCAACCGCATCGCCGACAACACGCTGCCGCTGGACGCGCTGGTCGCCGATCCGGTGAGCGAAGTGGAAAAGATCGCCGCCCAGGAAGGCCAGGTCGGTTTACCGCACCCGAAAATCGCCCTGCCCCGCGCACTGTATGGCGAAGGACGAATCAATGCCGCTGGCCTCGATCTGGCGAACGAACACCGTCTGGCCTCGCTCTCCTCCTCGCTGCTCGCCAGCGCGGCGCAGAAATGGTACGCCCGCCCGACGCTGGAACAGGTGGTCATGGACGGCGAACCCGTCTCGGTCATTAACCCTGCTGAACCGAAAGACACCGTTGGCTATGTGGTGGAAGCCAGCGAAGCGCAGGTTAATCAGGCGCTGGAAAACGCCGTTAATCACGCACCAATCTGGTTTGCCACACCGCCGCAGGAGCGCGCCGCCATTCTTCAGCGCGCCGCGGTGCTGATGGAAGACCAAATGCAGTCGTTGATTGGCATTCTGGTGCGTGAAGCGGGTAAAACCTTCAGCAACGCCATTGCCGAAGTGCGCGAAGCGGTCGATTTCCTGCGCTACTACGCAGGCCAGGTCAGTGCGGATTTCGATAATGAAACGCACCGTCCGCTGGGGCCGGTAGTCTGTATCAGCCCGTGGAACTTCCCGCTGGCGATTTTCACCGGCCAGATTGCCGCAGCGTTAGCGGCGGGCAACAGCGTGCTGGCAAAACCTGCCGAACAGACTCCGCTGATTGCCGCTCAGGGCGTGGCTATTCTGCTTGAAGCCGGTGTTCCGGCGGGCGTTTTACAATTATTGCCAGGGCGTGGCGAAACCGTAGGCGCGCAGCTGACCGCCGATCCGCGCGTGCGTGGCGTGATGTTTACCGGCTCCACCGACGTGGCGACGCTGCTGCAACGCAGTATCGCCACGCGTCTTGATGCCCAGGGTCGCCCGACACCGCTTATCGCTGAAACCGGCGGGATGAACGCGATGATTGTCGACTCCTCCGCGCTTACCGAACAGGTGGTTATCGATGTGCTGGCCTCCGCGTTTGATAGCGCAGGCCAGCGCTGTTCAGCCCTGCGCGTGCTCTGCTTACAGGATGACATTGCCGATCACACGCTGACCATGCTCCGCGGCGCGATGGCGGAGTGTCGCATGGGTAACCCAGGCCGCCTGACCACCGATATCGGCCCGGTGATCGATACCGACGCGAAAGCGAATATCGAGAAACATATTCAGGCCATGCAGGCCAAAGGGCGCAAGGTGTACCAGGCTGTGCGTGAAAACAGCGAAGATGCGCGTGAATGGCGCACCGGCACCTTTGTCGCGCCAACGCTGATTGAACTGGAGAGCTTTGACGAGCTGAAAAAAGAGGTCTTCGGCCCGGTGCTGCACGTTGTCCGTTATCACCGTAACCAGTTGGAACAGTTAATCGCGCAGATTAACGCCTCCGGCTATGGCCTGACGCTCGGCGTTCATACCCGTATCGATGAAACCATCGCCCAGGTCACCGGCAATGCCCATGTCGGTAACCTGTATGTGAACCGCAATATGGTGGGCGCTGTGGTAGGTGTGCAGCCATTTGGCGGTGAAGGGTTGTCCGGCACCGGGCCGAAAGCTGGCGGGCCGCTCTATCTTTACCGCCTCTTAGGCAGCCGACCGGAAAACGCGGTGCAGAAAACGCTGGCCCGTCACGACGCGCAGCATCCGCTGGATGCGCAGCTGAAAGCATCACTCTTGCAGCCACTGGAAGCATTACGCGCATGGGCAAAAGATCGTCCGGCGCTGCAACAGCTCTGCGCGCATTATGGCGAGCTGGCGCAAACCGGAACACAACGCCTGCTGCAAGGCCCGACGGGTGAACGCAACAGCTGGACGCTGGTACCGCGCGAGCGGGTGCTCTGCGTGGCGGATAACGAGCAGGACGCGCTGGTGCAACTGGCGGCGGTCATCGCCTGCGGCAGTCAACTGCTGTGGCCGGACGATACGCTGCACCGCGATATGGCGAAACAGTTGCCGGAAAGCGTCAGCAAACGTATCCAATTTGCCAAAGCCGATGCGTTAATGGCGCAGACGTTTGATGCGGTGATTTTCCATGGTGACTCCGACCAACTGGTGGCGCTGTGCGAAAACGTCGCCGCACGAAATGGCGCTATTGTGTCGGTTCAGGGCTTTGCACGCGGTGAAACCAACATCCTGCTCGAACGTCTGTGGGTGGAACGCTCGTTGAGCGTCAACACTGCCGCTGCCGGTGGCAACGCCAGCCTGATGACGATTGGCTGATGTTGTCCTCTCCCTGAAAAACAGTCTGGTAATAACAACAAAAAAGCGCCTTACGGCGCTTTTTTTCTGAGCGTCAATCCAACATCCCCGCCGGGATGTACCGACAGTAACGTCTCTTTTGAATAACCACTTTCGCTCATCAGGCAGGCGCAGGCGGCATCGAAAATCGCCAGCGTCAGCACGATGGAGGTGGTCGCCAGCATATTAAGCGGATCAATTTCGCGCTGCACGCCGGTGGAAATCACCAGCCGCGCGGCCTGGGCGATAGCGGAATCCGGGTTTTCCGTCACGCTAATCAGCGGCACACCCTTTTGTGCAAGCCCCGGCAAAAGCCGCGTTAATTCGTCGGAATTCCCGCCGCGCGACAGCATAATCACCAGATCATGGCGATCGAGAAACCCCAAATCACCGTGCGCGGCATCCGTGGCATTCAGATAGATAGCCGGGCGTTCGACGCACGCCAGCATATGGGCAATCTTGCGTGCCGCAATGCCGGATGTTCCTACGCCGGTGACCGCGATTTTGCCACGACAGCCACGCAGCTCTGCCATTAACCTATCCCACAGCGCATCGTTAAGATGGTGACTTAACGCCGCCATCTCTTCGCTATAGATTTGCCAGGCGCCGCAGGCCTGACGCCAGCTATCGCTCATGCCTCCTCCTGCATCAGTTGGCGGTATTTCATGTGATCCTGGTACATCTCATGGAAGACGGTGTATTTGCGGTCGTAATACTGCTTGATGCGGTTAGTCTGCGGCGTCACCGTCTTGCCAATGCGGCTCATCGCCGACATCGCTTCCGGGAAAGTGTCAAACACGCCCGCCGCCACGGTGCCCATCATTGCCCCGCCGAGCAGCATCGCTTCGCTCTCTTCCGGCAGCAACATCGCGCAACCGGTGGCATTTGCATGCTCCTGAACAAAGATCGGGTTCTTGGTGCCACCGCCGCTCGCCATTACCGTGTCGATGCTGTAACCACTTTGATTCATGGTTTCAATAATATGCCGCGTCCCGAGGGCAATCGCCTGGATGGTCGCCAGATAATGCAACGCCATATCCTCCGGTGTACGCGACAGTTTCAACCCGCTGATCACCCCGGTTAATGTCGGATTCGCACGCGGCGAACGGTTACCGTGGAAGTACGGCAGAATGTGAATATCACGCGTTAAAAACGCGATGTTTTCCGGCTCGCCCGCCATCTTGCGCAGCAGCGCATTCAGCACTTCATAGATGGTTTGCCCTTGCGCTTTTGCCTGGGCGAGCAGCGTTTCGTAGCACGGATGGGACTGGATCATATGGTCGATTAATGCCCCGGTCGCCGACTGCCCGCCCTCATTCAGCCAGTAACCCGGCAGCACTGCCGAGAAGTAAGGCCCCCACACGCCGCCGATAAAGCGTGCCTGCGGTGAAATCGCCATATGGCCGGTAGAGGTGCCGCCAATCAGCGCGATACGCCGATCGAAATCCGCCATTTCCCCCGAAGGCCCACTGGCGCCGAGCGTTCCCAGCGTACCTGCGTGGGCATCGATAATCGACACGCTGACCGCCGTGCCGGGCATCAACCCCATTTCGGTTGCTGCGCGCTGCGTCAGTCCGCGCCCCAGCGGCTCACCCATGGTTTTCACGTAGCGGCCAATTTTCTCCGCGTCATGCTCCAGCAAATCCTCAAGGCCAATCTGGCGGAAATAACTGGTGTCCCACTTATCCTCATGGCCCATATATGTCCACTTGCACACCGTGGAGCAAAGTGAACGGGTATCATCGCCGGTCGCCCGCCAGGTGAGAAAATCCGGCAGGTCGAAGTAATACCCGGCATTGGCCCAGGTGTTCGGCATGTGCTGTTTTAGCCACAGCAGTTTCGGCGTTTGCATCTCCGGCGAGATGATCCCGCCCACGTAATCCAGCACCCGATGGTGCGTGGCGTTGATACGGTTCGCCTGCGAGATGGCACGGTGATCCATCCACACGATAATGTTCTGCTCACTGCGCCCGGAAGGGCTAATGGTCAGCGGGTTGCCCTCTTTGTCGAGCACCACCAGCGAACAGGTCGCGTCAAAGCCGAGGCCTTTAACCTGAATCGGATTAATGTCCGCCTGGTTCACCGCATCGCGTACCGCGTTGCACACCGCCTGCCAGATATTGTCGGAAGATTGCTCCACAAAGTCGGCCTGCGGGCGGTAAATTTCAATCGCCCTGCTCGCCTGGCTGACCATTCTGCCGGTCAAATCAAAGACGCCTGCACGTGCGCTGCCGGTGCCAACATCCACACCAATAAAGTAGCTCGCCATTCTTTTTCTCCCGCTCTCAGGCTTTTCGATTTTGTAATGCGATAAAGAGGATCAGCACCGCGCCCCAGAGCGCCATCGTCAGATAACTGCTGATACCCAACAAATTAAAGCCACTCTCCAGCATCTGCAGTACCACCAGCGCCAGCACCAGCCCCAGCACGCGGCCAAAACCGCCGTCCGGGTTAATGCCGCCCAGCACCGACGCCAGAATGGTCACCAGAAGATAAGACTCACCGTAGCCCGCTTTCGCCGAATTGAACTTCGCCATCATCAAAATGGCGGCCGCCCAGCCCAACAGCGCGGAGATGATATAGACCGAAATCTGTACGCGAACGGTATTCACACCGCTGTAGCGGGTGGCCTGCTCGTTTGAACCAACCAGATAAAGGCTGCGCCCGAGCGTCGTGTGTTCGAGTAACACCCACAGCAGCAACGCAACAAAAATAAACAGCAACAACGCAACCGGGATGCCAAGCAGTGTGGCGTTGCCAAGGAACTGGATAGCCGCCGGAAAACCGGAGATGACCGTGCCATTTGAGAACAGAATATTGAGCCCGGAAATCAGCGTCATGGTGCCAAGGGTTGCCAGAATTGGCGAAACGCCAATCCACGCCACCAGCGCACCGTTCAGCGCGCCAATCGCCACTGCCACCAGCAGACCGGCGAGTAACGCCAGCGCCAGGAATAGCAGGTTATCCGGGTGGCTGACAATCACCGCCGCCATCACCAGCGAACAGGCGTTCGCACTGGCAATGATCGACAGATTAATGCCGCCGGTCAGCATGGTGATGCCCATGCCCAGCGCCAGCATGCCCAGAATCGGCAACTGCGAGCCTATCGACTGGAAGTTAGCGATGCTGAAAAAACGGCTGCCGAGCAGCGCAGAGAAAACCAGCGCCACGACGATGATAATCACGCATTGCAAGCGGATGATGGCATCACCGGGCAGAATTCGGACGATGGATTTCATCTTATAACTCCCTCGCAAGTTTGCGTTTTTCGTTCCACGCGGTGGCGCTAATACTCACCAGAATAATCGCGCCGCTAAACACCGTGTGCCAGTAAGAGGAGACGCCCAGCAGCGTTAAGCCATTCTGCAGGAAGGCCAGCAGCACAACGCCCAGTAGCGTACCGGTCAGCGTACCGCGCCCACCGGACATGCTGGTGCCGCCAAGCACCACCGCCGCCAGTACCGTCAGCTCAAACCCCAGCAGCGAGTTGGGCGCAACAGACTGGGTAATTTGCGCCTGCACTACGGCCGCAACACCGGCGAGAATGCCCATAAAACTGTAGACGTAGAAGTGCAGTTTCAGCAGATTCAACCCAAGGCGTGACGCGGCATCACGGTTGCCGCCCATGGCATAAATCTGGCGGCCCAGCCGGGTGTAGTTCATTAACACGGCAGTCAGAATGATGGTCGCGCCCAGACACAGCAGCGGCAGCGTCAGTCCATAGTCATATCCATCGGCGGCGGTGAACGAGAACCAGTTGATGCCGTTCATAAACCAGTCCGGGAAACCGTACAGCCACGTTCCTTTGGTGGCATACACCAGCAGGCCGTAGTAAACATTCAGCGTGGCAATGGTAATGATGATGGCAGGCACGCGCAGCCAGTAGACCAGGAAGCCGTTGACCAGGCCCAGCAGCAGCCCGACCGCCATCGACAGCCCTAACGCCAGCGCGAAATTACCACCGTGGGCAATCACCCAACTGGCCATGGCGTATTGGGCAATGGCGGTCATCGCCGGAAACGAAATGTCGATGCCGCCGGAAATCAGCACCACAAAAAGCCCGCAGGCCAGAATCCCGAGGATGGCGTAGCTGGTGGCGACATCTGTCAGGTTGCCGAGGGAGAGAAACTCATCGGTCCGCACGCTAAGAAATATCGCCAGCGCGATCACCAACAGCCCTAGCCAGAATTCATGTTGCCCGACAAGGCGGGAAAAGGACGTGTTACGCATTGACCACCCCGGCAATTTCCTGCTCTGTGCAATGGTGCGGATTAAATTCGGCTACCAGTTCTCCCTGACGCATCACCAGCACGCGATGGCTGTTGTAGTAAGCCTCCGGGATTTCGTCACAAATCATCAGCACCGCCATCCCCTGCTCCGCCAGCTGACGGGCAATCTGGTAAATGCCCTCTTTGTTGGCGATGTCTACGCCAACCGTGGGCGAATCCAGGATCAGAATGCGCGGCTGCGTGGCAACCCATTTAGCGATGGCGATACGCTGCGCGTTGCCGCCGGAGAGCGTTTTCACCGGCAACTGTGCATCGGAGACTTTGATATTCAGCTCGCGAATCAGATCGGCCACCAGTTGCCCGGCTTTCGCGTGATCAAGCAACCCGCTGCGCGTGTGCAGCTTGTCGAACACCGTGACGATGGTGTTGTCATAAATCGACTGTTCCATGATCAGCCCCTGCGTCAGCCGGTCTTCCGACACATAACCAATGCCGTGACGAATCGCGTCATGGTTGTTACGCAGTTTCACCGGTGTGCCATTGATGCGGATCTCGCCATCTTCCGGTTTGGTCATACCAAACAGACTCATGCACAGTTCGGTACGCCCGGCGCCTAAAAGCCCGACAATCGAGACGATTTCGCCGCTGCGCAGCGCCAGATTGATATCACGATATTTACCTTTGCGGCTGAGATGGCGCAGCTCCAGCATGGGCAATTGATCCACCGGTGGTTTTTCCGGCAGCGGGCTGTAGTGAAAACGCTGGCCGGTCATCAGATACGCCAGCTCGTGGCTATCCAGTTCGCTTGCCGGCCAGGTACCAATCAATTTCCCGTCGCGCATCACGCTGATACGATCGGCCACTTCCATCACTTCATCCAGACGGTGGCTGACAAACACCACGCAAATACCGGCGGCTTTCAGTTCATTGACCACGCGCAGCAAGCCATTCACTTCCTGGCGGGTAAGCGACGCGGTGGGTTCATCCATAATTACCAGCCGGGCATCGGCGGCAATCGCGCGGCAAATCGCCACCAACTGGCGGTCGGCAATAGAGAGTTTTTCTACTTTTTTATCCGGATCGAGGCGCACGCCAATGCGCGCCATCGCCGCCAGCGCCTGGGTTCGCATCGCGCGACGACGCACCCAGATATCGCCTCCGGGGAGGTAGCGGTGAATGGCGATATTTTCCGCCACGCTAAAATTAGGAAACAGCGACAGATCCTGGTAGATAACCTGAATCCCGTAGTGCGCTGAAAGCTGCGGCGTGAGCTGGTGAAAAAGCTTGCCGTCGAGCGCGATGTTAGCGCCCTTTTCCGGGTGATAAACACCGGAGATAACTTTGATGATGGTGCTCTTTCCGCAGCCGTTTTGCCCCGCCAGACAGTGAACTTCGCCTTTCTCCAGCGTTAAATTCACATTATCCAGCGCCAGCACGCCCGGGAATCGCTTGCTGATATTCTCAAGAGTGATAAATGCGGTGGTGTCGGTCATCGACAATACCTCTGCCAGCGCCCGGGATGGGCGCGAGGTTAAAATCTGCGGCGGAAGAGGCCGGCCTGACGGCCGGCATTCCGGTTCCCTGGTGTGGCCTGAAAGGCTCAGAAACCGAGTGATTGTGCGTTATCTTTGGTCACTTCGAGGATCTTATTAAAACGGATCACTTTCTTATTCATATCAACATCGGCTTTGCCCAACCCATCGATAGTCAGATCGGGCGTCACTTCTTTTCCTTGCAGCAACTGATCGGCGACGGTCACCAGCGCGAAACCGGCGTCACGCGGATCCCACAGCAGCGCTTTTTTGATGTCGCCACGCATCAGATACGGCGCGGCCTGGCCCGGCATCGCGATGCCCACTACTGCCAGTTTGTCTTTTGCTCGTTTCTTCTGTACGGCTTGCCCGGCACCAATCGGCCCCAGCGAACCAAAGCCAATCACCCCTTTCATTTGCGGGTAGGTTTTCATTAAATCGAGGGTGGTGGCATAGGATTTGTCGATGCTCTCGGCAACCGGCAAACGCGAGGTCACTTCGAACATATCCGGGTATTTCTCTTTTTGATATTTGATCGCGTAGTCAGCCCAGGCATTGTGCAGCGGCACCGTCAGCGAGCCGACATAAATGGCGTAACCGCCTTTACCGCCCATATCTTTTGCCAGTTCATCGACGTTGGCCTGCGCATATTTTTCGCTGTCGATGGTTTCGATATCCCACTGACCAATTTGCTGATCCGGCGATTCATGCGTCAGTACCACAATGCCTTTGTCACGGGCTTTTTTCAGCACCGGCTCCAGCACCTTCGCATCGTTCGGCACCACGATGATGGCGTTGACGTTTTTGGCGATCAGATCTTCAATCACTTTCACTTGCTGCGCCGGATCCGGCGTTGATGGCCCGGTCTGGTACGCATTGACGTCCAGTTTTTTCGCCGCTTCGTTGACCCCGGTTTCCATGCGGTTAAACCATGGAATACCGGTAACTTTGGCAACCACCGCGATCTCATATTTTTGTGCCGCAAACGCCTGGCCGGAAACCATGCTGCCAGAAATGAGGGCTGCGCTGAGTAATGCGAGTTTGAATTTCATAGTTGTACCTTTCTTGAGGACAGAGGAAAGTCGCGGAAGGGAGGTTAGCAACGAAGGGAAGAGGCAAAACACTGCTAATTTTAAAAATGTGATATACGCCCAAATAAGTTAAATTGAAGATCTATTATTGTTAATTTTAAGTTAAATATGCACGAAACTTCTCCATTAACAGCGTAAACAGTGTTAAATTCAACCCATAAATAAACACATCATTAACAATACATTTTCATTTCCAGCTTTGTGGCCGATGTTTTTACATGGCAAAACCGCATCTCAGCCGCCAGAAATTTTTAAAATTGAGAACTGAAACGAGCAAGGCAACAACGCCAATAGCAACATTTTCAGCGTAAAACGATACTCACCCGCCAGCAGTGGCGATAACCTTGTATTCCCTGCGGCTTAATGAATAACGGAGTGTCACGATGCGCTATGCGGCTGAACTGGAAGCACTGCTTCGCGCCGATTCACAGCGAATGGCGGTACTGGCAATGGTGCAGGCAACGCACGAAGGGTGCTGGACTGGTGCCGGATTTATACGCGATGCAGTTTGGGATCAATTGCACGGTTTTACGCCGCGACCGCATACCGCAGATGTGGATGTTATCTGGCATGAGCCTGCGGACACGCGCGCTGAACGCGATGCCGGGCTGGAGGCACAGTTGCGTCTGCGCTCGGGTGATGTTGCCTGGTCGGTCAAAAATCAGGCGCGTATGCACACGCGTAATGGCGATGCGCCGTACGCCTCGCTTGACGAAGCCCTGTGGCACTGGCCGGAAACGGCGACAGCCGTCGCGGTACGTTTAGACAAAGAGGATCGCCTCGCGATTATCGCCCCTTTTGGGCTGGCGGATTTATTCTGCTTGCGTCTGCAACCGACACCCCGTTTTCAGCACGAGAAGCGGCACCTTTTCAACCAGCGTGTTGATGAAAAACGCTGGCTGACACGCTATCCAAAACTCCAGCTGTGCGGGTGACTTTCGCGAAGGGCTATGTTAATAAAAGCGCTGGTTCAACGCCTTGCGAAATAAGGGGAAGTGATGAAAACGCGTATGCTGGCGCTGGCGGCGCTGTTACTCAGCAGCCCGGTTCTGGCCGATGAGTGCGATAACGCCTCCACACAATCTCAGCTCAACAGCTGTACCGCTGGTCAATACCAGGCCGCGGATAAGAAACTTAATCAAACCTTCCAGGCCGCGCTTAAACGCGCGACGCCGCCGCAAGCGGCGATGCTGAAAAAAGCGCAGCAGAGCTGGATAACCCTGCGCGACAGCGACTGCGCGTTTGTCAGTTCTGGCGTGGAGGGCGGCAGTGCCCAGCCGATGGTGCAAAACCAGTGCCTGACAGATAAAACCAACGAACGTGAAGCCTGGCTGGCATCGCTGCTGCAATGTGGCGAAGGTGATCTGAGCTGCCCATTACCGCCGGGCCATTAACGCACGCGGATGCCTTCGATGATCATATGCTGAACGTTTTCCACCGCGCGCTGAAAGAAAGCCTCATCCTGCAGGGTCGAGCCGGTGACCGCTTCCACCTGGGTTGCGAAATCGGCGTAATGCTGCGTTGAGGCCCAAATCATAAAGATAAGATGATGCGGGTCGACAGCGGCGAGTTTGCCGCTGGCTACCCAGCCCGCAATAATCGCCGATTTATCGTCAATTAAGGTTTTCAAACTGCCGGTCAGTTCCGCTTTCAGCAGCGGCGCACCCTGGAGCATCTCCTGGCAAAACAGTTTTGATGCCTGGGGATGGTCGCGCGAAACTTCCATCTTTAAACGGATGTATTCGCGAATAGCCGCCAGCGGTGCGAAATCCTCGCGAAACGCTTTCAGCGGCGCTAACCAGATATCGAGGATCTGGCGCAACACGGCGATATAAAGCGCCTCTTTCGACGGGTAGTAATAGAGCAAATTGGTCTTCGATACGCCCGCCAGCTCCGCTACCTGTTCGAGGCGCGCGCCATGAAAACCAAGCCGGGAAAAGAGCTCCAGTGCTGCGGTTAAAATCGCCTGCCGCTTTTCACTCACCGCGCGCTTGCGTTTGCCCGCGCCACTCGCTGCATCCTGTGCCATCACTCACTCCTTCTCCTTCACCATCACAGCTCCTGCTCTGCCTCAGTTGCGGCGGCGGAAGTAGATGTTTTTTTCTTTTTCAGCTTCAGCTCACTCACCAGCACGCCAAGCACAATCAACGCGCCGCCCAAAAGTGCTAACAGCGGTAAGCGCTCGCCAGCAATGCGACCAAAAATTCCGGCCCACACTGGCTCGCCAGTATAAATAACCGTGGCGCGGGTTGGTGACACGCTGCGCTGCGCCCAGTTCATTACCACCTGGATAATGGCGCTAAAAATACCCAATCCCAGCGCGACCAGTAACAAACTTGTTGTCAGTGGCGGTATGGTTTCTCCGGCAGGCACCATGGCGGTAAAAGACACCAGCGATGCGGTGAGCAACTGCACTACCGTCACCCGGCGAACATCGACTTTTCCGGCCCAGGCACTGATCAGAATAATTTCGGCGGCAATCGCCAGCGCGCTGGCAAGAGTAATTATTTCCCCCTCACCGAGCGCCAGCATGTTCCCCTCCGGCCCGGCGAGCAACAGCAAGCCGGTAAACGCCAGCGCAATGCCAACACAGGACATGAATCCCGGCAACCGCCCCAGGCACAGCCACTGTAATAGCGGCACCAGAGGCACATACATGGCGGTAATAAAGGCGGATTTGCTGCTGGAAATAGACTGAAGCCCCCAGGTTTGCAGACTGTAACCCAGCGCGATAGCAACGCCGATGACGACTCCCGCCTTCACTTCAAGCCAGGTTAAACCACGCAGAATATTGACAGAGAGCATACCCACCGCCAGCGCGGCAGTGGCAAAGCGCAGGCCAACGAAGAAAAACGGCCCGCTCATCGTTACGGCGTATTGCACGGCGAGAAACGTACCACCCCAGAACATGGTGATAAGGATCAGCAGCGCTTCCTGAGGCTTTACGGAGAAGGCGTAACGGGAGAGAGACATATCACAACCGGCAACAGGGGAAAAACGCTAGTGTGCGTTGGCTTCGCAGACGGTGCAAGAATAAAAAAACCGCCGGGTCTCCCCGGCGGCGGGCGTGGTTGACAACCGGTCAGAGCTGTCAGCCGCCATTGTTAGCTGCTGTTGCGGCTACCATGGCTATTTTTGCCCCCTTTTTTACCGGCTTCTGAGGCGCGCTGGGGATCGTTTTTGAAATTCCCCCCGCTCTGCTGGCCACCTTTACGGCCTGCTGCTGATGCTCTTTCACGGTCTTCAGCAAAGTTACCTGATCCACCACGATGGTTTGCCATGCTTACCTCCAGATGAGTGAAATATCAGACATCATACTGCGTTCAGTAAAAGAGGATTCTTTCACCGCACGGTGCAAAGGCAGAGCCTTTATCTGCGCCGTGTGGAACTAAGCTTAGTGGAAGGAAAGTATTCAGCCAGTGAATGGTAATATTCTGCAACAGCTTGCGCTGCCAATAACCCTCCCTCCCTAAGCGAAACCGATAACTTCCTCTTAACTCGCCAAAAATCTGTCGCGTTTATATGTGACAAATTGTAAGTGCCAGAGTTTTATTTTTTAAATTGTTATTTATCAAAGAAATGGCGCTCTCATTTGCACTCTGGCTATCACGTCATACGCTTAAAAAGAACGCAGCGATCTGCTGCCGTAAATCATCAAATAAGGAGTGAGGCAAATGGCCAAAGTATTGGTGCTTTATTATTCAATGTATGGACATATTGAAACGATGGCGCATGCCGTTGCCGAAGGTGCGCAAAAAGTGAATGGCGCGGATGTGGTCATCAAACGCGTACCGGAAACCATGCCGGCAGAATTATTTTTGAAATCAGGCGGTAAGACGCAAAACGCGCCAGTCGCCACGCCGCAAGAGTTGGCTGACTACGACGCCATCATTTTTGGTACTCCGACGCGCTTCGGCAATATGTCCGGACAGATGCGAACGTTCCTTGATCAGACTGGTGGGTTGTGGGCCTCGGGCGCGTTGTACGGCAAGCTGGCGAGCGTCTTCAGCTCCACCGGCACCGGCGGCGGCCAGGAACATACAATCTCCTCAACCTGGACTACCCTTGCACATCATGGGATGGTGATTGTGCCGATTGGCTACGCTGCCCAGGAGTTGTTCGATATTACGCAGGTTCGCGGAGGCACACCTTATGGCGCAACAACCATTGCCGGTGCCGACGGTTCCCGACAGCCCAGTGATGAAGAGCTGGCCATTGCCCGTTATCAGGGCGAATACGTTGCGGGCCTGGCAGTAAAACTCAACGGTTAACCTTCCACAGGAGGAGAGAGATGCCAACTCAAGAAGCAAAAGCCCATCGCGTTGGTGAATGGGCCAGTTTACGTAATACGTCGCCGGAAATTGCCGAGGCGATCTTCGAACTCGCCGATTATGACGAAAAGCTGGCAGAGAAAATCTGGGAGGAAGGCAGCGATGAAGTGTTGCTACGCGCCTTTGAAAAAACCGATAAAGATTCTCTTTTCTGGGGCGAACAAACCATAGAACGGCAAAATGTGTAGCATCCGGCTCCCCCGCTATTGCGGGGGAGCACTTCGTTTCGCTTATTTCGCCGCGTCGCGCATTACCGCGTTGAACTTATCAATCGGACAGAACCCTTCTTTATCTACCGGGCAGCCGTTTAAGGCCAGCGTGACACGCTGTGCCGGGGATTTCAGGGTTAATGCTTCGGCTTTGCGCAGCTGATCGCGGCTCTGATAAACATATTCAATCTTCATCAGATCGCGATTACCCGCCGTGTCATGCCAGCGCTGGAAAACGATCTTCCCACCAATCGGCGTACGTTCGTTCTGGTCATGCAGTTGATAAGGTTTGAAATCGAGCGCCGTGAGCAACGAGGCGATGTTGGAGTCATGCCCCACCAGCAGGGTCAGTTTTGGCGCCCGGCCAGCCTCTTCCACCAGCGTTTTGTCGATGTATTTCACCAGCGGTTTTGCCACGTTACGCGCCACTTCCGGCGAGGTGAACAAGGTATCCTGGTAGCTATTTTTCAGCTTCGACAAAATATTCCATTGCTGATCAGTTTTGATTTCGCCCCACGCCACCTGGTCCATTGGGAACCCTTCGTAGTACTGTAAGGTGAACGCATCCACCAGCGAGTTCCCCACTTTCAGTGGCCCGGAAACACCCGGCTCCTGCTGATATTTCGCGCTGAAGGTATCGGTGCTATCTGCCAGTGAGCATTGTTGTTTCTCTTTACAGGCCGGTGACTGCTGATAGCGGGTGATTTTTTCCAGCAGTTTATAGCTCTCTGCCAGCGCATAGTGCTGGCGCTGAGTTTCCATCGCTTTTACCGCCTGCTGGCCAAACGCGGCAGACTCGTCCGTGATCACCGGATTAAAGGTCGGATCCATGGTGCCCATTTTTTCCTGGTGATGTACCGGGACATCACAGCCAGGAAACGCGCCATTGATAAAGAACTGCGCCGTCGCGACAGTGCGTTGCAGACTGTTAGCCCAGGCGTAAACACTTTCTGACGACGGGCACTCTCCCGCCGCAATGAGCTTCTGCTCCGCGAGCCATTCGCGCATATAGTGACCCATATACACTTCCAGCACGCCGCCTTTGGTGGTCAGCTCCCCGCCGGGCACATCCCACTCGGGCCATTTGTTGGGTGTTGATTGTTCCAGCACGCTGCCATTATTCGCCAGCGGTGCACGTAAGTTATGACGACTCATGATCAACACTTGTTGTAACTGATAACCCTGTGGTGCCGTTTGCGCCATCGCGGCGGGGAGTGCCATGGTGGCGGCAATTGCGCTAAGCCAAAAAACCGTTTTCATTATGCTTTCCTTATTTTTCTACCCGAAATTAGATTGTGACACATTCATGACATCTCATTCGTATAAGATCTGCGGAGTGTGCACTGGCGCAAAAAGCGGTGTGAAGCCGCGCGATGTGGTTTTATAATTAAACCGCTAACCGGAGAGCCGCGATGAAACGTACCCGCTTTGAAGAAACTTTCTGCCCTGTTGCTCGTTCACTGAATATCATTGGCGACTGGTGGTCGTTACTCATTGTGCGTGATGCACTAGCAGGCGTGACGCGGTTTGGCGAATTCCAGAAAAACCTGGGTATTGCCAAAAACATGCTGACTGCACGTCTTAAATTGCTGGTGGATGAAGGGATTTTGCGCACGCAACCAGCCTCTGACGGCAGCGCCTGGCAGGAGTATGTGTTGACGGAAAAAGGCCGTTCCCTGCAAACGGTGCTTGTCGCTCTTTCCCAATGGGGACAGGAGTGGTTGTTCGGGCAGGATGAGCCCGCCAGCGTGCTGGTCGATAGCCAAACGCATCGGCCCTTACAAAAACTGGCTCTGCGCGCCGAGGATGGCCGTGAGTTGCAGCCAGAGGACGTGCGGCTGCGAACTGCCAAACTCTGACAATTCAGTCTGTTATTTCAAACAAATATCAAACCGCACTTTTTGCCGCCTCATTTGGTTGCATTATAAAACCAAATATCGGAAGCTCAATTTAGTTTTATGATAAAACCATTTAACAACGAGGTAAGAGAAAATGACAATTGCACTGATTACCGGCGCCTCTTCAGGGATTGGCGCCATCTATGCCGACCGTTTTGCGGCTCGTGGTTACGACTTGCTGCTGGTTGCGCGTCGCGGCGATCGCTTACAAGCACTTGCCGACGATTTGCAGCATCGCCATGGCGTAAAAATCAGCACACTGGTTGCCGATCTCAGCAAGGCTGAAGGAATCGAGCAGGTTGAAACGGTTTTACGTGACGATACGACGATAAGTCTGCTGGTGAACAATGCCGGTGCAGCCAATCTTGCCCCTATCCTCAGCAGCGGTGCCGATCAACATGAAGCCATCAACACGCTGAATACCACGGCGCTAATGCGTCTGACACTGGCAGCGTTGCCGCGTTTTGTGGAAAACAACCAAGGAACCATTATTAATATTGCTTCAGTCGTTGCTTTCCATGCTCGTGCAGGCAGCGCGGTCTACAGCGCGACGAAAGCCTGGGTGCTTAATTTCACCCGTGGTTTGCAGGAGGAGTTTGCTGGAAGTAATGTTCGCATTCAGGCCGTACTGCCAGCCGCGACCGCGACCGAAATTTGGGGGCATTCCGGTATTACACTTGATGCGCTACCCGAAGGCTCGGTAATGACCAGCGAAGATTTGGTCGATGCGGCACTGGCAGGTCTTGACCAGGGAGAACTGGTCACGATTCCGCCAGTCGAGGATTTACAACTGTGGGATAACTGGGAAGCAGCGCGGCTGGCGCTGTTTAGCGCTTCGCGCAAAGGTAAACCTGCCTCACGCTACGCGCGCGATTAACATTTACCGGTCGTTTGTAAATAAAGTGGAGCCACTGGCTGGCTCCACTTTATTACTCAGTAAAAACTCGCGCGGGTGGCGATCGTCATATGCGTCTCCGCATCCCCGGAGTTTTCCGGGGTGACATTGAAGTGACAAAGAACCGGAACTAGCCTTTCGTCGTACTGGCATTCACTTACCGCAGTAAAATTAAACCGGGCATCAAGCGCAGATTCATTGACCATCGTATAATCAAGCGGTTTATTGACGCTATCAGGGTAGTGAATGCTGGTTGAGGAGGCGACGAGATCGCCAGAGTAATATTGCACCTTTTTGATATTGCCATCAGTGTCGTAGAAATGATCGGCAATTTTTAGTGTCCGCAGCATTGTCTCGCCCAGCAGGCCTTGCGCATTGGTTTTATAATCAAGATGCCCCTCACTATCATCACGACTCATTAAATTACATTTTTCATCCAGCCCAAAAGCGACAGGTTTGCCATTAAATGTCCCTTTTAACGCTTTTCCTTCATGGACCAAATTCATATGGCTGTTATCGGACTTACCATCGCGACGTAACGCCTGTACGCAGCCCTCGGCAGATAACGCCACATGGAGCGTATAAACCTCGTTGCCTTTATCATCGGTTCCAGTGGAATCGATGGTTTTGACATGTCCTTTGATCGGGTTGAAATCGAGCAGTGTCGACAGATTTAACAGTACCGGAATATAGGTTTGCTGCGCGCAGGCAACCGTGGTGGTGAGCCCAAGCGAGAGGGCCAACAAATAAGAGCAAATTTTCACTTCTGCCATCCTTTGACATGAAAGTGAAAAGAGTAACAAATGCGGATGATTCAGCAAGACCAGAAAGAGGAAAATCTGAAGGCAAAAAAGCCAGAGTGGCTAAAAAGCGGTTAATATGTCCGCGCATGTTGATGATCGTCAAAAACATTCCTGCTCCAGGTACGGCAGCACAGATTAATTACACCTCGTCACCTTTTCGTAAAAAACGAAAAGAAGCGCTAAACGCGTAAAATAATATACCGCCAATTCATCCGGACAATTCAACCAGGCTCTTTCCATAATTCGACGCGATTGCGACCCTTATTTTTTGCAATATAGAGCGCCTCATCAGCGACCTGAATTAATCGTTCGTAATCAGGGTGACCACTATACATTGCCGCCCCGATAGAAAGAGACAATGCAATATTATCCCCAGAAGGCGAAACAACCGTGATCTTTTCAACACGGCTACGGATGCGCTCAGCAATACGCAAAGTATCAAACTCCGTCGCCTCGGTTAAAATAATGACAAACTCATCGCCACCGTAACGAAAAACATAATCACTGCTGCGCACATTATCATAGAAAGCACTGGAGACTTTGCGTAAAATCTCATCGCCAGTATGATGCCCCCATGTATCGTTAATCTGTTTAAACTTATCAACGTCAATAATTAATACAGACAACGGTGTATTCATTCGCTTGGCATGTGCAATTTCGCGTTTAAATATCGTGGGCAAGAAGCGTCGATTAAGAAGTTTAGTTAGCACATCCATTCCGACTTCATGCCGGGAAACTTCCTCAAACAATTCACGTAACATGGTAATAATCTGCGAAACGGTGTTTCTTATTTGAATTAAAAATTTTATGCGCAGTGTTCGGTTACTTAATGCTCTGGGTGTATTGCGCGTATTGCGGAATACTTCATCCAGATCCTGAATGAGGCGTGAGATATGTCCCACTTCGGCAATACCGCTAAAATAGTGGCGACCTTTATGGTTAAACCACAGGCCAAAGTCTGACTGACTGAAAGTCAGGCTATTACCCAAATCAGCATCCAAAATGATTTTGTAGATAAGATCAATTTCCCAGCTTAGCAACGCAGCAGTCTGACGTTCCTTCTCTTCTTCTGCGTTCTCAAGCAAAGTGAAAATGCGATAATTCTCATCTTCTTTCGCAGAATTGTGTTCAGTAAAGGTAAAAGCTCGTGACATCACTTCCATGGCAAGATCAATGCTGTTAATGGCGTAATGGTAAACTTCAAGTTTCTCTGCTGGACTGTGAGTTGACGAATTGATCACCGGAAAGAGTATTTTTTTAAGAACCCGGAAGCCCATTTCGACGATTTCAACCGAAATACCAATGCGCGCATGTATGGAAGCAACGTGTTGCTGAACGGCGATAACCTTATCGATATCATCAACCTGACAAGTCAACACATCGATAATCCACGTCTCCAGCGCACTTTTAAGACGTCTTTCTACTTGATCATTGGAAAGGAACTCCTCCGCATGAGGGTCAATCAGAACGATACGGTAGAATTCCTGGCTCAGAATATGCGCATGCGTTTTGCCAACTTCTGCAACTAAAAAACGAATACGTTCATCTGTTTTATCAATGAGATGAGTCCACTCGCTTTTAATCAATTTAAGATAATTTTCCATTACTTAAACCCTTACGATAGTTAACGCGCTCTCTGCTTGCCCTCATCAGTGTGCTGAATATCGCAAGCCGGAAACTCACAACAAACGTTGAATGTTCTCCAGTCTTTTTTAAAAAAACGAAATAATATGCCAAGAAAAAAACGTTCTACAAGATAAAAAAATAAATACTACCTGAAATGCATCACTAACAACTCAATCATTTAAAACAACAAAATCAAGTAATGCACCCAAGAAGTATAGACTGCAAATACGCAATTACAATCCACCCTGTAACTAACCTTATCTTATTACAAGGTCTTATTTAAGACTATTTAATTACAGGTTCCACTCCTGACTACCTATAATCCAGGAATTATCTCCCGAATTATTCAATACGATATCGAGCAAACACATGAAGATTTATACGATCAGTGACGATGTTTATTTCCAGAATGGAATTATTTCATTAGCCAAGTCGAAGGGATGGGACATAGTTGCACATGAGTTAGATTCCTCTCTTACTAACCAACTAACACCTGATGACGTCGTAATCCTTCATCTGGATGTAAAGAACAGCACCTATGCGAAAGCAATCTCACCGCTTAATAAAGTCTGTAAATTACTGGTTATTTTAGGTGCAGCGAGAGATATTGTGATTAATGATGCTGATCTGGTCATCAAATCCAGGGATTCGCTTCTTGAAATAAGTCGAGCTATTAGAGCTGTGGCAAAGAAGAAAAAAGAACTTTCGATCAAAGAGAGTGACCTCAGTGATATCGAGAATATTATTCTCAAAGAATCACTAAAAGGCAAAAACATCCACCTGATAGCTAAAACACTCAATATACCGCCAAAAAGAGTTTACGCTTACCGCAACAAGGCGTGCAAAAAATTGGGAGGAAAAAAAATAAGTGACCTACTTCTGATTAGGGATAAACTACTTGAAGAATCATCAACTTTTTTCACCTCACCTACCAGTATAAGAGAACTGGATTACAGCTTTTAAAACATGCAAGCAAAAGATTATCACCGCCTGTAGTGATTTAGATGCTACAGGCGGTTTATTTCTATCACCAGAGATGAGTCTGTTTGTCGATCGTCCCCCAACGGAAGTACATGTCACACGCCATCAGAAAATCCCGATGCCAAAGCGCGTAAACGTGCAAATAGTTAAAGCCAATGCAAGGTAAAAAACAGATCAGAAAATAGATCTCAAACCAGATTTGCCATCCGGACCATGCCAGCAGCATACTAACGAAAATGATCCATACAAACTCTATGAGCAGTAACAGAAGAATTCTCAACCAAAAAGGTTGGTCATAGAATGCAGGCCATGGCAATGAAACTGAAAAGTAAAAATCAATTTCTTTTAAAAACAACCTACCGAGAAAGATATAACGTTTCGACAAGCGTGTAAAAAGCAGATTCATCGTCAAAACAATACAACACGCAATAAACATTGAGACCACTACCCTGGCAGAGAAAACGCCTGCCTGCTGCGAAAAATCCGCCTCATGTTTCAAAGGCGAAATCGTCAGCAAATTTAAAGCGACACCAAGTAAAAGATAGGCAAAAATATAGCGATAAAGGTGTTTATACTTCACCTTTTCAACCGCAGCTGTTGCTACCTGCTTAATATAACTGGTCCTTAAGTTCCGAAACACACCGTAAATAAAAATCGGTGAAATTGCCAGCAAAGGAATCAGTACATAAATTGCTGGATGAACTAAAAAACTGCTCCATATGATTAACCAAAAAACGACAGTAAATAAAATACTGGCAAGAAATGGGTGAGAAAACGATGCTTCTGTTTTGCTAAGTTTACTCCCAGAAAAAAAAGAGAAGTCAATTGCTTTTGTAACGCATTTGTATGCCCAAAAAGCTTTAAGTTCATAAATTGAGTTAAAGAATAAAATACCTATAATACCGCTGAGATAATAAGTGTCATTTTGATTAAACTTATAGCCATTATTCTTCCAATAAAAACCAATCATAATAAAAACGACAACGAAGAGAAACGGCAGTATTTTTTTGTCCTGAATGCGTATAAATTTGAGATAGTCTGGAATCACAATAGCACCATTATATTTAAAATAATCCCCTGCAATGCAATGTCATCTCAGGTTTAAAGTTTACAAAATCCATTAATACTTTCCCAAGATAAGCTTTATTGCTAATTTCGATAAATGAGATCGGTTTTTTATTTTCTAAAAAAAACGACATGGAATCCGCCCATTTAACAGTATGTGTCAAATGTAAAGAGAGGTTTTCTTTGATCTTTACTGGTTCAGTTTCTGCCCTCCCCGTCACATTCATGACGACATCGTGCTGGGGTGGGCAAATTTCAGCGTCAGACAGATATTTGCGCATTAAGGGTACGCCTTCGGCCATCAAACGCGTGTGCCAGGCACCGCTTACGCCAAGCTTCACAGGCTCATGGCCAGCAGCACGGAGCTGACGTGAGAACTCATTAAGAGCAGCTATCGTTCCGCCAACCACTTGCTGCCGGTGGCTATTATCACAACTGATATCGATTGGTAGCTCAGATTCATTAATCATTTGACTGAGAGCGGTATTATCTATGCCTTTTACCGCCAACATATAGCCTTTGTATTTTTTACTAACCTCATCCATCACTTGCGAACGAAGATGGATCAGGCGGAACAAATTTTCCAGTGTTACTGCTCCGGCAGCATAAAGAGCGCTATATTCTCCGACACTATGCCCGCATGAACCTGTAACGCGCATGTCCCCAAGTTTGTCTTTACAAAGGGTGTAGAGCGTTATATTCATCGCGGTTACAGCAATTTGTTGCACCGTAGTCTGTATCAAGCGATTCATTGGTCCTTTTAGACATAATCGCCTAATATCCATACCCGAAATATCACTGGCGCAATCCCAGATAGCACATGTTGTTTGATTTATATTCCATAAATCTGCCCCCATACCGATAACAGGATTACCCTGGCCAGCAAAAAGAAAAACAACAGGCTGTGAAGTCTTATTTAAATCCATAGATAATATCCTTATAAATGATATTCAAACCCCAGATACAAACCAATCGTTCTACCAAAGTGGGAGAATTCAGCATCTCTTGAGCCAAATGCTGAAAACATACCAGCATAACCTTCCACTTTTCCGTCAAAATAATTAAGCGGTGTTGAGTAGTGCACACCTACTAACGAACTGTAATCCATCATATTGGTAATAATATAAGGTTGCAGGCTAGAGCCACCTTTGAATGCTAAACTTGCATACGCATTAATGTAGTGTTTTCCCTGTAGGTTTCCTTTATTTGCAACATTACTAATTTCTGCCCCTATAAGGTATTTATACGCGTCAAACACCTGATCTAATACAGCATACTGATTTTTGGTATTGAGGTAATCGACAAAATTCATTTGCTGGTACCACTCACGTGCAGAATATCCTTCGCTTTGAAAGTAGTATTCCATGCCAAACAAACTAAAGTTATCGGTTGTGTACTGCCCCCCTATCGCCAGCTCAATACCCTGTTTATTTTCGGTGGCATAGAGCGAAGAAGGGAAAGCGTAATTTTGCACCGCAGCAGCCCTTTGCGGTGAAAAATGCCGCCATTGCTGGGATGAGTGCAAGGCAATCTCGGCATTGATAATCCATTGTGGTGTGTAATTAAAGCTGTCAGCTAAAGCAACAGAGCGAGATTCTCCTGACATCACATTAATTGACGGCGTATGATTTTTAAGACGATATTCTGTATAACTTAACAGATAGCGTTCACTGGAATTAGAGCGTTGATCAGCAGACCAATTGCCTGACGACTCATAGCGCTTATTTATTCGTGCTAATCGAGGTGCGACAGTGAAAGCCAGACCGTAATCCCTTGTATCATGAACAAGGCTCGCTCCCCAAAATGATTCAGCATAAACCGATTTCATTGCCGGAGTATAAAGTCGGTCATTTTTGAATCCCGCATAGTAATTAGTCAGCAGAGCCGATGGCGATTTAAGAAAGAAAATACCCGGTTTATCTCTGAGCTTACCGACTTCCAGCCGAATGTTGTCAGAGGCTATAAACGAAAGTTTAACCTGATTCAGTAGCATTCGTGAACGATGGTTATCCTTATCAAACTTACCAGGTGCTCGCCATGGATAATAAGTTAATCCATAAAGTGATAGATCTAAATTGAGCCGTTCCTCAATAAGCGAACAATCACTGCTGAATTTCACACCTGCGCTATTATTAACATTATCTTTTACATAGGCGTTCTTACCTTCAATATTCCATATCGATGGTTTCTTTTTTGTATAAGATCCTTGTAACGATAGTGTGACATCAGCATTTTTTTGTATATCTGAACCAGAAAGACAATTTGCAGAGAGACTAACAGGTAACAATATGAATGACAAAGTCACCAGATTTATGCGGCAACTCACTTAACACCTCGCTGGATATATTCCCGGGTAAAGTTAGATTCCGGTAAAGACTCGAACCTGACATCGCTGTACTCCATAACAGAATAACCTTTACTATGCTTTGCATCTCGCACAACGATTTTCATTGGTCGCATTTCCCCCAGTACCATTTGAAAATTTTGGTACTGGACTGTTTTAAGCAGTCTATCGTCCATCGAATAATAAGATGCCTGATATGGGTGATAATTTTCTTTTTCAACCAGATAGATAATTTTTGCGTATGTCACTGCATCCGATTTACGCAGTAAGACGAGTTCGTAGCAGATCGATTCCCCGCAGGGCCTATCTCCCGTCAGCGTTGCGCTATAGGAATATTCAAAGTTGGTCACGATTACGTCACCATTTGAGATCTGTCCGACCAATCTTTGTTCTCTCGATATAGGTATAGGACGTCGAAGGGTTGGCGTATAAAACCAAAGATCATACCAATCAGATAGCATGATATTACCCTTATCCCTTGGCGGATAAATAAAGCGAGCTAATGAGCGAGCATCAGCCGGCATTCCTTTTTCAGGCTTCATAAATCGCATCGAGATATCAAGGATCTGTTTATTTTCTTCTTTTTCTACACCATCTTTGTACTCAAGCACTGTAACGGTATATCGAAAAGGTTTATTGGGTGAGCGAATTTCGTCAGCTCGCCGAATAATATCCAGCGCACCGACCGCAGCTATCGCACTGGCATTTGCCATCATAAAAAAAACAGACACAATAATGGTTCGAAAACTAGCGGCACCAATCATACTCAGCCTTAAGAAAATTTAAATGCATCTGATATATTTAACCGGGATGCACGCAACGCAGGTAATATTGACGCTAACGAGGAGGTTAGTACAGGTAATACAAACGTTAGCCATATCAACCCGGCGTTATTAGTTTTAATGAAAGCAGTATAACCTTGCGTTTGCCCAGGAGAGGGAGGCATGGCAATACCATGTAGATTAATGATACCTGCTAGAATAAAGCCGATGGCAAGACTACCTATCGCACCGAGGATCCCAATATATATGCCTTCCAGCAGGAATAACCGCGAAACATGAAATGGCTGTAAACCTATAGCCCGTAGCGTGGTGATTTCTCGTGTACGCTCTATAATATTCATCGTCATCGCATTACTAATCATAAATATTACGATAAGGACCACGATGAGCTTAATGAAGAAATAAATACCAGAGAGTAATCCCTCCACTTGCTGATAAAAAATAGAAGTATCTTTCCAACTTTTAACGATCAATGGCAAATGATGTTCATCAATAAAATGCCGCAAATTTTTAATAAAAAGATCTGTATTATCTTTTTTAAGTAAGATTAATACTTTACTTACACCATCTGTACCCATCAATTTTTGTGCTGTCGACAAAGGCATTTTCATCGCAACATCATCATAATCTTTAATTCCTGAGGAAAAGATGCCACGTAATTTCAATGAAAGTGCGCCCTGACCACCATGGGTGTTGACTGTCATTATATCAAGCCAGTCACCGTAAGTCGCATTTAGCGTTGCGGCAAGTCCTTCCCCGAGGGTAACTTCATTGGTTTTCACTCGCGATAAATCACTCCCAGAAATAATTTTATCGAATGAACCGAGCTTTAATGATGGCAATGGTTCCACACCAAACCCTGAAAAAAAACTGGAGGTTTCATTTTCGTATTGTGATACAATGCCGCTAAACTCCAGTTGTCCTGAAATAGTTGAAATATCATCAGATAACCCATGATCGCTGAGGATTTCTTTTTTCAGGTTTGCATAATCTGCAATCAGGCTGCGGCTTTTATTGGATGTCTCAAAATATTTTGGATTATAGATCTGTACGTGTCCGATATTTGTTCGAATTGTCTGCTCCTTCAAAATCCAAAAAGAATAGTCAATAAACCCACCATATAAAAAAATAGACACACCACCCAGCATTATGGCAATGATTGTTGAAAGTGTTCTTTTTTTATGCCGGAACAAATTCAAAAAAGAAAACTTTGCATCCCTGAATTTAAAAAGCAGACAATAAAGGACAAAACAGATTATCACAACAACAGCTATATTCATTAAAGGCATATGCATGGAGATCTATTCACCTTTGAGTAATGGAATAACAACCTGGGTAACTTCATTCATATCCCACTCTGGTTCAGTGTGGAATTTAGTATTCAGGTACTTCGCATCCCCAGAACTTTTCGCCTTTATTTTTTTCATTAGCAATTCAGCCTGCTTAGGCTGATTGCAACTCACCAGGGCTCTATAACGCATATACTCGATATGATTTACAATATCTTTGTCGAAAACATTTTTTCCCCTTAATAACCGCTCGGTATCATCGAGTGTTACCATGCAACGCCCTATGACAGCAGGTAAATACGCGTCGATGCGCGCGCGTAGATATCTAATACGGGGATTTTCTTCATGTGTATCTACTGCTTCATCAAGATAAAAAAAGCCCGTTTTCGCATATTCCGAAGCATGGATGAAATCATTAACAGCCGAAAAATGATTCGCCTGGCGCAACATTCCATAGGAATAAAAAATCAGCGATGTAACGTTCTTCGTTTTTTCAAACTCCTGAAAAAGCGCCTGTGTCGTTTTTGCTAACGCATCGGATTGCTCAGGAAGGCCGTGCTGTATCACTTTATCGACCTCCGGAGCGGTCATCGCATCAGCACTATTCGCTACCACCGTACAGGCCAACCCCACCCAGAGTGGCCAATAATACTTATGCACCTGAGCCATGTACTAACACTCCATCTTTAATTTCAATTACCCTCCCGGCCCTGTCTCTAAGCTGGGTTGAATGCGTGGAAATAACAAATGTGGTACCGGTCTGCTGATTTATTTTCATTAACAAATCTAAAATGGCTTCCCCTGTCGTTAAGTCCAGATTGCCGGTCGGTTCATCGGCGACAACGACTTTGGGATCATGCGCAAGCGCGCGGGCGATCGCAACGCGCTGCTGCTGCCCTCCCGATAATTGACCAGGTTTGCGATCAACTAAATGGCCGAGCCCCACGCTGTCCAGGAAATGTAAAGCGCGCTCTTTTGCTTCTTTCTTATTGAAATGTGCATTCAGAATAAGTGGATAAAAAACGTTATCAAAAACACTGAGTACCGGAATGAGGTTAAAAAACTGGAAAATAAATCCTAAGTACTTGCTTCGTACATACGCCAACTGTTTTTCGGGCATTTCATTAAGAACATGATTAAGAAACATGACAGTCCCCCCGGATGGCGTATCGATGCCAGAAAGGATATTGAGCAACGTGCTTTTCCCACTACCGGAAGGCCCACACAGCGCCACAAACTCACCTTTATTAATTTCAAGGTTAATATTTTTAAGCGCATCAACCTTATTTTCACCAGAACCAAAATGCTTATAAATATCCTGCATAAATATTGCTGGAACTTCTTTTATTGTGTTGCTCATCAATCACAACTCCGCCGAAAAGCAGGTATCAAAATAGCTATACCCGCCGAAATTATCAGCTAATATTGTGCGCATCTTTTTTGAAATACCCTTGTTATTTAGTAGATATTCCCAACTCAGCGCAGGTGTAAGACAACCACTCGCCCCATAAATATCGTTCAGATCGATAAAATCAATGCCAGTTTGCTGCGTTACTCGCATGATATTATCTTTCCTGGCCGAAAAGGTAAGCAAATCACCTTCCGACAGGTCCTTCATCATCTCACGTTGAATGTCATCAAGATTATTGTTAGCAGCATAATTACCGCAACTCACTCTTAGTGCACTTTCGCGCAAACTAAAAATAAAACATCCTGTCCGTTCGACAGAGAGTTGCATGCCATTTTTTTGCTTCGATTTGGCGCCCCCTTTTATACCAAAGATATCTTCATCCGAAAAAACCAATACAGGGATCGCTCTGTATGCTCCGCATATCACGACAAAATCGAAAACCTTCCAGTGTAGATAATCTTGTGCCAGTTGCATCGCCTGTACTAATGCAAATTTCTCCCCACGAACTTTGCAAGTTACGTTTTTGATAGAGAATTTCTTTAATATATTTTTAGGCAACGTATCAATAATCGAGGTATGCAGCGCGCTGGTAATATTTTCAAAAACAGAGGATTCTCCCCATGCATCAATATAGATGAAAGCAGTACGCGACTTAAGCAATAACATACGATCTCTTGGGGTCATCTGTTGTAATGCAACATCAGCAGCTTGCTCCATGGATTCTATATAATCCATATAACGCGGTTTACGTATCATTTCCCGCGCATAAGTTTCTTTATCAGTGCCGAATCGCTTAAACGCCCAGCCACTTGCAGAAGTAGATTTAAGAGCCTGATTATACAGATGCGATTCCCAGGCATTTAACCAGTGAGGAGCATAAAAATAGAACTTATCGTCTGGTTCCAAAAGTGAAAATGACGACAGATATATCTCATTTTTCATATCTACTAATCTCGAACACGGGTATCTGACATGACAACACCGATAATTGACCCATCAACACCAAGCCCCGTCTTCAGCAAATGTTTTTTTTCATGTTTAATGACGCCGATATCCGTCAACAGCTGACTTGCTATCTCTTCAATAATGTCATCGTTACTTACCGGAGTAAGTAATTCGCCTTGGCGAAGGGAATGTTCACCAATAATCAAATCGACGATCCCTGAGCCTGTTGTGGTGTAACCCAGTTGTCCTTTATAAGCGAGAACAGGAACAGGTTGCTTGTCTGAAAGCATTGCGATTGCTTTGGCTTCTGCTTTATCACTGTTTGACGAACCATTGCCATGAGGAATAATTGCGCATAAGTCACCGGGACCAATATTTGCTTCATCTAATATTTTGCTGATTACTTTAATAATATTAGAGCTTAACCAGGCCGAATCATTACTGCGGCTCGCGCTAATTTGCGCATATGCAGATTTGAGCCGTACCCCATCGTTTAATCCTCTGGCCTGCCGATGTTTTTTGCTCTCGAGTAATATGACGCCGAATCCCTCTGAAAATAAAACTGATCTGCTATTTTGACCAAATGGCTGTACTGATTCGCTATCAAGCATTGATTGGTTTTCAAGAAACCAGATATCCTGCGTTTTAATTTTTGAACAATTAATTACGCAAACAAGATCTGCCCCGTCACTATCAATCGCCTGGCAACCAAGATGAACCGCAGTTAATGATGAATTACTTGTGCAATGTAAATTAGGCGGAAGATAGTTTAATCCATATTTATGTGCAATATTATAGGAAAGTTCGTCCTGCGACATATTTTTAGCATGAAGACGACTTATTGATGGTGAACATTTTAGATCCTCAACATCATTATGGTCATAAAAGGATTTATAATCTATGCCATCAACACGTGGCCCTAACCCGGTTAAATATACCCTTACCCTTTCACCTGTAAGCGCGCTTTTGTCAAGATTAGCCCGTGCCAGTGCATCATCGATTAATCGATATAGTAACGCTAATGGGCCATCATCTCTTTGCTCCAGCTTTGCGACGCGCTTATTCGCTTTAAACCCACATTTCAGCGCTACTTCTTCAGAAGCAAACCAATAAGTTTCATGAACACGCTTACCAGCACGAAGATTATTTATTAATTCACTATAACTTTCAGCAAAGGGTAAATGTAGACTGTAGCCTGCAATGATAGCCGCATTATCCATTGCACTATTCCTTAATCACAAATGCATAATAGTTTCCACCTTCTGTTGCCCCAACCAGCAACACATGCTTAAGCGTTAAATTTTGAGGACTCCGTACGAAGTTTATACGTGAGTCGAAGAACGCTTGCGTATAAGGAATGGCCGGCACTGATTGCTTTTTAATACAATCAATGACAACTAAAAGATTGAGCAACCCGGCAGATGAAGCAACGAACCCGAAATAAGCGTTATAGTTAACGACCGGAACCCGTGGATTCTCTTTCTGGAAGACGCTGTAGATAGCGTCGATTTCAATTTGCGAATTTTCTTTACTGCCATTACTGGTGCCGCAAACCAAATCGATATCTGCTGCACTGACACCGGCATCATCAAGTGCGCGCTCAATTGCCAGAGACATTGCTGACGATTTTTCACTCAATAACGATGCATCAAAGTAGCTATTACTGCTGGATTTACCGTAGCCAGCAAGTTCTGCCATCACCTCGGCACCACGCGCAACTGCCGCATCCGGGTCTTCCAGTAATAACATGCACGCACCTTCGCCGGGAATGAATCCCTTTGGCTCCTCGCCATAGATTTGATAATCATTGACATCAGAAGTCATATTGATTTTCTGTGTTAGCGCATCCATATAAAGAGACAGCGAGGGGAAATATTCATCAGCGCCGCCCACTATCACATGAGGTTGCAGGTTTTGCCGGATAATCTCATAACCATAAGTTAATGCGCCGAGCGCCGCATTCTCGCCGGTAGCAAGTGTGGTGGTATAGCCTTTAATGCCTTCAGAAATGCCGCAGAAAGTGGCGATCGAATTCATTAGCGAGCCAGGAAACTCTGAGGTGCTGACTTTCCGCGGATCGGGTTTCAGACTCTGCAAATATTTATAGGTTGTCTCCTGAGGGCCACGAGACATCCCCATGATCATACCGAGCTCTTCGCCATCACGTTTTATTTTACGTTTCGCCATATTCAACGATTCAGACAGCGCAACAAGCGCAAACGTCCCGCCACGCGTTGCCTTTCGGGCATCAAAACGGCGCAAATGTTTACGCGGCTCCAGCCCCATTATCTGAAAGGTTTTAAAATCCGGCTCCTGTTCCGGAAACGTTCCGGTGCTCATGGCAGCTTCATCGCCAAAAATTTCTTCGAGTTGATTTGTGGCAACCAGCACTCTCAGTAATTCCCGCGCTTCTGCCAGGGTGTCATCAGGAAACGTGACACCACCTAACACGGGTACGTGATTTTTTTGCCAGACATTGCGCAAAATATCATTAACCGTGTGACCAATCGCCGTTACAGCTCCTACGCCAGTAATAGCCACACGCTTACTGTCATATTGACTGACCGGCACTGTCCCTGGTTTTGTACTCACCACCATGCAGCAGTTATTTCCACCAAATGCATAGTTATTTTTCATAAAAATATTAATTTCTTTTTCTCGAAACTCATTAGCGACATAGTCCAGGTCGCAATTTGGGCGCGCAATTGAGAAATTGAGAGTCGGTAAAACTTTATTTTCAGGCAGCGTTACCAGACAAGCGATAAGCTCAACAATGCCTGCAGCGCCAATGTTATGGCCGAAATAAGATTTTGTTGAACTGACAAGCAAATGATCGTTATCAGGAAACACTTTCTTCATCGCCAGCGTTTCAATACGGTCATTCGCTTCTGTACCCGTACCGTGAGCATTGACATAATCAATTTGTTCCGGCTTTACACCAGCATTCTCCATGGCTTTAAGCATGACCTGTACCGCGCCACTGGCTCGCGGGTCCGGACCCGTTTCGTGGTAGGCATCGCAGGAGGTTGCGTAAGAGAGAATTTCACCGTAAATTTTGGCTCCGCGTGCGATAGCGTGCTCATAATCCTCCAGTACCATCGCACCAGCACCTTCACCGATAGACATGCCAGACTGACCTGAAAAGGGAGTGCAGGTGCTGGGATGCATCACGTTCAATGCATAAAACCCAGCAAACGTTGGCAGGTAGATAGGTTCTGTACCGACAGCCAGCATGGTCTTACTTTTACCATTTTGGATATAGTCAAAAGCCATACCGATCGCGTTAGGGCTGGCTGTACAGGCCGTTGCCACCAACTCCCCGCCACCTTTGAGACCTAAGAGTGTCGAAACACTTGAGCAGCAGGAAGAAAATCCCCCCGAATAAATAGCCTTGCGGAGCGAGAAATCATCCATTCTCTGCTCAAAAATTGGCAGAAACGCTTCAGTTCCGGCGGAAGAAACGCCGACAATTAATCCTGTCTCATCAAGGCAGGCTTTATTACCAATAAGCCCGGCCTGAGTCAGCGCATCCTTGCCCACTTTGTATGCCCATAATGCAGCGTTATCCAAAGAGTGGATAATATTTTCAGGGAGCTCTGAATAATCTATTTCCTGAAGGACTTCAGCTGCACGGGCATTTTCAAACCACGTTGCAAACCGCTCACTGTTGCCGACACCATTTTTTTTATCAAAGAGCGCCTGTTTAAAATCTTCAATAGTTTCGGCCAGGGATGACAAAATCCCCATACCTGTAATTACAACGCGTTTCCTGTTCGTTTTCACCGTTATCCCCCGGAGTAGAAAATCTTTGTATTCATAATAAATAGCCAAAGTAAAGCGACATATTTATACCTGTCGCCTTACTTTCGCTTTAATTATTAGAATTACACAATTCGCTTTGACTTTGACGGATCAATAAAACTATGTTCAGCCGGATTGATGAGCATACTTAAGTTATATAAAAAAGGTACGCTTTTTGTTCTCGCTGGAATATGTTTTTCTGCCGTTAAAATTTCAAACCCTGGGAGATCCGCTAAAGCATAATCATTGTCAATCAAAGCCAGCGCGATAAAAGATTGTAACGCAGGGGAAAAACCGGATTTTACAATAACGCCAACCTCTTTCCTCTCTACTAAAACTTTATCATCAGAATTGATTCCACTGCACTCTGCAGTCGGGAGCATACCAATGAGTTTACGCTCAGCCAGATTATGGGACTGTGGCTCAATCACTGACTTGCCAATAAAGTTTTCTTTATCGTATTGAATTGCCCACTGCATTTGCAACTCAATCGGGTTTTGGCTATAGCCGGAAAAAAGACTTTCATCCCAGCCGGTATTCTCAAGACGAACAATATCCTGGTATTGGATGCCACCTGTTTTCAATTCGTACTTTTCACCAATTGAAAGGATGGTTTCCCATAATTTTACCAGGGAAGACTCCTGGCCAATGGCCATATACGCAAATTCGCCATGCTTACCACAGCGGAAAATAATCAGGTCATCGGCCTCATTAATGTACTCAAAGTAAGGTAAGCCAATAATGTCGTAGCCATATATTTCTGACATAACTTCCCAGGAGTAAGGCCCTTCCAGCATAATAGCGCCCCAACCGCTATCTGCCATAGACTTAATATCCGGGCGTTCAACAATATCGAGTGCTTCATCGCTCTCTAAAATTGATGTAAGGCGCTCAATTAACTCCGGTGCCGGGATGTTTTCTGAAAGGATATAATAACCGTCCGGGGTACAGAGAACATATATGTCCCCGCGGATGGTACCATCCTCATTTAATACCAACGAATAGATACCTTGCTCATCGCGAATAATTGAGATATCAGCTGAGGCCATATGATTTACCAAAGCCCATGCATCATCTCCCATTACGCTAACGATAGCCATATGTGAATAATCGACAAGCAGTGCATTTTCTCTGACTGCTTTATATTCAATGGCGAGATCATGATATGCTACAGGAACTGTGCGCTTATTATAAATGCCCATCCTGGCATTATTTTCCAAATGCAAGTCATTAAGAGACTTCATAAAACCTCTTCAGGTAAATTGTTCAAAAGGTCAGGCACGTTTTTTTGTAATAACAAATGTTGCCAAATTATTAATGCTACGCATATAAGAAGGATCGTCTCCTTCACTTACTTGTATATCAAAGACCTTATCAAGCAAAACAATAATTTCGGTCGCGTCTACTGAATCCAACTTTAAGCCGTTACCAAATAATGGCGTATCGTCATCAATTTGCGTTTCATCTCGTTGAATATTCAATCGTTGGATGATTTCCGTTTTAATTGTGAAAAGTACATCTTTACGCTCCTGGATATTATCATGCATAGTTGTCATTGCTTATGTTCCATTAATGGTATATTTCGCTTCACGGTAGTTAATTATTGTTCCTTGGCTAATCAATTTTTTACCAACGTTAGCCGTCACAGAATAGTGCATAAACCCAGTTGGATCTGAAAACGCCAACTTGCTTGTAACCTCAATCGTATCGCCTGGATAAGCAATATCTTTAAACTTTAAATTCTGTGCTGCTAATACGCCGCGCACTTGTGAGCGCCTTGCCCTGATAATATCCAACAATTCTTGCTGATGGATCTTCGCATAAATATCTCGTAAGTTTTTCAATTCGATGCCAAACTTTTCAAAATAAATATCGCATACATCAGTAATAAATGAAAAATACTCACTTGCCTGACCAAATATCTCTGCAATAAGAACACCGGGCATGATAGGGTCATCAGGAAAGTGTCCAAGTAAATAGGGTTCGTTATATGTAATATGTTTTACGATCTGCACATACCCATTTTCCCCATATTTATAATCATCTATTCTGTCGACCATTAGTAAGGGCTGTCGCCACCCGCCCATCTCAAGAAAAATTTTAGAAGGAATAGAATATCTGGACATAAATCACCGCATTACCAGACCGCCATCGATCACGATGGTCTGGCCAACAATATAACTGGCAGCAGAAGAACTTAAAAAAACAATTGTATTCGCCACTTCCTGACACTTTCCCAGACGCTTCAAAGGGATTGAGTTCGTTACCTCGCGCACTACAGTACGAGAAACTTTCTTTACCATCCTTGATTCAATCATTCCAGGAGCAACAGCATTCACTCGCACACCCCGAGGAGCTAATTCTGCGGCTAATGTTCTGGTAAAACCGAGCAAAGCGCCTTTTGAAGCACTGTAATTAACCTGGCCTATACTTGGAATTACTGCTGCTATAGAAGAAACATTGATAATCGCTGGAGTTTCAGAACATCGCAGCAGCATTAAAGCTTCCTTCGTTAATCTGAAAGTACTCAGCATATTTGTATCAATAACAGTACAAAAATCCTCAAAAGTCATTGAAGCAAAAAGACTGTCTTTAACAATGCCTGCGTTATTCACTAATACATCAATCTTTGTGACTTTAGTATTCAAATATTGCATTAATATAGCCACCTTTTCAGAATCAGCTATATCACATTGCAATATATTTAATCTTTGCCCTGCGGGGTTAGTTTCTTTTAAATTGTCTAAACGATCCGCATTTGTATTATACAATGCATAAACTTCACACCCTTGTTCCAGAAATTTTTCGCAGATGGCAATGCCGATGTCACCACTGGCTCCTGATATTAAAACTGTTTTGCCTTTTAGATCATTATATTTATACATTTCCATTACACGCAATTGAGTTAACAAGAGATACTGCTACGGCATGAGTGCGACAATGCGATATGCTAAGTGATACATTAATAACACCGTTTTCCTTTATTACC
Organism: Kosakonia sp. AG348; assembly: GCF_003337365.1. NCBI lineage: Bacteria > Pseudomonadati > Pseudomonadota > Gammaproteobacteria > Enterobacterales > Enterobacteriaceae > Kosakonia > Kosakonia sp. AG348. The sequence goes on from NZ_QPJR01000001.1 coordinate 231,018, forward strand.
TCACCCAATCTTCCAGTAAATAAAAAAGAGGGGCAGCCAAATTCATCATGATTTATCTCAATATCTTTAAAGCACACTCCATTCCGAAACCCACAACCAAGCGCTTTAACAATTGATTCTTTAGCGGCCCAAAATCCGGTTGCCCTTTCAAAATCCGGTTCATTTGCATTAATTTTCATTATCTCTTTTTTTGTAAATACGCGTTGCAAAAAAAACTTGCCGCCATTGTTAATCGCGTTGGTGATCCGTTCCACTTCAACGATATCAGTACCGATACTTATCCCTAAATTTATCATAAGATTACAGTTGATAAGTTACATTAAAATTAGATATAAATTGATCTTCAACCAGACCAGTCGGGTACATTAAGGGAACTGATAAAGAGATATCATATCCGAGTGATTTAACTGTTCCTTTAACCCCAAGAATTGTTCCAACTATCCTTTTCCCATCAAAAGTATTTTGTGGGTATATTTCATCAGAAATCTGACCATAATCCGCGCCTATATATAACTCAGAGCTGTAATTCCCGAAAAGGAAATGTAATGTATTCTAAATATAGTACCCTTTATTGCCATCTAATCCTGTGCTGGTTTCAAACCCTCTAACGTTCCAACGATTACCTATTGTAAATTGGTCTTGTAATGTTAACGGTGCTGGCGAAAATTGAGCACCCACATTCAATTCATAATAATAGTGTAAATACTCACCGTTGAACCATTTCACATAATTTGTAGTCAGATTAAAAATTTGGCTTTCCGTACTCACGTCCCCTGACACCATATCCGGCGTTTTTTCACCACCCAGCCAAGTCATAAAACGTTGCCAGCTAATGGAGGAGTCTAGTGTCGCATCCTGGAAATTTTTTTTAAAAGTTAGTCCAAGACGCAGATTGCTCATATCTCGTTCTTGCAGTGCTAAATCTACGCCACCTAATTGATAGGTAGATTTACGCCTTAATAATTCTATATTCCCTGTTATTTTTTTATCCATGTTGCGAAAAAGAGTTCGGCTTCCTTTCAAACTAAGGTATTGATTTTTTCCTTCATAGTCTAAATCCCAATAACTCAGCCCAACACGCTGGCGAGACATACTGCTACTGTAGAAAAGTTCATAATCCCAAAAACCTACTGGTAAGCTATAAAAAGCACTGATGCTTTTATATTGACCTGTTGTACTGCTGGTACCAGCCAAATAGAAAAGATCGCCAAGCTTTGCAGAGTTGTACAAATAGCCTGAAATACCAGTAAGTATCTTTCCTGTGCTTCTGTCGCCCCAGTCGTTGTATGTCGTTCTGATATTCCATAATTTTTTACGATTAGTATTGATAACAATATCGCTACGGCCGTAGCGACTGCCAGGCACGATATTAATCTTTACATCAACGCCAGGTACCTTCTGTAAGTTCTCCAGCCCTTGTTCAATATCTCGCAGATTAAGAATATCACCTGATGTAAAAGGCAGGATCCAACTTCTGATATCGTCATTTTCAATGATCACTTTATCGATCCTTCCTGCTAAAATTTTCAGCTGTAATTTTTTTGCCTTTAAATTTTGTACAGGGATATCCACTCGTGTTGTTACATATCCAGCCTTTATATAATAATCCTGCAAATAGGTCGCAATATACTCAATACCTTTCGTCCCCAGACAACTGTTCGAGACCTCATCTTTTATATTTCGAATGGTTTTATTATCCAAAAATTCGCTTTCTAAGATAAGTTCTGATATAGGGTAACAGCCTTTTTCAGAGGGTAATTCAAATTCGATAATGTTTTTGTCTTTAAGCTTAGAGAAAACATCTTTTTTATCAATCTGATTTTCCTGGGCGATGTTATTATCATTTTTTTTCTGATCTTTGGCTAGTCGTTCCAGCTGAGTATCAGCATGTACACGAATACTACACAGCAAAATGAAAGCTAAAAAGTAAAATTTGATTTTCATTACCTCTAGAAAATTAAAACTGCAAGAACGGCTAACACGTATAATTATCTTCATAACAACAGCCAAAACAACTTAATTATTCTTAAAGACCAAAAAAGAACATTCGTTAAAAATAAAATGTTTTTAACGTGGCGACATTATTGACATAATGCATAATCATTAATTATGTTTTGAATTAATTAACCCTTAATATCATCAAGAACATCATTGATGCCTTCGACAACCAGTTTAGTTTCTAATATAACGCTAAAAAACCTCTTCCGTAGCGGCTTTCCCCGTCTGCCTTAAGCACCGCATTATGAATCGCTACTCCATTAGCATCAAACAATCATATATAGTATAAATATATATTCTCACCAGGAAAATGTATTACCCCCATCATCTTAAATGGGACCTTAAATCAACAAAAGTTAATTTAAGATATATAACAACCAACAATCAAAGATGCATCCACCTAAATATCAAGCATTTTTTAATGTAAGCATCAATAGCACCCATTATTAATCGACCTACGCTAAAATTCGCAAGAAGACGGCATTAATTGTTGCAAAAAACATAGCAATACATCTATTGTTGTGCTGAAATTAATAACATAACATTTTAACCTATTACATACATCACTAATAAAGGACTCAGCCTCTGGCTGCTATTGGAATATATATGTACTGGATTATCAACGACAACATAGAATTCAGACCGGGAATGAAAAGACTGTCATCGGTAAATAATCCCGAAATGAACGTTACTCTAACCTCCCCAGCCAGCCGTTGCCTTCTCTTACTGCTTGAAGCATCTCCGGATATTGTGCTGCAACAAGATTTTTTTAAGAAAGTTTGGGAAGAGGAAGGAATGTTAGTTCCAACGAATACGCTCTATCAGAATATATCTATTGTTCGTCGTGGGCTGCGTGCCGTAGGTGAAACAGACAGAAGACTTATTGCAACCATTCCCCGGAAAGGTTTTCAGATAGATGACAGCGTAAAAATCTCCAGACGAAACGATAACGAACCGGCTACACCTTTTGCTATTTCTACTGCCAATTATCAAACAACTCACAACACTCCTGAAGAGCTTGATTATCCAAAGGATGATGTACTGAACGAGCAAGATCTTCATGCTGAGACAGACACTCGTGCAATTAAGAAAAAGAAGTCGTTTGCAACCTCGAATGGAGTTTTTGCTGCTTCAGCCTCATTTATCGCAGGCCTGCTCGTCGTTTACCTGACATGGAACATTAGTAACGATGCTGCTTTTTTTGAAAGTTATACGTTCATTGAAAATGAAGATGGTTGCCATTTTTACACCAAAGATGATAGCCATGACAACAATGAATATTACCTGAAATATAAATCTCTTATTAAAGACTCTGGTTTGAATTGTAAAAATTACCCCTGGGTCTATTTCCCAACTTCACCTACCTCGCCATCTCTCGCTGCTTTAGTCTGCAAGAATAAATTTTCGACAACATCATCACCAGGGTGCATTTCACTTTTAATCAGGGGAGTAAACGGTGACTAAAAAAGCAATATTCTTTCTAAGCCTGTTTTTTATAAGTGTAGGGATTGTAGCGGGATTTTTTTATTACTCATTGCTTATAAAAAACAGAAGTGCTGAAAGTTGCAGTGCTTCCATGATCGTTTTTCATAAAGAAACACAAGCCAACATTACTTTCGATTTTATGTATAATAAAGAGAAAAGAAATGGCATCGTTTCAGTAAGCGGAAGTTACCTTGAAAACTCTCACCCAGAAGGAACCATACGCAGAGATATATCTTTTACCTGGACCGAAAATCACGGTACCTACAATTTTCTGTCATCCGGGATAAACAAAATCGATAGTTTAGAAACCTTACCGGATAAAGTCATCGCTACTGTTTTGCCCGGTTTTTACGTTTATCCTGATAAAAGTATCACCTATTCAATCCATCCCCAGGGATCGCAAGGATTCCTTTTCACCATTGGAAAACGGCCGCTTTTCTTTTGCAGCCGTTAGAAGCGGTTAGTGAGTGTCATCAAATTTGCATGATGGGGACGACCAAACCAGTCCTCCCCTGCTTCTACTTTGAATAAAAACGGCAGAACTGATTGAGCGTCAATGGAATTCACGTATTACTCTTTCCACGAACTTAGAGTAAGTGCTGAATGCAACCAGCGTTGATTTTCTCGAAATAAAAAAGCCCCAGCTTACGAAGTAAGCTGGGGCTTTATATTTGGCGGAAGCGCAGAGATTCGAACTCTGGAACCCTTTCGGGTCGCCGGTTTTCAAGACCGGTGCCTTCAACCGCTCGGCCACACTTCCGGTGTGAGGCGCACTATAAACATCCTCGAGTCTCATGTAAAGCCCGGGAATGTTTGTTTGCCTGAAAAACCATCAAAACCGCGCTGTTAGATTGAAATACCAGCACAATGATCGTTTATTCAGCGCATCTCAGATCAGTGTTGCTTAATGTATAAATCTTTTGTCAGGTATACACCCAGGCTATCGGGCGCAAACCCGCCAACCCAAGGCTTCACCAGATGTGTACGAACATAGTGATAAACCGGGATAGCGGGAACGTCCTCGCCAAGTATGTCTTCTGCTTGCTGGTAATATTTACCGCGTTCGGCAATATCCTTCGCTTTCGCTGCACTCTTCAGTGCTTCGTCATACGCCGGATTGCTATATTTACTCGTGTTTTCACTGTCGCCGGTACGGAAATTATTGAGGAAAGTGGCGGCATCAGCATAGTCTGCAATCCATGCATACCGTACCACATCGAAATTACCCGTATGCATGGTATCAAGCATGGTTTTCCACTCCTGATTTTGTAGCTTTGCATTAACACCAAGATTTTTCTGCCACATTGAACTGGCAGCAATCGCGATCCGCTGATGTGTTTCCATCGTGTTATACAGAAGGCTGAAGCTCAATGGGTGCTCATCATTGAAACCAGCTTCATTGAGAAGTTTTTTCGCTTCAGCGAGTCGTTTTTCCCTCGGCCATGACGCGTAATCTGGTGAAGCTATTTTCACACCACCAATTTCCGGCTGGCTAACTACCCATGCAGGACGCTGCCCCTGTGCCATTACCTTATCCGCGATGACATCTTTATCCAGAGCCATATTGAGTGCGCGACGTACTCGAGGATCGTTAAATGGCGGCTTAGTGGTATTAAACTCGTAATAATAGGTCGCCAGTTGCGGAGCGACATGCACCTGATCGCCTAACGTTTTCTTTAACTGCGCAAACTGGTTCACAGGAATGGTGTATGTGATATCAATCTCGCCAGCTTTATAACGGTTAATGTCCGCCGTTTCGGCATTGATAGGAAGATAAGTGACTTTATTAATCACTGTCGCTTTATTATCCCAGTAACGAGTATTGCGCTGAGCGACAATGCGTTCATTAACGACCCAATCGGTAATCTTATAGGCACCGCTCGTTACTATATGTTCCGGCTTTGTCCATTTATCACCAAATCGATTGATCAACACGCTGTCTACCGGAACCAAAGATGGGTGCGCCAGCATCGGCAGAAAGGATGCCGTGGGTTGCGTCAACGTGACTTCCAGTGTTGAATCATCTAGCGCCTTCACCCCAAGCGTGTCAGGTGTTTTTTTACCTTGAGCGATATCAGCAGCATTAACGATATGCATATTTCCCGGATAGCTGGCATAGGGGGATGCCGTTTTCGGATCGACTAAACGTTGCCAGCTCCAGACCACATCTTTTGCCGTGATCGCCGTACCATCCGACCATGTGATCCCCGGGCGTAAGTGGAAAATCCATACCGTGTTGTCTTTGTTTTCCCATTTTTCCGCCAACCGGGGTTCAATGGTTCCATCAGCCTTAACTGCGACCAACCCGTCGAAAATATCGCTAATAATGTTGAACTCGACGTCACTTTCCACTTTATGTGGATCCAGCGATGCAGGCTCGCTGCCATTGTTACGCACCAACTCCTGTTTTTCAGCAAGCGTTGTTCCTGCCGGTACCGTAGCTGCAAACGCGCCAGAACATGCGCTCAGAATGCCGATAGTTAATAATGAAAGTGCAATGTGGTTACGTGTTTGTGGTTTCATGTCCTTTCGCCTTAGTAATGTACATTGTCACGACGCGATTACACTCTTAGCGCCCCAATAGTTATATAGCAATAGATTTCAGTGACATATAAGACACCAATATGGATCTGTCTCACATTTATCCCTTTATGCTGAGTAGCGCGCATTTCTGCGCACGAAACACTGTGTCAGCACCGCGGCATTATGAGTAAAGATGGGTAAAACAACTTTGTCAGCAAGCGAGACTTTTTTAGACTCTGCAATCAATTACATCTGTCATAAGAGAGTGACTCATGGATCGTATTATTACTTCATCGCGTGACCGTACTTCCCTGCTAAGTACGCACAAAGTCCTGCGTAACACCTATTTCCTTTTAAGCTTAACGCTGGCGTTTTCCGCAATTACGGCGACCGCCAGTACCGTATTAATGTTGCCTTCTCCGGGCTTGATCCTGACGCTGGTTGGGATGTACGGTTTAATGTTCCTGACCTATAAACTGGCGAACAAACCAACCGGTATCCTGGCTGCGTTCGCGTTCACTGGTTTCCTCGGTTATATCCTGGGGCCAATGCTTAATGCTTATCTCTCAGCAGGGATGGGAGATCTTATTGGCCTGGCACTCGGTGGCACCGCATTGGTCTTTTTCTGCTGTTCCGCCTACGTGTTAACGACACGCAAGGATATGTCTTTCCTCGGCGGCATGCTGATGGCGGGCGTGGTGGTGGTGCTGATCGGGATGGTCGCGAATATTTTCTTGCAGCTGCCAGCGTTGCATCTGGCTATCAGCGCCGTATTTATCCTGATTTCCAGTGGCGCTATCCTGTATGAAACCAGCAATATCATCCACGGTGGTGAAACCAACTACATCCGCGCCACTGTCAGTCTGTATGTGTCGCTGTACAACATCTTTGTCAGCCTGTTGAGTATTCTGGGTTTCGCTAACCGCGATTAAACAAGCCTGATTCCCCATTAGCCCCGCTTATGCGGGGCTTTGTTTTTTGCTACACTCCCGCCGTTGTTGACTAACTCTGCTAAAAATTATGTTGATCTTTGAAGGTAAAGAAATCGAAACCGATAGCGAAGGCTATCTAAAAGACACTACGCTGTGGAGCGAAACCTTAGCGTCTATCATCGCTGAGAAAGAGAACATAACGCTCTCTCCTGAGCACTGGGAAGTGGTGCGCTTTGTGCGTGAATTTTACCTGGAATTCAATACCTCTCCCGCTATTCGCATGCTGGTAAAAGCGATGGCGAATAAACTTGGCGAAGAGAAAGGCAATAGTCGCTATTTGTACCGCCTGTTTCCCAAAGGGCCTGCTAAACAGGCGACAAAGATCGCTGGTTTGCCAAAACCGGTGAAGTGCATCTAATAGCGAATGCCGAAGTTTGTCCATTCCCTGCCGGGCTGATGCGGTTCGGCAAGAACTCTGTCAACCCGGGCGCTACGCGGTCCCCCTGCTTTCAGCCATGCAATCAGCTGATTCACTGCATGCTCGTCGCCGCAGGCAACCACTTCGACGCTGCCATCATCAAGATTACGTGCATACCCCGTCACACCGAGCTTCTGTGCTTCGTGCTGCGTGCTATAGCGAAACCCGACGCCCTGTACCATTCCGTGTACCCAGGCGATTGTGCAGACATGTGCCATCTTTCCCCCCTTCTACTCAGGCTCGTTGCATTTGTCCTGTGAACCCGTGACAATAGCGCCCATTTTCTTCAGTTTATAGAATAGCCGAATATGAGTGTACGTTTAGTGTTAGCCAAAGGGCGCGAGAAATCATTGCTGCGCCGTCATCCCTGGATTTTCTCCGGCGCTGTCGCGCGGATGGAAGGCAAAGCCAGCCTCGGTGAAACGGTTGATATTGTCGATCATCAGGGTAAGTGGCTGGCGCGTGGAGCATTATCTCCTGCATCGCAGATTCGTGCTCGCGTCTGGACTTTCGATAAAAATGAAAGCATTGATATCGCGTTTTTCACCCGCCGCCTACAACAAGCACAGCAGTGGCGAGATTGGCTGGCGCAACGCGATGGTTTGGACAGCTATCGCCTGATTGCTGGCGAATCTGACGGCTTACCCGGCGTAACCATCGATCGTTTCGGTGATTTTCTTGTTCTCCAACTTCTTAGCGCAGGTGCGGAATATCAGCGTCCAGCCATTATCTCGGCGCTCCAGTCTCTCTATCCACAATGCGCGATTTACGATCGCAGCGATGTTGCTGTGCGCAAAAAAGAGGGGCTGGAACTCGCGCAAGGACTGGTGGTTGGCGAACTGCCGCCCGCATTGTTGCCGATTAAAGAGCACGGCATGAAGCTGTTTGTTGATATTCAGGGCGGGCATAAAACCGGTTACTACCTCGATCAGCGCGACAGCCGGCTGGCAACACGTCGCTACGTGGCAGACAAGCGCGTATTAAACTGCTTCTCCTATACCGGCGGCTTTGCCGTTTCCGCGCTGATGGGCGGATGCCGCCAGGTCGTCAGTGTAGATACCTCTCAGGAAGCGCTGGATGTCGCGAAACAGAACATTACGCTGAACGAGCTGGATTTAAGCAAAGCAGAATTTGTTCGCGACGATGTATTCAAACTGCTGCGCAAATATCGCGATCAGGGCGAAACTTTCGATGTCATCGTGATGGACCCGCCAAAGTTCGTGGAAAACAAAAGCCAGTTGATGGGCGCCTGTCGCGGTTATAAAGACATCAACATGCTGGCGATCCAGCTCCTGAATCCCGGCGGTGTACTGCTCACTTTCTCCTGTTCCGGTTTGATGACCACAGATTTATTTCAGAAAATTATTGCTGACGCCGCAATAGATGCTGGTCGTGATGTACAATTTATAGAACAGTTCCGTCAGGCCGCCGATCATCCTGTGATCGCTACCTACCCGGAAGGGCTGTATCTGAAAGGGTTTGCCTGCCGCATCATGTAACTTGAAATTTGGAACTGCGCCCGCATATCTGCAGGTATGTAAGGTTCCCGGGAGGTGACAATGATTGCCAGCAAATTCGGTATCGGTCAGCAAGTTCGCCACTCACTGCTGGGGTATCTTGGCGTAGTGGTCGATATCGATCCTGAGTATTCACTGGACGAGCCGTCAGCAGATGAACTGGCGGTGAACGACGAACTCCGCGCGCTGCCCTGGTATCATGTCGTAATGGAAGATGATGATGGCCAACCAGTGCACACATACCTGGCAGAAGCACAGCTGACAAGCGAAATTACGGATGAACATCCGGAGCAGCCATCCATGGATGAACTGGCGCGCACCATTCGCCGACAGCTCCAGGCTCCGCGCCTGCGCAACTAAAAATACCCCGCCAGATGCGGGGTATTTTTTATTTCGCCAGACCGAGCCGCGGGATCTCAATCGCCGGGCAGCGATCCATCACTACATTTAACCCCGCCTCACGCGCCAGCACGGCCGCTTGTTCATTAATCCCCCCTAATTGCATCCAAAGCGTTTTCGCTCCGATGGCAATCGCCTCCTGTGCAACACCCCACGCCGCTTCCGAATTGCGAAAAACATCCACCATGTCGATTTTTTCTGGCACATCGGCAAGTGTTGCATAGCCCTGCTGCCCAAGAAGGGTAGTCCCTGCTACTTTCGGCGAGACGGGAATCACATGATAGCCCTGGTCCAACAAATACTTCATCACGCGATAACTTGGTCGATCGGGTTTATCACTCGCACCAACCAGCGCAATAGTTTGGGTCGACTGTAAAATATCGGCAATATCGGTTTCTTTCATGTTTTCCTCCCGGCGATGTCACCAAAGTGTAAATCAAACAGACCCACCCGACCATTTTCGGATTTTTTTATTCACTTCTCTTGCAGCATCAGACGCTTCCAGTAATCTGTAGCGAAAACCACTGACGGAAGCGGATTATGGAATCAACCACTCGCACCTTACCCGTGCGCAAAAATATTGCACTGGTCGCACACGATCACTGCAAGCAATCATTAATGAAATGGGTAGAACGCCACCAGGCTGTACTGGCCAAACATGAGCTATATGCGACTGGTACAACCGGGAATTTGATTCAGCGAGCAACCGGCCTTGAAGTCAACGCCATGCTGAGTGGCCCAATGGGCGGCGACCAGCAAGTCGGCGCGTTGATTTCAGAAGGCAAAATCGACGTACTGATTTTCTTCTGGGACCCGCTTAATGCTGTCCCGCACGATCCTGACGTAAAAGCCCTCTTACGTCTTGCAACGGTGTGGAATATTCCGGTTGCGACCAATTTATCTACCGCTGACTTTATTATCGAATCGCCGCAGTTCAATAACAGCGTCGACATCCTCATTCCGGACTACCAACGTTACCTCGCTGAGCGTCTGAAATAAGTCCTGGCGGCCGCAGCGGCCGCCTTCGTTTCACGGTTTTCGCGCGACTGGCACATCCAGCGATTTTAACGTGTCGACAAAGCGTGACGGTTCATCTTTATCAAACAATAGCCAGACACGATGGCGTGCGCGCGTCAACGCGACGTACAACAATCGCCGCTCTTCCGCATCAGGGAACTCTTCCGCCTGCGGCAGCAAGGCTTGCTCCATAATGGATTCCCGCGCCGGAGCAGGAAAACCATCCGCGCCCTCTTTCAGCCCCACCACAATCACATAGTCCGCTTGTTGCCCTTTACTGGCGTGGATAGTCGTAAAATCGAGCTGAAGTTTCGGCCAGCGGGTGGCTGCTTTATCCAGAACCGCCGGTTTTCCGTGGTGATAGCGAGCCAGAACCAGGATCCTGTCTTCCGGCGTTGCATATCCGCTGAGTTTATCTAATAGCGCATCCAGCTGATCCTGCGCCATCAGCGTCACTGCGTTTTTATCCCCAGTTTTCAAGCTATTCAATGGTCTTGCAAGCTGCCATGGGTTCTGCTGGATAAAACGATTCGCCACTTCACCAATGCGTGAATTGAAACGATAAGTCGTATCCAGTGCGCAGAGATCGCCTTCACCAAAATAGTCATGGAAAGCGGTGGTTAAGGAAAGTTGCGCGCCGCTGAAACGGTAAATTGCCTGCCAATCATCACCGACAGCAAATAGCGTCGTTTGTGAGTTTTGCTTACGCAACGCAGCCAGCAAAGCCGCGCGCTGCGGTGAAATATCCTGAAATTCATCGACCAGAATATGCTTCCATGGGCTAACAAAACGCCCTTTTTCAAGCACATTAATTGCCTGATGAATCAGCCCGGAAAAATCGACGGCGTTTTCAGACTTTAGCTCTGCTTTCCACGCTTTTAAAATCGGCGCCATCAATTTAATGCGTTTACTGAACAGGTCACGAACTTCATCTGGTGCGCCGGCGATCATCTCAGCCTGTGCACCGCCATGCATACGCATCAGTCCGATCCAACGATCGAGACGCGGAGCGATGCGGCGCTGCAATTTTGCATCTTCCCAAAAATTGCCGTCAGGGACGTCCCATTCCATCTCTTCTTCCAGCCACTGACGCCACCCTTTCGCCTGTGCTTTCTTTTCACTGCACTGCTGGCACCAGGTATCCGTTAGCAAGGACAGCCGAGCCGATGTGTCATTTTCCAGCTCGCTTAAAGCGAGCACTTTTTTGCTTCCCTGGGAGATGATATACAACGCCAGCGCATGAAAAGTGCGCGCGGTAATCTCCTCGGTATGTAGCCTTTGCTGGATACGCTCATCCATCTCCTGAGCGGCTTTGCGACCAAACGCAAGCAGCAGGATTTGATCCGCCGAGGCTTCGCCACGAGCCAGCAACCAGCCTGCTCGGGCCACCAGCACCGAGGTTTTTCCACTCCCCGCGCCAGCAAGCACAAGTAAAGAGTGCTCACCGTTGACCACGGCCCGCGCCTGCGCCGGGTTTAAAGGAGATGTTTCAACGTGCTCAAAAAAAGCGGCGTACTGAGTAACCATCGTTTCAGTATAAGTTTGATTGTGCTGTGTCCGGCGCTTCTCAACGTCCGTCAGCCACGACTGACACTGACGCCAAAGCTCACGGCAATTATCAAACTCCGCTAATCGGCTTGTCGGAATCGGCAACGCGGCAAACGCCTGCTGCAATTGCTGCTGTAACCCCTGAAGCTGCTTACGGGTAAGCCATTTCGTTGGCTCAATACGCCCGGAAATCAGCTCCAGTTGCTCCGATAAAACCCCGGCAGCAACCTCGCTCATTTCCGCGCTCCACCGGTTCCAGCGCTCATTTAAAAGATGGTAAAAACGCTGTGTTTCGTTCCATTCCGTTCCGTGAAGACGAACTACTTTGTTGTCGGCAAGCTGAAATTCCATCTCTCCCCACACCAGCCCTCGCTTGCATTCAATCGCTAACAACTGATTGAAAGGGATAAGGTATTCGTGTCTGTCACCTGCCACTTTAATGCCGGCATTCAGAATGACTGCGCGATCATACGGGTGTTGCGCCAGACGTTTTCCCAGTGAGGTCGCTTTCAGTTCCATGACTTATCGTTCTCAACTTGTGACAATAATTGCCAGTTTACCTGCCAGAGAATTGGCGCTCCAGCCCAAATAATCGTTACAATTACCGGCATTCTCTACCGACCGGTTTGTACTGAGGTTTTATGCGTACCGTTTTGAATATTCTAAATTTTGTGCTTGGTGGTTTCGCCACAACACTCGGATGGCTACTCGCAACAATAATCAGCGCCCTGCTCATTATCACTCTGCCGTTGACGCGCTCTTGCTGGGAAATCACAAAGCTCTCATTTATCCCCTGGGGAAATGAAGCCATTCACATTGATGAACTCGAACCGCAGAGCAAAAACAGCCTGTTAAATGCAGGTGGAACATTATTGAATATTATCTGGCTTATTCTGTTTGGCTGGTGGCTATGCATTATGCATATTACCGCCGGTATCGCTCAGTGCCTTACCATCATCGGCATTCCCGTTGGCGTCGCGAACTTTAAAATCGCTGCGATTGCACTGTGGCCAGTTGGCCGTCGTGTGGTATCTGTAGAAACCGCTCGCGCTGCCCGCGAAGCCAATGCGCACCGTCGTTTTCAATAATCGGATCGCTTGTCATTATGTTAAGTCCTCTGCTTCGCCGTTATACATGGAACAGTGCCTGGCTCTATAACGTCAGAATTTTTATTGCGCTTTGCGGGACTGCTTTGCTGCCCTGGCTACTCGGCGAGGTGAAACTGACCATCCCGCTAACGCTTGGCGTCGTTGCCGCCGCACTTGCCGATCTGGATGACCGCCTGACGGGGCGGCTGAAAAACCTGATAATTACGCTGGTGTGCTTTTTTATTGCGTCTGCATCTGTGGAGTTACTCTTCCCGTGGCCATGGTTGTTTGCGCTTGGTCTTGTGACATCCACCATTGGTTTCATCCTGCTTGGCGGGCTCGGACAGCGTTACGCTACCATTGCTTTTGGTGCGCTGCTTATTGCGGTCTATACCATGCTGGGAATTTCCCTTTTCGAACAATGGTATCAGCAACCACTGCTGCTGTTGGCAGGTGCAATCTGGTTTAACTTGCTGACGCTGGTTGGACATCTGGTTTTCCCCATTCGCGCCCTACAAGACAACCTGGCGCGTTGCTATGAACAACTGGCACATTACCTTGAACTAAAATCACGTCTTTTTGACCCGGATATTGAAGATGATAGCCAGGCGCCGCTCTATGATTTAGCACTGGCGAATGGCCAGTTAGTGAACACGCTCAATCAAACCAAAGCCACGTTGCTCACGCGTTTGCGCGGAGATCGTGGGCAGCGCGGCACACGTCAAACATTGCATTACTATTTTGCAGCGCAAGATATTCACGAACGAGCCAGTTCTTCACATATCCAATATCAAACACTGCGCGAACACTTTCGTTATAGCGACGTGATGTTCCGCTTTCAGCGCTTACTTTCCATGCAGTCACATGCGTGCGCTCAGTTATCACGCGCCATTTTGCTTCGCACTCCGTATCAACACGATTCTCGCTTCGAACGTGCATTTATCCACCTTGACGCGGCGCTTGATCGTCTTCGCGCTAATGGCATCACGCCTCAGGAGCATATGAAAGCACTTGGTTTTCTGCTGGATAACCTGAGGGCTATTGACGCTCAGTTAGCAACTATTGAATCTGGTCAACCACAGCCTTCATTGTCAAATGACACTGAAAATCAGCTTTCGGATGATAGTCTGAGTGGTTTCAATGACATCCGGCAGCGTTTACGTAATAATTTGACGCCAGAATCCGCACTCTTTCGCCACGCAGTACGCATGTCGGTGGTGTTATGTATCGGTTATGCGTTTATCCAAATAACGGGGCTACAGCATGGTTATTGGATCTTACTGACCAGTCTCTTTGTCTGCCAGCCGAACTATAACGCCACTCGCCACAGGCTGACGCTACGCGTAATCGGAACGCTGACTGGCGTTGCGATCGGATTGCCGGTACTTTACTTCGTTCCCTCACACGAAGGGCAACTGATACTCATCGTCATCACCGGCGTACTGTTTTTCGCATTTCGAACAGTGCAATACGCACATGCCACGATGTTCATCACCTTACTGGTGTTACTGTGCTTTAACTTATTGGGCGAAGGATTTGAAGTCGCGCTTCCCCGTATTATTGATACGCTTATAGGTTGTGCTATCGCCTGGGCGGCAGTGAGTTTTATCTGGCCGGACTGGCGTTTTCGACACCTGCCCCGCGTTACTGAACAAGCCTTTGATGCTAACTGCCGCTACCTTGATGCCATTCTTGAACAGTACCATCAGGGACGCGATAACCGGCTTGCTTACCGCATCGCCAGACGTAACGCTTATAACCGTGACGCGGAACTGGCATCGGTCGTTTCAAATATGTCTTCCGAACCCGGAACCTCACCTGAACTTCGCGATGCCGCGTTCCGTTTGTTATGTTTAAATCATACCTTTACCAGTTATATTTCCGCGCTTGGCGCACATCGTGAGCAGCTCACCCAGCCGGAAATCCTACGTTTACTTGATGATGCAGTCTGCTATGTTGACGATGCTCTACATCACCTACCAGCAGACCAAAAACGTGTTCAGGATACCCTTGCCGATCTATCCCAACGCATTAAACACCTGGAGCCGCGCCCGGATAGCAAAGAGCCACTGGTACTGCAACAGATTGGCCTGCTGATCGCTTTATTGCCTGAAGTGTGCCGTCTGAAAAGCCAAATTACTCAGTAAGGACTCGCTCCTTTCTTGATTACGCCGTTAAACCACTCCATCAGTTCCCGGCGTCGCGGCGCCGGTAACGCCGCTTCGTGAAGCCCAACAATTGCGCCCTCGAGTGCAAGAAGCACTTTCGCGCTCAGATGCTTGTTTGATTTTCTCAATCTAAGCCAACAAACTTTTGCCCCGAGCATTCGCAGTGTATGTGCATCCAGTACTCCCGCTTCATGAAGTTGAGCTTCAAGTTGAAAAGTAAGGTTAGGCAGATCGCGTAACCGTTTTCTGGCACTGCGCCGATCTTTATCACGCCGCGCAGCTTCAAGTGACAGAGCCGAAAGTTGCAGAAGTAACGAACGATCGCGCCACACACTCTCGCTAACGAAGTAGTAATTTAACGAAACCTGACGCCCACGTTTGTTGAATACCAGTAAAGGGGCATCTTGCGTAACCGTATATTGCGCACTCTCGTCGCAAGCGCGAAGGTAAAGTTCCCCTTCTGCAACCATCGCGAAAACAGTTTTATCCACTGACAAGCTGTAACCACCAAAATGAGCGCGGTGACAAATTGTGCCGAGAGGCATGAGGTATTCGCGCGACTGATATATCCGTTGATAAGATAGGTCTTCCATGATTTTTGCCTTATAAATCACATAGTAAAAGCCAGATTTAAATTACTGAAACCACTACGCAGGAACATAGGCAACTGTGAGCAAGACGGCAAGCAAATTTTTCATTACGCGGCAGGGACAAAACAAAAATGCGAGATAGTTTCCGAAAATGAGGTTGATCTCTGAGCATGCAACGGTTACTGTATAAACATACAGTAACCCACAGGGCTGGATTGATTATGTACACTTCAGGCTATGCGAATCGTTCGACAACACTCGCTTCAACACTCAACAAATTGAATCACGTTGAGCCTTCCAGCATCACTACCGGGCTGATTAGCGAAATGGTCTATCGTGAGGACCAGCCCTGGATGACGCAGCTTCTTTTACTGCCTTTACTGCAGCAACTCGGGCAACAATCCCGTTGGCAGCTGTGGTTGACACCTCAACAAAAACTCAGCCGTGAGTGGGTGCAATCCGCTGGGTTACCCCTCACCAAGGTGATGCAGGTGAACCAGCTTTCTCCAAGCGTAACACTGGACTCAATGATTCGTGCGTTGCGCACCGGTAACTATAGCGTCGTTATTGGCTGGCATTCTGAAGAGCTGACTGCAGAGGAACATCGCCAATTAGCTATGGCGGCAGAAGAAGGCAATGCGATAGGCTTCGTTATGCGACCTGTACGCCACGATCCTCTGGCTGCGAGACAGCTTTCCGGGATAAAAATTCACTCAAATTTGTATCATTGAGTAAATTTAGGAGTTTTCCTAGGATGTTTTTTACCTGAGAGCAGCGCTTCAAATTTATCGTCCAAATACAGCGCGAAAGCCTGTCGCGCGCGCTTTGTACGGAAATAGCCGTGGTGAAAGATTCATCAGAAGTGTTAAATATTGTGTATACAAAGCCTTTTTTTTCATATGCCTGACGGAGTTCACACTTGTAAGTTTCCAACTACGTTGTAGACTTTACATCGCCAGGGGTGCTCGGCATAAGCCAAAGATATCGGTAAAGATGTCTGCAGAGTTGTCAGTGAGCAATGCCCCCGGTGAAGGATTTAACCGTGGCTTCTCTAAAGAGATTCCCATGGCGATTTTTGGATGATAACGAGGCGCAAAAATGAAAAAGACAGCTATCGCGATTGCAGTGGCACTGGCTGGTTTCGCTACCGTAGCGCAGGCCGCTCCGAAAGATAACACCTGGTATACAGGTGGTAAACTGGGTTGGTCCCAGTATCATGACAAAGGTGCGGTATGGCAGAACGATGGCCCGACCCACGAAAGCCAACTGGGTGCTGGTGCGTTCGGTGGCTACCAGGTTAACCCGTACGTAGGTTTCGAACTGGGCTATGACTGGCTGGGTCGTATGCCGTACAAAGGCGACACCGTTAACGGCGCGTTCAAAGCTCAGGGCGTTCAGCTGACTGCTAAACTGGGTTACCCGGTAACTGACGATCTGGACCTGTACACTCGTCTGGGTGGTATGGTTTGGCGTGCAGACGCTCAGAACAACCAGGGCTTCAAAGATCACGATACCGGTGTTTCCCCGGTCTTCGCTGGTGGTGTTGAGTGGGCAGTTACTCGTGACATCGCTACCCGCCTGGAATACCAGTGGGTTAACAACATCGGTGATGCAAACACCGTTGGTGCTCGTCCGGACAACGGTATGCTGAGCGTAGGTGTTTCCTACCGCTTCGGCCAGCAGGAAGACGCTGCTCCGGTAGTAGCTGCTCCGGCTCCGGCTCCGGCTCCGGAAGTGCAGACCAAACACTTCACTCTGAAGTCTGACGTTCTGTTCAACTTCAACAAAGCGACGCTGAAACCGGAAGGTCAGCAGGCGCTGGATCAGCTGTATGGTCAGCTGAGCAACTTGGATCCTAAAGACGGTTCCGTAGTGGTTCTGGGCTTCACCGACCGTATCGGTTCTGACGCTTACAACCAGAGCCTGTCTGAGAAACGTGCACAGTCCGTAGTTGATTACCTGGTTTCTAAAGGTATCCCGGCTAACAAAATCTCCGCACGTGGCATGGGTAAATCCAACCCGGTTACCGGCAGCACCTGTGACAACGTGAAACCGCGTGCAGCGCTGATCGACTGCCTGGCACCGGATCGTCGCGTAGAGATCGAAGTTAAAGGTAGCAAAGACGTTGTAACTCAGCCGCAGGCTTAAGTTCACGTCTAAAAAAACCCCGCGCATTAGCGGGGTTTTTTATTGCCTGAAATAACAGGCAGGAATAATTCGCACCTATTCTTTCCCAAGTAATGCCTGCAGGTCATGTTTCAGCGTAGACATCTGAGATGCATACTTTTCCTTGTGCTCGGCATCTTCGATCAACTGCACAATCGTTTCAGAAAGCGTTTTCCCCCTGCGTTGCGCTAACCCAGCCAGACGCTGCCAGACCACAAATTCCAGGTCGATCGATTTTTTACGCGTATGCTGATGTTCGGCATTGAAATGCCGCTTGCGGCGGGCGCGAATAGTTTGCTTCATCCGGTTAATCAATGACGGATTGATATGCTGCATAATCCAGTCGTTGACCTGTACGGGTTCATTTTCGAGTGTCAACAATAAATCGACCGCATCTTTAGCGGCACTGGCTTCTATGTAGCGCGTGATTAATTCCCCTTCACGATGCTTTTTTACCAGATACTTCCATTTCCAGCCGCTTTCGAGATTTTCCAGTTGTTGATATTTCATTGCGCTCTCAACGTGACCGTGTAACTCAGTTCAGAATATCAGTTTTTTCCAACTCTGCTGAAAAGAAATCACGGCCTCGTTTAAGCCAATAGTGTTCGCGTCGCGAAAGCGTGTAATCAATGTGTGCTGTTGGAGCGTTTACGGTATAATCGCGCCTTTGACATCAGACTAAAAAAACGACTTTGACCATTACAAAACTTGAATGGAACGACCTGGTTCCTGATACCAGCAGCTATCAGGAAGTATTTGAATCGTCCGAATTAGCCCGCGAAACGGACTTCTCCCTGGCCGATACGCAACCCCGATTACAGTACGCGCTGGAGCAATTGCTCTATCCGCAGGCGACGTCACGCTTTTTGCTGGCTAAAGCGCCAGAAGAAGCCGAATATCTTGCGCTTATCGCCAGCGCCACCGAAATGCTCATCCCTGAAGCCCGCCCATTTTCTGGCGGCCAATATCATGTCAATGGTTCGGCAATTCGCTTCGAACCTTCGGCTGATGCCCAGGCAAATTTTATCGGCAACAAACCCACCGCGATCGCCGATTGGGTAGAAGCAGAACAACTTTTCGGCTGCCTTCGCCAGTTTAATCAGGAAATCACGTTGCAACCCGGCCTCGTCCACCAGGCAAACGGTGGAGTGCTGGTTATTTCCTTACGTACTCTGCTTGCACAGCCACTGCTATGGATGCGCCTGAAAACGATGGTAATGCAGCGCCGTTTTGACTGGGTTTCCTTTGATGAATCGCGCCCTCTGCCTGTCACTGTGCCGTCCATGCCAATGGATCTGAAAGTCATCCTCGTGGGTGAACGTGAATCACTCGCGGATTTCCAGGAAATGGAGCCGGAACTCGCATCGCAGGCCATTTACAGCGAATACGAAGAAACGCTGCAAATTGCGGATGCCGAAACCATGTCCATATGGCGTCAGTGGGTCGAGCAAACCGCTCGCGATGCCCACTTGCCCGCCCCTGCGGCTGATGCATGGACAACACTCATTCGCGAAGCCGTCCGCTACACCGGCGATCAAGAAACGTTACCTCTTTGCCCAATGTGGTTGTCTCGGCAACTGCGAGAAGTGGCAGCGATGTCCACCGATGAAACCTTTAGCGGGGAAGAGTTCCAGACAATGCTTGCGCAGCGAGAGTGGCGTGAAGGCTTCCTGGCGGAGCGCATGCAGGATGAGATCCTGCTTGAGCAAATCCTGATCGAAACCGAAGGAGAACGCATCGGTCAGATCAATGCACTGTCCGTTATCGAGTTTCCGGGACATCCACGTGCCTTTGGTGAACCCTCGCGAATCAGTTGTGTGGTGCATGTTGGCGATGGCGAGTTTAACGATATTGAACGCAAAGCTGAGCTGGGCGGTAATATCCACGCCAAAGGCATGATGATCATGCAAGCGTTCCTGATGGCGGAACTGGAACTGGAACAACAGATCCCCTTCTCCGCCTCACTGACTTTTGAACAATCATACAGCGAAGTCGACGGTGACAGCGCATCAATGGCTGAACTGTGCGCATTAATCAGCGCGCTATCTGAAGTTCCGCTTAATCAGAGCATTGCGATCACAGGCTCGGTGGATCAATTTGGTCGCTCCCAGCCGGTCGGCGGGCTGAATGAAAAAATCGAAGGCTTCTTCGATATTTGTCAGCAGCGCCAGCTCACTGGCAAGCAAGGGGTGATTATTCCCTCGGCAAATGTACGCCATCTCTGCCTGCAGCAGGAACTTCTGGATGCTATCCAGGCGCAGCAATTTTTCATCTGGGCAGTAGATGACATGATGGATGCGCTACCCTTATTAACGGGTTTGCCGTGGGATGCCGAAGGGCAAAACAACCTTAAGCAACTCATCCAGGAACGTATCGCGCAGGCAACACAACAGGATGCGCGCCACCGCTTCCCGTGGCCGCTTCGCTGGTTGAACTGGTTTATCCGAAACTGATCGGACTTGTTCAGCGTACACGTGTTAGCTATCCTGCGTCCGAAATTACAAATAAGGCTTACTGAGAACATGGTAGATAAACGCGAATCCTATACAAAAGAAGATCTTCTTGCCTCTGGTCGTGGCGAATTGTTTGGCGCAAAAGGCCCGCAATTGCCGGCACCGAACATGCTGATGATGGACCGTGTGGTCAAAATGACTGAAACCGGCGGTAACTTCGATAAAGGCTATGTTGAAGCTGAGCTGGATATCAACCCGGATCTGTGGTTCTTTGGCTGCCATTTCATTGGTGATCCGGTGATGCCAGGCTGTCTCGGCCTCGATGCAATGTGGCAACTGGTTGGTTTCTACCTGGGCTGGCTCGGCGGCGAAGGCAAAGGCCGCGCGCTGGGCGTAGGCGAAGTGAAATTCACCGGCCAGGTGCTGCCAACGGCGAAAACCGTGACTTACCGTATTCACTTTAAACGCGTTGTAAACCGTCGTTTGATCATGGGTCTGGCAGATGGCGAAGTGCTGGTTGATGGCCGCGTTATCTATACCGCCGCGGATCTGAAAGTAGGTCTGTTCAAGGATACGTCTAATTTCTGATACCGGGTTACCTACCCCGGTAAAGGCGAAACCTCCGCAATGCGGAGGTTTCTTTTTTAAAGAGACAGAATCAGGCAATGACTGCCCTGTCCTCCATGGCCTCCCGCCAGCCTCCCAGCCACTCGGACCTTTGATTCAGGGTTTGGTAGGGACACATTTCCTTCGGACGCCCGGTAATACCAGCCTGATAACCACGTTGATGTGCCCGTTCCAGGCGATCGCGTTTTTGTCTCTTCATGCCTCGTTTCCCTCATTATTTGATCTGGTGGAAAAGAAAACAGTGGTCACTTAATGCGCAACCACAGGTCACAAATACCTTGAATAGACTTCGTCGTCAATGCGCAAAATTCACGCCAGTGTCATAAATGTGAGCTACACAAAAGTTCATTTGTACAAAAAATGTGAGCCAGCACAACTAATGGTTTGTACTGAAACATAAAAAAACCGCCATAGATTTTGTCTATGGCGGTTTTTACAGACTTTAGATTTACTTATGGCAGACGATTTAGCGCATTCGCAATACTGACAGCCTCTTGCTGCCAGCCCTGAGCCAGCATTTTCACCATTTCATCATAGCCATCCTGCTGCTGTTTCAGCTCAATATGGAAGGGGCGCTTAATCAGTTGTCCCTGGTGTTTAAGTAACCATTCGCCGCTTACTATCACTCGCCCATCATAGCGACCATGAAAACCGGTCACAGTTACGTTTAGCGTATCTTGTTCACTGCCTAGCGGCTGCGATGCGACCACCCAGCCAGGCAGTTGATTGCTCAGATTGGATACCAGCGTGTTACGCAGTTGCTGATCGAGCGGGCTGGCCCACAAATTGTTCGTAGCAATGACGTATTGCACATCGCTGGTCTGGTACACCACGCCATTCCCCGCGAGAAAATCAGGTACCGAAACCTGTTCTACCCATAACTGACGATTCCCCTGGTTTTGCCCGGCCATCGCCTGCGCCTTTACTTGCGACGGCGAAGGCAGCTGATAGTAGCTTTTGTTATCACCGCCGCTACTGCAGGCTGTCAGCAACAGAGCCAGTATCGCTAATGCGCTCTTTTTCATTCTTTTGCCCTCTTCGGCTGCGGATCGGGTTTCCCTTTCGCTTCAAATACCAGCGCGTTGCTCTTATCGTTGAGCGTTTTCAGCACCGGTTGCAGTTCACGCAATACCTGATCGAGGCGCTGCATATCCGCCACCATTTTATTGTAAGCGGCGGAACCCGGCTGGAAGCCCTGCATACTGCGGTTAAGTTCGCGTAGTGTGCTCTGCATATCTGCAGGCAGTTGCTGCATCGACTGGCTGGCGGTCAATTTGTTGAGGTTATCCAGCGTCGTTTGCAGACGTTTGAGCGTTTGCTGGCTTTCAGATAGCGTGCTCGTCGCCTGCTGGATCATCGGGTTCAACGGTAAATTGTTGATTTTATCCAGCGTATCCATTAGCCGTTGCTGGATCTGCGCCAGTCCACCACTCACAGTCGGGATGATGGGATAGCCAGCGAACTCGTGCATGCCACTGATCGCAGGGGCATTATTGTAAAAATCGAGATCAACATACAGCGCGCCGGTAACAATATTACCGGTCTTCAACGAGCCTCGCAGACCACGCTTCAGTAGCGCATTCAGATGTGCGCTCATATCCGGATCTTCACCCAGTTGGTTCGCCAGACGTTCCGGCTCAATACGGATCAGAACCGGAATACGATAATCATCATTCAGCGCCTGGCGCATACCTTCCGTAAAGAACGGCACCTTGCTCACCGTACCAAGGCGGATGCCGCGGAATTCAACCGGCGCGCCGGGTTGCAAGCCACGGATCGAATCTTTAAAGAACATCAGATAATCAACATGTTCGGTGTATAGCGAATCCTGAATGCTGCGCTGATCGTCATACAACTTAAAAGCGCTGTTTTCCGCCACCGGCTGCCCCAAATCCAGGCCTTCCGGCACATCGAAGCTGACACCGCCGCCGAACAGCGTTGTCAGCGACCCCATCTCGACGCGCATCCCGGCGGAGGTGAGATCGACGGCAATCCCGCTGTCTTTCCAGAAACGCACATTGCTGGTCACCAGCCGATCGTTCGGCGCATTAATAAAGAGCTGATAGCTCATGGTCCGTTTTTGCGTATCAAAGGTGCTGGTTTCCACTGAACCCACGCGATAGCCACGGAACAACACCGGATCGCCTGCCGTTAATTGCCCCGCTTTATTACTGTCAAGGATCACCCGGATACCTTTCGCATCCGGCGGCGCCAGCGGCGGCGAATCGAGCAAGTTGTAGCGCTCCGGTGCATTGCCTTTTACACCGGGCTGAAGTTCGATATAGGCACCAGAAAGCAGCGTACCAAGCCCGCTGATACCTTCGCGACCCACCTGCGGTTTCACCACCCAGAATACCGAATCATTATGCAGGAGCTTTTCCATGCCGGAATTGAGCCGCGCTTTGATTTCAACATGGGTAAGATCATCGGTCAGCGTCGTACTCTCCACTACGCCAACGTCCACGCTGCGGCTTTTGATCGTCGTTTTACCGCCGACAATCCCTTCAGCGTTATTGGTGATCAGGGTGACTTCCGGGCCTTGATGGCTGTAATGATAGAAAAGGATCCAGGCCCCAATCAGTGCCGTCACAATCGGGAAAATCCACACCGGTGACCAGTTTCTCACCTTTTGCACCCTGGCTTCCCCACTCTTATTCTCCATGCTTTAACGACTCCTCATGGTGCGTTTGTGGCTCGCGATCCCAGCTCAGACGCGGGTCGAAAGTCATTGCCGCAAACATCGTGATAATAACGACCAGCGCAAACATCAGCGCACCCATCGCAGGATAAATATTCATCAGCCCCCCCATCCGCACCAGCGCAGACAGTACGGCAATAACAAACACGTCGATCATTGACCAGCGCCCAACGAATTCCACTATTTCATAAATAAAATGCATGCGTTCGCAATCGCGCTTTCCGTGCCCTTTCGCATCAATACACAGCCAGGCGATGCCAATCATTTTCAGCGTCGGCACCATAATGCTGGCGATAAAAATCACTAACGCAACCGGATACGAACCCTCGCTCCACAGCAAAATGACCCCGGCCAGAATGGTCGACGGCATGCGGTCGCCCAACAGGTCGGTCACCATGATGGGCAAAATATTGGCGGGTAGATAGAGCATGATGGCGGTCATCAGCAGCGCCAGCGTCCACTGAATACTGTTGCGCCGACGCGCATGGCCATGAGTATGGCAACGTGGGCAAACCGGCTGGTCAATCGCCACTATCGCCGTGCAACATGGGCAGGATCGCAGCCCCTGGCGGATACCTGGTACACCGACATGCAGCGGCTGCGCAACAGCTGGCGCTGGCGCAATGTCGTCCCACAGCCAGTGGCGGTCTACGCACTGAAACGCCCGCAGTTGCAACAGACAGAACAGGCACCAGGGAATGAAACTGCTGCCGATGCCAATATCACCATAAGCCATCAGTTTGACGAAACTGACCAACACCCCGGCGAGGAAAATCTCCGCCATTCCCCAACTTTTAAGCTGGAATAACACGCGGGCAAGGCCAATTTTCAGGCGAAAATCCATCCGCACGCCGTTAACCAACAGCAGGATCGTCACCAGGCAAAACGCCGGCACAAACTGCACGAACAACAGAAAGAAAGTGCCGAGGCTGGCGTAATCTTCCGAGAACATCACACCAGGAATTTCCAGCAGCGTCACCTCACTGGCAACGCCTGCTACTTTCATGTTTACGAAGGGAAAAAGGTTGGAGAGCAATAGCATGAACAGCGCGACGATAGCATACGCAGTGGGACGCTGCCGCGGCGCGTCCCACTCGGTCGCAAGCGTTGTCCCACAACGCGGGCACGCCGCTTTTTGTCCATGTTGCAGCGGCGGTAACGCCACCAGCATGTCACATTGCGAACAGAGAATGTGGCGAGTGGTGTGGTGGTGTTCACACATACAGGCTCCCTTTATGCGCCGTTTTTCAGAGCCTCCAGATACTCCCAGCGTTCAAACGCTTCTTCAAGCGCTTGCTCCGCCGAAGCCATATCGGCTAAGACTTTCTGCGTATGGTCGTGCGGCTGGCTAAAGAAACTGGCATCGGCGACCTGCGCTTGCAAATCCCCTAGTTGTGCTTCCAGTTGTTCCAGCTTTTGCGGTAATTGTTCCAGTTCACGCTGCAGGTTATAGCTTAGTTTGTTACTGTTGCGTTTGACAGTTTCTGCTTTGGCTACCGGCGCTTCCATACTTTTTTTCGCGGCGTCCTGTTTTTGCATCTGCGATGCCGCCTGCTGACCACGGGCATCGTGATAGCCGCCAACATACTGACCAATCTGGCCGTCGCCTTCGAAGATCCAGCATTCGGTCACGGTATTATCAACGAACTGACGATCGTGGCTCACCAGCAGAACCGTACCCTGATAGGCATCGATAAGCTCTTCCAGCAGTTCCAGCGTTTCAACATCCAGATCGTTGGTTGGTTCATCGAGAATTAACAGGTTGCTGGGTTTCAGGAACAAACGCGCCAGCAACAGTCGGTTACGTTCCCCGCCAGAGAGCGCACGTACCGGCGTCATCGCCCGTTTCGGATGGAACAGAAAGTCCTGCAAGTAGCCCAGAATGTGGCGCGGCTTGCCGTTCACCAGCACTTCTTGCTTACCTTCAGCAAGGTTGTCCATCACCGTTTTATCCGGATCCAGTTCGGCGCGGTGCTGATCGAAATAGGCCACTTCCAGTTTGGTACCGACATGGACACGCCCGCTATCGGCTTTGAGTTGATCCAGCATCAATTTGAGCAGCGTAGTCTTACCGCAGCCGTTCGGGCCGATCAGCGCGATTTTGTCGCCGCGCTGCACCTGCGTGGAGAAATTGCGCACCAGCACTTTGCCATCAATGCCGTAATTGACGTCTTCCATCTCGAAAACAATCTTGCCGGAGCGGGAGGCTTCTTCCACCTGCATCTTCGCGCTGCCCATCACTTCACGGCGTTCACTGCGCTCGCGGCGCATGGCTTTTAACGCGCGGACGCGGCCTTCGTTACGAGTACGACGCGCCTTGATGCCCTGGCGGATC
This sequence comes from Kosakonia sp. AG348, assembly GCF_003337365.1. Taxonomy (NCBI): domain Bacteria; kingdom Pseudomonadati; phylum Pseudomonadota; class Gammaproteobacteria; order Enterobacterales; family Enterobacteriaceae; genus Kosakonia; species Kosakonia sp. AG348. The sequence goes on from NZ_QPJR01000001.1 coordinate 257,040, forward strand.
CACACCTCTTCCTGCGCCAGCTTGCGATCAAATTCCGCATTTTGCAGCTCTTCCACGCGCAGGGCTTCTTCTTTCTCCAGCAGATACTGATCGTAGTTGCCCGGATAGGAAACCAGCTTGCCGCGATCGAGGTCGACGATACGCGTCGCCATATTGCGAATAAACGAACGATCGTGAGAGATAAAGATGATGGTGCCGCCGAAAGATTTCAGGAACCCTTCCAGCCAGTCGATAGTTTCAATATCCAGGTGGTTGGTTGGTTCGTCGAGCAGCAGCACACGCGGACCGCTCACCAGCGCGCGCCCCAGCGCTGCCTTACGCAACCAGCCGCCGGAAAGAGCGGAGAGCGACATATCCGCCGTCAGCCCCAGCTGTGCCAGCACTTCATTGATACGGTTTTCCAGTTGCCACAAACCGTGGTGATCCAGCATCTCCTGCACACGCGCTAACTCGGCGAGGTTTTTATCGCTCGGATCGCTCATCACCAGGTGGGAAACCTCATGGTAGCGCTTGAGATACTCGGCCTGTTCTTCAATCCCTTCAGCGACAAAATCGTAGACGCTGCCGGTAACATTACGCGGCGGATCCTGTTGCAGGCGTGCCACCACCAAATCTTGCTCATACACAATGCGACCATCATCCAGGTTAACTTCCCGGTTGAGGATCTTCATCAGCGTTGATTTCCCCGCGCCGTTACGCCCAACAAGGCACACGCGTTCGTTTTCTTCGATATGCAGCTCAGCATTATCGAGAAGCGGCGCATCGCTGAATGACAGCCACGCGCCATGCATACTGATTAATGACATTTATTTATCCTTTCAGGCTGCGGTAATCAGCCAGCAGTTGTGGATCTGACGGTTGCGGGCAAAATCCTGCGACTGCGTTTTTTGGGTGATTTCTTGTGCTTTAAGACCCAGTTTCGCCAGCCCGTCGAGATCCATACGGAAACCGCGTTTGTTATTGGAAAACATGATCGTGCCGCCCTTACGCAACAGGCGTTTGAGATCCTGCATCAGCGCCATATGGTCGCGCTGTACATCAAAAGACTCTTCCATACGTTTGGAGTTGGAGAAGGTCGGCGGATCGATAAAGATCAGGTCGAACTGCTCATCAGTATCGCGCAGCCACGCAAGGCAGTCGGCCTGGATCAGGCGATGCGCATGACCGCTCAGGCCATTAAGACGCAGGTTGCGCTCGGCCCACTCCAGATAGGTACGTGACATATCCACCGTTGTCGTCGAACGCGCGCCGCCCAGCCCCGCATGCACACTGGCGCTGCCGGTATAAGAGAATAGATTCAGGAAATCTTTGCCTTTACTCATTTGGCCGAGCATACGGCGCGCGATACGGTGATCGAGGAACAAACCGGTATCAAGATAATCGGTCAGGTTGACCCACAGGCGAGCGTTATATTCGCTCACTTCCATGAAATCACCCTTTTCATTCATTTTCTGATACTGATTGTTGCCCTTCTGCCGTTCACGGGTTTTCAACACCAGCTTGTTTGGCGCAATCCCCAACACATGAATGGTGGCCGCAATGATATCAAACAGACGCTGGCGCGCTTTTTGCGCATCAATCGTTTTCGGTGCGGCATACTCCTGCACCACCACCCAATCGGCATAGCGATCGACCGCGACGTTGTAATCCGGCAGATCGGCATCGTACAGGCGATAACATTCGATACCTTCCTGACGCGCCCATTTTTCCAGCTTTTTAACGTTCTTGCGCAGGCGATTCGCGTAATCTTCCGCCATTGCCGGCGCTTTCGCTTCGCCGGTATTTTCCGCCAGATGGTAATTTTTCTGCACGCAATCCAGCGGGCCGTTTTTCGCTTTGAACTGGCGCTCAGCGCGCAGTTGCAGGCAGTTCAGCAGATCAACCGAGGCGCTAAACAGTGACAGATTCCAGCCGCCAAATTGTGCTTTCAGCAGACGGCCCAACAGGCTGTGCAGCGCGATCAGCGCCGGTTCACTCTCCAGACGCTCACCATACGGCGGGTTACTGATCACCGTACCGTACGGGCCTTTTGGCAGCGGGTTGCTCAGCTCGGCAACATCTTTCACCTCAAAAGTCACCAGCTCGCCAATCCCGGCGCGTCGGGCGTTTTTACGGGCGATATCGATAACGCGCGCGTCGCTGTCTGACCCATAAAAATGGGAGGCATAATTCGCCAACCCCGCACGCGCACGCGCCTGCGCCTCGGCTTTCACCTCTTGCCACAGCGCTTCATCGTGCTGTGCCCAGCCACCAAAACCCCAGTGGCCGCGGTGCAGACCCGGCGCGCGATCGGTCGCCGCCATCGCAGCTTCAATCAGCAGCGTCCCGGAGCCGCACATCGGATCCAGCAGCGGCGTGCCTGCCAGCCAGCCAGAACGCATCACGATCGCGGCGGCCAGGTTTTCTTTGATCGGCGCCATCCCGGTGCGATCGCGGTAGCCGCGCAGGTGCAAACCTTCACCGCTCAGATCAAGGGAGATATTTGCCGTATCCTGGTTCAGCCAGACGTTAATACGCAGGTCCGGCATCTCACGTTCCACATTCGGGCGCGGCAGGTTTTTGCGGGTAAAGCTGTCGACGATCGCATCTTTGACTTTCAGCGCGCCGTACTGGCTGTTACGAATTTCATCGTTCAGGCCGCTAAAATGGACGGCGAAGGTTGCGCCCGGATTAAACATCTCTGTCCAGTTGATCGCCTGCACGCCGAGGTAGAGATCAAGATCGCTGTAAACCTTGCACTCCCCGAGCGGCAGCATAATGCGCGAAGCCAGACGACTCCACATCAGGCTCTGGTACAGGAGCCGCGTGTCCCCTTCAAAATGGACACCACCCTGAACAACCCGGCACTCAACGGCACCGAGTTTTTCCAGTTCAGTTTTTAACAGCTCTTCCAGCCCGCGGGCCGTACTGGCAAACAGAGAAATCATAATGTCACTTACACTCAACGAAAATTGTTGCGCATTATAGCTAATCTGGCGTTCATGTCATAAAGTTGAGGGCTAATTTTCATCAGACAGGGGGAAGACGTGCCAACGCTTTCACGTCTTTTTATTCATCCGGTAAAATCCATGCGTGGTATTGGCCTGACGCATGCACTTGCCGATATCAGCGGCCTCGCTTTTGATCGTGTTTTTATGGTCACGCAACCCGATGGCACTTTTATTACCGCACGACAGTATCCGCAGATGGTGCGCTTTACGCCCTCACCGTTAACCGATGGTTTGCACCTGACCGCACCGGATGGCAGCAGCGCGGTGATTCGCTTTGCTGATTTTGCGCCCGACGCCGCGCCCACGGAAGTATGGGGAAACCACTTTACTGCCCTTATCGCGCCCGACGAGATTAATCGCTGGCTGAGCGGCTTTTTTTCGCGCGAGGTGCAGTTGCGCTGGGTTGGACCTGAATTAACCCGCCGCGTTAAACACCACGACGACGTACCGTTATCTTTCGCCGATGGTTTTCCCTATCTGCTGGCTAACGAAGCCTCGCTGCGTGATGTACAAAACCGTTGCCCGGCCAGCGTGAAAATGGAGCAGTTTCGCCCCAACCTGGTAGTGACGGGCGCGCAGCCGTGGGAAGAGGACAGCTGGAAAGTGGTGCGTATTGGCGAGGTGGTTTTCGATGTCGTGAAACCGTGCAGCCGGTGTGTGTTCACCACCGTCAGCCCGGAGCGCGGGCAAAAACACCCCTCCGGTGAGCCTCTCGCGACCTTACAGCGTTTTCGCACCGCGCAGGACAATGGTACCGTCGATTTTGGCCAAAACCTGATTGCCCGTAATAGCGGTGTGATCCGCGTTGGCGATGAAGTAGCCGTGCTGGCAACGGCGCCCGCGAAAATATACGGCGCAGGCGAAGCCGAAGAGGCTGTTGAACAGGATGCACAACCCGCAGGCACGGTAGAAATCAACTGGCAAGGTCAAACATTTCGCGGCAATAACCAACAAGTGTTGCTTGAACAGCTTGAACATCAGGGGATTCGCGTGCCCTACTCGTGCCGCGCCGGGATTTGCGGTTGCTGCCGGATCCGCGTAGTGGAAGGTGAAGTCAGTGCGCTGAAGAAATCAGCGGTTGCGCCGGATGGTTCAATTCTCTGCTGTAGCTGTGTGCCGAAAACATCGCTGCGACTGGAGGCTTAAACCGCCTGTTCGAACTGAATTGCGTTGGTATGTAACTGTGGTTTGAGGCGATCGTTCATAATTTTAATCGCGTCGCCCAGTTGCATAGTGCGCCCGGCAATTACCACGCCGGGTTGCGCCAGCAGACACAGCGCAGCATTGTCACCCGGTTCAACCACCAGCAGATTCACACACTCCTGCGTATCGCTCAGCCAGACGCAAGCGCCTTCGCCCGTAACAGGCGTCCACAGGGAATCATGCGTCATGAAGTGCCAGCTTTTCGGCATTTGCGGCTTGAGGAAGCGAATCGCTACCAGCGCGTTAAGCACCAGTTCAGCGCGTTGCTCATGGGATAACGGCAAATCGCGGCATTTTTCATCAAAGGAGAAATAGAGCGCAGCATCATCCACGCAAAAACCAGACGGTGAGAAAGCGTCTGGCGTCAGCATCTTACGGGCAAAACGAGAGCGAAATAACATGCCATTGGCTAAATCGAGCATCATGCGATCATGCTCATCATCAAAATACCAGCGCCAATTATCGTCAGGTTTAATTCGCATTTTCCTCTCCCCTTCCCCTAAACATCCTGTCGCTTTTTCATCCTGTTTGCCGCCTCGTTTATTACCTAAATAATAAAAGACTAAAATGTTTAAATTAGCAACAGTGGTGGAATATAAAACAACCAGGGCGGGAAATAAAGCCCTGGTTGTACAGGAAGGGATAAAAGATTAGATATGGGTAACGATTTCTTTAATCAGCGGTGGACCTTTAAAAATAAAGCCCGAATAAATTTGCACCAGTGACGCACCGGCGGCGATTTTCTCGCGAGCCGCTATCACCGAGTCGATGCCGCCCACACCAATAATGGGCAAGCGTCCGTTTAATTCTTGCGACAACCGCCGAATAATTTCCGTGCTTTTTAATTGCAACGGACGACCACTTAACCCACCCGTTTCGTCACAATGTTTCATTCCCTGTACCAGCGATCTTTCAAGCGTAGTATTAGTGGCAATAACACCATCAATATTGTGGCGAACTAAACTATCGGCCACCTGGATCAATTCTTCTTCAGAAAGATCTGGTGCGATCTTTACGGCTACCGGAACATATTTATGATGCACATTTTGCAGATCGTTTTGCTTATTCTTAATTGCCGTAAGCAGATCGTCCAGCGCTTCGCCATATTGTAGCGTGCGCAAACCGGGCGTATTTGGCGAAGAAATATTAATGGCGATATAACCGGCGTAGGCATAGATTTTTTCCATACAAATCAGGTAGTCATCTTTACCCTGCTCAACTGGCGTGTCTTTATTTTTACCAATATTAATGCCCAACACACCGCCGAAGTGTGATTTCTTCACGTTCTCAACCAGGTTATCCACGCCAAGATTATTAAAGCCCATACGGTTGATCAGCCCTTCGGCGTCCACCAGACGGAAGATCCTCGGCTTGTCATTACCCGGCTGCGGGCGTGGCGTCACGGTACCTATTTCGATGGCGCCAAACCCCATCGCGCCCAGCGCATCAATGCACTCACCATTTTTATCCAGCCCGGCCGCTAACCCCAACGGGTTCTTAAAGGTCAGACCCATGCATTTGACCGGCTTCTCCGGTACACGCTGACGTACAAGGGCTTCGAAAGGTGTGCCGGTAATACGGCGTAATTGCTGGAACGTTAATTCATGAGCGCGCTCTGGATCGAGCTGGAAAAGGGCTTTACGAACGAAGGGGTAGTACATGAACTCTCCTGGATTCCCGGTTGCAAACCGGGGGCGTATTATCAGTGATTACCCGACGAAAGGGAATTGACCTGCGGCAAAAAAAGGCGAATCGACGCAATCGTTTTCTCTTACCTCTCTCCTTTATGCAAATTTCAGCATATTTTCATCGAATAAATCATTTAGTGGAATAAATCGACTCTGCCACACTGCCCTTAATTGTTATGAATGTTATCTAAAAGCAAACAATTGGTTATAAGGAGCGATTATGAGAGTTGTCACCCTGGCCGGAAGCCCGCGCTTTCCCTCCCGCTCCAGCGCGTTGCTGGAGTATGCCCGCGAGCGCCTGGATGCGCAGGATATTGAAGTGTGTCACTGGCATTTGCAAAATTTCGCGCCGGAGGATCTCCTCTATGCCCGCTTTGATAGCCCCGCGTTGCAAACATTTATTGGGCAACTCAGCGAGGCCGACGGGTTAATCGTCGCGACACCTATTTATAAAGCGGCTTACTCCGGCGCCCTGAAAACGCTGCTCGATCTGCTGCCCGAACGGGCGCTGGAAGGCAAAGTGGTGTTACCGCTGGCCACTGGCGGCACCGTGGCGCATATGCTGGCGGTGGATTACGCCCTGAAGCCGGTGCTCAGCGCACTGAAAGCGCAAGAGATCCTGCATGGCGTCTTCGCCGATGATAGCCAGGTGCTGGATTACCAGCATAAGCCCAGCCTGACGCCCAATCTGCAAACCCGACTGGATAAGGCGCTGGAAACTTTCTGGCAAGCGCTGCACCGCCGGGATATCCAGGCGCCGGATTTCCACCTGCCGCAAGGAGTCGCGCATGTTTAATCTGTTTAAAAATCGCGCGCAATGGCTGGCGTTAAGCGGTTTACTGACGCTTTCCGCCTGGACGCAGGCCGCCGAACCGGCACCGGAAAGTTTGCGTATTGGTTACCAGAAAGGCAGCGTCAGCATGGTGCTGGCAAAAAGCCATGAACTGCTGGAAAAACGCTACCCGAACACCAAAATCACCTGGACGGAATTCCCGGCAGGCCCGCAAATGCTGGAAGCACTGAATATTGGCAGTATCGATCTCGGCAGCACGGGCGACATTCCGCCAATATTTGCGCAAGCCGCGGGGGCGGATCTTCTGTATGTCGGCGTTGAGCCACCAAAGCCGAAAGCAGAAGTGATCCTTGTTGCACAAAACAGTCCGATTAAAACGGTTGCCGATTTGAAAGGGCATAAAGTCGCTTTCCAGAAAGGTTCCAGTTCACACAATTTACTGCTGCGCGCACTTCAACAGGCCGGGCTGAAATTCAGCGATATTCAGCCGGTGTTTCTGACACCTGCGGATGCGCGCGCCGCGTTCCAGCAAGGTAACGTTGATGCATGGGCCATCTGGGATCCTTACTACTCGGCGGCGCTACTGCAGGGTGGCGTGCGGGTACTGAAAGACGGCACCACGCTGAAACAGACTGGCTCCTTCTATTTAGCTTCGCGTCCCTATGCGGAAAAAAACGGTGCGTTTATTCAGGGCGTTCTGAACACCTTTAGCGAAGCCGATGCGTTAACCATTAGCCAGCGTGACGAAAGCATCGCGCTGTTTGCCAAAACGCTGGGGCTGCCCCAGCCGGTGATTGCCAGCTATTTCGATCACCGTCCACCGACCAAAATCTCACCGGTCGATGACACCACCGCCGCACTGCAACAGCAAACGGCCGATCTCTTTTATGAGAACCGGTTGCTACCGAAAAAAGTCGATATTCGCACCCGTATCTGGCAACCGGCCAAACAAGGAGCCAAATCATGAGGTTAAATCTGTTCTGGTTTTTACCCACCCACGGCGATGGTCACTACTTAGGGACGGACCACGGCTCGCGCCCGGTAGATCATGCTTATTTACAACAAGTCGCTCAGGCGGCGGATCGTTTAGGGTTCAGCGGGGTGCTGATCCCGACCGGACGCTCCTGTGAAGATGCGTGGCTGGTCGCCGCCTCACTTATCCCGGTAACGCAGCGGTTGAAGTTTCTTGTCGCCCTGCGTCCCAGCGTCACGTCGCCGACCGTTGCTGCGCGCCAGGCGGCCACGCTGGACAGGCTCTCAAATGGACGTGCGCTGTTTAACCTGGTAACCGGCAGCGATCCGCAGGAACTGGCCGGAGACGGCGTATTTCTCGATCATACGCAGCGTTATGAAGCCTCAGCGGAGTTTACTCACGTCTGGCGTCGTCTGCTGGAAGGCGACACCGTAGACTTCGAAGGCCAACATATTCATGTACGCGGCGCGAAACTCTTTTTCCCGCCGGTGCAGCAACCGCGACCGCCGCTCTATTTCGGTGGATCGTCCGATGTGGCGCAGGATCTGGCCGCTGAGCAGGTTGACCTTTATCTGACATGGGGCGAGCCGCCAGCGCAGGTAAAAGAAAAAATTGAACAGGTGCGCGCCAAAGCCGCAGCCCACGGGCGTAAAGTGCGCTTCGGTATTCGGCTGCATGTGATTGTCCGGGAAACAAATGCCGAAGCCTGGCAGGCAGCGAATAACCTGATCGCCCATCTGGATGATGCCACGATTGCTAAAGCGCAGGCCGCCTTCTCTCGCCAGGATTCCGTAGGTCAACAGCGGATGGCGGCGCTTCATGGCGGCAAGCGCGATCAACTGGAGATCAGCCCCAACCTGTGGGCGGGAGTTGGGCTGGTACGCGGCGGCGCGGGAACCGCGCTGGTGGGCGATGGCCCGACCGTCGCGGCAAGAATCAATGAATACGCTGAGCTTGGCATCGACAGCTTTATTCTTTCCGGCTATCCACACCTGGAAGAGGCATATCGCGTCGGCGAACTGCTGTTCCCGCACCTGGATGTCGCGGTGCCGCAAATTCCGCAGCCACAACCGTTGCAGTTACAGGGCGAAACGGTGGCGAACGAGTTTATTCCCCGAAAAGTGGCGCAAAGCTGAGGCAATTATGGCGGCAGAAAAGAAATGGCTCCTGCACATTGCCCCCTGGCTGCTGCCGGCGGGGATTGTGGTGGTGTGGCAAATCGCTTCCTCCACCGGCTTGCTCTCCACGCGCATCCTTCCCTCACCGGAAGGCGTGCTGGAAGCATTCTGGACATTAAGCGTGAGCGGTGAATTGTGGCAACACCTGGCGATCAGCTCCTGGCGCGCGGTAATTGGTTTCTCGATTGGCGGCACTATCGGTCTGACACTGGGGTTGATTAGCGGGTTGTCGCGCTGGGGAGAACGTCTGCTGGATACCTCCATCCAGATGTTGCGCAATGTGCCGCATCTGGCGCTGATCCCACTGGTTATCTTGTGGTTTGGTATCGATGAGAGCGCGAAAATTTTTCTTGTCGCGCTCGGCACGTTGTTCCCCATTTATATCAATACCTGGCACGGCATTCGTAATATCGACCGGGGATTGCTGGAGATGGCGCGCAGCTACGGTTTGTCCGGTTTTGCGCTCTTTGTTCATGTGATCCTGCCCGGCGCGCTGCCGTCGATTATGGTCGGGGTACGCTTTGCGCTCGGCCTGATGTGGCTGACACTGATTGTTGCCGAGACAATTTCCGCCAACGCCGGAATTGGCTACCTGGCGATGAACGCCAGAGAGTTTCTGCAAACGGATGTTGTGGTGGTAGCCATTATTCTCTATGCCCTGCTCGGCAAACTGGCCGATGTGAGTGCGCAATTGCTGGAGCGCCTGTGGCTGCGCTGGCATCCCGCTTATCACGTGAAGGAGGCAACAGCATGAATACGGCGCGACTCACTCAGGGGATCCCGTTGTTATTAAACGGCGTGAGTAAACGTTACGGCGATAACACCGTGCTCAGCGGGCTGGATCTGCATATTGCCGCCGGGCAGTTTGTCGCCGTGGTAGGCCGCAGCGGCGGAGGCAAAAGCACATTGCTGCGCCTGCTGGCCGGGCTGGAAACCGCCAATGCCGGAGAGCTGTTAGCGGGCAATACACCGCTGGCGAATATTCAAAACGACACGCGGATGATGTTTCAGGATGCCCGGCTGCTGCCATGGAAGTCTGTGATAGATAATGTTGGTTTAGGGTTGAAAGGCCGCTGGCGGGAAGCCGCACAGGATGCGTTACGCGCGGTCGGGCTGGAACAGCGAGCCAGCGAGTGGCCTGCGGCGTTGTCCGGGGGGCAGAAACAGCGGGTCGCGCTGGCACGGGCGCTGGTACATCAACCGGGGTTGCTGCTGCTCGACGAACCCCTGGGTGCGCTGGATGCGTTAACCCGTCTGGAAATGCAGGCACTGATTATGGAGCTGTGGCAGACACACGGTTTCACGGTGGTACTGGTGACGCATGATGTCAGCGAAGCGGTGGCGATGGCGGATCGCGTCCTGTTAATAGAAGAGGGACAAATCGGGCTGGACCTGGCCATCGATCTACCGCATCCGCGCCGCCTGGGTTCGGTGAGACTGGCAGAACTGGAAGCGGAAGTGTTGAATCGGGTGATGAAACGCAGCGAGTCGGAAACCGTTCCGTTACCAAAAACTCGTCACGCTTAATGTTCTGTAGTAACCGGCACAGGTCGCGCCCGTTAAGGTTTATTGCTTACTAAAAACCACGCTCTGTCGGCGCAGTCGTCAACCGGTTTGAATTCAGCCAGGTGGGCGGGGGTAAATCACGGACTGGTATACGCGGCTTTATAACGGTTTCGGCGCGCCCTTTGCGGGGAAAACAGTGCCGCCTTCGGTGAAGGCGGCATTTTTGTTACGCCAGCGCTTTGCTGACTTTCTCGTACAGATCGCCGGAAAGGTTCGGCAACGCTTTTAACTGCTCCAGCGCCGCACGCATCATCGCCTGACGTTTAGCATCATAGCGTTTCAGGCGGATCAGCGGCTCAATCAGACGCGATGCCACTTGCGGGTTACGGCTGTTCAGCTCGGTTAGCATTTCCGCCAGGAACTGATAGCCGCTCCCATCCAGCGCATGGAACGCTGCCGGGTTGCTGCTGGCGAAAGCGCCAATCAGCGAGCGGATGCGGTTCGGGTTGCTGAGGGTGAACGAGCGGTGTTTCAACAGGCTGCGCACCGTTTGCAGCACATCTTTCGCCGGGCTGGTGGCCTGCAGAATAAACCATTTATCCATCACCAGACCGTCGTGATGCCATTTGTCATCGTATTCCTGCATCAGCGCATCGCGGCACGGCAGTTGCGCGGCAACCGCCGCCGAAAGCGCCGCCAGCGCATCCGTCATGTTATCTGCGTCGTGATACTGCTGGCTCACCAGTTTGTCTGCCAGTTGCGCATCGCCAAACGCCAGGTAACGCAAGCACGTGTTACGCAAAGAGCGTTTGCCGATATCCGCATGTTCAACGCGGTAGCTATCGGGTTTGTGCGCGTTGTACACCGCCAGACACTCATCCGCAAGTTCGGTGGCAAGCGTGCGCGTCAGCGCTTCGCGTACCGCCGCGATGGCCACAGGATCGATGGTTTCAAACAGTTCGGCGATCTCATTTGCCGACGGCAGCGTCAGGATCTCTGCGGCAAGCGCAGGATCAATCGTCTCGTCCAGCAGGATCGCGCGAAACGCATCCGCGACATGCAGTGGCAGCGACAGCGCCTGGCCCTGCTGATGGCGCGCAACGTTCAGTTTAATGTGCGTAGCCAGCAGGCTCTGCGCCGCGTCCCAGCGGGAGAAATCGTTACTGGCGTGGCGCATCAGGAAGGTCAGTTGCTGATCGCTCCATTTATATTCCAGCTTCACCGGCGCAGAGAATTCACGCAGCAGCGACGGCACCGGCTGGAAATAGACGTTATCAAAGATAAAGGTCTGTTCCGCCTGAGTGACGTTCAGGACGTTATGTACCGGGTGCCCGTCTTTCTGCAACGGGATCACTTTACCTTCGTTATCGTAAAGTTCGATATCGAACGGGATATGCAGCGGCAGTTTGTCTTGCTGTTCGGCGGTCGGCGGTGTGCGCTGGCTGATGGTCAACGTGTATTGCTCAGTGTTCGGGTTGTAATCATCGTGCACCGTCACCACTGGCGTACCGGCCTGGCTGTACCAGCGGCGGAAATGCGACAGATCGATGTTTGACGCATCCTCCATGGCCTGCACGAAATCGTCGCAGGTCGCCGCGCTACCGTCATGACGCTCAAAATAGAGCTGCATCCCTTTCTGGAAATTCTCTTCGCCAAGCAGCGTATGCATCATGCGAATAACTTCCGCGCCCTTTTCATACACCGTCAGGGTGTAGAAATTATTCATTTCTATAACTTTATCCGGGCGGATCGGGTGCGCCATCGGGCTGGCGTCTTCGGCGAACTGCAGACCACGCATGGTGCGCACATTATTAATGCGGTTTACCGCACGGGAGCCCAGGTCAGAGCTGAACTCCTGATCGCGGAACACCGTCAAGCCCTCTTTCAGGCTGAGTTGGAACCAGTCGCGGCAGGTTACGCGGTTACCGGTCCAGTTATGGAAGTATTCGTGACCAATGACGCGCTCGATATCAAGGTAATCTTTATCGGTAGCGGTATCGGTGCGGGCAAGCACGTATTTCGAGTTGAATATGTTCAACCCTTTGTTTTCCATGGCACCCATATTGAAGAAGTCGACAGCGACAATCATATAGATGTCGAGATCGTATTCGAGGCCGAAACGCTGTTCGTCCCACTTCATGGAGTTTTTCAGCGAGGTCATCGCCCACGGTGCACGATCGAGGTTGCCGCGATCGACATATAGCTCCAGCGCCACTTCACGCCCGGAACGGGTGGTGAATGTGTCGCGCAGCACGTCGAAATCTCCGGCGACCAGCGCAAACAGATAGCAGGGTTTCGGGAACGGATCCTGCCACTGTACCCAGTGACGACCATTCTCCAGTTCGCCCTGATCAACGCGGTTGCCGTTAGAGAGCAGGAACGGATAGCGGGTTTTATCGGCAATCAGCTTGGTGGTAAAACGCGCCAGCACATCCGGGCGGTCCAGGTACCAGGTAATATGGCGGAAGCCTTCCGCTTCACACTGCGTACACAGCGCTTCACCGGACTGGTACAGCCCTTCAAGCGCGGTATTCGCGGCCGGGCTTATTTCATTCACAATGCGCAAGGTAAAACGCTCTGGCAAACCATCGATCACCAGTTGGGAGCCTTCTTCTTTATAGTTGGTCCAGGGCTCATCATTTACGTGAATGGAAATCAGGGTCAGCTCGCCGCCATCCAGGCGCAGCGGCACAGCAGAGGCGCTATGGCGTGACACTTTGCTCAGCGCAGTGACGACGGTTTTGGCGGCGTCAAGGTCAAAGGTCAAGTCAATATCGCTAATCAGGTAGTCCGGCGCACGGTAGTCGTGACGGTATTTGGCTTGTGGCTGTTGTGTCATAAAAAACCTTTAGCATCTTCTGTTGGTTACGACTCCAGTCTATTCCGGTTGCCGCAAACGCGCCACGCAGAATCTTCATCTTTTCAGAGGGAAAAGCTCTGTCTGCTACATTTTTATAACAGTCGGCACGAAATGCCATCGACCCATTCAATGCCTTATGGTGTGATCAGGGTTCAATAACCAGGTAAACAAGGTATACTCCAGCGACATTCTGCTTTGTTTATTGTACTAAACGCTCCTGTAAGAGGATGCTACTGCGCACCATGACTCAACTCGCTTTCTCAGGTCTGCAAACGCTGCTGGATACCGACGCTTACAAGCTGCACATGCAGCAAGCGGTGTTTCACCACTATTATGACGTGCATGTGTCGGCTGAATTCCGCTGTCGCGGCGATGACCTGCTCGGTATCTACGCAGATGCGATTCGCGAACAGGTCGACGCGATGCAATCGTTGCGTCTGCAAGATGACGAGTATCTGTGGCTGTCCGGCCTCCCCTTCTTTCAGCCTGACTACCTTAACTGGCTCCGTCATTTTCGTTATGACCCGCGCCAGGTCACGATTACTAACGACAACGGCAAGCTGCATATCAGCCTTTCCGGCCCGTGGCGCGAAGTGATCATGTGGGAAGTGCCGCTGCTGGCAGTGATCAGTGAAGTGGTTCACCGCTGCCGTTCGCCACAGACTGGCGTGCAGCAGGCTCTGCTGCATCTGGAAGAGAAACTGGCGGATTTCGCTGCGCGCACCGCGCAGGTAGATATGTCCGGTTTCCGTCTGATGGATTTCGGTACGCGCCGCCGTTTCTCCCGCGATGTGCAACAAGCGATAGTCGAACGGTTGCAACAAGAACCCTGGTTTATTGGCACCAGTAATTATGACCTGGCCCGCCGGCTGTCGCTGACCCCCATGGGCACCCAGGCGCATGAGTGGTTCCAGGCCCACCAACAGATCAGCCCCGATTTGGCCACCAGCCAGCGCGCGGCACTCGCGGCCTGGCTTGAGGAGTATCCAAACCAACTGGGAATTGCGTTAACAGACTGCATTACGATGGATGCGTTTTTACGTGACTTCGGCCCGGAATTCGCAACCCGTTACCAGGGGCTACGCCATGATTCTGGCGATCCGGTGGAATGGGGCGAAAAAGCGATTGCCCACTATGAGAAACTCGGCATCGATCCTCTGTCGAAGACGCTAATATTCTCGGATAATCTCGATCTAAACAAAGCGCTGGATCTCTATTGCTACTTTGCCGATCGCGTCAAGCTGGGCTTTGGTATCGGGACACGCCTGACGTGTGATATTCCCGGCGTAAAACCGCTGAATATTGTTATCAAGCTCGTTGAGTGCAACGGAAAACCGGTAGCAAAATTATCCGACAGCCCCGGGAAAACTATCTGCCATGACAAGGCGTTTGTTCGCGCCTTACGCGAAGCGTTTGACCTGCCGCAGGTCAAAAAAGCCAGTTAATAGCAGGGAGCCTGGGAGCTCCCTTCTTTTTTTGCCAATAATTTATTAATTGTTCCTGCGAATTCTGCTTGTCTGATGGCGTACGCCAGGTAACATAGATATCCCCCCTAATCGGGCGGACAAGTGTTTATTTTTTCCGACTATTAACAGAGAGAATATTATGAGCGTTGTGCCTGTAGCCGACGTATTCCATAGCCGCGTGGCCGTTGACAGTGAAGTCACCGTACGCGGATGGGTACGCACCCGCCGAGATTCTAAAGCTGGTATCTCCTTCCTCGCCGTTTATGACGGCTCCTGCTTTAATCCTGTACAGGCCGTTATTAATAATTCTCTGCCCAATTACCATGACGAAGTGCTGCGTCTGACCACCGGTTGCTCCGTTATCGTCACCGGCAAAGTCGTGGCGTCACCGGGCGAAGGCCAGAGTCTGGAAATTCAGGCGACCTCTGTCGACGTCACCGGCTGGGTTGAAGATCCGGATACCTACCCGATGGCGGCAAAACGCCACAGTATCGAATATCTGCGTGAAGTTGCTCACCTGCGCCCGCGCACTAACCTGATTGGCGCGGTTGCGCGCGTTCGCCACACGCTGGCGCAGGCGCTGCATCGTTTCTTCGACGAACAAGGTTTCTTCTGGGTATCTGCGCCGCTTATTACCGCGTCGGATACCGAAGGCGCAGGCGAAATGTTCCGCGTCTCCACGCTGGATATGGAAAACCTGCCGCGTACCGCGGAAGGCAAAGTCGATTTTGATAAAGATTTCTTTGGTAAAGAAGCTTTCCTGACCGTTTCCGGCCAGTTGAACGCTGAAACCTATGCCTGTGCCCTGTCCAAGGTTTATACCTTCGGCCCGACGTTCCGCGCGGAGAACTCCAACACCAGCCGCCACCTGGCTGAATTCTGGATGCTGGAACCAGAAATCGCTTTCGCCGATCTCGACGATAACGCCCGTCTGGCTGAAGCGATGCTGAAATACGCCTTTAAAGCGGTGCTGGAAGAGCGTCTGGACGACCTGAAGTTCTTTGAAGAGCGTGTGGACAAAGATGCTATTGGCCGTCTGGAGCGTTTCATCGCGGCAGATTTCGCTCAGGTTGATTACACCGATGCGGTCGCCATTCTCGAAAAATGCGGTGAGAAGTTCGAGAACCCGGTGTACTGGGGCGTTGACCTGGCTTCTGAACATGAACGTTACCTGGCCGAGAAACACTTCAAAGCACCGGTGGTGGTGAAAAACTACCCGAAAGATATTAAAGCGTTCTATATGCGTCTTAACGAAGATGGTAAAACCGTGGCGGCGATGGATGTGCTGGCACCGGGTATCGGTGAAATTATCGGCGGTTCGCAGCGTGAAGAGCGTCTTGATGTCCTGGATGCCCGTATGGCAGAAATGGGGCTGAATAAAGAAGATTACTGGTGGTATCGCGATCTGCGCCGTTACGGCACTGTACCGCACTCCGGCTTCGGTCTGGGTTTTGAACGCCTGATTGCTTATGTAACCGGCGTACAGAACGTGCGTGATGTGATCCCTTTCCCGCGAACTCCGCGCTCCGCAACATTCTGATGTTCTCAAGGCCAGCGTTATCGCTGGCCTTGTTCATTTATGTGACGCCCGTCAACTTTTATTAACAGTTCACGAGTGAATCCACCAATCCCCGTCGCGTTTTTTACCCTTCTTTGCACCTTTTTACACCTGAAAAACTTCTGTACGTAAATCCCCCAAACCGTTTATTGCGGAATATGTCAGCCTGTTAATTAGCACTTTTGGTTAAAATACGCACAGCAATCTGGATGGCTAAATACCATTATAAGAAAAAACACGACACGCGCGTTTCGCGGATAAGAAAAGCCTTTAGCTTAATTAAATATAAGTAATTCATATAAATAGCAATGATATCGCTCATTAAACCAGCACCCGATGCTGAACTTTGAGATGGTTCACAAAGTTCCCGAAAATACATAAAATCTTACACAATATTTCTTTTTGTTACTTCTTTAAGACATTTGTAGCACTTTCAGGGTAGCGAAACGTTGTTATGTTTGGAAAGATGCCTTTCAGACACAGAAAGACACCAAACTCTCATCAATAGTTCCGTAAATTTTTTTTGACGGAATTTATTGGCGGCAGTGGCAGGTGTTCAAAAAAACCAATGAGGGTAATAAATAATGATGAAGCGCAATATTCTGGCAGTGGTTATCCCTGCTCTGCTGGCAGCCGGTGCAGCTAACGCTGCAGAAATCTACAACAAAGACGGCAACAAAGTAGACCTGTATGGTAAAGCTGTAGGCCGTCATGTTTGGACGACCACTGGCGAAGGCAGCTCTAACAGCGATGCAACTTACGGTCAGATTGGTTTCAAAGGCGAAACTCAGATCAATAGCGATCTGACTGGTTATGGTCAGTGGGAATATCGTACTAATGCAAGCAAAGCTGAAGGCGAGCAAGGCGCAGGCAATACCCGTTTGGCATTTGCAGGTCTGAAAGTTGCCAACGCTGGTTCTCTGGATTATGGTCGTAACTATGGTGTTGTATATGATGTTGAATCCTATACAGATATGGCACCGTACTTCTCCGGCGAAACCTGGGGTGGCGCTTACACTGATAACTACCTGACCAGCCGTGCCGGTGGTGTTCTGACCTACCGTAACTCTGACTTCTTCGGTCTGGTTGATGGCTTGGCTTTCGCTGTACAATATCAAGGTAAAAACGAATCCAACCACAGCCTGAATGCGCAGAACGGTGATGGTGTCGGTTACTCAGTAGCTTATGATTTTGGTGGTGGTTTCGGCATTTCCGGAGCATATAGCAATTCCAAGCGTACCACCGCACAGGAAGCGGATGGCAACGGCGACCGTGCTGAAGCATGGGCTGTTGGTGCAAAATATGATGCAAATAACATCTACCTCGCCACTGTTTACGCTGAAACGCGTAACATGACCATTGTTAACAGCGCTGCTGGTCAAGCTGCAATTAACAATGCTACTCCGGCAGGACAGACTGCAGCTGATTACTGGGAAGCGGCTAACAAAACCCAGAACTTTGAAGTTGTTGCCCAATACCAATTCGATTTCGGTTTGCGTCCGGCAATTTCTTATGTCCAGAGCAAAGGTAAAAACCTGAACGGTGCGGAAAGCACTGCAGATCTGGCCAAATATGTCCAGGCGGGCGTGACTTACTACTTCAACAAGAACATGAACGTGTTCTTCGATTACCGCTTCAACCTGCTGGATAGCAACGATTACAGCGCTAAAACCTACGGCATCGGTACTGATGACCAGGCAGCTGTTGGTCTGACCTACCAGTTCTAATCAGTCACCCTCGACTGTTATATGCATATCAAACAGGGCCTTTGGCCCTGTTTTTTTATGCCTGTAAGATAAATTACGATGAGTTTTGAAAAGCATCGCGCTTTTTATCGCAAACGGTTGGCAATTCCTGTGTCAGCCGTTAACCTGATAGCGGATCTCCCTTCTGTCATCAAAATGGAACCTCGTCATGTTTGAGAATATAACCGCCGCCCCTGCCGACCCCATTCTGGGTCTGGCCGATCTGTTTCGCGCCGATGAACGCCCCAATAAAATCAACTTAGGCATCGGTGTCTATAAAGATGAAACCGGCAAGACCCCGGTGCTGACCAGCGTTAAAAAAGCCGAGCTTTATCTGCTGGAAAATGAAACCACCAAGAACTATCTCGGTATCGACGGTATTCCTGAGTTTGGCCGTTGCACGCAGGAACTGCTGTTCGGCAAAGGCAGCGCGATTATCAATGACAAACGTGCGCGCACCGCGCAAACGCCTGGCGGTACGGGTGGCCTGCGTGTGGCGGCAGATTTTCTCGCCAAAAACACCTCCGCAAAACGTGTCTGGGTGAGCAACCCGAGCTGGCCGAACCACAAAGGCGTATTTAACTCCGCCGGGCTGGAAGTGTGTGAATACGCTTATTACGACGCACAAAATCATGCGCTGGACTTCGACGGTTTGCTGGCAAGCCTGAACAATGCCCAGGCAGGCGATGTGGTGCTGTTCCACGGTTGCTGCCATAACCCGACCGGTATCGATCCAACGCTGGAACAGTGGGAAACGCTGGCGAAGCTGTCCGTTGAAAAAGGCTGGCTGCCACTGTTCGACTTCGCTTATCAGGGCTTTGCTCGCGGCCTCGAAGAAGATGCTGAAGGATTACGCGCATTTGCTGAGCTGCATAAAGAGCTGCTGGTTGCCAGTTCGTTCTCGAAAAACTTTGGTCTGTACAATGAACGCGTCGGTGCCTGCACATTGGTGAACGCAGACGCGGAAAGCGCCGATCGCGCATTCAGCCAGATGAAAGCTGTTATCCGTGCTAACTACTCTAACCCGCCAGCACACGGCGCTTCCGTGGTTGCAACCATTCTCAGTAACGAGGCTCTGCGTGCCATTTGGGAACAAGAGTTAACAGACATGCGCCAGCGCATTCAGCGTATGCGCCTGCTGTTTGTTAATACCTTGCAGGAGAAAGGGGCTAACCGCGATTTCAGCTTTATCACCAGACAGAACGGTATGTTCTCCTTCAGCGGCCTGAGCAAAGAACAGGTGCTGCGCTTGCGTGAAGAGTTTGGTATCTACGCGGTTGCTTCAGGGCGCATTAACGTCGCGGGCATGACGCCGGATAATATGTCACCGCTGTGCGAAGCTATCGTTGCCGTACTGTAAGTTACAGCAGCAACAAAAAGGGTCGCCGAAGCGACCCTTTTTTATTTACCAGACCGGTAATTCATCTTGCAGGAACGGATTGTGCAACCGCTCATTTCCCAGCGTAGACATCGGACCATGTCCGGGAAGGAAAGTAACATCATCACCGAGCGGCAACAATTTGCGCTTGATGGAATCAATCAATTGCCCATGGTTGCCCTTCGGGAAATCGCTGCGCCCTACGCCACCTTTAAAAATCACATCGCCGGAAATCAGCAAACGAGATTGTGCATCAAAGAACACAATGTGCCCCGGCGTATGACCAGGACAGTGCAATACCTGCAGCGTTATTTTACCCACCGTGACGCTGTCGCCTTCATTTAACCAACGATCGGGCGTCAGCGGCTGGCACTCCTCCAGGCCAAACATCCGGCTTTGTGCCGGCAGGCCTTGCAGCCAGAACTCATCTTCTTTTTCCGGGCCGATAATTGGCACACCATAATGCTGCGCCAGTTCAGCTGCGGCACCAACATGATCAAGGTGACCATGCGTAAGCAGGATCTGCGTCAGTGTCACGCCTGAAGCGTCCACTTCCTGAATGATCCGTTCGGCGTCACCGCCGGGATCGACCACGGCGGCAAGTTGGGTCTGCTCACACCAGATAAGCGAACAATTCTGGGAGAACGCGGTAACCGGAATAATACGATAGTTCATACTGCTCCTGTAGCTCAGCCTGAGTTTTACCAGTGCCTTACCGGCCCGGTATCAATATGCACAAAGTTGCTGCTGGGATAGTATCCTACACCACCCGCGCGCAGAGATAACGCGGCTTTGCGAATATTACTCAGCGAAATCCCTTCAATATGGAAATCCATGGCCTGACCTTTGGTGTGATAGCTCTGTTTCGCCACACCGCGGCTGTGTGCGCGTAGTTCATTGTTGGTATCAACAGAACGGTAACCGGAGATCAGTTGCACTGGCTTGCGTGTTCCCAGCAGCCCTTGCAAACGGAAAAGATGGTCGAACAAACGAGGGTCGATGGTTTTGATTTTATTCGCGCGGTAATCACGGAAAAAATGATTAAGTTTTGCTAATTCATCCTGAATATAGCCCCTGCCATCGAAAAACTCAGCTTTAATAGATTCGCCGGTATTCAGATTATTCAGCGTCAAAATACGCGGGCGCGGCGTGGAAAGGGTGGCAAAAGCCGGTGTTGGTAAGATGGCAGCACCGAGTGCGACCCCACCCAACGCCAGCAGTTTGCGGCGATTAGCGTCAAATTTATCCATGATAATAAATTCTACAGATAAGCAATGTTGAACAAAATTTATGCACTCGTATAGCGCACGAGAGGCACCTTACCGGGCAACAAACGCCACGTCAAGGCTGCCTCATCCCAGTAAATACGGGCTCTGTAGCCTCCAGAGCCCATTTTCTACCAGTTATTACGACAACACGCTGACTGAAACTGCTTCATTTATCTGATTAATTGTTCAGCTTTCGACAAGATTTGTGCACCCGATCGCGCCGTCAGATCATAATTGTAAATATCTGTACGATACTGCGTCCGCCCGTCAGCACCGACAAAGGCGGTCAGGTAATAGAGATTGACCGGGATATCATGACGAATATTGACATAACGCGTATCTCCCTGTTTTAGCGCATCAGAAATCCGCGTATCGTTCCATCCCGCATCCTGCAACAGCATATTAGCGAGCTCAGAGGCTTTATTGACACGCACGCAGCCAGAGCTCAATGCCCGCGCCTCTTTCTGGAACAGATTATGGTTCGGCGTATCATGCAAATAGATAGCGTCCGAGCTCGGCATATTGAACTTATAGCGTCCCAGCGAATTCTGCGCACCAGGAGCCTGCTGGAAACGGAATGGTAAGTTCGCAGGCGTGATGGTCGCCCAGTCAACCATGGACGGGTCGATCGCTTCCTTGCTGTTCCATCCTCGCAATACGGTATAACCGTGGCGCTCAAGATAAGCCGGATCGTTCCATACCTTCGGTAGAATATCCTTACGCGCCAGCGTTGGCGGCACGTTCCACGGCGGGTTAACCACCACGTTATTCAGCGCGCTGCTCATCATCGGCGTTTTGCGGTCCGGGCGGCCCACGATCACCCGTGATGCCAGCACCTGGTTACCGTTGAGGTAATAAACCAGCGAATATTCAGGAATGTTGACCATGATGCCGGTCGAAAGCGTACCCGGCAGCAAACGCAAGCGCTGGATATTCAGCGCCAGTAACCCGGCGCGCTGCGACGGACTTACGTTCAGCCAGTCGCGCGTCCCCTGGCCAATCACGCCATCCGCATGCAACCCTTGCCATGCCTGGAAGCGTTTGACCGCTTCCACCAGTTGGCGGTCATATGCTGCGCGCGTCGGCTGCGCTTTTTTCACGTGCTGAGCCGAAGGGCTAACGGCGACGTTATCACCCGGTAAGGCGATATTTGGTCCTCCCTCCAGCATACCGGTGCGCTGCAGGATCTCACGCAGTGCCGGAATATCATTGCTCCACTGCCCCGGACGCAACGTCACCGTGCTGGTGATTTGCGGCCACGGACGAGCATCGCCCACCAGCGCCAATAGTGACTGGTGCATAGCAGCATACTGCGGGTGATGTGGTGCAAGATGATTGATAAAACCAGGCAGAGATCCATTGTCCAGCGCCAGTTGCCACTGGTTAATGACCGAAATGGCAGGCGTTGTGAGTGCATAAGGTTTGTCGCTATAGAGCCAGCGCTGGCCCTTCGACTGGATACCCGAGACAAAGTGCAAATATCCCAGCATCGCATCAGACAGCACAACATCGCGCGCCATGCCGGAAACCGCGGGATCGGTGAGTAATTCAACCCAGGTAGTAAATTGTGGCTGAAACCCTGCAATCGCTACTTCTGCCAGTTGCTGCTGAAACGCCTGCACCGCCTCGCGGTTATCCCACATCGGTTTTTGCCCGCGCGCGGCGTATAACGCAGCGAGCTGATCCATATAGACCGGCGTCCAGTTGGCTGGCAATTGCGACTGAAGCTGTGCGCGCACATCAGCAACGGAAACGCCAGACGGGAAAGGTTTCACGCCGATCAACATCGCCGTCGCAGGCGACTGTTCCTGCGGCTGCGGCAGCACGGTTGGCTGCTCACCTGGCGTCGCCGAGCTATCCACCGGCACGATTTCAGGCTCATCGGCCTGCACACTAAACAGTGGAGCGAATGCGAATGCCAGGCATAAACTCAGCGCCGACATTCGACGACCATACGACTTCTTAAGCAACATCCCTTGCCCCCTGTTTCTCTTACATTGCTCGTGACAAATTCGTCACCTTTCTCTCAGTATATAAAGACAAAAAAGCATTTGCCTTCCCTAATGTAAAGAAGTTTAAAGATTAAACGCGGGCTGGCAATAGCTTTCGGCAAACAAAAAGGGCGACATTACTGTCGCCCTTTCGCATGCTACTTTCTTACGACGCATTCGCCGTGCCAGGAAGCGTTTCCGGAAGCTGAGCGGCAAAACCGCGCAGGCCGACAACGTGCACATGCTCATGATTTTGCACGACTTTACGCACCAGTTTGTAAGTGGTGCCTTTTTCCGGGCTGATATTTTCCGGTGCCGCGATAATGAGCTGCATTTCCAGACGTTCGCACAGCTCAAACAGTGTTGCGATAGAGCGGGCGTCCAGACGTGCGGCTTCATCAAGGAACAGCAAGCGGCACGGAGAGATGTCTTTACCGCGCAGGCGACGCGCTTCATCTTCCCAACTCTGCACCACCATTACCAGAATCGACATCCCGGTACCAATCGCTTCACCGGTCGACAACGCACCAGATTCCGCGCGCAGCCAGCCGTCGGAACCACGGTTAACTTCTACTTCCATCTCAAGATAGTTGCGGTAGTCCAGCAACTCTTCGCCGATGGTTTGCGGTGTACGCTGACCCATATCGATTTGCGGATTCAGACGCTGATAAAGTTTCGCCAGTGCTTCCGAGAAGGTCAGGCGGCTGCTGTTAAACAGATCCTGATGCTGCTCGTGCTGCTCAGAAAGCACCGTCAACAATGTGGCATGGGTTTCCCGCACATTCACATTCAGACGCACGCTATTCACCTGGCCGAAGGAGACACTTTGCAGCCCCTGGTTCAGCATACGTATACGGTTCTGCTCGCGCTGAATGGTTTTGCGAATAATGTTCGCCACGCTGCGCGAGCTGATCGCCAGCTTCTGTTCACGGGACGTCAGCTCTTCCGTCAGGCGGCTAAGCTCGATCTCCATCTGTTCGATGGCTTCAACCGGATCATCAGTACGAATAATATCCTGGCGGATACGCTCACGCAGATGCTGATACACCGCGACAAAAAACTGGATCTTACGCTCCGGTCGTTTCGGATCCTCGGAAAGACGCAGCACATCGCGTAAATGTTCGTTATCCGCAACTGCCGGACGCAGAGCACCGAGCGCCTTATCCGACATCGAGCGTAATTCATCGGCAGAAAGGTAGGCCAGCTCGCGGCGGTGCAGACGGCGTTCAACACCGCTGTCTTTCACCATGCGCATCACCGCGCACCATCCTGCTTTCGCGGTAACCACCTGTTCACGCATTTCATGGTAATCGCGTTCCAGACGGCGCAATTTACGCGTCAGGTTATCCATCTCCGCTTCGCAGAAGGTGATGGCTTTTTCCAGCTGGTTACGGCGTGCGCGGTTACCGGAGAGCTGTGCATGCAGCTCGTCACGACGGATACGCGCCCGTTCTTCTGCTCCGCTGTCGGCGCGAACGCCAATGTCCTGCAACTCTTTTTGCAGATCGTTGAGCAGCTCTTTTTTGGTATCGAACGAACTCTTCAGCGAAGCCAGTACCTGGTTGTACTGGCTGTATTGCGCGGCATGGCTACGCATCGCTTCACGCGCTTTGGTACGCTCCGCTTCTGCCTGTTCCAGGCGCTGGCGCAGTTTTTCGTTGAGATCGTTATTACCGTTAAACATTTCAGCGGCATCGGAGTAGCTGAAGTGCGCACGGCGCTGTACCACTTCCGCCAGGGCGAACGCTTGTTGGCGGGCATCACGCTGCACCTGCTGCGAGGTGGCATAATCTGCCTTTAACTGCTCAAACTGTTCCGGATCGCTTTGCAGTACGGAAACAACCGGTTCGAGTTTCGCCAGTTGGTTGCCAAACTGCTGAATAAACCGCGCCGCTTCCTGCGCTTCGTCCAGGCGTTCCTGAATTTCATCCACGCGATCGGCAAGGGTATCGTCAGCCAGCAGATTAATACGCGGCAGCAAGCGGTTAAGCTGGGCAACGCCCTCTTTCGCCTGTTCGAACTGCACGCGGTTTTGCTGGTTGTCATTTTCATGGTTACTGATTGCGCGCTCCAGCTCGCCACGGCGGCTGCTGAGGGTGCGAATTTCCGCTTCCGGATCGTCCTCAAAGGCTACCGCCAGGTGGCTACCGATAAAGCGGCTGAATGCCTGATGCAGGCGCTGCGTTTTCTGTACATCAAAAGAGAGGGTGGCAAAACGCTCTGCCAGCGCTTCACGCTCTGCATGCAGGCTTTCGATACGGCTCTCGCGCGCCGCGCGGCCAAACAGCGGCAGCGTCGGGAAGCGTGAATAACGCCACTGGCGATCGGCGATTTTCACCACCACCGCTTTTTCCAGCTCATCAACGCTAAACACGCTGTCATCGAAGGATTGCGGGTCCCCTTCGATCAGATAGAGATCTTCCGGGCAGTCTTCCAGACCTTCCAGCATTTCGGCGACCTGCGACAGATCCGGCACCACAATCGCATGACGCGATGGCCCGTATAGCGCGGAGTAATACGGCGCATCGTCAATGCTGACATCGTCATAGATTTCCGACAGCAGTACACCGCCAAAACGCTCCGCCAGCGCATTGAGACGGCCATCTTCGGCACCGCCAGGTTGGCTTAAACGTTCGATTTCATCATCGACAGCACGTTTACGCGCGCCCACTTCATCGCGTTCAACGATTGCTTCACGCTCACGCTCAAGCAGTTGTTGCAGATACTCTGTCACGTCCTGCCCGGACTCGAACTGCTCACCGCTTTGCTCGCACAGTTGCGTCAGATTGCTCTGCGCCGCCAGCCATATTGGCGCACGTTTGGTCAGCGATTGAATACGAGACTGTAATTGTTCCAGTTCCTGACGCATCGCCATGCGCTGCTCACCAGCGGCGGAAACGTTGTCAGAGAGTGCGGCGATTTGCGCTTCCAGTTCCTGGTGCAGCGCTTCAAGATCGTCTGCGTCATACTGTTTGCCCTGGCGCTTGCAGAACTCAGCCAGCAAACGCTCGGCATCCTGCTGCTCACGCAGACGCTGTTCCAGCTCATTCAGACGCATACGCAGCGGCTGTACCTGCTCGGCCAGATGGCGCTGGTTAACGCCATCCCGCAGCAGCTCACGCGCCACATCCCAGGCTTCGTTACGCGCCAGCGGGCCGTTAATCGCTGCTACCAGTTGGTACGCCTGCTCGAACTGGCTGTGCGCGGTTTGCGCCACGCTTAATTTCTGATCCAGCGACAGCAGTTTTTCCGTCGCTTCCTGCTCTTTCGCCTGGAAAGTTTCCAGCCATTCGTCGGCGCTTTCCGGCGTCAAATCCGGCAGGTTGCATAACTCTCTTGCTCGCTGTAACGCTTGCAGCGCCTGGTTGTACTGAATGGCGCGCGTTTGCTGGACATCCAGCGCTTGCTGGTAATCGGCAAGCTGGCTTTTCAGCTCATCCACTTCAAGCTCGGCGGCTTCTGCGCGGGCTTCGTTCTCTTCCTGACGCTCGGCGGCTTCGGCCACCACTTCATGCTGCTCTTCAAGGCGAACTTGCAGTTCGTCGAGATCCGCTTCGTAGCGCTCGATTTTTTCCTGCTGGCGCAGCGCGGTTTGCACCAGATTCAGATGATCGCTGGCGGCCTGATAGTCGGCCTCCAGATCCCCTTCCGCACCGCTATGCTCGGAGAGTTCGCGCGCCATATCGACATGCTTATACTGCTCTGCCGCCAGTTGCTGGCGCGAGGTAAACAGATCGCGACGAAACTCGAGCGCTTTGTCCAGATGCACCCGCCGTTCGTTGGCGTGGCGCATATAGTCCGCCGCCACATAGTTGGTGGCTTCGCTGATGAGATGCTTAAACAGATCGCGATCCGACTGAGTCACGCGAATCGCTTCCAGCGTCATGCGGTTTTCACGCAGTGCCGCTTCCATATCCTGGAACGCTTTGCGCACGCCGCTGTTTTCCGGCAGCAAATAGTCGCGCAGCGAACGGGTAATGGCGCTGGAGATACCGCCGTACAGCGAAGCCTCAATCAGACGATAGAACTTGCTACGATCCGAGGCCGAACGTAAACGACGCGCGACAATCCCTAAGTCAAACATCAGCGCATGGTAATCGGTGATGGAGTTGAACTGCTTGAACTGCACCCCTTCCATCGTATCCAGCTTGTCTTTCACTTCCTGCAGAGAAAGCACGCGCGCCTGACGCTCATTCAGCGTTTCCGTCAACAGCTGCGTTGGCAGCATCGAGGTAGGCAAGCCCTGAATCGCAAACGGTTTGATATCCACTTTGCGGTCGCGACCGGCGACCTGTTGCAAACGCACCCCCACCAGCACGCGCTGATGGCGGGAGTTGATCACATCCAGCACCGAGTAACAGACACCGGCTTTCAATTTACCGTGCAGGCCTTTATCACGCGAACCCGAGGTCGCGCCCGCTTCGGTGGTGTTACGGAAGTGCAGCAGCGTCAAATCCGGAATCAATGCCGTAACAAAAGCGGCCATTGTGGTCGATTTGCCGGCACCGTTGCCCCCGGAGAGTGTTGTCACCAGCTCATCCAGGTCAAACGTACGGGCAAAAAAGCCGTTCCAGTTAATCAGCGTCAGCGAACGAAATTTACCGCGATCAATCATTACTCTTCCTCCGAGCTATCCGGCTGATTATCTTCAGGCTCATCATTGAGCTGCAGATGGTTTTCGACAGGCATCGCTTCACCGTCGCGGATCATGCGCAGCTGCGCTTCACGCGCATCATCGCCCGAGCGCACATCGGCGCCAAAGCGGAACACGGACTCCGTGATACGGAACTTGCTGCTGTCGTTACCCATAAACCAGATCATGCCGAGACGGCGCAGGCGGTTCAGCGAAGAGCGTACCTTTTCCTGCAGCTTTTGTCGGTCAAGATCGGAACCGGTAGAACGGTTATTCACCAGCTTCAGCAGCTTCGCTTCATCCGCCAGCGACAACAGCTCGTCGTAAAGCTCCTGCTGGGTGAAGATCCCTTCATTTGCCAGACGCTCCGGGCTGAGATAGAGATAGCAAAGAATTTTACCCACCATCATATCCAGCTCGGAAAGCACCGAGCGCGGGATAAGCGTGGTGGAGCGCGGGCGCAGATAGAAAAAACCTTCCGGTGCGCGGATCAGCTCAACGTTGTAGCGCGCGTAAAACTCTTCCAGATACTCCTGGAAATCCATTAAAAAAGCGTGATTGTCCAGCTCGTCGAGGCCGATATGTCGCCCTGAGCGCAATGCACTGTCCAGTGCCGGAAACAGAGAGTTAGCCAACGCCTGTGCCAGTTTAACCGGCATCACTTGTTCAATATTTGTCGATGACATGCGCCTGTACCTTGGCTCCGTAATCATTAATCGGCTGCCACTTCGGCGGCAGTCCGGTGAAATCTGCTTGCGCTACGCCAAGACGTACCGCCTGATCAACCACGATGCGCGCGATGTCGAAATGACGAACACGCGGATATTGCGCCAGATACTCGCGCGCTACCAGGCCGAGATCCAGCGGCACGCCTTTGGTCTTATAAATTGCCAGTTGCTGCTCAATAAGCGCCGCCAGCTGTTCGCGAATTTCGTTAAACTCTTCGTACTCCAGATCCGGCGGCAACTCACCTGTGACTTCTTCATCACGCAGCGCCATCTCTTCATCGCGCATGTCCAGCAGCCTGTCGGCGCTGGCGTAGGTTAACGCCCACGGCGCATCGAAATAGGATTGTACCGACTGACGCAAACGCTGGGCAAAGACGCGGTTCTTATCCATATCGATAGCGGTACGGATAAATTTGTGTACGTGGCGATCGTAACCAATCCACAGATCGATGGCCTGCTGGCCCCAGCTCACAATACGATCCAGCTTACTTTGCAGGTTGAAGACCAGTTGATCGAGGAATTCGAGATCATCGCGCCCGAGGGTCGCATCCTGAATGCTCAACAGGTTGGTCTGCAATTTATCCCCGGCGGCATCGAGCGTATCCTGCAGTTCGCGTAACGTACCGGAGGTTTCAGACAGCAGCAATTCACAACTGGAGATGGCCGCGCGCCAGTCTTTATTCAGCAGTTGTGCAATATCATCTTTGACCTGTTGCTGCTGTTCATCCATCAGGCGCTGCGTCAGATCGATGCTGTCAAAAATCTCCGCGACCGAGTATTTCAGCGGCGCGTAAACATTGCGATGCCAGTGAAATTCGTCTCCGCCTTCCTGTGCCGCGTCTGCGGCGCGTTTTAACTCGCTGGCCACAATGGAAAGCTGCATAGAAAGACGCAGCGTGGAGAACTCGCGCTGGCGAATGTAGTAATCAGTAATGCCAATGCCCAGCGGCGTCAGACGGTAGATGGCATTGCCCTCCACCAGCTCACTGGTAAAGCGATTTAACAAACGCTGGCGCACCAGGTCGTTTATGGCGTTATTCGCGCGCTGAGTAATGGTTTCACTGGTTTGCTCGAACGCATCGCTCACATGGCGAAAGGCATCGACCAGTTCACCTTCGTTCATTTCCCCATCCAGACGCTCACCATTGAGCGTGGCGATGGCCAGCAAAAAAGAGAGCCTGTCGACCGGCAGCGAGATGGAGAAATCATTTTTCCTGGCCCAGGCAACCAGTTCGGGGACTGTCTGGGAAAATTCACTCATCGTTTGTCCTTTCATCGATTTGCGGCTTAAGCGCGGTCACGTGAATATAGCGGCCAAGGCTAATATAGGGTTCCTGGCGGCAATAGCGTGTTTCCAGTTCAAGTAACGCGTCAAAGCAGTCATGCTGCTGGTGTTTTTCGCGCAGATAATCGTGAAACACGCGCACACCCGTTTTGCCCGTTATCTGCCAGCCAATCTGTTCGAGCCAGCCATAAACATCCGCAGGAGCACGCGGAAAATCCGGGGAAAGGGTACGTTTTTTGCGCTTCGGCATACCGACTTTCACATAGTCAAAATTTCCTGCCACCATGTTGTGCATCAGCAAGCCGTCGGCATTGTAAAACATCAATGACAACGCGCCGCCGGGGCGCAACACCGACCACAATATTTGCAATACAGGAACCGGTTCTGCGACCCATTCCAGCACAGCATGGAACAATATCAGATCAACTGGCGATTCCAAATGCTGAGCAACGTCCTGAACGGCGCATTGTATAAAATGCATGTTACCGCTCACACCTTTCTCTTCTGCCGCCGCCTGGGCACGTGTGATCATCGCTTTCGACACATCACAGAGCGTGACGCGATGACCCAACTGCGCCATGCGAATCGCCGTCTGGCCTTCCCCACCGCCAGCATCCAGCACACGCAATGGCTGGTTGCCCATCCGGACCAACAGTGCATCAAGATCCTGCCACAGAATCGCCTGACGCAGCTGACCTTTAGTCGTGCCGTAGATGTTGCGCGAGAACTTCTCGGCAATATCGTCGAAATTGCGATCCTTCATGGGTGCTCCACGCTCCTGGCAAAACCGCTATTTTGTCACAGCCGTGCCGATAATGAACCCATCTGGTGTAAGATCGGCGCAAAAGGCCTGCTATATGGTCAAAAAGGAGACGGATACGGTGCTTTTTACTCTCAAAAAATACATCGGCGGCCTGATGCTGCCTCTGCCTTTTTTGCTTTTGCTGATCGGACTGGGCATTGCGCTGATCTGGTTTAGCCGCTGGCAGAAAACCGGCAAAGTCCTTATCAGCGTCGGGTGGCTGGTTTTATTGCTGTTGAGTATGCAGCCCGTTGCCGATCGCTTTTTAAAACCGATTGAAGACACCTATCCCACCTGGCGCGGTACGCAGCCGATAAAATACATCGTGATTCTCGGTGGTGGTTATACCTGGAACGATGCGTGGGCACCGAGTTCAAACCTGATTAATAACAGCCTGCCGCGTCTGACGGAGGGCATTCGTCTGTGGCAGGCCAACCCTGGTTCGAAAATGATCTTTACCGGTGCGGCGGCGCAAACCAACCCGGTCAGCACGGCGGAAGCTGGCGCACGCGTCGCTGAAAGCCTGGGCGTGCCGCGTAGCGCCATCATAACGCTGGATCAACCGAAAGATACCGAGCGGGAAGCGCTCGCGGTGAAAGAGGCGATTGGCGATGCGCCTTTCCTGCTGGTGACTTCAGCGTCTCATCTGCCACGCGCAATGATTTTCTTCCAGCATGCTGGCCTGCATCCATTGCCCGCGCCGGCAAACCAACTGGCAATTGCCTCACCGCTTAATCCGTGGGAACGCATTATCCCATCCCCGGTGTGGCTGATGCACAGCGACCGGGTGGGTTATGAAACGTTAGGGCGTCTCTGGCAGTGGCTGAAAGGCAGCTCAGACCAGCCAGGGGAGTAGGGATTTCGAGGCAAGATCGAAGTTAGCGCGGTTAAACCGTCCGGTATTCACCAACTGCGCCACTTCATCCCATAACAGGTAGAGCCAGCGCCGCCACAGGAAGGATTCCGCAACCGGCGCGCGCTGGAGATAATGCCAGAGCAATCCTTCTGCCTGCGCACCTTCCACCAGCCGGAACAATTCATATTCGCGCGGCGCCCAGAGCATAATGCCAGGCCCAACCATTGCCAGTAACTGGTCGCTGCGGGCATCCTTCAACATACTGCGCAAGTTAAAGCTGCCATGCACCAGCACACAGTTATCGTTAAAACCATCAAACAGCGCGGGCAGGCACTCGCGAGTACGAAACAGCACGCGCTTATCCTGCATCGTCAACCCGGTATTGTGATACTGGTTGAGCGTGGTCCACAGCACTTCCACGCGCTGGCGATACCAGGAAGGCCAGATATTTTCCTGGGTACTGTCAACGGTGCCAACGCAACCGTGGCTATCCTGGCGGTGCCAGAAAAGTAATGCCTCAACGATTTGATCTTTAAGCTGCTCCCAGCGCTCAGGCGTACGCGCTGGCGCTTCAACCGGTACGCCGCGCAGGCGTTCGATGAGCAGCACATCCGGCCCCGGATGCTCTTCATGCGTCATGACACCATAAACAACTGGCATGCGAACAGCCCCGCCGCGCGCCAGCATTGATATCTTCCAGGCTAACTGTCGCGCAATGCCAGGCGTTGAGAAGCTTCGTGCCAGCAGCGGCATCGGATTACCCTGGCTGTCATACAGCGCCCAGAGTGCGGAATCCGGCTTTTCGCTGACGCACTCCATGCGGCTCAGTTTTTCACCCAACAGATGACTCAGTTCAGCGCGCAGTTGTTCCATAGCAGATTGCCCTCACAAAGATGACTGCTTTTATAATGAGCGCCGATAGCATAGATGTCATCCTGATGAGATCAAAACAGCATAAGAATTTCGCCGGCCAGCGGCAAATCCCCTCCGGCTGGAGGGGATGGAGGGGATGGAGGGATTAACGCAGCTCCTGGCGGACGCGCGCCAGATCTTCCGGGGTATCTACACCGGTTCCCGGCACCACACTGGCAACGGCAACGTGGATTTTCTCGCCGTACCAGAGCACACGCAGTTGCTCCAGCATCTCTATCTGCTCAAGCGGGCTGGTTTGCCAGCTGACATAACGGCGGATAAAACCGGCGCGATAGCCATAAATGCCGATATGGCGCAGGAAGGTATCGCCAATCGTCTCGCGAGATTGTGCAAAACGGTCGCGATCCCAGGGGATCGTGGCGCGGGAGAAGTAGAGCGCGTAACCCTCGGCGTCCATCACCACTTTCACCGCGTTCGGGTTGAACGCCTCTTCCGCGCTGTGAATCGGTACCGCCAGCGTTGCCATTCCAACATCACGCGCGGCGAGATTTTCTGCCACCTGGCGAATAATCGCCGGCGGGATCATGGGTTCATCACCCTGCACATTGACGATGACGGTATCGTCGCTGAAACCGCATTTTTCCACGACTTCGGCAAGGCGTTCAGTGCCGGACTGATGATCGGCGCGGGTCATACAGACTTCACCGCCAACCGCCTGGACCGCATGCATCACCTCTTCGTTGTCCGTCGCCACGATAATACGCTCAGCGCCGGATTCACGGGCGCGCTCCAGCACATGCACCACCATGGGCTTACCGTTAATGTCGACTAAAGGTTTGCCGGGCAAGCGAGTGGAAGCATAACGCGCGGGAATGATAACAACGAAACTCATGGCCGGCTCTCTTCGGCAGTTAATGAACGAGCTTCGGTTTCCAGTAATACCGGAATACCGTCCCGCACCGGATAGGCGAGGCTGTCGATTTTGCAGATTAGTTCTTGTTTATCCTGGGTGTAATTCAGTTTGCCGTTACACACCGGGCAGGCAATAATTTCAAGTAAACGGTGATCCATCTTTCCTCCTGATACACCGATAATTAACGGTTTAAGCTTATCATATTCATTTCTTACGCCGCGTCTATTTCCAGCCCGGCGCGGCATGCGGCAAATAACCCCGCAGGCAGTCGCGAGAACGTGACCCGCGACGCCCCCTGCCAGCGGGCAAAGTCGGTAATCGCGCCTAGCAACCCCTTTTCCAGCGAATGCCCGGGTTTAACGCCATCTTCCAGATACAGGGCAATAATCTCCAGTATGCCCGCTTTACGGTGCATTTTTGCATCCATACGCCCCACCAGTCGGCCACGATGCAACAATGGCAACACAAAATAGCCAAATTGTCGTTTCGGGGCCGGGGTATAGCACTCCAGACGGTAGCTAAAATCGAACAGTTGTTCGGCCCGTTTACGATCCCAGACTACGGGATCAAACGGTGAAAGCACCGCGCTATGAGTAGCGACAAGTTTGCCAGCCTGCGCCTGTTCAAGCAGCGGCAATAAGGAGGCATGCAGCCAGGCCGGACCTATGTTTTCGACATTGACGGGATAAATGGTTCCCGCATCCTGCATCTTCTCCAGCACTAACGGTAATGCTACGTTCCGCAAGCGGTAGTAATCCGCCAGCCACTGGGCGCGAAACAGTCCTAAACTGCGAGCGCTGTTTTCCAGCATCTGGTACTCCGCAGCATCCTGTGAGAGCAGATCGCGAGCATCATCCCAGTGCGGCACAACACGCTGCGTTAAATCATAAACACGCTGGAAATTGCGACGTTCCACCACCATCACTTTTCCGGCCGTAAATAGCCCTTCCAGATGCCGCTTATGCGGCTTCCACTCCCACCAGCCGCTGGCACCTTTACGTGGATGTTCAAAATCTGCCGAACGCACCGGACCATTTTGCGCAATATGTGCAATGAGCTGCTCTATTTCCGCCGCATGTTCCTGCATCCACGCTTCGCGATACTTCCAGCCCATTTTATCTGGCGCCAGCATGCGATGGCGCACCAGCGCAAAATCTTCACGCGGCAGAAAACAGGCTTCATGCGCCCAGTACTCCATCAGGTCACCGTTGCGTAGCGCGTCATCAAGCCAGTGCTGCGGGTAGTGCCCAAGGCGGCTAAAAAGCACCAGATAAGGGCTGCGGGCAACAATATTGATGGTGTCAATTTGCAACAGCGACATGCGCTGAATAGTGGAGAGAATATCGCACGGTTTTGCCCGACGGGAAGGTTTACGTAATAGTCCCTGGGCTGCGAGATGCAGATGACGGGCAGCAGTCAACGAAAGTTGTGGCACGGACATGGAGGTTCCTGTTTATCTAACAGGGCGCAGCCGATGCAACAACCGTCAGCGCGCCAGAGTGAACAATTCCTGTAGTAATTTTTGCGCCTGCTCCCCCTCGAGCTGTGCGTCTACAGGCAAATACCACCAGTTATCCTCAGCAAATGACCGACACTTTACCGCGTCTTTTTCGGTCATCACCAGTGTCTGCCCCGGTTTCACCAGTGGCTTTACCTCATGCAGTGATAACGCCTGATGATCGGCAAGCGCTACCGTCTTTTGCAGCGTTGCACCACACTCGGTGAGAGTAGCAAAGAAACGCGGCGGATGGCCGATTCCTGCCATCGCAACGATATTGGTCAGTGTGTGAACGTCACGGCGTTCGCCGGTACGCAGATTAACAGCCAGTCCAGGGCGCAAACGCATCGGGATCTCTTCCGCTCTGGCTACACCGCCGTTGGTAATGATGGCATCCACACTTTTTAAACGCGACGCCCGCTCACGCATCGGCCCTGCGGGCAACCACCAGCCATTGCCAAAACGCCTGACGCCATCAACAACGACAATTTCCTTATCACGCGCCAGCTTATAATGTTGCAAACCGTCATCCGTAATGATCAGTTGTACCGGGTATTGCGCAAGAATCGCACTGACGGCGTCGCTTCTGACGGGAGAAACCGCAACCGGCGCGCCAGTGCGTTGATAAATCAGTACCGGTTCATCCCCGGCCTGAGCCGTAGTGGTTTCGGGTGTCAGCACGAGCGGGTAATGAGCTGCTTTACCACCGTAGCCACGCGACACCACGCCAACACGTATGCCACGCTGCTGTAGTTGCTCCACCAACCAGATGACAACGGGCGTTTTACCGTTGCCGCCTGCCGTCAGATTGCCAACGACCACAACAGGAACCGGTGCACGCCAGGATTTTTTTAAACCAATGCGATAGGCGAAACGAATGGCACCGCTCACCAGGCCGTAAAGCCATGAGAGCGGTAGCAACAGCAGCCACAGCGGGGATTCACCGGACCAGATGCGTGCAATCATTCGCCAAACTGCATTTTGTGAAGCTGAGCATAGACCCCACGTTGTTCCAGCAGATCCGCATGGGTGCCACGTTCAACGATACGGCCATCTTCCACCACCACAATTTCGTCGGCCTGTTCGATGGTCGACAAACGGTGAGCAATCACCATTGAGGTACGGTTCTTTTGCAGCTCGTTCAGTGCGGCCTGAATGGCTCGTTCAGATTCGGTATCGAGCGCCGAGGTCGCTTCATCAAGAATGAGGATCGGGCTGTCGCGCAGCAGCGCGCGGGCAATCGCGATGCGCTGGCGCTGACCGCCTGAAAGCAGCACGCCGTTTTCCCCAATCACCGTATCCAGCCCTTCATCCATCTTATTGATAAAGTCGTAGGCATAGGCCATTTTCGCTGCTTGCTCAATCTCTTCGCGGCTGTACTGTTCGGTACGTGCGTAAGCGATATTATTGGCAACCGTATCATTAAACAGATGTACGTTTTGCGACACCAGCGCAACCTGGTCACGCAACGACGTGAGCTTATATTCACGTAAGTCGTGACCATCCATCAGGATCTGGCCTTCGTCGACGTCATAAAAACGCGTGATCAGGCTTGCCAGCGTCGATTTACCCGAGCCAGAACGCCCTACCAGTGCGACGGTTTTGCCCGCCGGAATCGTCAGGTTGATATTGCGCAAGGCTGGCGTTTCACGCCCCGGATAGGTGAAGGTCACGTTGCGAAACTCAATATCACCGCGCGCACGTTCAATCACCCGCGTGCCTTCGTCTTTTTCTTGCTCGCTATCCAGAATCGCAAACAGTGTCTGGCATGCCGCCATACCACGCTGGAACTGAGCATTGACGTTGGTCAGGGATTTCAACGGGCGCATAAGCGCGATCATCGAAGAAAAGACAACGGTGATAGTACCCGCACTCAAGGTGGACATTACGCTTGGAAAGCTGGCGGCATACAGCACAAACGCCAGCGCCAGTGACGCAATAAGCTGGATAACAGGATCGGAAATAGACGATGCCGAGACCATTTTCATGCCCTGCAAGCGCATCTTGTTGCTGACTTTATCAAAACGGCTGGTTTCTACTTCCTGGCCGCCAAACATCAGCACTTCTTTATGCCCTTTCAGCATCTGCTCCGCGCTGGTGGTCACCTGCCCCATCGTGTTTTGCATATTTTTACTGATGTTACGAAAGCGTTTGGAAACCACGCGAATCGCTATCGAAACGATCGGCGCCAGCACAATGAGAATCAACGAGAGCTGCCAACTGTACCAGAACATCATGATAAACAAGCCGATGATCGATGCCCCCTCACGCACAACAGTAATCAATGCGCCGGAGGACGAGGAAGCGACCTGTTCAGAATCATAGGTAATACGCGAAAGTAAAGTGCCTGTAGATTGCTTATCAAAAAATGAAACCGGCATGCCCATCATATGGCTGAACAGGCGACGGCGCATGGTCATCACCACCTTTCCGGAAACCCAGGAAATGCAGTAACTGGAGATGTAGCTGGTGATGCCTCGCAGGATCATCAACCCAATAACCACCAGCGGCATCCACAGCAGCACAGAGCGGTCGGTTTTACCAAAACCATCATCCAGTAACGGTTTGAGCAGCGATAACATAAAGGTATCGCTGGCTGCGTTGAGGATTAACGCTATCCCCGACACGATCAGACCCGCTTTGAAAGGCGCAATAGTTGGCCATAATCGGCGGAATGTCTGCCACGTGGAGAGATCTTTGTCGTTATGCATTCAAAAAACCAGCACTTGTTGAAATAGCCGCATATTCTACCCGTTATCACTGGGGACGCCAAACCACTGATGATACCAACGCGGTAAAAGTTGATCTCGTAAGCTATGGATTTCCCAGCCCTGTGGCGTAAACGATACCGTTAACTGCCCTTGATGTGGTGTGTCGTACCAGCGATACCCCTGTTCACGGTAGCGGTCGATCACCTTTATCGAGGGAAATCGCCAGGCGTTGTAACGCGACGCCGACGCCAGTGCTGCTTCGCCGCCAATTCGCTGCACAAACGGCAGCGATGATGAACTATTGCTTCCATGATGAGGCACTTGCACTAGTGTAGACTGCAAATGCGTCCAGTAGTGGCTCAGCATTGCCATCTCACCTGCCGCTTCAATATCGCCTGTGAGCAGGAAGCTGTGTTGACCGTCATCGACTCTGACTACGCAAGAACGGTTGTTTCCTTTCGTCCCGGTACCGCTTAGCGGCCAATGAACGGTAAATATTAATCCCTGCCATTGCCATTGCTGACCACGAAAGCATGGTTGATGTGCAGCCCAACCCAGTGTGCTACGGATCCATAATGCCGGCCAGGTTTCCAGCAAGGAGTCCAGACCCCCGCGATGATCCAGATGTTCATGACTCAAAATAACGCCTTCGGGCTGCAGCGCATGCCAACGCAGCCATGGAATAATCAACTGTTGTCCACTATCGCCGCCCGGCCACGCGACGCCAGTGTCATAAAGTATCGCTTTGCCATTACGTTCAATCACCATTGCCAGGCCCTGCCCGACGTCAAGCATATGCACTGCCCACTCCCCCTGCCGTTCATTGCGCCAGAACGGCAGAGTAAGCAATGTCAGACATACCAGACACAGCGCCGGTACGTTCCGCCATAAATGCAAACGCCAAACGATCAGCGCCAGCCACGGCAACCAGGCCAGCCACTGCCAGCGCATATCCACATTAAGCCAACCGGCAGGTAGCCAGTGCAGAAAAGCAAACAGGAAATCCAGTGTCTTATCTGCAAGGTACCAGCAAGCCAATTCCCCCGTCACAGGACCAATCAAGTGCAGCAACATTCCCAGTAAAATGAGCGGTACGGTAATAAACGTTACCAACGGAATAGCCAATAAATTTGCAGCTAGTGAACTCAGACTTATGCCGTGGAAAATTGATAACTGCACAGGAAGCAGCAATAACGTCATCCCTACTTGTAGATGAAGCAAATTGATACTGTCCTGGACCAGCTTAGTATGTTGTTTTGTTGAGGCTGGTAGCCATTGATACCAAAACAGCAGCGCGGCTACTGCGAAAGCGGACAGCCACAGACTGATTGATAACACAGCGAGGGGATCGGTAAATAAGATAGCGGCAATGCAACAAAGCCATACCTGCCAGGGCGACCACAATCGCCCGGATAGCCGTAACGCGGCCCAGACGCTAAGAGAAATAGCGGTACGC
The DNA here is from genome assembly GCF_003337365.1 of Kosakonia sp. AG348. Lineage (NCBI taxonomy): Bacteria > Pseudomonadati > Pseudomonadota > Gammaproteobacteria > Enterobacterales > Enterobacteriaceae > Kosakonia > Kosakonia sp. AG348. Next base: position 295,392 of record NZ_QPJR01000001.1, read on the forward strand.
AATGCAGGAGGCTGTAGACCAGTCAGACAGGCGTAGCTTATTGCAAACCCTACGCCAGTAAGCAAGGGTAAACGCCAGCCAATCCAGCCGCCGGGAAAGAAAAATTGCACACCACGAACAACCAGCCAGCCCAACATTGCCGCCAGAGCAATATGTAGCCCTGATATCGCCATTAAATGCGCCGTACCGGTTTGCCGCATGATATCTTTGACACTGGCATCCAACGTTGCGCGTTCGCCCATTCCTAAGGCCACTATCACCTGCCGCCATGGGTACTTAGTCAGCGTTTCGGTTAATGATTGCAGGTAGCGCGAGCGCCATGTGCACTGGGGGTCGCTCAGACGGGCATCCATAAAACGGCCACTCAGCGGACGATGGGAAGTTATTGCATAACGCTGCGAGTCGAAGCCCCCATCATTCAGTTGCCCGTGGACGGCACGTGCTCTAATTGTCATTATCCATCGCTGGCCAGTACAAACTGGCTCCGGCAAATACTGGCCATAGAAGCTTATTCCTGCTGACGGAAACAGGCGTTTACCGTCCAGACGAGTGATTTTGCCCCAGTGCCGGGTCATATGATCCGTATCGGTAATTACCACTTCTGCCTGGTGACTCGCTCCAGGTAGATGCTCGCCAGGCCAGACTGCCTGCATTGCTGACAGCAATCCCCATGCGAATGCAAGTAATGTGACTGCGCAATAACGAAAAAGGCGAGAACGAAAACACGCAAACAGACATCCGATGGCAATCAGAAACCACACATACCCTGGCGTTGGTAGTGAAGGCATCCACTGTAATGGCAAAATGCCAATTATCAGGCATATAGCTAATGCCGGTAACGTCATGCATACCTCCTTGTTGCGTGGAGAGTATGCCCGCTGTCGCCAGGATTTTCTGTTTGGAATAGCTGTTTTGCGGTACAGGCTGTTGGATTTCGACGCTCTTACAGGGCATCTGCAAAATTGTGCGAAGTAGCTTCAGAAATAAAGAGGTCAGAGAAACAAAAAAAGCACCCACAGGTGCCTTTTTCGTCGAAGTGAATTTCAGCGTGTAGCTAAAAATTACTCATAAATATTGGCGCGGTCACGTAATTCTTTACCCGGTTTAAAGTGCGGAACGTATTTTCCTTCCAGATCCACTTTATCGCCTGTTTTCGGGTTACGCCCGGTGCGAGGTGCACGATAGTGCAGAGAAAAACTGCCGAAACCGCGGATCTCAATGCGCTCGCCCTGGGCAAGAGTAGAGGCCATATGCTCCAGCATCTCTTTTACAGCATCTTCCACAGCTTTAGCCGGAATATGCGACTGCTGGCTTGCAAGTCTTTCAATCAATTCTGACTTGGTCATGATTCCTCCGGTTTCCTTCAACGCAAAATTAGCTTTACTAGCTTTAACAAGGGCGGCCGTAGCCGCCCTTTGTCATTGATTACAGGACGAATCCTGTGATCTGTCAAGTAACTCATCATCGTTCACGCTGCAGCCGTGTGACTTACGTCCTGGTACAGCGTAAAGAATTCAGAGCGCTTGATATTACTCGCCTTTCGCTGCTTTGAAAGCTTCAGCCATAGCGTTAGAGAAGTTGCCTTCTTCCTGTTTGTTGTTAACAGAAGCGATTGCATCTTTCTCGTCAGCTTCGTCTTTCGCACGAACAGACAGGCTAACTACGCGGTTTTTACGATCAACACCGGTGAATTTAGCTTCAACATCGTCGCCAACATTCAGAACCAGAGTTGCGTCTTCAACGCGGTCACGGGAAGCTTCAGAAGCGCGCAGGTAACCTTCAACGCCGTCAGCCAGTTCTACGGTCGCGCCTTTAGCGTCAACAGCAGTAACTTTACCGTTTACGATTGCGCCTTTCTTATTCAGTGCAACGTAGTTGTTGAACGGATCTTCGGCGAGCTGTTTAACGCCCAGAGAGATACGCTCACGCTCTGCGTCAACCTGCAGAACAACGGCTGCGATTTCGTCGCCTTTTTTGTATTCACGAACTGCTTCTTCGCCTGCAACGTTCCAGGAGATGTCAGACAGGTGAACCAGGCCATCGATACCGCCGTCCAGGCCGATGAAGATACCAAAGTCAGTGATAGACTTGATTTTACCTTCAACGCGGTCACCCTTGTTGTGGGTTTCTGCGAACTGCTGCCACGGGTTGGATTTGCACTGTTTCAGGCCCAGGGAGATACGACGACGTTCTTCGTCGATATCCAGAACCATAACTTCCACTACGTCGCCGACGTTAACAACTTTGGACGGGTGGATGTTTTTGTTGGTCCAATCCATTTCGGAAACGTGAACCAGGCCTTCAACGCCTTCTTCGATTTCAACGAAGCAGCCGTAGTCGGTCAGGTTGGTCACGCGACCAGTCAGCTTGGTGCCTTCCGGGTAACGTTTAGCGATAGCTACCCACGGATCTTCGCCCAGCTGTTTCAGGCCCAGGGAAACACGAGTACGTTCGCGGTCGAATTTCAGCACTTTAACAGTGATTTCGTCGCCAACGTTTACGATTTCGCTCGGATGCTTAACGCGTTTCCATGCCATATCGGTGATGTGCAGCAGGCCGTCAACGCCACCCAGATCAACGAATGCACCGTAGTCAGTGAGGTTCTTAACGATACCTTTAACTTCCATGCCTTCCTGCAGGTTTTCCAGGAGTTGATCGCGCTCTGCGCTGTTTTCGGATTCGATAACCGCACGACGTGAAACAACAACGTTGTTACGTTTCTGGTCCAGCTTGATTACTTTGAATTCAAGCTCTTTGCCTTCCAGGTGCAGAGTGTCACGGACCGGACGAACGTCTACCAGGGAACCCGGCAGGAACGCGCGAATACCGTTCAGCTCAACAGTGAAGCCGCCCTTGACTTTGCCGTTGATAACACCGGTAACAGTTTCAGCGTCTTCGTAAGCTTTTTCCAGCGTGATCCAAGCTTCGTGACGTTTAGCTTTTTCACGGGACAGCAGGGTTTCACCGAAGCCGTCTTCTACTGCATCCAGGGCAACGTCAACTTCGTCACCAACCTGGATTTCCAGCTCGCCCTGGGCGTTTTTGAACTGCTCTGCCGGAATGGCGGACTCAGATTTCAGACCGGCGTCAACCAGAACTACGTCTTTGTCGATAGCAACAACAACACCACGAACGATAGAACCCGGGCGGGTTTCGATTTCTTTCAGGGACTCTTCAAAGAGTTGAGCAAAAGATTCAGTCATATTGATAATCTTCAGGATTCTTCAATTTAACGTCCACCTGGCTTCATGCCGGATGGGGTTGTTTCACATGCCTGCTCACATTCCATTGCAGCAGGTACTACGAATTCGGTCGCTTATGCGAGAGCCAATTTTTGGCGAGCATATTGTAGCGCTTTCTCAATCACTTGCTCAATACTTAAACTGGTTGAATCCAGTACTAAAGCATCAGCAGCGGGAACCAGCGGTGCAACAGGACGGTTTCGATCGCGATCGTCACGTTCCTTTATCTCGGCCAAAAGGCGTTCAAAGTTAACACTAAAGCCTTTCTCCTGCAACTGTAGCATGCGCCGATGCGCACGCTCTTCAGAAGAAGCGTCAAGAAAAATTTTTACCGGCGCATCAGGAAAAACAACAGTCCCCATATCACGCCCATCGGCGATAAGTCCCGGCGCGTCACGGAATGCGCGCTGGCGACGCAATAACGCTTCACGCACTCGCGGAAACGCTGCAATCTGCGAGGCTGCATTTGCCACGTCCTGAGTACGGATTTCGCTGCTGACATCTTCGCCTTCCAGAATGACTTCCAGATGGCCATTTGTTGACACGAAACGCACATCCAGGTGCGCTGCCAGCGGAACCAAAACATCTTCGGAAGAAACATCGACATGGTGATGCAGCGCAGCAAGCGCCAGAACACGATAAATTGCGCCTGAATCCAACAGATGCCATTGCAACGCTTCCGCCATTGCCTTGCAAAGCGTGCCTTTACCCGCGCCGCTTGGCCCATCAATGGTAATTACCGGGGCAATTGCCGTCATCTTTCTCTCCTTAATCAAGGCATATCGTTACATAACCGCGCGCATTATACGCGCCAATGTCCACAACCGTTACTGTTGCGTGCGAATAACCGAAGAGGATGCAGCTGAGTGTAGAATAATTGCGCGGGAAGCGGGCTGATTTACACCAGCCCGCAAGAAGGGAAGTTATGCCAGCGTACTAATATCGGCTAATTGCTCGAAATAGTCCGGGAAGGTCTTCGCTGTACATTTCGGATCAAGAATGGTAACCGGCGTATCAGACAGCGCCACCAGCGAGAAACACATCGCCATACGGTGGTCGTTATAAGTCGCGATTTCCGCAAGCTGCAGCCTGGCAGGCGGCGTCACGCGAATATAGTCTTCGCCCTCTTCCACTTCGGCCCCGACTTTACGCAACTCTGTCGCCATCGCGAACAAGCGATCGGTCTCTTTTACGCGCCAGTTATAGATATTACGCAGAGTGGTCGTGCCTTTGGCAAACAGCGCTGCCGTCGCGATGGTCATTGCCGCATCGGGAATGTGGTTCATATCCATATCGATGGCGTTCAACTCACCACGGGTGCAGGCAATATAATCATCGCCCCAGACCACGGTCGCGCCCATTTTTTCCAGCACATCAGCAAAGCGAATATCGCCCTGCACGCTGTTACGGCCTATACCGGTCACTTTCACCGTACCGCCTTTGATTGCACCGGCCGCGAGGAAATAAGAAGCAGAAGACGCATCACCCTCGACCAGATAATGGCCCGGGGACTGGTATTGCTGCGCACCGCGCACAACAAAGCGTTGATATTGCTGATTTTCAACCTCAACGCCAAAGGTCTTCATCAGATGCAGTGTGATATCAATATACGGTTTGGATACCAGGTCACCTTTGATAGTGATAACCGTGTCGTTGGGCGCCAGCGGGGCTGCCATCAGCAATGCGGTTAAAAACTGGCTGGAAACGCTGCCATCGACACTCACTTCACCGCCCGTAAAGCCACCGCGCAAATGCAGTGGCGGATAATTTTCCTGCTCAAGATAATCAACCTTTGCCCCGCCCTGACGAAGCGCATCAACCAGATGGCCAATCGGACGCTCTTTCATGCGCGGCTCGCCAGTCAGCACAATATTGTTTTCGCCAAGACACAGCGCGGCGGCCAACGGACGCATGGCAGTTCCTGCGTTACCCAGAAACAGCTCCAGTTTTTCTGCTGAATGCAGCGGGCCACCAACCCCCGTCACTTCACAACGGGTACGATCGGCAGACAACGTGTAATGAACTCCCAGCGCGCTGAGGGCATTGAGCATGTGGCGCACATCATCACTGTCCAGCAAGTTAGTCAGAACAGTCGTGCCACGAGCGAATGCGGCCAGCAACAAGGCGCGGTTGGAGACACTCTTTGAACCAGGCAGATTGATGGTGCCATCTACTCGCGCGATGGGTTGTAACGTCAGGCATTCCATGAAACTTCACTCTCAACTAACAGAATAAAACCCCCGCAGTGAAACTACGGGGGTACGTCAAAACAGTGCGATTAACCGTGGCGGCGTTCGAAATCGACCATGAAATCAGTGAGCGCCTGTACACCAGCTAACGGCATCGCATTATAGATAGAGGCGCGCATCCCGCCGACAACACGGTGACCTTTCAGCGCGTGCAGACCCGCAGCGAACGACTCCTCCAGGAAGACTTTATCGAGCGCGCTATCTGCCAGCTGGAACGGCACATTCATGCGCGAGCGGTTCGCTTTCGCCACATCGTTGCGGTAGAAATCGCTGCTGTCGATCACGCCGTACAACAGATCGGCTTTTTGCTGGTTGATTTTGTCCATTGCTGCCACACCGCCCTGTTTTTTCAGCCACTTAAACACCAGTCCAGAGAGATACCAGGCAAAGGTCGGGGGCGTGTTAAACATCGAGTCGTTTTCGTTCAGCACGGTGTAATCCAGGATCGACGGGCAAGCCTGATGCGCTTTACCCAGCAGATCTTCGCGCACAATCACCAGCGTCAAACCCGCCGGGCCGATATTTTTCTGCGCGCCTGCGTAGATCACGCCAAAACGGCTTACGTCAATCTGACGAGAGAGAATAGTCGAGGAGAAGTCAGCGGCGACAACCACATCACCGAAGTTCGGTGTTTCATCGATCGCAATACCGTCGATCGTTTCGTTCGGACAGTAGTGCAGATAGGCCGCATTATCGCTCAGTTGCCAGTCGCGCATCGGTTTCACCGCGCGCAGACCATCAACAGTGATTTTGGCGTCAATAACGTTCGGTGAGCAGTATTTTTTCGCTTCTTTTACCGCGCTCGCCGCCCAGTAGCCCGCATCAACGTAGTCAGCGGTGGTTTTATCGCCCAGCAAGTTCAGCGGAACAGCCGCGAACTGGCCGCGACCGCCGCCGTGACAGAACAGAACCTTATAGTTAGAGGGAATATTCAGCAGGTCGCGAAAATCCTTTTCTGCTTCTTCCGCCACGTGGATAAACTCTTTACCACGATGGCTAATTTCCATCACCGACGTTCCAAGACCTTGCCAGTCGCACAGCTCTTGTTGCGCTTGTTTGAGCACATCCGCCGGTAATACTGCCGGGCCAGAACTAAAATTAAAGACCTGAGTCATTTCCCCTCACCACGCTATAAAGCAATAAGTTATTCCTGTGACATCGGTTTTATCATTCAGCGCTACGCGCCGCAACGGGTAATGGGTGCCAGCGGCAAGATGTGCGCTAACTCACATAGCAGAAAGTTTTGTTTGCTCACCCCAGACCCGATAAAAACGCTGTTATGTCACGCGAACAGCCCGGCTTGCCTTCGACCATTCCGGATTTGCACAACGCGGGCAAGATTGCTTTTCCCCTTTATGCATGGCGACAATTTTACTGCAGCGGACACAAACATAATCCCCCGCTTCGGGAACCGTCGTGAAACGCTCACTGCAACCTTCAGGCAAAATACATAACCCGGGTTTCACCTCATCGTCCGGGAAGTAATAAACGCTGATTTGACCGTTGGTTTCCATTATTGCCAGACGAATCTGTCCGAGTTGTTCCACGCCATTTAAACGTAGCTCCATAAAGAACTCGAACTCGGTCATGTTCGCCGCATGCACCTTTTCCCAGGCCAGTTCGCCATTCTCAACAATGACAACCGGTTTGCCTTCCAGCAAATCTTCCAGCTTTTCGCTGTGCGACATCAGCCACATCACAAACCGGTAGAGCAACGCTAAAGTGATAAAAACCACCAGCACCGGCAGCATGGGAACATCGTCGTAAAAAGCGACATCCCCGGCCGCCGATCCCAGAGTCAGGATTATCAGCACCTCAAACAGGGACATCTGGCGTACGCCGCGTCGTCCGGTGATTTTGAGAAATAAAAAGACCAAAACAAAGGTATAGACACTACGCAGTGCGACTTCCCCGAGAAACTCAAGAGGGACCTTGTCGAGCGCCATGCGATGCAGATCAAACGCTTTCATTTTTTATGCCTGAACAGTCGTTACTTTTCTTAATCATAGCCATAAGTTTTATTTTCGTCGGTCAGACGTGGAAGATAGCGTCAGTCACGCAAAACCCGTATCATTGCGCGCTTTACGTACGAAAAAAGTGACCGCCATGACTCAAACATTTATTCCCGGCAAAGACGCCGCGCTGGAAGATTCCATCGCTCGCTTCCAGCAAAAGCTCACCGATCTCGGTTTTAACATCGAAGAGGCCTCATGGCTGAATCCGGTGCCAAACGTCTGGTCAGTGCATATTCGCGATAAAGAGTGCGCGCTGTGCTTCACCAACGGCAAAGGTGCGACCAAAAAAGCCGCGCTGGCCTCTGCGCTGGGCGAGTATTTCGAGCGTCTGTCCACCAACTACTTCTTCGCTGATTTCTGGCTGGGTGATGCTATCGCTCAGAGCCCGTTCGTTCATTATCCGAATGAGAAATGGTTCCCGCTGCCGGAAGATGATTCTCTGCCGGAAGGCATTCTGGATGCGCGTCTGCGCGCCTACTACGATCCGCAGAACGAACTGGCTGCCGGGATGCTCGTTGATCTGCAATCCGGCAATGATGAGCGCGGTATCTGTGCCCTGCCGTTTACCCGCCAGTCTGATGAGCAGACGGTTTATATCCCGATGAATATCGTCGGCAACTTATATGTTTCTAACGGCATGTCCGCCGGGAACACGCGCAATGAAGCCCGCGTGCAGGGGCTGTCCGAAGTGTTCGAACGCCATATTAAAAATCGCATTATTGCCGAGAGCATCAGCCTGCCAGAAATTCCGCAGGATGTGCTGGCGCGCTACCCGGGCGTTGTCGAAGCGATTGCCAAACTGGAAGCGGAAGGTTTCCCGATCTTCGCTTACGACGGTTCCCTGGGCGGTAAATACCCGGTTATCTGCGTTGTCCTGTTCAACCCGGCCAATGGCACCTGTTTTGCCTCTTTTGGCGCACATCCTGATTTCGGCGTGGCACTTGAGCGTACTGTTACCGAGCTGCTGCAAGGCCGCGGGTTGAAAGATCTGGATGTCTTCACACCGCCAACCTTTGATGATGAAGAAGTGGCTGAGCATGCCAACCTCGAAACGCATTTTATCGACTCCAGCGGTTTGATCTCCTGGGATCTGTTCAAGCAGGATGCGGATTATCCGTTTGTTGACTGGAGCTTCGCAGGCACGACGGAAGAAGAGTTCGCCACACTCATGGCTATCTTTAAGGCAGAAGATAAAGAAGTCTATATTGCCGATTATGAGCATCTGGGTGTTTACGCCTGCCGTATTCTGGTGCCTGGCATGTCCGATATTTATCCGGCCGAAGATCTGTGGCTGGCGAACAACACCATGGGCAGCCATTTGCGCGAAACAATTCTCTCTTTGCCTGGCAGTGAATGGGAAAAAGAGGAGTACCTCAACCTTATCGCGCAGCTTGATGACGAAGGTCATGATGACTTCACCCGCGTTCGCGAGCTGTTGGGTCTGGCGACCGGTAAAGACAATGGCTGGTACACGCTGCGCATTGGTGAACTAAAAGCGATGCTGGCGCTGGCAGGCGGCGATTTGGATCAGGCATTAGCCTGGACTGAATGGACGATGGAATTCAATGCCTCGATCTTTAGCGCCGAACGGGCCAACTACTACCGCTGCCTGCAGACATTATTATTACTGGCGCAGGAAGAGGAGCGCGAGCCGCTACAATACCTGAATGCATTCGTACGTATGTATGGTGCGCAAGCGGTTGAAGCCGCCAGCGCCGCATTAAGCGGTGAAGCGCCGTTCTACGACCTGCAACCGGCAGACGGTTCCCTGCAGGCATTCCCGGCGCATCAGTCGCTGTTAGCGGCTTACGAAAAATTACAACGAGCCAAACGGGCATTCTGGTCGAAATAACGACAAGTAGCACGACAATATGTAGGCTTAATGAGTGGTCTACGCTATATTACGGGGCAATTTCATTGCCCCGTTTTATTTATTTTTTGGCAATGACAGCCATATGTAATATGAAAGTTAAATATGGGTAAATATAATTATCCACTCCAACTAATATTGTTACTTCTTATGGCAATTACTCCATTTTAATTAACTGTTTTTTGGGAGGGCACATAAAAAAATTCAACTCATTTTGCAATTTTTAAACTTTATTTTTATTTTGATAATCAACAAGTTACTCCGCATTCGTAGAAAAACCACGCTCTTTGCGGTCCTATAAGCCAGGCGAGATATGATCCATATCAAATTCTCTTCTATAATGCTTTGTTAGTATCTCGTCGCCGACTTAATAAAGAGAGAGTTAGTGTGAAAGCTGACAACCCTTTTGATCTTATTCTTCCAGCCGAGATGGCCAAAGTTGCCGAAGAAGCTGGTGTCTATAAAGCGACTAAACATCCGCTTAAGACTTTCTATCTTGCGATTACCGCAGGTGTGTTTATCTCCATTGCTTTCGTTTTCTACATCACCGCCACCACAGGTTCCGGTGCAATGCCGTACGGTATTGCTAAACTGATCGGTGGTGTCTGCTTCTCCCTGGGGCTGATTCTTTGCATCATTTGCGGTGCAGATCTCTTTACTTCAACCGTACTGATTGTCGTGGCTAAAGCCAGTGGACGTATTACCTGGGGGCAACTGGCCCGCAACTGGATTAACGTCTATGTCGGCAACCTGGTGGGTGCGCTACTGTTTGTGTTGTTAATGTGGTTGTCTGGCGAGTATATGGTCGCCAACGGCGGCTGGGGCTTAAACGTGCTACAAACCGCAGACCATAAAGTACACCACACATTTATTGAAGCCGTGGCGCTGGGCATTCTGGCTAACCTGATGGTTTGTATGGCCGTGTGGATGAGTTATTCCGGTCGCAGCCTGATGGATAAAGCCATGATTATGGTTCTGCCGGTGGCGATGTTTGTTGCCAGCGGTTTTGAACACAGTATTGCGAATATGTTTATGATCCCGATGGGTATTGTAATTCGCAACTTTGCAAGCCCGGAGTTCTGGACCGCTGTAGGTTCCAGCCCGGAAAATTTCTCACACCTGACCATTATGAATTTCATCACTGATAACCTGATCCCCGTAACAATCGGGAATATCATCGGTGGAGGATTATTAGTCGGGTTGACATACTGGGTCATTTACCTGCGTGGCAACGATCATCATTAATGGTTGTTCCAGGCAGTAAATAAAAAATCCACTTAAGAAGGTAGGTGTTACATGTCCGAGCTTAATGAAAAATTAGCCACAGCCTGGGAAGGTTTTGCGAAAGGTGACTGGCAGAAAGAAGTCAACGTACGTGACTTTATCCAGAAAAACTACACCCCGTACGAAGGCGATGAGTCCTTCCTGGCTGGCGCTACTGAAGCGACCACCAAACTGTGGGACAAGGTCATGGAAGGCGTTAAACTGGAAAACCGCACCCACGCGCCAGTTGATTTTGACACCTCCATTGCATCAACCATCACTTCTCACGACGCTGGTTACATCAACAAATCGTTAGAGAAAATCGTTGGCCTGCAAACTGAAGCTCCGCTGAAACGCGCAATCATTCCGTTCGGCGGCATCAAAATGGTTGAAGGTTCCTGCAAAGCGTACAACCGCGAACTGGATCCGCAACTTAAAAAAATCTTCACCGAATACCGTAAAACCCATAACCAGGGTGTATTCGATGTTTACACCAAAGACATTCTGAACTGCCGTAAATCCGGTGTCCTGACCGGTCTGCCGGATGCTTACGGCCGCGGTCGTATCATTGGTGACTACCGTCGCGTTGCGCTGTACGGCATCGACTTCCTGATGAAAGACAAATACGCTCAGTTCCAGTCTCTGCAGTCTGATCTGGAAAATGGCGTAAACCTGGAAGCGACTATCCGTCTGCGTGAAGAAATTGCTGAACAGCATCGCGCACTGGGTCAGATCAAAGAGATGGCAGCGAAATACGGTTGCGATATCTCTGGTCCGGCTACCAACGCTCAGGAAGCAATCCAGTGGACCTACTTCGGTTACCTGGCCGCTGTTAAGTCTCAAAACGGCGCTGCAATGTCCTTCGGCCGCGTATCCACCTTCCTGGACGTGTACATCGAACGTGACCTGAAAGCAGGCAAAATCACTGAGCAAGACGCTCAGGAAATGATTGACCACCTGGTCATGAAACTGCGTATGGTTCGCTTCCTGCGTACTCCTGAATATGATGAACTGTTCTCTGGCGACCCGATTTGGGCAACTGAATCTATCGGTGGTATGGGCGTTGATGGCCGTACGCTGGTTTCCAAAAACAGCTTCCGTTTCCTGAACACCCTGTACACCATGGGCCCGTCTCCGGAACCGAACATCACTGTTCTGTGGTCTGAAAAATTGCCGCTGAACTTCAAAAAATTCGCTGCGAAAGTCTCCATCGATACCTCTTCTCTGCAGTATGAGAACGATGATCTGATGCGTCCGGACTTCAACAACGATGACTACGCAATTGCTTGCTGTGTAAGCCCGATGGTTGTGGGTAAACAAATGCAGTTCTTCGGTGCGCGTGCTAACCTGGCGAAAACCATGCTGTATGCCATCAACGGCGGCGTTGATGAAAAACTGAAAATGCAGGTTGGTCCGAAATCTGAACCGATCAAAGGCGACGTGCTGAAATTCGACGAAGTGATGGATCGTATGGATCACTTCATGGATTGGCTGGCTAAACAGTACGTCACCGCGCTGAACATCATCCACTACATGCACGACAAATACAGCTACGAAGCTTCACTGATGGCGCTGCACGATCGTGACGTTATCCGTACCATGGCTTGCGGTATCGCTGGTCTGTCCGTAGCGGCTGACTCCCTGTCTGCTATCAAATACGCGAAAGTTAAACCGATTCGTGACGAAGACGGTCTGGCTATCGACTTCGAAATCGAAGGCGAATATCCGCAGTTTGGTAACAACGACGCTCGCGTTGATGATATGGCGGTTGACCTGGTTGAACGTTTCATGAAGAAAATTCAGAAACTGACAACTTACCGCAACGCTATCCCGACTCAGTCTGTTCTGACCATCACTTCTAACGTTGTGTACGGTAAGAAAACAGGTAACACCCCGGATGGTCGTCGCGCTGGTGCTCCGTTCGGACCGGGTGCTAACCCGATGCACGGCCGTGACCAGAAAGGTGCTGTTGCCTCTCTGACTTCCGTTGCTAAACTGCCGTTTGCTTACGCTAAAGATGGTATCTCTTACACCTTCTCTATCGTGCCGAACGCGCTGGGTAAAGATGACGAAGTCCGTAAAACCAACCTGGCTGGTCTGATGGATGGTTACTTCCATCACGAAGCGTCCATCGAAGGTGGTCAGCATCTGAACGTGAACGTCATGAACCGCGAAATGCTGCTCGACGCGATGGAAAACCCGGAAAAATATCCGCAGCTGACCATCCGTGTTTCTGGTTATGCCGTACGCTTTAACTCCCTGACTAAAGAACAGCAGCAGGACGTTATTACTCGTACTTTCACTCAGACCATGTAATGGTATTGACTGAAACTACGCAGTAAAAAGCGTATAATAAAGGCTCCACGACTGTGGGGCCTTTTTAACACCTGAAGTGTGCTTCGTCAGCCATCTATACTTGCTGGATGTCTGCCAAAACAGACTTAGCGCAGAAGGAATTAAACTGCGCAGACACAGGCCCTGGATGGGCCACATCTGGAGAAAACACCGCAATGTCAGTTATTGGTCGCATCCACTCCTTTGAATCCTGCGGCACGGTCGACGGCCCGGGCATCCGTTTTATCACCTTCTTTCAGGGCTGCCTGATGCGCTGCCTGTATTGCCACAACCGCGATACCTGGGATACACATGGTGGCAAAGAGATCACCGTTGAAGAACTAATGAAAGATGTCGTTACCTATCGGCACTTTATGAACGCCTCCGGCGGTGGCGTCACGGCATCCGGTGGAGAAGCAATCTTGCAGGCAGAATTCGTTCGCGACTGGTTTCGTGCCTGTAAAAAAGAGGGCATCCACACCTGCCTCGATACTAACGGCTTTGTGCGCCGTTACGATCCGGTGATTGATGAATTGCTGGAAGTTACCGACTTGGTGATGCTCGATCTCAAGCAAATGAACGATGAGATCCACCAGAATCTGGTCGGCGTATCCAATCACCGGACCCTTGAATTCGCCCAGTATTTATCGAAGAAAAATATCAACGTCTGGATCCGTTACGTCGTGGTACCCGGCTGGTCTGACGATGACGATTCCGCCCATCGCCTTGGTGAATTTACCCGCGACATGGGCAACGTCGAGAAAATCGAACTCCTGCCCTATCACGAGCTGGGCAAGCATAAATGGGTGGCGATGGGCGAAGAGTATAAGCTGGATGGCATTCACCCGCCGAAGAAAGAGACCATGGAGCGCGTTAAAGGCATCCTGGAGCAGTACGGTCACAAAGTGATGTACTGAGCCATTCCTGAGACAAAAAAGCCACAACACACAGTTGTGGCTTTTTTATTTATCAAGAGTCGTATATCAGGCGTGCGCCACCGGCGTTGGGTGATGTCCTGCTTTGCGCATCAGCATCACCAGATAGATAAACGACACACCCGCAATCATGATAAACAGCAAGCTATCTGAGTAGCTTTGCATCAGCATTGCGGTCAGCGTCGGACCAAGCAGGCTGCCAATGGTGTAACTCAGCAGAAGCGCCTGGTTCATTGCCACCAGCTGGTGATGTTCCACTTTCTCACAGGCCCATGCCATCGCCACCGGGTAAAGGGTAAAGCCTGCGGTCCCGAGCACAAAAAGCGCGGGAGCCATAGCGGCATTGCTCAACATAGCAAAACATCCCACGATCACGACAAACACCTGTACACGCAGCACCAGCAGGCGGCCAAAACGATCTGCCAGCCGACCAATCGGCCACTGCCCTACAATACCGGCGCTGACCATCAGCGCCATCCAGAAACCAATCCCCGAATCGCTGATCCCCTGGTGCGAAAGATAAAGCGGCATCAAGCCGTACAGTGAACCAAGGATGATCCCGGAGATAATACAGCCATTCACGCCCAGGCGAGCATGGCGCAGGCGCAGCATCGGCCATACCGAGGTCGGAGCCTGCTCTTCACTCTGCTGGTTGACAATGCGGGTAAACAGCAGCGGCAGGATCGCCGTTAACACCAGCGCAGTCGTCCACGGCAGTACGCTCATCAGATCTGTCGGCAGCTTACTGACCATCACCTGGCCAAGCACTGTGCCAACATAGTAAACCATCATATAAGCTGCCAACAGGCGCCCACGATTTCGCGATGTACCGCTGCACATCAGGGCGCTTTCCACGACCACCCAAATCATCGCGCAGCCCACACCAGCGACAAAGCGCCAAACCATCCAGCTCCAGAAGCCAATCATTAGCCCCAGGCCAACACAGCCTGCGGCAAAAATCAGCGAAGCAAGATAATAACTGCGGTTAAAACCCAGACGGCGAATTAATCGCCCGGTCAGTAACGTACCCAGCAAATTGCCAGTGAAGTAGGAAGAACCCACCATACCAACCTGCCAGGTCGGTAAGTTTTCGTGGGCGAGCCAGAGCGGCACGAGCGTATTTAACGTCGCGATCGTCAGCGTCAACAGCATTAAGCCACAGAGCAATAGCAGCACTGGCCGGGTATAGATGGACATGGATAAAAACCGTGAGGAAGTTCAGTTTGCGTGCGCATCATGCCACCGGTAAGGACATTGTCAATCCACGGATTTTTGACGCTGACACCTTTTGCACCACGACGATTCGTAAAACTTATCCAGCACTGGGCTTAACAAAAGACAATACGGCTCACTCTATTGAAAACAAAAGAATACTTTTGCAAACAGACAGAATTGTCGGTCGAAAAAATTCATGATGAATGCCGGACTAAAAAGACTGAAACAGGCGCTGAAAAACGCACAGTAAAAATTATTGCCCACCATAGCGGCTGCATTGTTCTCATTCAGGAAGGACATGCCAAAAAACTGAAAAAGAGCTTCGGCTAGTTCTGTGCGGGTTAAATACGAACCTGGTGCTGGCGCCGCACAGAGCGAAGTTTTAACTAAGCAATAAAAAAGCGCCCGCAGGCGCTTTCAGAATTAACATTCATTACAGGCAGATGATTAGCCGATGAACTCAAGGCCGTTCATGTACGGACGCAGTACTTCCGGCACTTCAATTCTCCCATCAGCCTGCTGATAGTTTTCCATTACCGCCACCAGCGTACGGCCAACTGCCAGACCGGAACCATTCAGGGTATGAACCAGACGGGTTTTCTTGTCGGACTTGCTACGGCAGCGCGCCTGCATACGACGAGCCTGGAAATCCCACACGTTAGAGCAGGAAGAGATTTCGCGGTAGGTGTCCTGCGCCGGCACCCACACTTCCAGATCGTAAGTTTTGCACGCGCCGAAGCCCATATCACCCGAGCACAGCAGCACTTTACGATAAGGAAGCCCCAGCAGCTGCAACACTTTTTCAGCGTGGCCAGTCATCTCTTCCAGCGCCGCCATGGAGTCTTCCGGACGAACAATCTGCACCATTTCAACTTTATCGAACTGGTGCATACGGATCAGACCGCGCGTATCACGCCCATAAGATCCCGCTTCTGAGCGGAAACAAGGCGTATGCGCAGTCATTTTGATCGGCAGATCGTCTTCATCAATGATCTCATCACGCACCAGGTTCGTCAGCGGAACTTCCGCTGTCGGGATCAACGCGTAATTACTGCTGTCTGCTTCTTCTTCCAGCGGACGGGTGTGGAACAAATCACCCGCGAATTTAGGTAACTGCCCGGTGCCGTACAGCGTATCCTGGTTGACCAGATACGGAACATAGTTCTCAGCATAGCCGTGCTGTTCGGTGTGCAAATCCAGCATGAACTGTGCGAGCGCACGATGCATACGCGCAATCTGCCCTTTCATCACCACAAAGCGAGATCCAGTAAGTTTCACCGCTGCGGCGAAATCCAGCCCG
Source organism: Kosakonia sp. AG348 (assembly GCF_003337365.1). Classification (NCBI taxonomy): domain Bacteria; kingdom Pseudomonadati; phylum Pseudomonadota; class Gammaproteobacteria; order Enterobacterales; family Enterobacteriaceae; genus Kosakonia; species Kosakonia sp. AG348. The sequence goes on from NZ_QPJR01000001.1 coordinate 311,815, forward strand.
CTGTGCATTTCACCCAGCGTTACGTGATCGCGAATGTCGAAATCAAATTTGCGTGGCGTACCCCAGCGGCTAACCTCAACGTTGTCGTTTTCGTCGCGGCCGACTGGAACACAATCGTCCGGCAGGTTAGGGATGGTCAGCGCGATGTCGCGGATCTCTGCCAACAGGGTTTCCAGCTCCGCTTTAGCCGCGTCCAGCTCTTCACCCAGCTTGTTCACTTCCAGGCGTAAAGGCTCGATATCTTCCCCGCGTGCTTTCGCCTGGCCAATGGATTTCGATCGCGAGTTGCGTTCCGCCTGCAAGTTTTCAGTGTTAACTTGCAAGACTTTACGACGCTCTTCGAGCGCACGTAATTTATCTACATCCAGCTTAAAGCCCCGGCGTGCCAGTTTTTCAGCGACTGCGTCTGGCTCGGTACGCAGCAGATTGGGATCGAGCATGCTTTTCCTGTGCTTATCGAATTGAAATAAAAGAATACGACCGCTGCCTGCGGTCGATGGTGTAAGTCGTAACCTTACCGCAACGTCCGCACTAGCGATAGCGTTTTATAGGGCTTTTATGATCCTGTTCGGTAAGCCAGGCGAGCTTTTCGCCAATCTTACCTTCAAGGCCTCTTGTCGAGGGGTGATAATAGCGCGTCTGTGCCAGTTCTTGCGGGAAATATTCCTCACCGGCGGCATAGGCATTGGGTTCATCATGCGCGTAGCGATACTCCTGCCCGTAGCCCATCTCTTTCATCAGTTTGGTTGGCGCATTACGCAGATGAACCGGCACGTCATAATCGGGGCGATCGCGCGCATCCGCCAGTGCCGCTTTGAAGGCGGTATAAACCGCGTTACTTTTCGGCGCACAGGCAAGGTAGACAATCGCCTGCGCAATAGCACGTTCGCCTTCTGCAGGACCAACGCGTGTAAAACAATCCCAGGCGGCAATCGCGACCTGCATCGCACGCGGATCGGCGTTACCGACATCTTCAGAGGCAATCGCCAGGCAGCGGCGCGCGACATATAAAGGATCGCCACCGGCGGTGATAATTCGCGCATACCAATAAAGCGCAGCATCCGGCGCACTGCCGCGGACCGATTTGTGCAACGCGGAGATCAAATCGTAAAACCGATCGCCTTTGTTGTCGAAACGGGCGCTGCGTTCACCGGCAATTTCCTTGAGCAGTTCTGGATTTAATACACGCTTGCCGGAACTGTCGAGTTCCGCCATATCCGCCATCATCTCAAGCGTATTTAGCGCCCGGCGCGCATCACCGCCAACCAGCTCGGCAATCGCCCGTCGGGTTTCATCCGGCAGAACAATATCCTGCCCACCGTAACCGCGCACTTTGTCTTCCATCGCCTGCGTTAAAACCTGCTCGATATCCTCAGCGGTCAGCGATTTAAGCAAATAAACGCGCGCACGCGACAGCAATGCAGAATTGAGTTCAAAAGAGGGGTTTTCCGTCGTCGCGCCAATAAAAGTGATAGTGCCATCTTCAATATGCGGCAGAAAAGCATCCTGCTGGCTTTTATTAAAGCGATGAACCTCATCGACAAACAGAATGGTACGGCGCCCGGCATTACGGTTTTGACGCGCACGCTCAATGGCTTCACGGATCTCTTTCACGCCTGAGGTCACCGCAGAGATACGTTCTACATCCGCGCTGGCATAACGCGCGATCACTTCTGCGAGCGTGGTTTTGCCCGTTCCCGGCGGTCCCCACAAAATCATGGAGTGTAAGTGTCCGGCTTCTATCGCGCGCGGGAGCGGCTTACCCGGCGCTAACAAATGTTGCTGACCAATGTACTGCGCTAAATTTTCTGGCCGCATACGCGCGGCCAGAGGTTGAAACGCATTATCGGAGAAGTCGAGCGACATGTTACTCATGCACGCCTCTTACTTGCGTTGATCGTCAACCGTTACGCCCTTCGGCGGGGTAAAGGTAAATTTAGACGCATCAACGGTGCCATTTTGCTGTGATTTCAGCTGATAGCTGCTGCGCTGATCGTCCTGCTCAATGGCGCTAAATTGATGGATAGTGCCATCACGCCCCACGTTGATGGTGAACTGTTTCAGATTGCCGTTGTTGCCTTTCGGCGTCAGCACAAAATCGTCACCTTTTTGCTCAATATTGTACTGTTGCCAGTCGCTTGCCTGATTACGGGCTATCAGCATAAACGGCGTGTTACCCGTGGCGTCTTTCAGCCATGTCGCTGTTGCCTGCTCAACAAATGGGTTATAGAACCACAGCGTTTTACCATCTGACACCAGAACACTTTCATCCGGCTGGGTCATGTGCCAGTTGAACAAGTTTGGACGTTTCACCCACAGGTCGCCCTGACCTTCCTGCACCGCAGCGCCGCTGCCATCAGTCACTTTTTGAGTGAAGGTAGCGTGAAAGCTGCTGACTTTATCGAGACGGCTTTTCAGATCGCTGGAAGCATCAGCCCAGACATTGCTGACCAACAAACTACCCATTAATGCACAAACCAAAGCGACTTTTTTCATTGCTGTTCCTTAAATACGTCACTCCCGACGTGGGAGAATACTTCTGTCACTCTAAGCACCGTGAATCAACAGCAACAGAAGAAAAGACTGAATTTCTATTGCGTTACATATCCTTGCAATCAGTCAAACGGCGGCGGCGCCAGCACTTCACGGTTTCCGTTATGCCCTTGTTCGCTGACGATCCCCTGCGCTTCCATCTGCTCGATGATACGTGCTGCGCGGTTGTAGCCGATACGGAACTGGCGCTGTACGCCGGAGATTGAGGCTTTGCGTTTTTCAGTTACGAAGTTAACAGCCTGATCGAATAACGGATCCAGCTCTTCTCCCCCCTCAAAACCGCCACCTGCACCGCCTTCGCTTTCGCTATCCGAGGTAATGCCATCGACATATTGCGGTCGCCCGCGCGCTTTCCAGTCCTGCACAACGGCGTGCACTTCCTGGTCGCGAACGAATGCACCATGAACACGTACAGGTGCAGAGGTCGAGTTCGGGCCGGAATAGAGCATATCCCCCATTCCCAGCAGCGATTCCGCACCGCCCTGATCGAGGATGGTACGCGAGTCAATTTTGCTCGAAACAGTGAATGCGATACGTGTCGGGATGTTGGCTTTAATCAGACCAGTAATGACATCCACTGACGGACGCTGGGTCGCTAGCACCAAGTGAATGCCCGCAGCACGCGCTTTTTGCGCCAGACGTGCAATTAGCTCTTCCACTTTCTTACCGACGGTCATCATCAAATCGGCAAATTCATCCACCAGCACCACGATATACGGTAGTTTTTCCAGTACCGGATGCTCGACATCCATGCTGTCCCCCGGTTTCCAGTAAGGATCCGGGATCGGGCGGCCCATTCGCGCAGCTTCTGCGATCTTCTCGTTGTAGCCCGCCAGATTACGTACTCCGAGCGCCGACATCAGCTTGTAGCGACGCTCCATTTCGTTGACGCTCCAGCGCAAGGCATTAGCAGCGTCTTTCATGTCGGTGACGACTTCGGTAAGCAGGTGCGGGATCCCCTCATACACTGACAGCTCAAGCATTTTCGGGTCGATCATGATAAAGCGCACCTCTTCCGGCGTCGCTTTATACAGCATGCTGAGGATCATGGCATTCACGCCCACCGATTTACCTGAACCAGTTGTACCCGCAACTAACAGGTGCGGCATCTTCGCCAGGTCGGCTATTACCGGATCGCCCGCGATATCTTTCCCCAGCACTACCGTCAGCGGCGACGGGTTTTCGCGGAATTTCACGCAGTCCAGTACTTCACGCAGGTAAACGGTTTGGCGTTTCTTGTTCGGCAGTTCCAGACCCACATACGGTTTACCCGGAATAACTTCCACTACACGCACTGCAACAGTCGACAACGAACGTGCCAGATCGCGGGAGAGGTTCGAAATACGCGCAGCTTTCACACCTGGTGCAAGATTCAACTCAAAACGTGTGATAACCGGGCCTGGAGAATAGTTGACCACATCAGCTTTAATGCGGAAATCCGCCAGTCGCGCTTCCACCAGACGCGCCATCTGTTCCAGCGCAAACGTGTCTACCGGTTCGACTTCCGCTGGCGGCTGCGTCAGTAAATCCAGCGACGGCAGCGGTGTTGTCGGTTTTTGCATCGGCCGGCTGTCGCCATTACGCATTAGCAACGGATGAATCAGGCTTTCTTGCGGCTGCGGTTGCGCCACAGGTTGGTGAGCTGGCTGCTGATACTGCTGCGGCTGTGCGACAGGTTGATGCACCGGCTGCTGATATTGCTGCGGCTGTGCAACAGCCTGATGAGCTGGCTGCTGGTATTGCTGCTGTGCAACATGTTGATGCACTGGCTGCTGGTATTGCTGCTGCGCAACAGGTTGATGAGCTGGCTGCTGGTATTGCTGCTGCGCAACAGGTTGATGCACCGGCTGCTGGTATTGCTGCTGCGCAACAGGTTGATGAGCTGGCTGCTGGTATTGCTGCGGCTGTGCAACAGCTTGATGAGCTGGCTGCTGATAATGCTGCTGCGGTTGTTGTTGGCGCTGCTCTGCAGGGGACTCCTGCTCCGGCATCACGCCTGGTGTAAACAGCGGTTCGCCTGGGCCATCATCTACCAGCGTCTTCATTGGTGAGAACGCAAAGTCCTCCGGCGTAAACGCCTGAGTCCCGGCAGATTGTTCACCCGCATACCGCTGCTGCTGCGACGCAGCGAACTGACGCGCGAGCTCTGCCTCTTCAGCGTCTTCTTCACTCGGTACAGCATGCTGCGACTGGAATTGCGGCGTCTCATGCTGGAATCCATCACCATATCGATGGTGCTGCGTGGCGGCGAACTGGCGTGCCAGTTCATCCTGCTGCTGCATATCAGCATCGTCTTCAGTAAATTGATCGTGATGATGGCGCATTTCATCTTCTTCGCGCGCGCGCTCTTCGGCCATCCGCTGAGACGGCAACTTGATACCATAAGAAGCCAGTTCACGGCGCGTTGGTACACGGACCCGGTTCGGGCGCGGAAGCTGCGGGCCGATGCCCTCTTTCACCTGCGGACGCGGTGTACCACCTGCCGCAAGGCTGAACACCGGACCTGCCGCAGCGGTTGCCGCGGCTACGCTACTGGCAGCCTGCTGTACTCCGGCTGCAACTGGCGCAACGGTTGCTTCACCAGGCGGTATTGATGGCATAGTCGGCACAACCGGCTTCGAAACCGGTTCAATATTCTCAGGCTCAGGAATCGGCTGATACCACGCCGCCAGTTGCTCACGCTCGCGTGCACGTTTCTCCTCTACTTCTTCGAAGTAATAGAGCGGTGGGCGAGTCTGTTTCACTTCTTCAACGACAGGTTCAGGTTCGATTACGAGTTCTGGTGCCGGGGAGATTTGCGGCTGCGCCTCACCCTGCCATGGCAGCGGATCGTGTACCGGCTGCGTATAAATATCGTCCTCTTGCGGCTGCGCCGTCACTGGAGCTTCTGGCGTCCAGCTATCCTGCGCGACAGGCTGCTGCCAGTGTGGTTCTGCATATTGTGCAGACGGATGCGCCGCTTCCGGTGAAACCGACGGGTTTGATACAGGCTGATAAGATGCAGGAGCGTTATGCTCATCTGCCGTTGGCTGATACGCAGCAGCTTGCTGTACAGGCGGCTGCGCATAGGGCCATTCAATCTCCTGCGGTGCCTGCACCACCGGATCAACCGGCGCGGCATAAGCCTGCGCAGCGACAGTCGTCGCGGCAACAGCGGTGGCTACGGGGGCCGTTATGCTGCGACCATTGAGCAGCGGATCGTATTCCTGTTCTGTTTCAGTTGCGCGATGCCCGGAGAACAACACGTCGTCAGCGTCCGCAGGGATACCGCGAGCGCTATAAGCAATATCGTCTTCATCGTCATCCATCCGCTTACCGGAGAACAACGCCTCATCAGTTTTGCGCCCCATCGGATTCGCAAACTTTTCGGCAACCCGTTTTCGCCGCGCCAGTGCACCACGCAAAATACGGGTACGGCGAGATTCACGCGGAGTGTCGATATCACCTTTATCTTCATCATCCTCTTCATACTCTTCGTCATCGACCCAGGTATCATCACGACGGGTACGATTACTGGCAAAAGTGAGAATGTTGAGGATCACACTGCCAATTTTCTCGGCAATGGTCACCCATGACCACCCGGTGAACAGCGTCAAACCGGCGGCCCAGATACAGAGCAGTGCCAGCGTACCGCCACTGCTACGCAGCAGGGGTTGTAGCGTGGTACTTAGCAAGCTGCCAATGACGCCGCCGGAGGCGAAATACCAAATATCATCCGCATTAATCGCCGCAAGACCACAAGAAGTAAGGATCAGCGCCAGCGCGCCAATCATGCGCAGCGATACAGCAAAATAATCGATGTAGTCTTCACTGGCCCGATGGCGATAAGCAAACCAGCAGCCGCCGATAATAATCACCGGGATGGTATAAGCCATGATGCCAAAAATGAAAAACAGCGTATCGGCAAGCCACGCGCCGGGCACGCCGCCAAGATTATGGATAGGCTCATGCCAGGCCGTTTGCGACCAACTCGGATCGGACGGGTTAAAGCTGAGAAGCGCTGCCATTAACCAAACGGCAGAAAGTGAAACGAGGATCAGCAACGCCTCCAGGAGTCGACGTCCGCTGCTTAACTTGGTCAGTGTGACTTCTTTGTCTTCGGTGTATTCCTGGCTCAAGACAGGCTCTCCAGGTCCTTGATGCTAAAACGGACAACAGCGCCGGGTCTCCCCGGCACTGTTGCTGTATGGATTAACAGGAGTGTAATCAAAAAACAGCGATTTTGCACCTGTTCCGTATTAGCGCGTCTTAATTACCAGACGATTGCTCTGTTTGACTTCTTCCATTACCACATATGTGCGGGTGTCGTTAACGCCCGGCAGACGCAGCAGGGTTTCCCCTAACAGTTTGCGGTAAGCCGACATATCCGGTACTCGCGTCTTCAACAGATAGTCGAAATCGCCTGAAACCAGATGACACTCTTGAATCTCTTCAAGTTTTTGCACGGCAGCATTGAATTGTTCAAACACATCCGGCGCGCCACGATTCAGAGTAATCTCAACAAATACCAGAAGTGATGCATCCAGATAATGCGGGTTCAGCAGCGCCGTATAGCCCTGAATAAACCCTTGTCTTTCCAGCCTGCGCACACGCTCAAGGCATGGCGTTGGGGAAAGCCCCACTCGTTTAGAAAGCTCGACGTTGGAAATACGCCCATCTTTTTGCAATTCGTTCAGAATATTACGATCGATGCGGTCGAGATCTTTGCCAGGGCGCTTCTTGCTATCTACCATTATTATTGTCTCTCTGTATTCCTTCCCTACTCCTGTCTTGACCCTGTGCACTTCACTGTTCAGAGTCTTTGCCCGTCGCGCTACGCGGCGCGTAATGAAAGTTAGCGCGTCACGTAATCCCAGGGGCAGTATTGAGAAGACCGTTGCCTGGGGCAGCTATCGATATCACGAATGGCGTCTGTCCACGCCATACGTAGATTTCGCTAGCCCGGTAAAAATGGCATTTACATGCATGAATTTACGTCACGCGCGAAACACTGCTTTTTTTCTTCCTTTGATGTTTTCGCAAATGCGCAGGGGATTGTCAAAGCAAAACATCTTTTTTTAGTACAACATGCCAGATATTCATCAGGGTCGTTCCTTAATCATCATTTTATCACCTTATAACTGCCGCTTTTTCAGTAGGAATTATTATATTTAGGCGGTAAACAGCCCCTCAGCCATCGGTCCTTTCTATTACACATATCGTTAACAAAATCGCTGCACCCTTTTTTTACGCCGGTAAATTCCCTACAATCCAGCCCAATGTCTGCCAAACAACAATGAGGATCTCATGGGTACGGCCAAACATAGTAAGCTGCTTATCCTTGGTTCAGGCCCTGCCGGTTATACCGCTGCGGTCTATGCTGCGCGTGCAAACCTGCAACCCGTTCTGATTACCGGTATGGAAAAAGGCGGCCAGCTCACCACCACCACTGAAGTGGAAAACTGGCCGGGTGACCCGCACGATCTGACCGGGCCACTGCTGATGGAGCGCATGCATGAACATGCCACCAAATTTGATACCGAAATCATCTTCGATCACATCAACAGCGTGGATTTGCAAAATCGTCCGTTCCGCCTGACTGGCGACAGCGGCGAGTACACCTGCGACGCATTGATTATTGCCACTGGCGCGTCTGCGCGTTACTTGGGCCTGGCATCTGAAGAAGCATTCAAAGGCCGTGGCGTTTCCGCCTGCGCAACGTGTGACGGTTTCTTCTACCGCAACCAGAAAGTCGCGGTGATTGGCGGCGGTAACACCGCAGTGGAAGAAGCGCTGTATCTGGCAAATATTGCCTCTGAAGTGCATCTGATCCATCGCCGTGACACCTTCCGCGCGGAAAAAATCCTCATCAAACGCCTGATGGATAAAGTGGAAAGCGGCAATATTGTGCTGCACACTCACCGTACGCTGGAAGAGGTGACGGGCGATCAGATGGGCGTTAGCGGTCTGCGTCTGCGCGATACGCAGAATGCGGATAATGTCGAATCGCTGGAAGTTGCAGGTCTGTTTGTGGCTATCGGCCACAGCCCGAACACCGCTATCTTTGAAGGTCAACTGGCGCTGGAAAACGGCTACATCAAAGTGCAGTCCGGTATTCATGGTAACGCCACGCAAACCAGCGTTCCTGGCGTCTTTGCTGCGGGTGATGTCATGGATCATATTTACCGTCAGGCGATCACTTCTGCGGGTACAGGCTGTATGGCAGCGCTGGATGCAGAACGTTATCTCGACGGGCTGGCTGAACGTAAATAATCTTTACAACTCAGTAACAAAGGTAAAAAAGGCGACTATAAGTCGCCTTTATTTTTGCTCCGATGTAACATTGCGCCAGCTCAAAATCCGATAACTTCACCTGCAAAGCGCGCAATGAATAAAACCCGTCAACAAGAACTGACCCGCTGGTTAAAACAGCAAAGTATTATTTCCCGTCGCTGGCTGACGCTCTCCCGCCTGCTCGGCGTGGTCAGCGGCGTGCTGATCGTCGCGCAAGCCTGGATTATGGCGCGTATTCTGAACCATATGATTATGGAGAATATCCCGCGCGAAGCCCTGTTACTGCCGTTCACCTTGCTGGTTCTGATTTTTATCCTGCGCAGTTGGGTAGTCTGGCTACGTGAACGTGTCGGTTTCCATGCAGGTGCGCATATTCGCTTCGAAATCCGTCGTCAGGTTCTTGATCGACTGCATCAGGCTGGTCCGGCGTGGATCCAGGGAAAACCCGCAGGAAGTTGGGCCACGCTGATACTTGAGCAAATCGATGATATGCACGATTTCTACGCCCGCTACCTGCCGCAAATGGCGCTGGCGGCGAGCGTTCCGCTGCTGATTGTTATTACCCTGTTCCCGATTAACTGGGCTGCGGCGTTAATATTGCTGGGTACAGCTCCGTTAATTCCGCTCTTTATGGCGATGGTCGGAATGGGCGCGGCGGATGCAAACCGTCGTAACTTCAAAGCGCTGGCGCGCCTGAGCGGCCACTTCCTTGACCGCTTACGTGGAATGGAAACGCTACGCATTTTTGGCCGCGGTGCTGCAGAAACAGAAAATATTCGTCATGCCTCGCAGGATTTTCGCAGCCGCACCATGGAAGTGCTGCGCATGGCCTTCTTATCTTCCGGTGTGCTGGAGTTCTTCACCTCGTTATCGATTGCATTGGTGGCGGTCTACTTCGGTTTTTCCTATCTCGGCGAGCTGAATTTTGGTCACTACGGGGCTGGCGTAACCCTGTTCGCCGGTTTTCTCGCGTTAATTTTGGCACCGGAGTTCTTCCAGCCGCTGCGCGATCTCGGTACCTTTTATCACGCTAAAGCCCAGGCGATTGGCGCAGCGGATAGCCTGAAAACCTTTATGGAAGCGCCACTCGCACATCCGCAGCGAGGTGATATCACGCTGAAAACCGATGAGCCGGTAACACTGACGGCGAGCGATTTGCTGCTGAAATCTCCCGAAGGCGCAGTACTCGCCGGGCCGCTCAATTTTTCCCTGTCCGCGGGTCAGCGCGTCGTCGTGGTAGGAAGAAGCGGATCTGGCAAGAGTTCGCTTATCAATGTACTTTCCGGTTTTCTGCCTTATGAAGGTTCATTGCGCGTTAACGGCATCGAACTGAGTGAGTTAGATCCGGATAGCTGGCGCGAAGCGATAAGTTGGGTTGGGCAAAATCCGCAACTTCCCGCCACCACGTTGCGCGAAAATGTGCTGCTGTCACGCCCCACTGCCAGCGATGCAGAGCTGCAAGCCGTTCTGGATAAAGCCTGGGTCAGCGAGTTTCTGCAACTGCTGCCAGAGGGACTGGAAACACAGCCTGGCGATCAGGCGGTACGCCTCTCTGTTGGTCAGGCGCAGCGTGTGGCCGTTGCCCGTGCGCTGCTCTCTCCCTGCAAACTACTGTTGCTGGATGAACCTTCCGCCAGCCTTGATGCCCACAGTGAGCAACGCGTAATGCAGGCACTTACCGATGCCTCACGCCAGCAAACGACTCTGATGGTGACGCACCAGTTAGAAAACCTGGCTGACTGGGATGCTATCTGGGTAATGCAGGATGGCCAGATTATGGAACAAGGCAGCTACGCCGAACTCGTTGCTGCGAAGGGGATTTTTGCGGATCTCCTTGCCCATCGCCAGGAGGAGATTTAAATGCGCGCCTTACTGCCTTATCTCGCACTATATAAACGCCACAAGTGGATGTTGATGCTCGGGGTTATCCTCGCCGTTATCACTTTGCTTGCCAGCATTAGCCTGTTGACGCTCTCCGGCTGGTTCCTCTCTGCGTGCGCCGTGGTTGGCGTCGCGGGCATCTACAGTTTTAACTATATGCTGCCCGCCGCCGGTGTGCGTGGCGCAGCGATTATTCGTACGGCCGGGCGCTATTTTGAACGGCTGGTCAGCCATGATGCGACGTTTCGCGTACTGGAACATTTGCGCGTTTCGACATTCAGTAAACTGCTCCCCCTCTCCCCTGCCGGACTGGCGCGTTTTCGCCAGGGCGACCTACTGAACCGCGTCGTCGCCGATGTCGACACGCTCGATCATCTTTACCTGCGCGTCATCTCCCCGCTGGTTGGTGCACTGGTGGTGATCATTGTTGTCACCCTGGGTTTAAGCGTACTGGACATACCGCTGGCGCTGATATTAGGCGGTATCATGCTGGCAACCTTGATTATCCTGCCGCCGTTATTTTACCGCGCGGGCAAGCCGACCGGCGAAAGTCTGACTGCCCTGCGCGGGCAGTATCGCCAGCAATTAACCAGCTGGCTGCAAGGCCAGGCGGAGTTAACCATTTTTGGTGCCAGCCAGCGATATCGTGCGCAGTTAGAAAACACCGAACTTAGCTGGCATGACGCCCAGCGCCGTCAATCCGATATAAGTGCAGTCTCGCAGGCCGTGATGCTGCTCATCAGCGGCACGGCAGTGCTGGTTATGCTGTGGTTTGCTTCCGCCGATATTGGCGGTAACACGCAGCCCGGCGCGTTGATTGCGCTGTTTGTATTCTGTGCGCTTGCGGCTTTCGAAGCGCTGGCTCCGGTGACCGGTGCATTCCAGCACCTGGGGCAGGTTATCGCTTCCGCCATACGTATTACGCAGGTAACGGAATGCCAGCCGGAAGTGACGTTCCCGCAAAATAGTGTCATCACGCCAACAGATGTCGCCGTGCAATTCGATGCCCTGACATTTAACTACCCAGGCCAACCACAGCGTGCGCTGGACTCAATTTCTTTATCGATTGCCGCCGGAGAACATGTCGCGATCCTTGGCCGAACCGGGTGCGGCAAATCCACGTTATTGCAATTACTGACACGCGCATGGGATCCGCAGCAAGGAGAGATTCGTCTCAATAACCAGCCGCTGGCAAGCTTTGCGGAAGATGATTTACGCAAACTTATCAGTATGGTGCCACAGCGTGTTCATCTGTTTAGCGCAACGCTGCGTGATAACTTATTGCTGGCCTCACCGCAGGCCAGTGACGATACCCTGAGTGCGATGCTAACCCGCGTCGGACTGGAAAAACTGCTTGAGGATAATGGGCTCAACGCCTGGCTTGGTGAAGGTGGACGCCAGCTCTCCGGTGGTGAACTACGCCGTCTGGCGATTGCGCGCGCATTATTGCATGATGTACCGCTGGTGCTTCTGGACGAACCGACCGAAGGTCTGGATGCTGCTACAGAGAGCCAAATTCTTGAATTACTGGGTGATGTGATGAAAGGCAAAACGCTGCTGATGGTCACACACCGTCTGCGTGGACTGGCGCGTTGCGATCGGATAATTGTGATGGACAACGGGCAAATAATTGAGCAAGGTAATCACGCAGCGTTAATGGCGAAACAGGGTCGGTACTACCAGTTTAAGCAGCGTCTGTAGTGGCTATTCGTCATTTTGCCGTTTCTGTAACGGCAACGTTAAAGTGGAACGGCCAAAATGACGATAGTAAGTAGGGTCCCTTGTCGCGTTGTGGAGCACAGAAGTCATGCGCCTGGTGCAGCTCTCTCGTCATTCTATCGCTTTTCCTTCGCCCGAAGCGGCGTTGCGTGAACCCAATGGACTGCTGGCGCTGGGCGGCGATCTCAGTCCGGCGCGTTTGTTAATGGCCTACCAGCGCGGTATCTTCCCCTGGTTCTCGCCTGGCGACCCAATCCTGTGGTGGTCGCCCGATCCGCGCGCCGTGCTGTGGCCGGAAACCTTTCATGTCAGCCGCAGCATGAAGCGTTTTCATAAAACCTCTCCCTATCGCGTAACGCTGAATCATGCTTTTGGTCAGGTGATTGATGGCTGCTCGCAGGATCGCGATGAGGGCACGTGGATAACGCCTGACGTGGTGATGGCTTATCATCGCCTCCATGAGCTGGGGCATGCGCACTCGATTGAAGTCTGGGAAGGTAACGAGCTGGTGGGTGGGATGTATGGCGTGTCACAAGGGGCGCTGTTCTGCGGTGAATCAATGTTTAGTCGCCGTGTAAATGCCTCCAAAACAGCATTGCTTGTTTTTAGCGGCGAATTTGTACGCATGGGCGGCGAGTTAATTGATTGCCAGGTGCTGAATAGCCATACTGCGTCGCTCGGCGCCATTGAGATCCCGCGGCGGGATTATCTTTTACACCTCGAGAAAATGCGCAAACTTCCGCTCCCTTCCCACTTCTGGGTGCCCCGAACGCTGTTTTCATCGCTCTGACGAATGTTTTCGGCACATTTTTTATCAGGGTGTTATAATGGACGCTCAGAGCAGCTTTTGCCTGTTGCCCCGCCCCACCCGGGAGTTGTTCGTATCAGGGATGCCCTTCGCTTTACTCCACCGCTCCCCTTTACGGTTGCGCTTTTAGCGCGTCCTGGCTGTTGGCGTGAGGGTAACTGGCAAAAGTCGTTTTGCTGCGTTTTATCAGCGCAAATCTTTACTTAACAGACGAACTTCGGCATTATCTTGCCGGTTCAAAAATTATGGTAGTGATACCCCCGAGGATTAGATGGCCAAAGAAGACAATATTGAAATGCAGGGTACCGTTCTTGAAACGTTGCCTAATACGATGTTCCGCGTAGAACTGGAAAACGGTCACGTGGTCACTGCGCATATCTCCGGTAAAATGCGTAAAAACTACATCCGCATTCTGACGGGCGATAAAGTGACTGTGGAACTGACCCCGTACGACCTGAGCAAAGGCCGCATTGTCTTCCGTAGCCGCTAAGATCTTCCATCAGCACAGCTAAGCGCATCAATTTTAAAAAAGGCCGGGTAATTCCCGGCCTTTTGTTTTTCTTACGCCAATCCTTCCTGATTAGACTTTAACCAATGACGACAATTGTCTATACTTAACCCTGACAAATGTCATCACACGGGAGGAAAGATGAGAACCTGGAGCCCGGATCAAAAACCAGCCGAAAATGCACTCTGGCGCTTTGCCGGTTTCCCCGCCAACAGGGGGCTAAAACTCGTTCAGATGTTGAACGAAGGCTTGCCAGTCAGCATTCTCGACAATATTCATGAATGGACAGAAATGTCCCGCTCCGACATCCTGCGCGTCACGGGTATCAATGAACGGAATGTTGCGCGTCGCAAAAGCGCCGGCCGTACACTCACACCGGAAGAAAGTGAGCGTATTGCGCGTTTAGTAAGGGTTGTTGATGCTGCGGTACAGTTTTTCGGTAGCAAAAAGATGGCGTGGGACTGGCTGGAAACCCCCGTTCGCGGCCTTGGCAATGTGGCGCCGATTTCGCTGATTGCCACTGAAAGTGGCGCGCTGGAAGTGACCGACCTGCTCGGCAGGCTGGAACACGGAGTGTTTGCGTGATCTTTTATCGACTGGTAACGCGCCGCTACGCCAGCGAAGCCTGGACAGGCAGCGGTGCAAATCTTTATGGCGGTCGCTGGAATCACAAAGGTCACCCGGCGGTTTACGTCGCCTCATCCGTTTCGCTTGCCGCACTCGAAATGCTGGTGCATATGCACAGTGACGCGGTTATGAACCAGTATGGACTGTTCAGTATTGAGATCCCTGACAAGGAGATTGAATATCTGGATAAGCAATGGCTACCGCCGGACTGGCAGGAAAACCCGGCGCCGCTTTCGACTATGGATTTAGGTACCGCCTGGCTGGAAGCCAACAGCGCCGTCGCGCTGGTGCTGCCGTCATGCGTTGTTCCGCTTGAGAATAATGCAATTCTGAACCCGAATCACCCCGCTTTTAATAAGCTGTTAAAAACAGTAAAAGCGCTTCCTTTCTTTTTTGATCCACGCCTGGCACACCCGTAATTTTTGCGCAACTTACCGGGCGATGTTTTTTCTTGACCAGCCCCCTGCCTTCCGCCGTACTATCTTGCGCATACTTCATCAAAATTAATGGTTGGCGAAAGCATGGAACAGGTTGGACACAATCATCACTCATTACTTCTCACAGAGTGGCAGGTCTTACTGCAGCAAACTCCACCGCAAGTACACGATATTCTGTCTGCCCTGGCCGATGAGGAAATTCGCCATCTGGTTAATGTTTTTTATGACTACATGCTTTCGCACAGTGAAAGTGAGCTGTTTTTAAACACTGAACAGGTGAGTACACGCCTTAGCCATAGTATGTTTCACTGGCTGCGCAGCGTGTTGGGTAGTGCGAAAGAGGACATCGAACAACTTCTGGAAAAACAGCGGGAAATTGGCATCGTTCATGCGCGTATTGGTTTACCGATCGACCTTGTCGCTCGGGGAGCGCGTAAGCTGAAAAATGAACTTTATGATTTATTACAAGCAAAAGCGACGATTCCCCCCATATTACTCAGCCAAACCCTTTGCTTTAGCAGCCTGGCAATGGATACCGCGATAGAAGCCATGACCGTTTCATATTCGCCAGGTTATCAGAATTCAATGCAGGCACAGGAACAGTACCGCCTGTTATCCATTTATGATGATGTGAATGTTGAGCGCGAGCGGCAGATTAGCGCCCTGACCAGCTGGGAAAACCAGTTTATCTACAATATCGCCACCGGATTGCCCGCAGCGGATCTGATTTACCTGTCGGAATCGGATTTCGGCATGTGGTTTTCTCATAAAGGTAAGCATCTGCTGGGCAATCAGAAGATGCTGGCTAACATGGATGCACTCATTAATCAGGCTGACGAGCGCATTACTCGGGCGCTTACGGCAGAACAATCGCTAGAGATGGAGCCACGAATGGCGGTGTTGCAGACAGTACGCCAGCTTACCGGGCAAATCCACCGTCTGCTTGTCGCGATGTTCGATGCGCTGGTAGAGCTGGAAAATGGCAAAGATCCACTGACGCAACTGCTTAACCGCCGCTTTATTCCCACCATTATGCGCCGGGAGATCTCGCTGGCACTGAATGTGCGTAAACCCTTTATTCTGGCGATGCTGGATATTGATCACTTTAAGAGAATCAACGACAGCTTCGGGCACAGCGCGGGCGATATCACGCTCAAAACGGTAGCCGCTGCCATCTATGATCACTTCCGCAGCAGTGATTACGTTTTCCGCTACGGCGGTGAAGAGTTTATGGTGCTGCTGGTCGAATCTGACCTGTTACAGGCGAAGATCATTCTGGAAGCGCTGCGGCAGAAAATCGCCGCGTTGACGATTGAAGTCACACCCGCACAACACTTCTCGGTCACCGTTAGCATTGGCGTCGCCGGGTTTGATTACCACCCGGATTACAAGCGTTTAATTGATAAAGCGGATCGTGCGCTTTATGTTGCTAAAAGCCACGGGCGCAATCGTATCGAAACCAGCGTTATTTGAAGCTGCTTTTGCAGGCATAAAAAAACCGGGCTGATATCGCCCGGTTTTTAGATGTGAAGTACAGAGATTAATGTGCTGCTTCCGGTTTGTGCTTCTGCGCACTCTGGAAGCCGTATTCCAGCTCATTTTTCTCTTTATTCAGCGTTACCGTGACCTGGCCACCATCAACCAGCGAACCGAACAGCAGTTCGTTGGCCAGCGGTTTTTTCAGGTTGTCCTGGATAACACGCGCCATCGGGCGAGCGCCCATTGCGCGGTCGTATCCTTTCTCTGCCAGCCAGTCGCGAGCTTCCTGGCTGACTTCCAGCGATACGCCTTTCTGATCCAACTGCACCTGGAGTTCGACAATAAACTTGTCGACCACCTGATGGATCACCTCAGTCGACAAGTGATCGAACCATATAATGTTGTCCAGACGGTTGCGGAACTCCGGCGTAAAGATCTTTTTGATCTCTTCCATCGCATCGGTGCTGTTATCCTGGTGGATAAGACCAATGGATTTGCGCTCGGTTTCACGCACCCCGGCGTTGGTGGTCATCACCAGCACCACGTTGCGGAAATCAGCTTTGCGCCCGTTGTTATCGGTCAGCGTTCCGTTGTCCATCACCTGCAACAGCAAGTTAAAGACATCCGGATGCGCTTTTTCGATTTCATCAAGCAGCAGCACCGCGTGCGGATGTTTGATCACCGCGTCGGTCAACAGACCACCCTGATCAAAACCTACATAGCCCGGAGGCGCACCAATCAAACGGCTGACAGTATGACGTTCCATATATTCGGACATATCAAAACGCAGCAGCTCAATGCCCAGCGCTTTTGATAGCTGCACTGTCACCTCGGTTTTACCCACGCCGGTTGGGCCAGCAAACAGGAAGGAACCGACCGGTTTATGGTCTTGACCCAGCCCTGCCCGGCTCATTTTGATGGCCTCGGTTAATGCCTCAATGGCTTTATCCTGACCGAACACCAGCATTTTCAGACGATCGCCAAGATTTTTCAGCGTATCGCGGTCGCTCTGAGAAACACTCTTCTCAGGAATACGCGCGATACGGGCCACCACCGATTCGATATCCGCCACGTTAACGGTTTTCTTACGCTTGCTTACCGGCATCAGACGCGCGCGCGCGCCCGCTTCGTCGATAACATCAATCGCTTTATCCGGCAGATGGCGATCATTGATGTATTTCACCGCCAGCTCTACCGCTGCACGCACCGCTTTCGCCGTATAACGTACATCGTGGTGCGCTTCGTATTTCGGTTTCAGGCCATTGATAATCTGCACCGTTTCCTCGACGGACGGCTCAGTGATATCAATTTTCTGGAAGCGACGCGCCAGAGCACGATCTTTTTCAAAGATATTGCTGAATTCCTGATACGTGGTGGACCCCATGACGCGGATTTTACCGCTGGAAAGCAGCGGCTTGATCAGGTTTGCGGCATCCACTTGCCCACCAGACGCAGCGCCTGCACCGATGATGGTATGGATCTCATCGATAAACAGAATGCTGTTATTGTCCTGCTCAAGTTGTTTCAGCAACGCCTTGAAACGTTTTTCGAAATCGCCACGGTATTTAGTACCGGCCAGCAGTGAACCGATATCCAGCGAGTAAATTGTGCAATCTGCCATCACTTCTGGCACGTCGCCCTGCACAATACGCCACGCCAGCCCTTCGGCGATGGCGGTTTTACCTACGCCGGATTCACCCACCAGCAGCGGGTTATTTTTACGACGGCGGCACAGAACCTGAATCGCACGTTCAAGTTCTTTACCACGGCCAATCAGCGGGTCGATTCCTCCCACACGAGCAAGCTGATTAAGGTTGGTGGTGAAGTTTTCCATACGTTCCTCCCCTCCTGCCTGCTCTTCGCTGTTCACCTGCCCGCTACTGCTGCTGCCAGTGGCGTCAGATGATGGGCCTGGCTCGTCTTTACGCGTGCCGTGAGAGATAAAGTTCACCACGTCAAGGCGGCTTACTTCATGTTTGCGCAGCAGATAAGCCGCTTGCGACTCCTGCTCGCTAAAAATGGCAACCAGAACGTTCGCGCCGGACACTTCGCTGCGCCCGGATGACTGAACGTGAAACACCGCGCGCTGAAGAACACGCTGGAAGCTGAGCGTCGGCTGTGTGTCGCGCTCCTCTTCGCTCATGGGTAGAACGGGTGTGGTTTGTTCGATGAAGGCTTCGAGTTCCTGCCGCAGCGCCACCAGGTCCACTGAACACGCTTCCAGCGCTTCGCGGGCAGATGGGTTACTGAGCAGCGCCAGTAACAAGTGCTCGACGGTCATAAACTCATGTCGGTGCTCGCGCGCTCTGGCGAAAGCCATGTTTAAACTGAGTTCCAGTTCTTGATTGAGCATAGGCACCTCCCCCAAGTTTCATGCCTGCATTCAGGCTCTTTCCAGCGTACACAGCAACGGATGCTCGTTCTCCCTGGCGTACTTGTTCACCATTGCGACTTTCGTCTCGGCAACCTCAGCGGTGAAAACACCGCAAATAGCCCTGCCGTGATAGTGAACCGTAAGCATCAGTTGCGTTGCACGTTCTACATCATAAGAAAAGAACTTTTGTAGCACGTCAATAACAAATTCCATCGGCGTGTAATCATCGTTCATTAACATAACTTTATACATGGATGGCGGTTTCAGCGCGTCGCGCAGTTTATCTTCCGCCAATTGGTCGAAATCCAGCCAGCTATTGCTCTTACCCATCGTTAGCGTTTCATCTTAGGTTACAGTTTCCGGCAGCGTTTAATCGGCCGATTACATGAGTCTAGATGTATTTTCAATCTACATCAGATGACAGATAACAATCATCTATCGTTGTCATTCGCGACGGCTGTCACATTCCTTTGTAATAGCGTTAACTGCTTCAAAATTTTGATGCGTCGCCTCCAAGAACCCCTGCCAAATGCTTGACGCGATATACGAATTATCTAAATTGTACAGTCGAGAGTTGGCGAGGTTTTGAACAGCCCGCTTGCTCTACCACCGGTTCATTCCATCTTACTTAAATAAGATTTACGAAGGATGTCGAAGCATGGAAACGGGTACTGTTAAGTGGTTCAACAATGCCAAAGGGTTTGGTTTTATCTGCCCTGAAGGCGGCGGCGAAGATATCTTCGCGCATTACTCCACCATTCAAATGGATGGTTACAGAACGTTAAAGGCCGGGCAGACTGTCCGGTTTGATGTACACCAGGGCCCTAAAGGCAATCACGCCAGCGTCATCGTGCCCGTAGAAGTGGAAGCCATGGCCTGAAGCCTGTTATCACATTGTGTACATGCCGCAGTCAAAATGCCAGCCCAATCGGCTGGCATTTTTATTACTCGCGAGCCAGCGCGTCTACCGGATCCAGCCGCGCGGCATTACGCGCAGGCAACCAGCCGAACAGCACACCGGTAAATGTCGAACATAAAAATGCCGTTAACAGTGCCACCGGTGAAAACCCAATCTCCCAGCCCGGTAAAAAGAGTTGCAAGGTAAAGGCAATCAACATAGATAGCGTGACGCCGAGCGCGCCACCGACAAGGCAAACAAACACCGCCTCAATCAGAAACTGCGACAAGACGTCCCCCGCCCGGGCACCAACCGCCATCCTGATGCCAATCTCACGCGTCCGCTCGGTGACCGACACCAGCATAATATTCATCACACCGATACCGCCAACCAGCAACGAAATGACCGCCACCAGCGTTAAAAACAGCTGAAGAGTACGTGTGGTCTTTTCCGCTGTTTTCAAGACCCCGTCCATATTCCAGACGAAGAAATCTTTCTTACCGTGGCGCAGGCTGAGCAACCGCGTGAGCTGCTGCTCCGCCTGCTCACTGCTGTAGCCCTCATTCACCCGCACCGTAATGGAGTTTAGCCAGGACTGCCCCATAATACGCCCCGAGATGGTGCTGTACGGCAGCCAGACGCGCAGGATTTTGCTGCTGCCAAACATCGATTGCTTCTCCTCCGCCACACCAATCACCGTCGCCGGCATGTTACCCACCAGGATTACCTCGCCGACCACGCTGGCTTTATTGGGGAATAACTGACGGCGGGTGTTGCTGTCGAGCACCACCACTTGCGCCCGACCTTTCAGTTGCTCCTCGTTAAACGAGGCACCTTCGCTGAACGTCATGCCATACACATTAAAATATTGCCCGCTTACGCCATTGGCGCTCGCCGCCACATCAATATTGCCGTAGCGCAAACGCAGATTTTGTGAAACGGCAGGTGTGGCTGATTTAACCCAGGGCTGTTTTTGAATCGCCTGCAGATCGTCATACTTCAGCGCCTGCTGGTATTGCGGCTCGTCATCGCCAAAATCTTTGCCGGGATAGACATCAATCGTATTGGTGCCTATTGAGCGAATATCCGCCAGCACCAGCTGTTTCGCCGCATCACCGACCACCACAATCGAGACCACTGAAGCAATACCGATAATAATGCCGAGCATGGTCAACAAGGTGCGCATTTTATTGGCCGCCATGGCGCGCCAGGCCATGGTCAACGCTTCCTGAAAACGGCTGACAAATTGCCGCCAGCCCCCGGCGTGCGTCATGATCGCGTCATGGTTTGCGGGCGCGGCGGCTTCCGTTTTGGCTGGCGGGTTACTAATTATCTCGCCATCACGAATTTCAATCACCCGCTCTGCCTGCGCGGCCACCTGCGGATCGTGCGTCACGATAATTACCGTATGCCCGCGATCGCGCAACTGATGCAGGATTGCCATTACCTCTTCGCCTGAGTGGCTGTCGAGGGCGCCGGTCGGTTCATCGGCCAGAATCACCTGGCCGCCATTCATCAACGCGCGGGCAATACTCACGCGCTGTTGCTGTCCGCCGGAGAGCTGCGACGGTTGATAATCCGCCCGCTCCCCCAGCCCTAAGCGGGTCAGTAATGCTTTTGCACGCTCCAGTCGCGCTTTACGTTCCGTCCCCGCATACACCGCCGGAACTTCGACGTTCTGCGCTGCGGTCAAATGGGAAAGCAGATGATAACGCTGAAAGATAAAACCGAAATGTTCGCGGCGTAGCTGCGCAAGCTGGTCGCTACTGAGCAACGATACATCCGTTCCCGCCACCCGGTAAGTGCCGCTGGTGGGCTTGTCCAGGCAACCCAGAATATTCATCAGCGTGGATTTACCGGAGCCGGATGCGCCAACAATCGCCACCATTTCGCCAGCATTAATGCGCAGCGTGATGCCTTTTAGCACCTCGACCGGTCCGTCACCGGACGGGTAACTGCGGCGAATATTATTCAGGTCCAGCAATGCGGTCATTGCGCCGCTCCGCTTTTCTCGCCAATCACCACTTCTTCGCCCGCATCCAGGCCTTTCGTCACCACCACTTCCGTATCATTACGTGCGCCCAGCGTCACCTCTCGCTCGCGGGTTTCACCATTACGCAGCACCTTCACTTTATAACGGTTGTCCCCCACCGGATCGCCAAGCGCCGCCAGAGGGATGGTGATCACATTTTTCAGGCCGGTCAGTTGGATATGCACCTGCGCGGTCATATCAAGGCGCAATACACCCTCCGGGTTTGGCACTTCAAAACGCGCATAGTAAAAAATCGCATCGTTGACCTTTTCCGGCGTCGGCAGAATATCTTTCAGCTCGCCTTCATAGCGTGTTCCCGGATCGCCCAGCACGGTGAACCATGCTTTCTGCCCCGGCTTGAGGTGGATGACATCCGCTTCGGAAACCTGCGCTTTCACCAGCATGGTACTCATATCGGCCAGCGTCAGGATGTTCGGCGCTTGTTGCACGGCAATCACCGTCTGGCCCTGCAGCGTGGTGATTTGCGTCACTTCACCGGCCATCGGCGCAAGAATACGTGTGTAATCAAGGTTGGTTTTCGCGGTATCCAGTGTGGCCTGGTTACGTTTGATCTGGGCATCAATGGTGCCAATTTGCGCTTCTTTTACCGCCACATCCGTCGCAGAGGTGTCCAGCTCCTGGCGGGAGATCAAATTGCTTTTCACCAGTTGCAGCTGACGCGCTAGTGTTACCTGGGCCAGCTTCAGTTCAGCCAGCGCCTGACGCCGCTGCGCCCGCAGTTCCATTAATGTCGCATCGACTTCCTTAATTTGGTTTTCCGCCTGCTCGGGGTCGATCACGCCTAAAAGCTGATCTTTCTTTACCTTATCGCCGATATTCACCGACAGTGTTTTTAACTGACCATTTACCTGGGCGCCAACATCAACCTTACGGAGCGCATCCAGCTTCCCGGTCGCCAGCACGCTTTGTTGCAATTCACCCGGCCGCACTATCAGCGTCTGGTACTGAATGACCGGGGCATTAAGTTTGCTCCACAACCAAAATGCCGCCAGTAAAACCACCACTGCCAGCACAATCATTACTGTCCTGCGTTTTCCCTTCAGTTTCATAACAATCCCAAATAATCGGACCTGCGGTTTATCAAATCATTTTTAACTAAACAAAATATCAACGAAACAGAAAATTCTTATTTTCTCCATCTTTCATTTAGCTGCCGTTGAGTTTGATTGTGCTGAAATTGGCTCATTCTTGTTACCTCCGGATTGCACCATGTCCACCATTGCCGATCTTTCCCATTCCGACGAACAACCGCTACCAAAAACCGCCGGGCAGCTCTTTCGTTGTTTAATATCCGGTGAACTGATGCCGGGCCGCGCCTGGCAGAACCCGGCTTATCGCCGTAAATTTTTGCTGCGCTCGTTGACCACGCCAGTCAGCACCATGCGTTATTTGGCTCGCCTGGTCCAGCAACCTCTCCTGGCGCAGATGCTGCACGTTCAGCCTGGTCTGCCGTGCCGGTTACACCGCCCGTGGCTGTCAATCAATATGAACCGCACGCAAACGGCGGAGGCTATTTGCTGGCACTATGAAAACATGATTCGCCTGTTGCCCGCTGCGCTTATCAACAGCTATCTCAGCAAACCCGGCCTCACGCTGGCCGTGCTGACCGGTAAAGATGAGCAGGCCTATACGCTGCGGTTGCGTTCAGATTTCATGCTGGATAAAGAGGGTGAAGCGACACTGGTATTCTGCGATGCGCAAGACACTATACTCGCGGAACTGACTTTTGCATTGTGCCAGTTCGCCGGCAAGACAACGCTCTATATTGGTGGACTGCAGGGCGCGAAAGCGCATGTTCCGCATGAGGCGATTCAGGTAGCGACCAAGGCGTGTCATGGGTTGTTCCCGAAACGTCTGCTGGTGGAAACGGCCATGACGATGGCGCAATTTCTGCAAGTGGAAGCGATCCGCGCTGTCAGTAATGAAACGCATATCTACCGCAACGCGCGTTATCGCAAGAAAAAACAGGGGCTGCTGCATGCCGATTACAACAGTTTCTGGGAATCGCTGGGTGCCGTTGCCGATCAGCACGGCGACTTCGTGCTGCCCCTGGTGATGCCGCGCAAACCGATGGAAGAGATCGCCAGCAAAAAGCGTTCTGAGTATCGCCGCCGCTACGAGCTGCTCGACAGTCTGCAGGCGCAGACTGTCGCTCACTGCCAGAACTAATCTGCCCGCCCGCGTGCCAGCCATAGCACGCGGGAAAACATTTTACGAAACAGGTGCGGCACCGACTCCACGCCGCGCCTGCCCGCTTCCAGTGCCACTTCAATCGCCAGATCCGGTTTTGACGAACGGTGGATCGCTTTGATAATCACCCGCCGCATATTTATCGACACATTTTCCGGTAACTGTGCGACACGGTGATAGACATCGGCGAACCCTTCCCGGTACATAAAATGCTCCATATCCAGCGCCGGCAGTTCCGTCAAATGTTCGCGCGTCTGATCCCTGTCGTTATCGAGCAGGCTACGCACGGTAGCGGCATACTTCTTCCCGGCTTCGTCGCCATCCACCAGCACATGCCACTCAATACCCATGCGGCGCGCAAACTTAATGAGCGGCTTTAAGCCTGACTGGGCAAATTCGATAATTTTCACCCCTTCGGCATCGAAATGATGACCGCACTGGCGCGCCAGTTCATTGATAACCCAGTTCTCCGTCTCCCCTTCCACCAGCAACCAGCAGCGGGCAAAGAGTGAAGAAGGCCGGTTAACGCGAATATGAAACGCAATGCGCCGCCCATCTTCGGCACTTAAACCGCCAGGGCCAAGACGCCAGGCCGCCACACGCGAAGACTCGCGCACCAGGCGACAAACATGTTCAACCGGTGTTAACGACAGCAGCTCACCGGAGTTGGTGGTGGTTATCTTTTGTAGCGGCAGCAAATTCAGCAATTGCCAGGCCACAGAGAGCATGATCGGATGCAGCCGCGTTTCCGGATCTTCCACCAGCAATAGCGGCCGCGCGTCACGGTCGAGATGGACAGAACCTTTCGCCTGCAACAGCGTGGCGAAAAACCCCAGCAGAATAACCCGGTACATCCGCCCGCCGGGTTTATCGATCATGCGGTTAATAATGTCGAGATAGCGCCAGCTACGTTGCTCATCATGAGAGCGGCGCCGCATCAGGCGCTGGTGTGAAGCGCCGCTACCCTGCTCGGCAAAATAGTGCTCAAGCAATTGCACCATCGCTGACAGCCCGTGGCGTATCTGCGCGTCGGTTAAATTTTGCGGGCGGGAGATCAATTCGTGGGAGAGGAAATCAAGCTGACGCGCGGTGTTTTCCAGCAACGGCGTATCCGGCACGCTGCCGTTACGGATGCGGCGCATAAAGCGCGCATCACGCAGCCGCAGTACCGGCATCAGCCGCACCAGATGGCGGGCACTTTCATCAATGTCTTCCAGCGGCAGCAAATCTCCTTGCGCATCGAGAAAACCGCGTAGCGTCATTACGCTGCCATCGTCGGAAAGCTCGCCTTCATGCCGGTAGAACAGGCGGCGATAACCGTCATTCCCGGCAACCCAACAATCTGCCAGCGGGCGGTAACGCCGCGTGCGGTAGCGTCCGGGTTCGGATTCGCGAAAAGTCAGAATAATATGCAGATGATGTTCCCGCCCTTGCAGATCCCCCGGCGGGAACCAAAAATCATCGCGGACAAAATGGTAGAGATCCATTTCCGGTGACA
This sequence comes from Kosakonia sp. AG348, assembly GCF_003337365.1. Taxonomy (NCBI): domain Bacteria; kingdom Pseudomonadati; phylum Pseudomonadota; class Gammaproteobacteria; order Enterobacterales; family Enterobacteriaceae; genus Kosakonia; species Kosakonia sp. AG348. The sequence continues at coordinate 337,113 of NZ_QPJR01000001.1, forward strand.
GCAGCAGGGTTAACGCGTCCAACAGGCTCGATTTACCCCAGGCGTTTTCCCCAATTAACACGTTGTTCTGCTCAAGCATCAGCGATAAACGATTAATGCCGCGAAAGCCGACAATATCCACGCGCTCCAGAATCATTCTTCCTCCGGCATCTCTGGGCTTTTCCGTCTATTCTTGAAGGAGTATAGCGGGACGAAAAGCGGCAGAACACGCGCTAAGTGCAATATTTCATTGAAATATATGCAGTGGCTCAATCGTTGTAATATTTAAAAAAACGAACCGCGATATTAAATAGCATATATTTCTTATTTACTGACATAAGCAAAAAACTTAACACCAGTTAAAAGCAACAACTTACGATAAATTATCTATTTTAAATCAATTTACTGGTTTTTATAACTGGTTATTTTATTTTGTAACTCCCTACAATACGCACGCTTTTATTCACGCATCCATTGATGTCTGACACACGGCGCGGGTCTGGGCCCGTTTCTGTTTTTATCGAGGTGGCTATGTTTAGAAAATTAGCGGCGGAATGTTTTGGCACATTCTGGCTGGTATTTGGTGGCTGCGGCAGCGCAGTGCTGGCGGCAACGTTTCCGCAAACCGGCATTGGTTTTGCCGGGGTGGCGCTGGCGTTCGGTTTAACGGTCATGACCATGGCATTTGCCGTCGGGCATATTTCCGGCGGTCATTTTAATCCGGCAGTCACACTCGGCCTGTGGGCTGGCGGTCGTTTTCCGGCAAAAGATGTGGTGGGATATATTCTCGCGCAACTGGTTGGCGGCATTATTGCCGCGGCAGTGCTCTATTTAATTGCCAGCGGTAAAAGTGGTTTCGATGCGGCGGCCAGCGGTTTCGCCTCTAACGGCTACGGAGAACATTCCCCAGGACATTACTCAATGTATTCCGCCATTATTATTGAGATTGTCCTGAGCTGCGGTTTCCTGCTGGTTATTCACGGTGCGACAGATAAAAATGCACCTGTCGGCTTTGCACCTATCGCCATTGGGCTGGCGCTGACATTAATCCATTTGATCAGTATCCCGGTCACCAACACCTCGGTTAACCCGGCGCGCAGCACCGCCGTGGCGATTTTCCAGGGCGGCTGGGCGTTAGAACAGTTATGGATGTTCTGGGTGATGCCGATTATCGGCGGTATCCTCGGTGGCGTTATCTACCGTACGCTGCTGGAAAAACGCACTTAAGATAAAGACCCGGTTTTGTGCCGGGTCTTTTGCATAATCTTTCTTATTTTTTGCAGCTTTACTCATTTTCAACCTTTGGGTAGTGTGTTCCCCGGTGTTTTCACTTTGCAAGGATTCGGGCGCTTCATGCTTTCAGGACTGTTAATTATTCTTCTGCCGTTGGTCATCGGTTATCTGGTTCCCCTGCGTCACACTGCTGCGCTCAAACTTATCAATAAATTACTCAGCTGGATTGTCTATCTGATCCTCTTTTTTATGGGGATAAGCCTCGCTTTTCTCGATAATCTCAGCGCGAACTTACTGGCGATATTGCATTACTCGGCGGTTAGCGTGGTGGTGATCCTGCTGTGTAACGCTGCTGCACTGCTGTGGCTGGAGCGTACGCTGCCCTGGCATCACCAGCACCAGCAAGAAAAATTGCCTTCGCGGATTGCGATGGCGCTGGAATCCCTGCGTCTGTGCGGTGTGGTGGTTATCGGTTTCGCCATTGGTCTTTCCGGGGTGGCGTTTTTACGCTATGCCACGGAAGCCAGCGAATACACACTGATCTTCCTGTTGCTGCTGGTGGGTATTCAGTTGCGTAACAGCGGCATGACGCTGAAACAGATTGTCCTTAACCGCCGGGGAATGATTATTGCCGTGGTGGTTGCTGCCAGCTCGCTGATTGGCGGCGTGATTAATGCGCTGATCCTCGGCCTGCCGCTGAAAACGGGTCTTGCCATGGCTTCGGGATTTGGCTGGTATTCGTTGTCGGGCATTCTGCTTACCGAGTCGTTCGGCCCGGTGATCGGCAGCGCCGCCTTCTTTAACGATCTGGCGCGCGAGTTGATTGCCATCATGCTGATCCCTGGTCTGGTGCGCCGCAGCCGCTCTACCGCGCTTGGGTTATCGGGCGCGACCTCGATGGATTTCACCCTCCCGGTACTCCAGCGCTCCGGTGGCCTGGAACTGGTGCCCGCCGCCATTGTGCACGGTTTTATTCTCAGCTTGCTTGTGCCGCTTTTAATGGCCTTTTTCTCTGCCTGATACTTCATTGGCGGTAGATGCCTGCCGCCAAACTTGCGCTAAATCAATATCCCCTTAAATTGCCGTCAAAATCGCTTTTAAGCCTGCCGACAGCAGCATAATCTTAAACATGCATTTCAAATATAACTTTAACATAAAGGTGTGACCATGTTTTGTGTGCAATGTGAACAAACCATCCGAACTCCGGCGGGCAACGGCTGTGCGTACGCGCAGGGGATGTGCGGTAAAACCGCCGAAACCTCCGACCTGCAGGATCTATTGATTGCCGCGTTACAAGGGCTCTCCGCCTGGGCCAGCAAAGCACGTGAGTACGATCTGATTGACCATGAGATCGATAACTTCGCGCCGCGCGCCTTCTTCTCTACCCTCACCAACGTTAACTTCGATTCCGTGCGTATTGTCGGCTACGCGCGCGAGGCAATCGCCAAACGTGAAGCGCTGAAAGCACGCTGCCTCGCTATTGATCCGAATGCCCACGTCGACAATCCAATGGCCGACCTGCAACTGGTCAGCGACGATCTCGGCGAATTACAGCGCCAGGCGGCAGAGTTCACGCCGAACAAAGACAAAGCGGCGATTGGCGAAAACATCCTTGGTTTACGCCTGCTCTGCCTGTACGGCCTGAAAGGCGCGGCGGCCTATATGGAACACGCCCATGTGCTGGGCCAGTACGACAACGATATCTACGCCCGTTATCACAAAATCATGGCATGGCTGGGTACCTGGCCTTCTGATATGAATGCCCTGCTCGAATGCTCAATGGAAATTGGCCAGATGAACTTCAGCGTGATGAGCATTCTGGATGCCGGTGAAACCAGCACTTACGGTCACCCGACGCCTACTCAGGTCAACGTCAAAGCCGTTGCCGGGAAATGCATCCTGATTTCCGGCCACGACCTGAAAGATCTCTACAACCTGCTGCAACAAACCGAAGGCACGGGCGTAAACGTCTATACCCACGGTGAAATGCTACCGGCGCACGGCTACCCGGAACTGCGCAAATTCAAACATCTGGTCGGTAACTACGGTAGCGGCTGGCAGAACCAGCAGGTGGAATTCGCCCGCTTCCCTGGCCCCATCGTCATGACGTCCAACTGCATTATCGACCCGACCGTTGGTGCTTATGACGACCGTATCTGGACGCGCAGCATCGTCGGCTGGCCGGGTGTTAACCATCTGGAAGGCGACGACTTCGCACCGGTGATCCGCCAGGCGCAGCAGATGTCCGGCTTCCCGTTCAGCGAAATCGAACACCTGATCACCGTCGGTTTTGGTCGCCAGACGCTGCTTGGCGCGGTGGATTCACTGATTGATTTGGTGAGCCGTGAAAAACTGCGTCACGTCTTCCTCGTTGGTGGCTGTGACGGTGCGCGCGGTGAGCGTAACTACTTTACCGACTTCGCCACCCAGGTGCCGGATGACTGCCTGATCCTGACGCTGGCCTGCGGTAAATACCGCTTTAACAAACTCGACTTTGGCAACATTGAAGGTCTGCCGCGCCTGATTGATGCGGGTCAGTGTAACGATGCTTACTCAGCCATCATCCTGGCGGTGACGCTGGCGGAAAAACTGGGCTGCGGTGTTAACGATCTGCCGCTGTCGCTGGTGCTCTCCTGGTTCGAACAAAAAGCGATTGTCATCCTGCTGACTCTGCTCTCGCTGGGTGTGACGAATATTGTCACCGGGCCGACGGCCCCGGGCTTCCTGACGCCGGATCTGCTGGCGGTGCTGAATGAGAAATTCGGCCTGCGCCAGGTCACGACCGTGGAACAGGATATGCAGCAGTTGCTGAGCGCATAAGGAGCTAACGATGACCATGCCAACCCCTCAATGCCCGTGGCGTATGCAGGTTCACCATATCCAGCAGGAAACGCCGGATGTCTGGACACTGTCGCTGTTGTGCCACGATTACTACCCCTATCGCGCCGGGCAATATGCGCTGGTGAGTATCCGCAACAGCGCGGATACGCTGCGGGCCTATACCATTTCGTCCACGCCGGGCGTTAGCGAATACATCACGCTGACCATCCGCCGTATTGATAATGGCGCAGGTTCTCAGTGGCTGACACGGGAAGTAAAACGCGGCGATTATCTGTGGCTTTCCGATGCGCAGGGGGAATTCACCTGCGATAACGAACCGAACGATAAGCTGTTGCTGCTGGCGGCAGGGTGCGGCGTGACGCCGATTATGTCAATGCGTCGCTGGCTGGCGCATTACCGTCCGCATGCTGACGTACAGGTGATCTTCAATGTGCGTTCGCCGGAAGACGTGATTTTTGCCGATGAATGGCGTGATTACCCGGTCACGCTGGTGGCAGAAAATAACGCCACGGCGGGTTTTGCCGCTGGTCGTCTGAGTCGCGAGTTACTGAGCCAGGTGCCGGAACTGGCGGCGCGCACGGTAATGACCTGCGGCCCGGCGCCATATATGGATTGGGTTGAAAGCGAAGTCAAAGCGCTTGGCGTGACGCGTTTCTTTAAAGAGAAATTCTTTACCCCAGTGGCTGAAGCCGCAACCAGCGGGCTGAAATTCAGCAAACTCTCGCCGATGAAAACCTTCTACGCGCCAGTGGGCAGCACGCTGCTGGATGCGCTGGAAAGCAATAAAATGCCGGTCAATGCCGCCTGTCGCGCCGGTGTCTGCGGTTGCTGTAAAACGCAGGTAGTTTCCGGTGAATACACCGTCAGCAGCACCATGACGCTAACGGAACAAGAGATTGCCGACGGCTTCGTACTGGCCTGCTCCTGCCACCCACAAGGCGATTTGGTGCTGGCGTAATCCGCAATAAAAAAGCGCCCCTCATCTGAAGGGCGCTTTTTCCTTAAACCGTTTACTTCCAGGCAGGTGCGACGGAGTAACGACCCGCACCGATAAATGCAATCACCAGCGCCGCAATAAAGTAATACACCATGCTCTCAATCGCCCATGCGCCAGTCGCATCCAGCGATCCGGTTTTACCCACGCCAACCAGCAGCCAGGCCACAACCATGGTGAACGCCAGCACCAGCGCAGCAGGACGCGTCAGTACGCCGAGGATAAGCAGGATCGGGCACAGCACTTCGCCAATCAGCACACCATAAGCGATAAAACCGGGAAGCCCCTTCGCCGCCAGCATCCCCGCAATCCCATCGATACCGCCGATTAATTTGTGCAGCCCGTGGAATAACATCAGCCCGCCGACCATCAAACGCAGCAGCAGACGACCAAAATCTTCATGCGAAAACATCTTATTAACTGAGTTTAACAATGATTTAACCATTTGAAATGATTCCTGTTTTCATCGACCTGTGTCAGACTATTCCGATCTGTAACAAAAATAAACCCCTGTTTTATAAAAGCTCATTCTAAATCCGCTTTGTGACGCATTCATTGTCTAAGCTTGTAAGCAAGATCACAAAAAGGAGCGTCGTAGATGAAACAGACAGTGGCCGCGTATATCGCCAAAACGCTGGAGCAGGCAGGCGTAAAACGCATCTGGGGGGTAACCGGCGATTCCCTTAACGGCTTAAGTGACAGCCTGAACCGTATGGGCACCATCGACTGGATGCCGACCCGTCATGAAGAAGTCGCCGCCTTTGCCGCCGGCGCAGAAGCACAACTCACCGGCGAGCTGGCCGTCTGCGCGGGTTCGTGCGGGCCAGGAAACCTGCATTTGATTAACGGCTTGTTCGACTGCCACCGCAACCATGTCCCGGTACTGGCGATTGCCGCTCATATCCCTTCCAGTGAGATCGGCAGCGGTTATTTCCAGGAAACCCATCCGCAGGAGCTGTTTCGCGAATGCAGCCACTACTGCGAGCTGGTGTCAAACCCGGAACAGATCCCGCAGGTACTGGCGATCGCCATGCGCAAAGCCATTCTCAACAAAGGCGTGTCGGTGGTGGTATTGCCGGGTGATGTCGCGCTGAAACCTGCGCCGGAAAGCGCCAGCAGCCACTGGTATAGCGCCCCACAGCCGGTTGTCACCCCTGCCGAGCAGGAGTTGCACAAACTGGCGCAACTGCTGCGCTATTCCACTAACATTGCGCTAATGTGCGGCAGCGGCTGTGCCGGGGCGCATAAAGAGTTACTGGCATTTGCCGGTAAGCTGAAGGCGCCGATTGTCCACGCCATGCGCGGCAAAGAACATGTGGAGTACGACAACCCCTTTGACGTGGGAATGACGGGCTTAATTGGCTTCTCATCGGGTTTCCATACCATGATGAATGCCGACACACTGGTGCTGCTCGGCACTCAATTCCCTTACCGCGCGTTCTACCCCACTGATGCGAAAATAATCCAGATCGATATCAATCCGGGGAGTATCGGCGCGCACAGCAAGGTAGACATGGCGCTGGTGGGCGATATCAAAGCCACCCTGGCCGCTCTGTTACCACTGCTGGAGGAGAAAACCGACCGCAAATTCCTCGACAAAGCGCTGGAAGACTATCGCCAGGCGCGCAAAGGGCTGGATGATCTGGCAAAACCGAGCGACAAAGCGATCCATCCGCAATATCTGGCGCAGCAAATTAGCCACTTCGCTGACGATGACGCCATTTTCACCTGCGATGTCGGTACGCCAACCGTCTGGGCGGCGCGCTACCTGAAAATGAATGGCAAACGCCGTCTGATTGGCTCCTTTAACCATGGTTCGATGGCCAATGCTATGCCGCAGGCGCTGGGCGCGCAGGCCACATTCCCACAACGGCAAGTGGTCGCGCTGTGTGGCGACGGGGGTTTTAGCATGCTAATGGGCGATTTCCTGTCGGTCGTGCAGATGAAACTGCCGTTGAAAATCATCGTTTTTAATAACAGCGTGCTCGGTTTTGTGGCAATGGAGATGAAAGCGGGCGGCTACCTGACGGATGGCACAGAACTGCAGGATACCAACTTTGCGCGTATCGCCGAGGCCTGCGGCATTACCGGTATTCGCGTGGAAAAATCGGCCGATGTTGACGATGCGCTGCAACGCGCCTTCTCGATCGATGGTCCGGTACTGGTGGATGTCACCGTGGCGAAAGAAGAGCTGGCGATCCCGCCGCAAATCAAGCTGGAACAGGCCAAAGGCTTTAGTCTCTACATGATGCGCGCCATCATTAGCGGGCGCGGCGATGAGGTAATCGAACTGGCGAAAACCAACTGGCTCAGGTAAAACAGAGGGCATTACCCATCGTAAGATAAGGAAATGCCGTGATCGATTTACGCAGTGATACCGTAACCCGCCCGAGCCGCGCCATGCTGGAACAGATGATGGCCGCCCCGGTCGGGGACGACGTTTACGGTGATGACCCGACGGTCAATGAACTGCAACGTTACGCCGCCGAACTGAGCGGTAAAGAGGCGGCGTTGTTTTTGCCGACCGGTACCCAGGCCAACCTGGTCGCCCTGCTCAGCCACTGCGAACGTGGTGAAGAGTATATTGTCGGCCAGGGGGCGCATAACTATCTCTACGAAGCGGGTGGCGCGGCGGTGCTTGGCAGCATCCAGCCGCAACCGATTGATGCCGCCGCCGATGGTACGCTGCCGCTGGATAAAGTCGCGGCGAAAATCAAAGCCGATGACATTCACTTCGCTCGTACCAAACTGCTGAGCCTTGAGAACACCCACAACGGCAAAGTATTGCCGCGCGACTACCTGCGACAGGCGTGGGAGTTTACCCGCGAACGTGGGTTGTCGCTGCATGTCGACGGTGCGCGCATCTTCAACGCGCTGGTGGAATATGACTGCGAGCTGAAAGAGATCGCCCAATTTTGCGACTCGTTCACCATTTGCCTGTCGAAAGGTCTCGGCACGCCAGTAGGCTCCCTGCTGGTGGGCGATAAAGCGTATATCACCCGCGCTAATCGCTGGCGCAAAATGACCGGCGGCGGTATGCGTCAGGCCGGTATTCTGGCGGCGGCGGGCCTTTATGCATTACAAAACAACGTCGCGCGGCTGAAAGAAGACCATGAGAATGCCGCGTGGCTGGCCGCGCAGCTGAAAGAGGCTGGCGCAGATGTGATGCGCCACGACACCAATATGCTGTTTATCCGGGCGGGCGATAACGCACAAGCGCTGGGCGCGTATCTGCGCGAGCGCGGCGTGTTGATCAACGCCTCGCCAGTGGTGCGCCTGGTCACGCATCTGGATGTTAATCGTCAGCAACTGGCAGAGGTGGTTCACCACTGGCAGGCCTTTTTACAGCACTAAGGAGCGGGATGTGGCGCAGCGGATCCTGGTGCTTGGTGCCAGCGGCTATATTGGACAACGACTGGTCGAAGCGCTCAGCCAGCAAGGTCATCAGATCAAAGCGGTCGCGAGAAACTTAACTCGCCTGCAAAAGCAGCAACTGCCGGGCGTAAGCTGCCATCGCGTTGATCTCTGGTGGCCGCAGGAGTTGCCCGCGTTACTGCGCGATGTCGATACGCTCTACTATCTGGTGCACAGCATGGGCGAAAGCGGCAATTTCGTCGCCCATGAGCGGCAAATCGCGCTGAATGTGCGCGATGCGCTGCAGGGGTCGTCGGTTAAGCAGGTTATCTTTCTCAGTTCGTTACAGGCGAAGGGCGAAACGAATTCCGACCACCTGCTGGCCCGGCAATACACCGGCGATCTGCTGCGTGCGGCGGGCATTCCCGTTACCGAATTACGCGCCGGCATCATTGTTGGTGCAGGTTCCGCCGCCTTCGAAGTGATGCGCGACATGGTATTTAACCTGCCGGTGTTAACGCCACCGCGCTGGGTGCGCTCGCGCACCACGCCGATTGCGCTGGAAAACTTGCTGCACTATCTGGTCGAACTGCTTCAGCACCCCGCGCAGGAACACCGGGTGTTTGAGGCCGCCGGGCCGGAAGTATTGAGCTACCAGCAGCAGTTCGATCACTTTATGCGCGTCAGCGGCGTTCATCGCCCGCTGATCCCGATCCCCCTCCCCACCCGACTGATTTCCGTCTGGTTTTTACACCTCATCACTTCTGTGCCGCCGACCATCGCCAAAGCGTTAATTCAGGGCTTAAAGCACGATTTGCTGGCAGATGATACCGAATTGCGCCGCCTGATCCCGCAGACCCTGATCCCGTTTGACGACGCGGTGCGCCGCACCCTGCAGGAGGAGGAAAAACTGGTTAACTCCAGCGACTGGGGTTACGACCCGCAGGCGTTTTCCCGCTGGCGTCCGCAATATGGTTACTACCCAAAGCAAGCGGGTTACACAGTGAAAACCGCTGCCAGCCTGAGCGCATTATGGGAAGTGGTTAACCGCATCGGTGGTAATGAGCGCTACTTCTTCGGCAACATTCTGTGGCAAACCCGCGCGGCGCTTGATCATTTAATTGGCCACAAATTGCCGCATGGTCGACCTGCGCGCCCGTTTTTGCAAACCGGTGACGCGGTAGACAGCTGGAAAGTGATCATCGTCGAGCCCGAGCAGCAACTGGCGCTGCTGTTTGGTATGAAAGCACCAGGGCTGGGACGGCTCAGCTTTACGCTGACCGATAAAGGCGATCACCGGCTGCTGGATGTCCGCGCATGGTGGCATCCGCACGGTATGCCGGGGCTGTGGTACTGGTTATTGATGTTCCCGGCGCATCTGTTTATTTTTCGCGGCATGGCGCAGCGTATTGCCCATCTGGCAGAACAAAATAGAGAAAAAGTCTGAGCTTAACCGCTTTTCTTTTCGTCATCCCATTGCATCAGAGCGTAATTCACGGAAGAATGCCCGCGATAAAGCCTTTTCAACACAATGGATCGATATGAAAGTACTGGTCACGGGCGCAACCAGCGGTTTAGGCCGAAACGCGGTCGAGTATTTGCGGCAAAAAGGAATTAGCGTCAGGGCCACTGGTCGTAACGAAGCCATGGGCAAGTTACTCAGTAAAATGGGCGCTGAATTTGTGCACGCCGATCTGACCGAACTGGTCTCCTCGCAGGCAAAAGTGATGCTTGCCGGGATCGACACGCTGTGGCACTGCTCAAGTTTCACGTCGCCGTGGGGCACGCAGGAAGCGTTTGATCTGGCAAATGTGCGCGCGACTCGCCGTCTCGGTGAGTGGGCCGTCGCCTGGGGCGTGCGCAACTTTATTCATATCTCCTCCCCTTCGCTCTATTTTGACTATCACCACCATCGCGATATCAGCGAAGACTTTCGCCCGGTGCGTTTCGCCAATGAATTTGCCCGCAGCAAAGCGGCCGGTGAACAGGTGATCGACCTGCTGGCGCAGGCGAACCCGAATACCCGTTTCACCATTTTGCGCCCGCAAAGCCTGTTTGGTCCGCACGATAAAGTCTTTATTCCACGTCTGGCGCAGATGATGCACCACTACCGCAGCGTGTTGCTGCCGCGCGGCGGCGATGCGCTGGTGGATATGACCTATTACGAAAACGCAGTGCAGGCAATGTGGCTTGCCAGCCAGCCTCAGTGCGATAAGCTGCCTTCCGGGCGGGCGTACAACATAACCAACGGCGAGCCGCGCTCGCTGCGCAGCATCGTGCAGACATTAATTGATGAACTGGGTATTCACTGCCGGATTCGCTCGGTGCCTTATGCGATGCTGGATATGGTAGCGCGCAGCATGGAGCATTTCGGCGATAAACGCGCCAAAGAGCCTGCGTTCACCCATTATGGCGTGTCGAAGCTCAACTTTGATTTCACGCTGGATATCAGCCGCGCCCAGCAGGAACTGGGCTATACGCCGATTGTGACGCTGGATGAAGGCATCAAACGCACGGCGTACTGGTTAAAAGACCACGGCAAACTGCATCGCTGAATGATTTAAAACGGGCCGGATTTGACGTCAGAAATTTTCTGCCCGCTTTTATCGATGTAGAACCACTCCCCGCCGACCAGCGCGGTATGCTCGCCATCCTTTTGCGGTTTGCAGCCGTTACACACCAGCGCTCTGCCCTCTTTAAACTGCCAGCCGTAATCGAACTGTGGCGCGATGCGGTTGCGGAAATTGTCGTCCCAGTAGCCCACTTTGCCGTTCTGGCGCGAGCGCACCAGCCCTTCAACAAACCAGTCCGGCCCATTATCAAAATGCACAACGGAAAGGTAGCTGTCCGGCGAACGCACATAGTAATCGGCATCCATCAACCCGGCGGCGCGCATATAGTCATACAGACCGACCCACGACATGCCCTCGACATCACGGGTTTTTGCAAACAGCGCAGGCAGGAATCTGAGCTTGCCCTCTTTCACTTCAACGCACTTATCGAGCTTTTCCACGTTATCCGTGGATTTATCCCAGTAAGCACAGCTGAACACCGTCACCGGGTTTGGCGCGGCATGGGCAGAAAAAGCCGCCATCAGCAGCGCGCCTGATATGATGCGAAACCTCATCTCCATTGACCTCGTCATAAAAAAGCAGTGGGAATTACCCCGCCTGGCCATATTTTTCCAGTAATGCCTCGGCAATCGCCTGGCTTTCAGCGTCAGCAATGCCGTTCCACAGCCCCGGACGGAAATGCATTTGAAACGCCATGATGACCCGTTTTTGCTCTGCGGGCGACATCTGCGGTTTCACGTCGTAACCGTACCGCGCCAGTAAATCAAGCAAGGAAGCCGTATCTACCGGTTCATGCGCCGAACGACCATTCAGGTAAAACGCGACACGCTGCGCATCCGGCCAGGCGCCAATCCCCTGGGAGAACAGCGTTTGCCACGGGAACAACGGGCCAGGATCGTCTTTACGCTGCGGCGCGATATCCGCATGTGCTACCACATTCTGCGGTGCAATGTGGTAGCGCGAGATTATATCTTTTACCAGAGGAATCAATGCATTAATTTGCGCGGGCGCAAAAGGTGCGAATTGTTTTCCGCCAGAAGTACGTTGCCAGCCGCGATTTTCCAGTTCAATGCCGATGGAGGTGTCGTTGATGCGTGTTGCGCCACGCCAGAAACTCGCCCCTGCATGCCAGGCTAACTCCTGCTCTGGCACCAGTTGCCAGATCCGCGGTTTACCGTGATGCAGCGGGGGATCCGCCGGGATCAGGTAATGGGCGCTCACCTGCTTATCCGTAAGCGTTGCCAGCGACACATCAAAATCATCGGCGGTGTAGTGAATAACCAGCACTTTAATACGCGGATACGCCGCCTGCGCCTGCCGCCGGGTATCAAGCTGATAACCGTCTTTATCAATGATGCCTTTTTCACTGGCGCAACCTGCGAGCAGCAGCGCCAGCAGCAGTAACGCGATGTTTTTCATGTCCGCGTTTTCACCGCCGTACCGCTGACGCACACCATTAGCATACTGCCGTCCTTGCCCACCGTTTCGTAATCAACATCAATGCCGACCACCGCATTTGCACCCAGTGCTTTAGCCTGCTCGCCGAGTTCGCGAAATGCGATATCGCGCGCCTTGCGTAGCTCTTTTTCATAAGCGCCGGAGCGGCCACCGACGATATCGCGGATGCCGGCAAAGAAGTCACGAAAAATATTCGCCCCGAGAATCGCTTCCCCGGTCACGACCCCGCAGTACTCGACAATCGGTTGCCCTTCCAGCGTCGGTGTGGTTGAAAACTGCATCGGTTTCTCCTTTTAACGTTCAATGCGTTACACCACACATTATCAGATCAATACACTATTCTTGAAAGGTCGTGACTTCTGAAGAGAAATAAGGAAATCAATATGCGCTATTCAGTTTTGACTCTCGCCTTGCCATGCGCGCTGCTGTTAAGCGCCTGCACCACGGTAACCCCGGCATTTAAGGATACGGGCGCGCGTGTTGGCCCGTGTGTGGAAGGCGGCCCGGATTCCGTAGCACAGCAATTTTATGACTACCGCATCGCGCACCCCGGTAACGACTGGACTGCGCTGCGACCCTATCTGAGCGATGATCTGAGCAAAATGCTCACCGCCGCCAGCCGAGATTCGCGCAATGCCACACTTTTAAAAGCGGATCCGTTCTCCAGTCGCAACGTCACCCCTGAAAAGGCTGACGTCGCCAGTGCATCGACCATTCCGAATACCGATGCACGGAATATTCCGCTGCGCGTCACGCTCACCAAAGGTGACCAAAGCTGGCGGGATGAAGTGCTGATGATCCGCGAAGGCCAGTGCTGGGCAGTAGACGACGTGCGCTATCTCGGCGGCACCGTTCATGCCCCCGCCGGAACGCTACGTCAGTCGGTAGAACATCGGTGATTATTTCATGCCGCAATAGATAACCCCCGTAAAATGTCTGGCATTCCGCGGTGAATGCCGACATTTATGCCTGGTTCCCGCACCGCTCGGTATTTTGTGCTAACTTTATGTAGGAAGTTGGTTTATTTTTAAGTTTTAACGCACAAATATTGCATAACTATTCTGTCAACGTTACTATTTGCGGCCTCAATTGCTATCAGACTGCTTCGATGAGTATTAAATTAAACAGCATCAATTGCTTTTATGGCGCACACCAGGCGCTGTTCGATATCACGCTGGATTGCCCGCAAGGGGAAACACTGGTGCTGCTCGGCCCAAGCGGTGCGGGTAAAAGTTCGCTGTTGCGCGTACTCAACCTGCTCGAAATGCCGCGTTCCGGCCAGTTAAGCATTGCAGGCAATCACTTCGACTTTGCCAAAACCCCGTCTGATAAAGCGATCCGCGAATTGCGCCAGAATGTGGGCATGGTATTTCAGCAATATAATCTCTGGCCGCATCTGACCGTGCTGCAAAATCTGATTGAAGCGCCGTGCCGCGTGCTCGGTTTAAGCAAAGATCAGGCGCTGGCGCGCGCGGAAAAGCTGCTGGAGCGTTTACGTCTTAAACCGTATAGCGACCGTTTTCCGCTACATTTATCCGGTGGTCAGCAGCAGCGCGTCGCTATCGCCCGTGCGCTGATGATGGAGCCGCAGGTGCTGTTGTTTGATGAACCTACCGCCGCGCTCGATCCGGAAATCACCGCGCAAATCGTCAGTATCATTCGTGAGCTGTCGGAAACCGGCATCACGCAAGTTATCGTGACCCACGAAGTGGAAGTGGCGCGTAAAACCGCCAGCCGCGTGGTGTACATGGAAAATGGTCACATTGTTGAGCAAGGGGATGCGGGCTGCTTTGCCGCGCCGCAGACCGACGCGTTTAAATATTACCTATCTCACTGAAGAATCGGGATTAATGACAATGAAAAAAGTACTGATTGCCGCGCTACTTGCAAGCGTAAGCCTTACCGCTACAGCAGCCCAGACTATCCGTTTCGCCACCGAAGCGAGCTACCCTCCGTTTGAATCAACCGACGCGAATAATAAAATCGTCGGTTTCGATGTCGATCTGGCTAACGCGTTGTGTAAAGAGATTGATGCGACCTGTACCTTTACCAACCAGGCGTTTGACAGCCTGATCCCGAGCCTGAAATTCCGCCGTTTCGAAGCGGTGATGGCCGGTATGGACATCACCCCGGAACGAGAAAAACAGGTTCTGTTCACCACGCCTTATTACGACAACTCCGCGCTGTTTGTGGGTCAGCAGGGTAAATTCACCAGCATTGACCAGCTGAAAGGCAAACGTGTAGGCGTGCAGAACGGCACCACCCACCAGAAATTCATTAACGACAAGCACCCGGAAATCACCACCGTTCCTTACGACAGCTACCAGAACGCGCGTCTTGATCTGCAAAACGGCCGTATTGATGCCGTGTTCGGTGACACCGCGGTGGTCACAGAATGGCTGAAAGCGGATGCGAAACTGGCGGCAGTTGGCGATAAAGTAACCGACAAAGAGTACTTTGGTACCGGTCTGGGCATCGCGGTACGCCAGGGCAACACCGATCTGCAGCAGAAATTCAATGCCGCGCTGGAAAAAGTGAAGAAAGATGGGACTTACCAGACCATCTATAACAAATGGTTCCAGAAGTAATCCTTAATGAACGAAATGTTTCCATTAGCAAGCGCCGCCGGGATGACCGTCGGCCTTGCCGTTTGTGCGCTGATCATCGGCCTGATTCTGGCGATGATCTTTGCCGTTTGGGAGTCCGTTAAGTGGCGCCCGATTGCCTGGATTGGCACCGCGCTGGTCACCATACTGCGTGGCTTGCCGGAGATCCTGGTGGTTCTGTTTATCTATTTCGGCTCTTCACAGCTGTTGCTGACGCTCTCTGATGGTTTCACCATTAACCTGGGTGTAGTGCAGATCCCGGTGCAGATGCAGATTGAAAACTTCGACGTTAGCCCGTTTCTGTGCGGTGTGATTGCGCTCTCCCTGCTGTATGCGGCTTACGCCTCGCAAACTTTGCGCGGTGCGTTAAAAGCCGTACCGGACGGGCAGCGGGAATCCGGCCAGGCGCTGGGTTTGTCAAAAGGGGCGATCTTTTTCCGCCTGGTGATGCCGCAAATGTGGCGTCACGCGCTGCCGGGGCTGGGTAACCAGTGGCTGGTACTGCTGAAAGATACCGCGCTGGTATCGCTGATTAGCGTGAACGATTTGATGCTGCAAACTAAAAGCATTGCTACCCGTACGCAGGAACCCTTTACCTGGTATATCGTGGCGGCGGTGATTTACCTGGTTATCACACTGTTGAGTCAGTGGATCCTTAAACGCATCGATATGCGCGCGACCCGCTTTGAACGGAGGCCGGAATAATGCTCGAGTTTTTACCAGAGCTGTTCAAAGGCCTGCACACCAGCCTGACGCTCACTGTGGCCTCGTTGATTGTGGCGCTGATCTTATCGCTGCTGTTCACCATTGTGTTAACGCTGAAAACGCCGGTGCTGACACACATTGTGCGCGGTTATATCACGCTGTTCACTGGTACGCCGCTGCTGGTGCAGATCTTCCTGATTTACTACGGCCCAGGGCAGTTCCCGTCGCTGCAAAACTATCCGGTTATCTGGCATCTGCTCTCGGAACCGTGGCTGTGCGCGCTGCTGGCGCTGTCGCTGAACAGCGCGGCGTACACCACACAGCTATTCTATGGCGCGATTCGCGCCATTCCGGACGGGCAGTGGCAATCCTGCGGCGCGCTCGGGATGAGCAAGAAAGACACGCTGGCGATTTTGCTGCCTTATGCATTTAAACGCGCGCTGTCGTCCTACTCCAACGAAGTGGTGCTGGTGTTTAAAAGTACTTCGCTGGCGTACACCATTACGTTGATGGAAGTGATGGGCCACGGTCAGCTTCTGTATGGTCGCACTTATGACGTCACAGTTTTCGGTGCCGCAGGGCTGATTTATCTGGTGGTCAACGGGTTGTTAACGCTGATGATGCGCCTGATTGAGCGTAAAGCGCTGGCATTTGAACGCCGCAACTAATTGCATAAATAGTAAACAAAGGCGAGCTAATGGTTTCATTACTCGCCTTTTTTATTTGAATGAAAATATATTTAAGCATTTTTATTGAATATAAATTCATTTAATGGCATGGTTAGCGTCACGCTTTAGACACGGCAACAACCATAAGATTGACCGACAGGAGTTCGATAATGAAAAAACTGGTACTCGCCGCCCTTCTCGCTTCGTTCGCCGCTGGTGCTTCTGCAGCAGATAAAATTAACTTCGGTGTTTCCGCCACTTATCCGCCATTTGAATCGATGGATGCCAGCAACAAAATCGTCGGCTTTGATATCGATCTGGCAAACGCACTGTGCAAACAGATGCAGGCCGAATGTACGTTTACCAATCACGCCTTCGACAGCCTGATTCCGTCACTGAAATTCAAAAAATATGACGCGGTAATTTCCGGTATGGACATCACCCCGGAACGTAGCAAACAGGTCGCTTTCACCGACCCGTACTACGCTAACTCCGCGCTGGTGATCGCCAAAAAAGATGCCTTTAAATCTTTTGATGATCTGAAAGGCAAACGTATCGGCATGGAAAACGGCACCACGCACCAGAAATACCTGCAGGACAAGCACCCGGAAGTAAAAACCGTGGCTTATGACAGCTATCAGAACGCGATTATTGACCTGAAAAACGGGCGTATCGATGGCGTGTTCGGTGACACCGCCGTGGTCAACGAGTGGCTGAAAACCAACCCGCAGCTGGGCGTAGCGACACCGAAAGTGACCGACCCGCAATACTTCGGCACGGGCCTTGGCATTGCGGTGCGCCCGGATAACAAAGCGCTGCTGGAAAAACTGAACGCCGCGCTGAAAGCGATTAAAGCTGATGGCACTTATCAAAAAATCAGCGATCAGTGGTTCCCGCAGTAATTACCTTTCAGGCCGGGTAGCTCCCGGCCTGTTAACGCAGCGCCCCCGACGTTTCCGTTCCCCGCCCGACACGCTCCATCGCCACCGGAATGCTTTTATAAGCCGGAATACCGCTTTTGGTATCGTGGCTGTCCAGCGGCACCAGGATATTCGCTTCCGGGTAATACGCGCCGACCGAACCCGGTGCCATATCCAGCACCACAATCGTCAGGTTATCCATGCGCCGCGAAGTGGGGTTACCGTCAGGATCGAGCGCGATAATATTCACCTGATCACCGACGCGTAACTGCCGCGTTTCTGCCTCATCGGCATTAATAAACAGGACATCGCGCCGCCCGGTCACTCCGCGATAGCGATCGTTAAGCCCGTACAGCGTAGTGTTGTATTGATCGTGGCTGCGCAAAGTGGTTAATACCAGATCGTGACATTTCAGCGATCGCGGATCTTCGTTAATCCCCTGCATCACTTTGAACTGCGCCAGACCCGAGGGCGTGTTCCATACGCGTTCCGAAGCCGTATTACGCAAACGAAATCCCCCCGGTTTTTTAACCCGCTCGTTGAAATTGCTAAACGCCGGGAAAACCGCTTCGATCGCATCGCGAATAGTGCTGTAGTCGCTGACCATTTTATCCCAGTCCACCACGCTATCCGGCAGAGTTGCTTTCGCCAGCGCGGCCACCAGCGCAGGCTCGGATTTCAGGTGCGGCGAAGCTGGCGTTAAACTCCCGCGCGACGCATGTACCATCGACATCGAATCTTCGACCGTCACGCTCTGCGCGCCCGATGCCTGCATATCCGTTTCCGTGCGCCCTAGCACCGGTAGCAGGTAATTATGTTTGCCTAACAGCAGATGCGAGCGGTTCAGTTTCGTCGCCATATGCACCACCAAATCGAGCTTGCGCATCGCCGGGAAGGTGGTTTGCGGATCGGAAATCGCTTCCGCCAGGTTGCCGCCAAGGCACAAAAGCGCATTCACTTTGCCATCGCGCATCGCCTGGATAGCGGCCACCGCGCCGTGCCCATGTTGCCGTGGCGGCTTGAAACCAAATACCTTTTCAATATTGTCCAGCAACTCGGGATACGGGATCTCAGTAATGCCCACCGTGCGGTCACCCTGCACATTCGAGTGGCCGCGCAGCGGGCAGATGCCCGCCCCTTGCTTACCTATGTTGCCGCGCATCAGCAGCAAGTTGGCAATTTGCTGCACATTCTGCGTACCGTACTGGTGCTGGGTGATCCCCATGCCGTAACAGATAATGGTGCGTTCGGCACTGGCGTACAGCCGGGCGATATTCTGGATCTCTTTGCGCTCCATGCCAGAGACTTTAAGAATGTGTTGCCAGTCGGTCGCGTCGAGATCGGCTTTCAGCGCCTCAAACCCTTGCGTATGCTGGCGAATAAACGCCTCATCAATCACGCCAGGCTCACCTTTCGCCAGCGCCTCTTCGTGCATCGACAGCAGGATTTTCATCACCCCTTTCAGCATCGCCGCGTCACCACCCACCCGCACTTTGTAGTAGGTCGAAGCCAGCTTCGTGGAGCTTAGCGCCAGCATTTCAATCGGGCTTTGTGGCGACGTGAACCGCTCAAGCCCCCTTTCGCGCAGCGGATTGATGGCCACAATCGTCGCGCCGCGTTTTGATACTTCGCGAAGCGTGCCAAGCATTCTGGGGTGGTTGGTTCCAGGGTTGTGGCCGATGCACAACACCAGATCGCAGTGGTCGAAATCTTCCAGTTCCACCGTGCCTTTACCGACCCCAATGGATTCCGGTAAACCCACACTGGTCGGCTCATGGCACATATTGGAGCAGTCCGGGAAGTTATTGGTGCCATATTCGCGGGCAAACAGTTGCCACAGAAAAGCGGCTTCGTTGGAGGCGCGTCCGGAGGTATAAAACTCGACGCTGTTGGGATCGTCGTAGCCGCGCAGAAGTTCGCCAATTTCGCGAAAGGCGGTAGCCCAGTCGATGGGCTGATAGGTATCGCTGGCGGCGTCATACTTCATCGGGTGGGTTAAACGCCCTTCGCCTTCCAGCTCAAACGCGTTCCTGTTCCACAACTCACTGACCGTATGCGCCGCGAAGAATTCCGGCGTCGTGCGTTTACTGGTGGCTTCCCACGACACCGCTTTCGCGCCATTTTCACAAAATTCAAACGACGAGGTATGTTGCGGATCGGGCCACGCGCAGCCGGGGCAGTCGAACCCCTGCGGTTGATTAACTTTGAACAGCGCGATGACGTCCTGTTTCACCGACATTTGCCCGCGCAGTGCATCCGCGACTGCTTTCAGCGCGCCCCAGCCACCTGCCGAACCGCCATACGGCGCGATACCTGTTGTCCGATTTTGATCTTTCATGTTGCCCCATTTTTCTGTGACCAGCGTTGGCTTAAGCCTGGTACAGAAAACGCGGGCTGGAGCGGCATAACAGGAACTTAGTCGCACTAAGTTCTTAAAAAATGTTTCCGCGTTGCGCTGGGATCAGCGTTTAACCAACAGCGTCAACACCTCGTAATGCGCGGTATGCGGGAACATATCGAACAGTTGAACGCGCTCAATGCGATAACCCGGCAGCAGGCGAATATCTTTCGCCATCGAACTGGCGTTACAGCTGGAGTAGATGATGTACGGCGGTGCCATGCGGCTTAAATAGTCGCACAGTGCCGCGCCAATCCCGCGCCGGGGCGGGTTAACCAGCACCAGCACAGGAATATCGTGCGAAGCGGTAGCAAACTGGGTGGAATCCAGCGCCTGGAAATGCAGATTTTGTAAGCCAAGCGCTTGTGCCGATTGCGTAGCGCAGACAATCGCTTCCGGGGCGATTTCAATACCGGTCAGGCGCATCTCCGGCGTTGCGCAGTGCAGACCAAAACCGCCGACGCCGCAAAACAGATCCCACATATGGTTAACCGGCAGCGCCCGAACCCAGTTGCGGGCGGTCGCGTACAACGCGCTGGCAACGGTCGGGTTGGTCTGGAAAAAACTCTGCGGGCGGATCCACAGCGGCACGCCGTTAAAGTTTTCCGCCAGCGCCTGCTGCCCGGTGAGAAAAATCTCCGTCTCACCTTCCATGATCGCCATATGTACCGGCTGGATATTGGCGGAAATCACTTTCAGTTGCGGTAATTGTGCTTGTAACTCAGGCAACGCCGCGCGCAACTGGGCGAGTTTCGCCTCCGAGCGCAGCACAAAGCGCAGCATCATGCCGCCATCCTGCTGGCTTTCAGTCAGCAGCAGGTATTTCAGCTCACCGCGTTTACGCGCCACGTTGTAAGGCGTTAACCCGGCGCGGGCAATAAACGGTTTGAGCGCGGCAAAAACCGGTGCGAAAGTCTGCGGATAGAGCGGGCAGTCGGTGAGATCTTCCGGTGTCCCGTCACGATGCAGCATCCCAAACAGCGGTTTTTCTACGCTGCCGCTGACCACCATTTTGGCTTTATTACGAAAACCCTGCTCCGGGCCACTCACTGGCGAACACCACTCGGCAACAGGCAAGCCGTCCAGCAGCGTGTGGAGATCGTCCATTTTTGCGGTAAGTTGCTGTGAGACCGGTTGTGCTATCCATTGACAGGAACGACAACGACCAGCATCGAAGAGAGCGCACTGCATAGTAAAGCCTTTCATTTTGCGGGGCCGGGATTGTACCACCGTTATTGCAGGCGGAAAAAGCGTCGGCTGGGCGCGGGAACAAACAGCAGGAATAACACCAGCAGATCGGGGAGTTTTTGCATCACTAACGCCTGGAAAATCTCCCGCCGGGAACCACCCGCAATACTGAACAGTTCCGGATAGCCATACCCGAGCGAAGCGGCCCATAAATAACCGGTCGCCACCATTTGCGTGGCGAGGTAAAGCCAGCGCGCCCAACGACGTCCTTTAACCACCGAGAAAGCACAGAGAATTTCGACAAACACTAAAAACAGGCTGCCAAGGAAAACCAGCGTCAGGCTCCAGGTCTGCGCGCTGCGCTGCACAAAATCGAGCAGGCCGCGCCAACCCAGCAAATTCAGTATCATCAATACATCCACACAGCGAATCATAATAATGGCGATGGCCGCCACCTGCACCAGCGCTGGCACATTCAATTTCGCGTGATGAGCGGTTTTCTTGAAGAACCCCAATCCGATGATTTCCCTGTGAAAAATGCCGCGACAAGCGCGGCATCAGCAACACAATTTCACGATTCTAATAAGTTCAGCCTTGTCTTGCACGCTGGATATCACGGATCCGCTGTTTTTCCGCCCGCGCCATTAAATACCAGGCGATAAAACCAACAATCCCGACCACGCCAAGGATAAGTGTCGCCAGCGCGTTGATTTCCGGGTTCACCCCCATGCGCACGCTGGAGAAGACCAGCATCGGCAATGTCGTCGCTCCCGGCCCCGAAACAAAACTGGCGATCACCAGGTCATCCAGCGACAGGGTAAAGGCCAAAAGCCAGCCGGAAACAATCGCCGGCATGATCATTGGCAGCGTGATAACGAAGAACACTTTTAGCGGTGTCGCACCAAGATCCATCGCCGCCTCTTCAATGGAGCGGTCCAGTTCGCGCAGACGCGAGGAGATAACCACGGCAACATAAGCGGTACAGAAGGTCACATGGGCCAGCCAGATAGTGAGCATCCCGCGGTCGGCGGGCCAGCCAATCGCATGGCCGAGCGCCACAAACAGCAGCAGCAGCGACAAGCCGGTGATCACATCCGGCATCACCAACGGTGCCGTTATCATAAAGGCGAAACCGTTTGAGCCACGAAAGCGGCCAAAACGCACCATCACCACCGCCGCGATAGTCCCCAGCACCGCCGCCATTGTCGCCGCACAAGCGGCGATGGTCAGGCTTAACCCCACCGCGCTCATCATGGCGTCGTCGTGAAACAGCTCTCCATACCAGCGCGTCGACCAGCCCGCCCACACGGTCACCAGTCTTGAGCTGTTAAAGGAGTAGATCACCAGCATCAGCATTGGCGCGTACAGGAACGTAAAACCGAGCACGAGGATCAAAATGCGCCACGGAGAGCGCACTACCGGTAAGTTGTTCATGCGTGGTCCTCCCCTTGTTTCTGCTGATGTTTGTGGAACCACATGATCGGCACAATCAGCAACAGCAGCATAATCACCGCCACCGCCGAAGCCACCGGCCAGTCGCGGTTATTAAAGAACTCCTGCCACAACACACGACCGATCATAATGCTGTCCGGGCCACCGAGCAGTTCCGGGATGACAAACTCGCCAACTGCCGGAATGAACACCAGCATCGATCCGGCAATAATCCCGCCTTTGGTCAACGGCACAATCACGCTGAAAAAGGTTTTCAGCGGGCGCGCCCCAAGATCCAGTGAGGCTTCCACCAGTGAATAATCAATACGCGTCAGCGCGGTATAAATCGGCAACACCATAAACGGCAAATAGGCATAAACAATCCCGATATATACCGCGAGATTGGTATGCAGGATCGTCAACGGCTGATCGATAACCCCCAGCCACATCAGGAAGTTATTCAACACGCCGTTATTTTTCAGGATCCCCATCCATGCATACACGCGGATGAGAAACGACGTCCACGACGGCAAAATCACCAGCAGCAGCAGAATATTTCGCGTCGACGGTTTGCTGTGCGCCACAGCCCAGGCCAGCGGATACCCCAGCAGCAGACAACAAAGCGTTGAGATCGCCGCCACCTGTAACGACTGCAGATAGGCTTCAAAATAGAGCGGGTCGTCGGTAAGTTGCAGGAAGTTGCCGATATTCAGCGTGACCGTCAGCTGGCTGTCCGCCCACTCGATAAGATCGGTATACGGCGGGATCTGCCGCGCCATCTCTGCAAGGCTGATTTTGAATACAATCAAAAACGGCAGCAGAAACAGCAAAGTCAGCCAAATATAGGGCAGCGCAATAACCAGTTTGCGCCCGTGACGCATCTGCATGCGCCCCAGCCATAAAGTGAAACCGCCCGGTTTTTCGACGCGGGACGGTGGCTCCAGTGTACTCATCGCCGCTCCTTAAACCGTCAGAACCACACAACTATCGGCATCCCAGCAGAGGCGAACTTCATCGCCCCAGGTTGGCGCGCCTTTACGGTAGCGATGCGCGTTCTGCAACTGGGCGCTGATCATCTGCCCGCTTTGCAAACGCACGTGATAAATAGAGAGGTCGCCAAGGTAGGCGATATGCACCACTTCCCCGACGGCAAAATTATAGCCGTCGGCCGGTGGATCTTCGCAGAGCATGATCTTTTCCGGGCGCAGCGCCACGAACACCGGCACGTTATCCACCACCGACGCATCGGCGTCCACTTTCAGCGGATGCACCAGCCCCGGGGAGTCGATCACCAGACCATCTTCCTGACGCTCTTTCAGCAGCCCTTCGAACACATTCACCGAACCGATAAACTCGGCGCTGTAACGCGTGGTCGGGTGCTCGTAGATCTCTTCCGGTTCGCCGATTTGCACAAACTTCCCGCGGTTCATGATGGCGATACGCCCGGCCATGGTCATCGCCTCTTCCTGGTCGTGGGTCACCATGACGCAGGTCACGCCAACACGCTCAAGAATATCCACCACTTCGAGCTGCATCCGGTCGCGCAGCTTTTTATCGAGCGCGCCCATCGGTTCATCCAGCAGCAGCAGTTTCGGCCGTTTCGCCAGGCTGCGCGCCAGCGCCACGCGTTGACGCTGACCGCCGGAAAGCTGATGCGGCTTACGTTTGGCGTACTCGCTCATGTGCACCAGGTGCAACATTTCGGCCACGCGGCTGGCGATTTCCGCTTTCGGCAACTTGTCCTGTTTAAGGCCAAAAGCAATGTTCTGTTCCACGGTCATATGCGGAAAGAGCGCGTAGGACTGGAACATCATATTGATCGGGCGCAAATAGGGTGGCACATGCGCCAGGTCTACGCCATCAAGCATGATTTGCCCGTGGGTAGGCAGCTCAAAACCGGCGAGCATGCGCAGCAATGTTGATTTGCCGCAGCCGGACGCACCAAGCAGGGCAAAAATTTCACCTTTATAAATCGTCAGACTGACATCATCAACGGCGTGCTGACCATCAAAGGATTTGGTCAGATTGCGAATTTCCAGCAGCGGCGTCAGATCCTTGCGGCTCTTCGCCTGTGGGCGGGGGATAGCGTCATTCACTCAAGTGCTCTCCGGCAAAAACATCAACTCGTTTCAACGAGTTGTCGTACAAATGACTGGACAGAGGCGCATCACCTCTGTCCATTTTTGGGGCAGGCGCACCGCCACGGTGCAGCCTTATCACCTGTCAGGTGATTGAATTATTTGCCGCTTTTAACTTTAGTCCACGCGCGGGTTCTTACGCGGTCGATTTTCGGATCCTGGACTTTCAGCGTAAAGAGTTTGGCGAAAACATCCGGCGGCGGGAAGATAGCCGGGTTATCACGCACTTCTGCGCTGATCAGCGGAACCGAAGCTTTGTTACCGTTCGCGTAGAACACATGATCGCTGATATGGGCAATCACATCCGGGCGCATCAGGTAGTTGAGGAACTGATAGGCTTCGTCTTTGTTTTTGGCATCAGCCGGCATCGCGAAGACATCGAAGAACGCCAGCGCGCCCTCTTTCGGAATGGTGTAAGTGATATTTACGCCATTCTTCGCTTCTTTCGCGCGGTTTGCCGCCTGCCACACATCACCCGCCCAGCCAATAGCCACGCAGATGTCGCCATTTGCCAGGTCATTAATGTACTGAGAAGAGTGGAAGTAACGAATGTTAGGACGCAGTTTTAACAGCAGGTCGGTTGCGGCAACGCTGTAATCATCCGCTTTGCTGCTGTTCGGATCTTTGCCGAGGTAATTAAGCACGGTGGCAAAAATCTCTTCCGGCGCATCAAGGAATGAGACGCCGCAGCTTTTCAGTTTTTCCAGGTTTTCCGGCTTCAGCACCAGATCCCAGCTGTTTACCGGCGCGTCTTTGCCGAGCGCAGCTTTCACTTTGTCAATGTTATAGCCAATACCGGTGGTGGCCCACAGGTACGGAATAGCGTATTTGTTGTCAGGGTCGTGTTTGGCGACCATTTTCAGCACGTCTGGATCGAGGTTTTTCCAGTTCGGCAGTTTGCTCTTATCCAGCGGCTGGAATACCCCGGCGGCCAACTGGCGCTCAAGGAAACTCGCGGACGGCACCACCAGGTCGAAGCCGGTGCTGCCCGCCATCAGTTTGCCTTCCAGCACTTCGTTGGAGTCAAACACGTCATAAATGACTTTGATGCCCGTCTCTTTTTCAAAATTCGCGACGGTGTCCGGCGCAATATAATCAGACCAGTTATAAACATGCAGTGTCTTTTGCTCGGCTGCGAGCGTGCTGGCAGAGACAGCCATCAACGCACCCGCGACAAGACCTGATACCCATTTTTTGCTCAAGGCGGTCATATCTCATTCCTTCTGGAAAGTCCGTTAACATACGAACTAAATGTACGCATCATAAGATATGCAAGAATCATGCATATTTTGTCACTCTGCACAGCCCCGGAGAAGAAAACGCTTCCGGCTGACACCGCATGCTGTTTTAAGCATCGCAAGAATAACTGTAGCCAGGGTTTGAGGCTATAGGTCAGATTAAAAAACGCCTTTTATCAATTTTTTATGCAGGATACGTCTATGTGATAAGCCGTTACGCGAGGAATAGCGGTGAAAAATTCTTTAAGGAAAGGTTAATAGCAGAATAAAAATATTTATTATGCAGCCGCCGTGGCAGCGACTGCGTTAATGCTGCACAGAGTCAGTGGAGAAAATTGTGCGACTCTTCACCTGCCACCATCTCTTCTTCGCCTGGCGTGAACAGCAGTTGATGTGCGTTGGCTTCCATAATGACCATTGAAATCTGCTCTTCGCTCTGGCGCATAAACCAGGCGAACTGTTCAAACGTAATGGCCGGCCCGACGCATAAAGACTGGCAAACCACCAGCTTCGGCAGATTATCATCCTGAAGGTCGAGGAATGCTTTTACCGTCAAAGAACTGGCATTAATGGCGGAGAGATCGGCGGCCAGCGCCAGCAGTGCCGACGGTTTGACTTCCGCCATGGCGGTAAACAGCACAACGTCATTAACAAGGTCGACTTTTGCATCAAACACGCCATCAAAATTTTGCATGTGCGGCAGGTGTAGCGCCTGGCAGTTATCGCACTCAAAAAAGTTAATGCCCAGTTCATCCAGCCAGTGACGCAGCGTGTCCAGACCCGGAACGACGAGTGAATCCATAAAACAGTGCTCTCTTAGCGAAAAAATTGGCCATAGCTTACGCAAAAAGGCCAGAACGTACCATTCATTGCGCGGGAAAATCGCCTCAGCCGCCGGTTTTAAGGCAAAAACCCGGCGTTGCCTGGCGTTCGATCCACTGGATCATGCGGCCCGCAATATCGATGCCGGTGGTTTTTTCAATGCCTTCCAGCCCGGGCGATGCGTTAACTTCCATCACCAGCGGGCCACGTTCGGCGCGCAGGATGTCGACGCCAGCCACATCCAGCCCCAGCGTTTGCGCAGCAGCCAGCGCGATTTCACGCTCACGCTCGGTGATATGTGCCACCAGCGCCTTGCCGCCGCGATGCAAATTAGAGCGAAAATCCCCCTCTTTCGCCCGGCGTTCAATGGCGGCGACCACATCATTGCCGACGACCAGACAGCGAATATCGGTTCCCTTCGCTTCGGCAATGAACTCCTGCACCAGGATATGTGCATTCAGACCGCGAAAAGCGTCAATTACGCTCTCCGCTGCCTGGCGGGTTTCCGCCAGCACCACGCCGATGCCCTGCGTCCCTTCCACCAGCTTCACCACCAGCGGCGCGCCGCCGACCATATCAATTAAATCGCTGGTATCGTCTGGTGAATGGGCAATGCCGGTTACCGGCAGATCAATCCCCTGGCGCGCCAGTAACTGCAACGAACGCAGCTTGTCTCTGGCGCGGGTGATCGCCACCGACTCATTGAGCGGATAACTGCCAAGAATTTCAAACTGACGCAGCGCGGCGGTGCCGTAGAAGGTGATGGCCGAGCCGATACGCGGGATCACCGCATCGAAATGCGGCAGCTGGCGGCCTTTGTAATGAATGGACGAGGCCGCCGGGCTGATATTCATATAACAGGAAAGCGGATCGAGGATCTCGACCAGATGACCGCGCTGCATCGCCGCTTCGCGCAGGCGTTTACACGAATAGAGCGTTCCATCCCGGGACAATATGGCAATTTTCACCCTGCACCTCTCTAAAAAGACCTGTCAAAGCAGGCGTATGATACACGCAGCGACGTGCAGGATGAACGGGAATTAGCGTGTCGCCCATCCCTGTTTATGCAAATAGTCGAGAATAAACGGGCGGCTCTCTTTAATGATGGTGCGGCGGATATGATCGCTCCAGGTGTCACGCCGCGTATTGCTGTCGCGCGTCATATAGTAGTGGGCGATCTCCTCGTCATATTGCGCCAGCACATCTTTATCCAGCGGCTGATAGCGGTTTTCATGCACCACCAGTTGCGCAGGCAGACGCGGTTTCTTATCCGGCGTGTCGGCAGGCCAGCCAAGGCACAGGCCAAACAGCGGTAACACATGTTTTGGCACCTGCAATAACTCACCTACGGCTTCAATGCTGTTACGAATTCCACCGATATAAACGCCACCCAGCCCGAGCGATTCTGCCGCAGTGAAAGCGTTTTGCGCCATCAGCGCGGTATCGACTACGCCGAGCAGCAACTGCTCCGCCAGCCCAGGATTCGCCTCTGGGCAAATCTGGAAATTACGATGGAAATCAGCGCAGAACACCCAAAATTCCGCCGCCTGCGCCACATGTTGTTGCCCGCCGGTGAGCGTCACCAGTTGCTGGCGTAGCGCAGGATCGGTGATGCGAATTATCGAACTGCATTGTAAAAAGCTGGAGCTGGATGTCGCCTGCGCGCTGGCGATAATCGCCTCGCGCTGCGCCTGGGTAATCGGTTGATCGGTAAAATGGCGAATGGAGCGATGGGCGCACAGCAATTCAATAGTTGGTGTCATGAATAATCCCCCAAATAAACAAGACCCTCAGTATAGGCGAAGCCTGCATCCTCGTTGTATCCGCAATTTGCGCTGAAAGGTTGTAAAGATTAAAGCAACAGGCATAACCTGCTTTTCATTACGCGCAGTTATGGTCATGATAACCGGCAGTTACCTTCAGATTTGGGAGAGAGTATGTTTGCTGTAATTTTTGGCCGCCCAGGCTGCCCATACTGTGTACGCGCAAAAGAACTGGCAGAAAAACTGACCGCCGAGCGTGATGATTTCAACTATCGCTACGTGGATATCCACGCGGAAGGCATCACCAAAGCCGACCTGGAAAAAACCGTCGGGAAACCGGTTGAAACTGTGCCGCAGATTTTCCTCGACCAGAAACACATTGGCGGCTGCACCGATTTCGAGGCCTATGCCAAAGAACATTTCGGCCTGTTTGCCTGAGCCGAGCAACGCCCTCTTTCTGAGGGCGTTTTATTTCTTGCAGCGCAGAATCTTGCGCACAAAAAGATAGAATAACCCGCCCATTCCGCACCAGAAAATCGCGCTGAACAACCAGGCAATAACCTGCCAGTTCGACTGCGAAGAGGCTAAATGCAAGTAAATCAGCACATAGCAAAATGGAGCCGCCAGCACGGCGCCGAAAAGCGGCACGATCGCTTTGCGTCGGCGAGCAATCAGCCCACCGACAATACCGGGAAGCGTGAAAAGCAGTAAGCCTAATTCTGGATTACCGGACACGGGTAGCGCGCCGTTCATATTTATGACCAGCAACAAACACACCGCAATAAAAAGTAATGCGCAGCAAATAACGCCGACCCGACTTCGCCTGTTCTTCAAACACGCCTCCTGACTTTTTCTCTATCGCACTAACAACTCGTTCAAAAGAATGTCCGGACAGATAAAGCGTTGCGGCAATCCGTGCCAGAAAAGCACCCACGTAAATACGCGATTCTCACTAGCCGTTGTAATCTAATACGATTAAACTAGCGGCCTGTTTTTGTTTTGTGAGGAGTGTCTGGTGTTGCACCGCTTTTTTCGTACGCCAGCGCATGAGCAAAACACTAGCTCAAATAACCATTTCTTTCAACAGCTTACAAGTAAACAAGAAGTTAGCCTCCGTGAATATAAACGTCGCAGATTTGTTAAACGGGAATTACATACTGTTATTGTTTGTCGTTCTGGCACTCGGACTTTGTCTCGGTAAATTACGACTGGGTTCTGTTCAACTCGGTAATTCCATTGGCGTTTTAGTGGTTTCATTATTATTAGGCCAGCAACATTTCAGCATTAACACGGATGCACTTAATCTTGGCTTTATGCTGTTTATTTTTTGCGTTGGTGTTGAAGCCGGACCAAACTTTTTCTCTATTTTTTTTCGCGACGGTAAGAATTACCTCATGCTGGCGCTGGTATTAGTGGGCAGCGCGCTGTTGATCGCTTTAGGCCTTGGCAAACTGTTCGGCTGGGATATTGGCCTGACGGCAGGCATGCTGGCCGGTTCGATGACCTCGACACCAGTTCTGGTGGGGGCGGGTGACACGCTGCGTCATTCCGGTATGGAAAATGGACAACTCTCCAGTGCGCTGGATAACCTGAGCCTCGGTTATGCCCTGACCTATCTGATTGGTCTGGTGAGCCTGATTTTCGGCGCACGCTATTTGCCGAAATTGCAGCACCAGGATTTACAGACCAGCGCCCAGCAGATCGCCCGCGAACGCGGTCTGGACACGGATGCGCACCGTAAAGTGTATCTGCCGGTGATCCGCGCCTACCGCGTGGGGCCGGAGCTGGTGGCATGGGCCGATGGTAAAAACCTGCGCGAGCTGGGGATCTACCGCCAGACAGGATGTTATATCGAGCGCATTCGCCGCAATGGCATTCTCGCCAGCCCCGACGGTGATGCCGTACTGCAAATGGGCGACGAAATTTCGCTGGTCGGTTACCCGGATGCGCACGCGCGCCTTGACCCGAGCTTTCGCAACGGCAAGGAGGTGTTCGACCGCGATCTGCTCGACATGCGTATCGTCACCGAAGAAGTGGTGGTCAAAAACCATAACGTGGTTGGTCGTCGCCTCGCGCAGTTAAAGCTGACCGATCACGGCTGCTTCCTCAACCGCGTGATCCGCAGCCAGATTGAGATGCCGATTGACGACAATATCGTGCTCAACAAGGGCGATGTTTTGCAGGTCAGCGGTGACGCGCGCCGCGTGAAAACCATTGCCGACCGCATCGGCTTTATCTCTATTCACAGCCAGGTCACCGACCTGCTCGCCTTCTGCGCGTTTTTTATTGTCGGCCTGATGATCGGTATGATTACCTTCCAGTTCAGCTCTTTCAGCTTCGGCGTGGGTAACGCCGCCGGCCTTCTGTTCGCCGGGATCATGCTCGGCTTTCTGCGTGCCAACCACCCGACGTTCGGCTATATCCCGCAGGGCGCGCTAATGATGGTGAAAGAGTTTGGCCTGATGGTATTTATGGCGGGCGTGGGCTTAAGCGCCGGTAGCGGCATCGGCAACGGTCTTGGCGCGGTGGGCGGCCAGATGCTGATCGCCGGGCTTATTGTCAGCCTGGTACCGGTGTTAATTTGTTTTCTGTTTGGTGCGTATGTGCTGAAAATGAACCGTGCTCTGCTGTTCGGCGCGATGATGGGTGCGCGCACCTGCGCTCCGGCAATGGAGATCATCAGCGATACAGCGCGTAGCAATATCCCGGCGCTGGGCTATGCGGGCACCTACGCCATCGCCAACGTTCTGCTGACGCTTGCAGGGACATTAATCATCATTATCTGGCCTGGTCTCGGATAAGTCTGAAGCTGAGAAATATTTCAGTTATGCGCAGAACTTTTTTGTGGGGCGTCAGTCATAACTAGTGCCACTGCTTTTCTTTGATGTCCCCATTTTGTGGAGCCCATCAACCCCGCCGCTTAGGTTCAAGGTTGATGGGTTTTTTGTTGCCTAAAATTCTTAGCCTTTATACTCAGTAAGTTAGGTAGCAACTATGAGGAGTATGGCGGCAAAATGGCGGCAGATAATTTACCCATTGATTTCTTTTTAGGTAGCCGTTCCTGCTAATAAAGGCCAAATGGTAACTCACTGATAGATATAAGTCTCAACTAGTAATAGATTCAATAAATATTTTTATGATGAAACTGTAACAAGGGGGGCAGATGTTTTTCCGCAGCAGAAAACAAGCATTGGAGCACTTTAATAGTCTTTATAGTGATGACGAATTCAATTGCTCTATTCTTTTCTATGAGATTTTTAGCAAATACTCCTATGTTGCAGAGCCTATTCCTCCGACTAATACGAACCAAATTAACTCTATTAAAAAAGTCACATTCCTTAAAGAGGCCTCTTCGAGTTTCAACAAATCAAGCATTGATACGGTTCGTAAATCAAAAAAAACAGCGCCAAAATCTAGCTCAGTTGTTAAAGATGATCTGTTCAGGACTGATAAACTTCAGGCAAATAGAATTAAAAAAATTGAAGATGAACCGTTATCAGATGAAGCAATCAAGGCTGTAATTGCATGTCGAGCGAAACGAAAACAACCAGTACCATATGTATATGAGGAATTAAGTTCGACATCATTATTAAATATTAATCAACATGATTCAGATCGACCGAGATGTATTTATTGTGGTGACTCTAAATCCGGTATAGTTCGTGATCATGTAGTTTCCGTTGCATGGAGAGGTGGCGTGAGACACTATGACCGCCGTCACACCGTGCCATCTTGCCCGCAGTGTAACAGCCTTCTGGGTGATAAGCCCTTACATAATATTGCAGATCGCGCAGCATTTCTTGTTGCTGCGATTGAGCGTCACGAGCGTAAATATCTGCTTACTGTTGATAGAACAGTTGAGGAATTGGCAGAACTAGACCATTTTTTAGCGATTTCGGTAAGAAGTGCGATGTATGAAAAGGCTCTTGCCTTACAGCGTATCGAATATGCTAAGCAGGTTGCGGCAGGGTATTATGACTACGCGACAATAAAGCATTTGGTAAAACAGGGTAGAGAAATTCCTGAAGAGTGAAAATTATTATCTATGCAGCTTTCATTATTGATTAACTTATACACAATGGCTGTTCTTCTAGGACTCTTTTATTACGCAGCAGAACCCGGAAAATTGAAACCCGCCAGCGGCGGGTCAGAATCAGTAAGCTAATTGCCCCTGCGTTCCTTTTGGATGAGGCGGAGCCGCGCTGATTTTCTGCGGGCGGCATACAGAGCGAACATAGGTTTCATGCGTGACGAAAGTATGCCCGCATTCAATATTCTTGCACTGGTTGTATCGTTCCTTGGTTTCGCTGGAAACCTGAAAGCTACTGCGGGTATGCGCGGCCTGCCCGCACAATGGACAATTCATCATTATTAATAGCCCTCACTCTTAACCAGTTCGCAATAATGATACCTTATTGTTCTCATTATGGAACTAATCATTCAATTTCGAACTCATCTATTTTCACTTCGAGATCCAGACTGGTGATAAATCCACTGTCCGGGCTGACGGAGTGCGTCAGCGTAGTGATGGTCCACTCTGCATCATCGATAGGCTGCTTAAAGCCGCTCACCTTTTACCCAGTTGCTTGAAGATCAGCGACTCCATCCCGCCAATGGAAAACTCCGTGTCCAGTGCGCCGTCATCCAGCCCCATATCCACATCGACCGCGCCCGACATGCCGCCACCGCGATACTTTTCAAATTTGCGGGTGAATTTCGGCAGCGTCAGCGACTCGACGATCCCCTGCCAGTTGTTCCCGTCGTTGAACAGGTTTAGGTGTTTTAACTTGCGTGGTAAAGCCATGGTGTCCCCTTACGCGCTGGCCTGACTGGAGAAGTCCAGCAGGTACTGATCGGTGATGCGCTGGCGCAGCATCAGGTTTTCAAGCGGCGGCACCGGCGTGTAGTCGTAGTCGATAGTGAGCTTGCCGGCTTTCAGGGAGTCTTTATCGTTCACCGACTCATCCAGCCAGCAGTCTGCGCCGAAGATGTAGCCCTGCGATTTCAGGCTGCGCAGCTTGGCGCGGATACCTTCGATAATGTCGCGAGCCAGTGACGGGTTAAGCACGCCATCCACCGCCCACATGTGCGCTTCTGCGATGGTGTCAGCCAGCACCTGCGCCGTGCGGGTATAGTTCTCAAAGGCAAACAGCGGATCATCACTGAGGCAGCGGGAACCCCAGAAGCGGAAGCCGTCTTTGCGAATAAGCGTGGTCACGTCATTCTGGTTAAGCAGCCCGGCGTCGGTTGCCGGGTCCTGCAGATCCCAGAACACATCGGCGGAAAGGCCGGTAACACCGTTCACGCCGACATTAGACAGGGTTTTGTGCCAGCCGGTCTGCTCGTCGATTTTGGCGCGCAGACCGAGCGCGCGGGCGGAGGCGTAAGCCGTCGCGTCTGCATTCAGCACCGTGTCAAAATTGATGAAATCAGGCCAGATCAGCATCCCCTCGCGCTGGCTGAAATTGGCGCGGTAGGCAATGGCTTCCTCCACGGTTTTGCAGCCGTAGGCAGAGAGGTAGGCAAACCCGCGCAGGCACTGCGCCACGCTCAGCAGCTCCGTGGCAACCGCCTGCGTGTCATGCCCCGGCACGCCAAGAATGCGCGGCTTGACGCCAAGCTGCGACTGCGCCGAAAGCAGCGCTTTCATCCCCGTTTTTTTACCGTCAGCCGTACGCCGCCGATAATGTTGGAGGTGGTTTCCGCTTCGCTTTCGCCCTGCGCTACCGATGGCATAATGGCAGCGCTACCCGGAGCACCGTATGCATTAATCTCGCCACCGGAACCCAAACCGCCAGCACCGCCGGACATGATGTAAGAGGAGTTGTTTGTTGCGCTGGTTCCAGCCCCTCCATCCCCACCAGTGGCTGAACAAATTGAGCCAAATGACGTCAAACCTCCAGCGCAGCCGGAATAACCAGATTGCCCTCCAGGCACACCACCGGCACCAATCGTTACGTTGACTACCTGAAAATCTGTATTTACTTTTAGAGTTTGCTCAGAATACCCACCGGCTCCACCGCCCCCGCCAATAGCGGTATATCCATTGCTAGTTTGCCCTGCGGCGCCACCACCACCTCCTCCACCGACAACTCTGACGCGTATCATTTTTACATCGCCGCCTGGTTTATAGTTCCCGCTAGCAGTAATGAACCGACGACGCAAAAATCGACCAGGTACAACATCAGGTAAGCCAATATTTTTCAAAAATAACTGGGGATCAGGTATATCGGCACCATTCTGCGATTTATCCATTTTTCCGCTGAGTTGGGTCAGTACGGTCGTGGCAAAATTAGGGTCGTTACCAAGCGCTTCAGCCAGTTCTTTAAGAGTGTCGAGTGTTTCTGGAACACTTCCTGCCAATGTCGCCAGTGTTGAAGCAACAAACTCTGTCGTTGCAAGCTTTTTACTTTTGTCGCCAGCCTCCGGCGTTGGTGCCGTGGGCGCACCGCTAAATACCGGACTGTCTTTTTTTGCATACTGCTGATGAGGATCAACTGCCTCTATGTGTTTATTAAGCCTATCGTCAGCATAAGCTTTGAGTTCAATCACCTTGTCATCCACATACTGACGGGTTGCCAGTACCACGGATGGATCAATTTTCAGGGTGATGTTATCGGTACTGCTGGTAATCAGTATCATCCGCACGGTCTGCGTGCGCCCACTGCCCTCTGCCAGTTGTGGCTTGTAGCTCTCCGGGCAGTTGCCCACGGCGATCAGCGCGCCGGTTTCATCGAATAGCCCAACCTCGCGAATCCACCAACCGCCTTCGGTTTCAGGAATCACCTGCTCTGCAATAATCTGGCTGCTGTTCTGTGGATCGATATACAACATGTTCAGCGCTGCACGGCGCTTTTCGGCAATCAACATGGTTTGTTGTGCGCTGGGCGTTGGCAGCACGCCGCCACCGTCCCCCACTGCCATTCGGGTAATTTTCAGCGGCACGCCGAGCGCGGCGGCGCTTGCCAGTTTCGCCACGCCGATCTCCGTCAGCAGGGTATAGAATTTTTGGCTCATGGATGCACTCTCATTGTGTCAGTAACATGGACCGCGCCACCCTCGTAAGCAGTGCCGCCGGAAATAATGGTTTCGTTGATATACGGATAGATGGTGATTTCTTCGCCGCTGTAGCTGGCTGCGCCCGTAAAATACGGCCCGCTGGTCTGCAGGTTGATGGACATGCCGACAAGATGACGGCTGCACGGTTTGGCGTCGCTGATCAGGCGTTCCAGCTCGAGATAGGTTTCTTCGGTAATGCCCTGGTCCTGCACGCCAATGTCCAGGCGAAACGTCCCCGGCATCTCGCCGGTCTGCCACCACTCAATGATGCGGATCAGGAAGCCGAACGGCTCGACCACGCGCCGCACAGCGCTGGTTGTTCCTTTGTGCTGATGAATATAGAAAGCATCCTGCACCACCCGGCGCTTGACGCTCTCCGTCCAGCTTTCGTCCCAGCGGTCTACGGAAAAGGCCCACGCCAGATACGGCAGAAAGCTGACCGGACACGTTGCCGGGTTCCACAAATCACGCAGCGGCACCTGCAAATCCGTAATTGCGCTGCAGCTCTGCGCCAGTCGGCGCTCAAGCGGTGATGAACCAGGCGGTAGCAGGCTATTCATCCGTGCCCCCGTTGGTCACGCTCCATTCCGTGCAGGATGCCGCCTGCGTCTTGTTCAGCACCACGTCATTCAGCGGTGACGCCAGCTCCACACGTTGCACACCTTCAACATGCAGCGCGGCATAAATGGCGCTGCGCCGGATATCACGTCCCAGCCGTGTCTGGCTGGCGATATACTTCTGCAGGCTGGATTTTGCCGCCGCCATCACTGGCTCAGCTTCCGGTCCAGGATAAAGAAAGATCGTCGCATCCACACTGTAGGGGATAATTTCGGCACTGCGTACCGTCAGGCGGTCTGCAACCGGGCGCACGTTCTCGCTGTTAAGCGCCTGCTCAACCAACGCCAGCAGATCAGTTTCTGCCGAGCCATCTCCCTCGCGGCTTAGAACCGTAAGTACCACCTCAGCCGGCGCCGGGCTGGTTGCGCTGGCATCCGCCACGCGCCCGTCCGCGCTTTTGGCGTGAAACTCATAGGCCGCCGTCGGGCCAGCCACGGACAGCCCCTCAAACGCAGCGGGAACACGCAAGCGCAGCGCCTCGTCGCTTTCCATCACCGCTGCAACCGGCGGCACGGCGTTGTTGTCAGCCGGTGTTACCGTCAGGCGTTTGACGTTGTAGTTGCCAGCCAGTTGCTCGAGATCGCTGCCGATGGCATACGCCACCATGACCGCCTGCGCCGCCTCGTTGATACGCTGACGCAGCAGGATTTCGCGGTAGGTGCTTTCCTGCAGCAGCTTGGTGACGGGTTCTGATTCAAGGGCCAGGGTGCGCCGAACGGCGGCTTGTTCTTCTGCAGGATAAAGCGCAATGAATGTCGCCTTACGTTCAGCCAGTAGCGTCTCAAAATCCGGTACGTCCACAATCTGCGGCGCGGGGAGTTGGGAAAGGTCAATGACCGGCATTGGCTGCTCCTGTGGATACGGAAAAGGAAACAGGCGCGCCGCTATTACGTTTACCGGTAAGCTCAACCAGCATGTCGCCGTCAAAGCTGCTGCTTATAGTGATGGAATCCAGCGTAAGCCGTGGCTCCCAACGGGTCAGCGCCACATAGACTGCAGACATGATCTGCAGGCGCAGCGCCGGGTTCTGCGGCTGGTCAATCAGCGCGGAGAGCAAGGAACCGTATTCACGGCGGGCAAGCCGGCTGCCCTGCGGCGTCAGCAGAATATCGCGCACCGACTGGCGCAGATGCGCCGTGTCCGTCATCGCCCGCCCGTCATCACGGCTCATGCCGATATAGAGCGTCATACCGGGCCTCCCGAGGTGTCGCCGCCCGCTTTCACTTTAATGTGCGCGTGATTATCCACGACGATCCCGTTGGAACTCATGGCGCCACCGCCCTGGGTGACGCCGCCATTGATCACCACCGCGCTGTTTATGCGTGTGTTGTTGGCCTCCACCACGAACTCACCAGTTTTCAGGGTGATATTATCTGCCGCCTCGATCACCATGGATTTAATGCCTTTGACGAACCAGCGCCCGGTGGCGGGTTCATATTCAAACCAGCCGCCGTCCGGGTATTGCGTCACGCAGCCGTCAGGGGAATCTGAGGGCGGCGCAAATTGATTGGAATAAATCGCGGGCAGCGCAAAAGCGGTTTCCAGATTGCCGCCCATGCTCAGTACCACCACCTGCTCATCCGGCGACGGACACCACCATGTCCGCGCACCGCCGGCGCGCAGGGTCAGCCAGTTAATCCAGTTGGTTTCGAGTTCGCCCACCTTTACCCGGCACAGCCAGTTTTTCCGATCCACTTCGGTGACTGTGCCGGTGCGGATCAGATTGGTGATAAGGCGCATGATTTCGGTAAGTTGTGCGTTCATAAAATAATTTTGAATCGTACTCAATGGATTTTCTTTAGTGAGGTATTGTAAGGTTAACAATACAATCCAAATCCTCGTTAGGTGCGTAATATGCTTCAATTCTGCAATGGGAATTTCTTACAAACGGATAAGCTCTATAAAACTCAACACAGAACCCCTCTATATACGAACTTAGAAATACCGCGAGAAGGTATTGATTTTTGTATTGGGAAAATAT
Source organism: Kosakonia sp. AG348 (assembly GCF_003337365.1). Taxonomy (NCBI): domain Bacteria; kingdom Pseudomonadati; phylum Pseudomonadota; class Gammaproteobacteria; order Enterobacterales; family Enterobacteriaceae; genus Kosakonia; species Kosakonia sp. AG348. Next base: position 375,080 of record NZ_QPJR01000001.1, read on the forward strand.
TGCCATCATCAATGTATTTATCTCCTATGGTCATTATATGTGAGGTTGAAGAAAGGCAACCATCTGAAAACCCTGATGGCAGCAAAGCTGTTCTCATTTCGACAACCGGGCAGGATTTAATGGATGATCTGGCCCACGTAATTTCCTTTTATTTCCGTGGTCTATGCACAACATCTCAGTCATTTACAAAACAATTGCTAAGCGGTGAAAAAATAGCCGGACATACAACTAGCGATTATTTATGCAGTTTCTTTGATGAGAGAATAACCGTCACACAGGAACAAGCATCAGAATTCCAATCATTCTTTAGCAAATTAGTAAATTCGCCCAGGACTCATTACGAGAAATCCATCCAGGCAATTCGTCGTTATGTTACTGCGGCAATTAGAATATCTGACGATTTAGATGCGGCATATACATTATTTGTTGCATCAATCGAATCTTTAGCGCAAGACACTCTTGAAACTGAAATAACCTGGAATGATGTCCCCCCCCAAAAAAGAAAGGGATTAGACAGAATCTTAGAAAATTTAGATAATCCAATAGCAAACTCTATAAGAGCAGAAATAATTGCTCACGAGCATCTTGCTTTAAGTCGTAAATTTATTAAAGCAGTAATGAGTTCCTTGAATAAAAATTTTTACAAGACAGAAAACAAGAAGTTTAGATTGGTCGGTGAAAACGAACTAAGAATAGCCACAAAAAATGCTTATAACCTTCGTTCAAAATATGTGCATATACTTAAACCACTACCTACCGAAATATCAGAACCTTACAACCTTGATTACTGCGTTGAGGTAGATGACAAACCCCACCTAACTTTCAATGGATTATCGGCAGTTACCCGGGAAGTTATTCTTAAATTTGTTAATGACATGCCAGTTTGTAAAAAAGAAAATATAGATATCCTAAAAATAATTCCTGGCGTAAGATTTGCCCGCATGTCAGAACTATATTGGATGAATGACGTAAGGGCATTGGTTAAAGGAAATTACATCTCAATATTGAATGCAGTATTATCTCGAATCGAACATGGAATTGTGACTGAAAAACATGAAATCCCAAACATGCAACCCATTGTCAATGAAATCGGAAACCGGCTCAAAACAGAGAACAACAAAGATGACATACGAATACTAATGTCAATATTAATTTTATTATCAGGAATTTACAAATTCACTCTAGATGATACCTATGAAAAAACAATACAAAAGCACTCTTATATTTATGAGAGTAAAGGAATAGAAATGTTGCTTATCAACACCATGTTTGGGAAAAAACTTGAAAGCATCAACGAGTATTACACATCATTCAAAGAATATGCCAACTTTAAGTATCAAAAGAACAAACTAAAACTATCTGAATTTTTCGAATCATTAATTTGCGCTAACCTCGTCAATCATTTCTCCGATAATCCCAACAACCCTGTCATTCAAGAGCTATTAGATTACATTGATTTCAACACACCTAACTCACCTATAAAGACCGAACACTATTATAAAGACAAGGGAGCAAAATTTGATATATATGGATATTTAAAACTCAAAAAACACTCAAATTCTAACTGAACCAAATATTAAAGGAGTGTTAATAAACACTCCTTTTATCCACATCTAGCATAATCATAATAAATACCCAATTTTAACTAGCCATTAATCCAAAGAAGTAAAATATCGTCAATAGAGGCTCGTATTTTACCATTAATCCCAAGTAGTCTCCGCTCCGCATAACACACCTCTCCTCCTTTATGGCTAACACGATCTCGCAAACCATAATGATGTACCCGCGCAATGCGCTGCACCTGCCCTGCAAACTGCACGCTGGCTGAATCCGCGCTGGCGGCAATTTTTAGGTACTTCGCTGTGCGGAGTTTGGCGAACATCTGGCGCTTGATGCGCCCTTTTTTGGTTCTGGCTGTTACCCGGCGCGGTTCGTAGGCGGTGCCGTCCGGATTGCGCTGCAGGCGGATATTGTTTTGCTGGCTCCGACGTAATTCCTGCGCCAGCTCGCGCATCATACGTTTGCGTGCTGCCGGTTCCAGATTCGCCAGCAGTGCCGTTAACCAGTCATCTACCTTATGCAGATTATCCACGCTTCACCGTCCACATTTCTTCTGCCTCGTCGGGTTCCTGCTCCGCCTCAACCGTTGAGATCGCGCCGTCGGCACTGACCAGCACGCGCTCGGTAAGCTGCAGGTTAAGGCTGATATCGCAGATATCATTGCGCAGAATATCGATCTCAAAAGTGAATAGCTTTTCGCGCAGCTCCGGGTTATTAATGGCGTCCGGCTGGTTAGCACGGAGCCACAGCAGCACTGGAGCCATCAGCAGGTTCTGGTCACCGCTGAAATCTTCGATCACCACGTTCAGGGTGTAGCGGTATTCCCATGACATGGAGCTGGCACCGGTTGCTACCAGTGAGCCGTTATCCACGAAAAGATGCAGTTTGTCCGGGTTATCGCGTACATAAGGCACCGCTTTATTCAGCGCGTGGCGTAAGGACTGCGGCTTGTTCACTGTTTCGCTCCTGACACGCAATAATGGTGTCTACTTTGTCGGCACAGCGCGCCCAGGCGGCCTCCGTTTCATCCAGTAGCGCATTCAGATCGCCGTTACTGCGCGGCGCTGATCTTTCCAGCCGGCACTGCGTCACTTTTGGACAGCCACTCACGGTAAGCTGCACCTCCGGCGAGGGCCGGACGTTCGCGCAGCCGGATAATGTCAGCAGGCAAAGGAGTGTCAGCCCAGCGGCGCAAATCCTCGTTTTCACGTTTCAACTCCTCGATGCGGTGCTGGCGACTTCGCAGCAGCGCGGTGGTCTGTTCCGCTGCTGCATAAAGCCGCGTCTGCTCCCGGCTGTTGGTTTCGGTCAGGATGGACAAGCCGATCAGCTGACTGTTTTTCTTCGCCAGTTCCTGCGCCTGGCTTGCCAGCGTCGCGCCCTGCGTCTCGATGGTGTGGCTGGCGTTATTGAGCCGCCACGACTGCCAGCCCAGCGCCGCCAGCAGCACCACTATCATCACCAGAGTACGCGTCACGTGCTGGCACCCTGCAGACACCAGGCCATTTCCCGCGCGCGGCGGTTTTCCAGCCCCTGATTAAACACACCGTTGACGTACACCCAGCGCGGTAGCTGGCGGCACGCATCCGCCCAGCGCTTTTGGTTCAGCAATTTAACTAACGTGGAGCTGCAGGCGTTACCGGTGCCGACGTTGAAAGTGAACGACACCACCGCGTCATAAACCTTTTGCGGCATCGGCTGCGCCACACACTTTCCTAGTCGTCGCTCCACTCGCAGCACATTGGCGATCAGCCCCTGCGCCGCCTGCCGCTCGGTGATGGTTTTACCGGGCACCACGCCGGACGTGTTGCCAATTCCGTCAGTCCAGATGCCCGCGCTGCACTGATAAGGCTGCAGCCGACATCCCTCAAAATCGGCAATCAGTTTCAACCCTTCCACAGAGGTGTGAAGTTGCTGGAAACCGGGCAAAGTGGCGGCGATAACCATCACTGCGCCAGCAAGGCACCGCTTAGCGATTGAAGGATTCATAATCCTCCCGCGTGATTTGCCCCGCGCGCAACAGCAGGTATGTCTTGTGTTTGTAGTACCAGTTGATCGCCAGCATCAGCACACCAATCAGGACACCGCCTACCGTAGAGGCATCTTTGAGCGACAGATCGCCCAGCCACGCGAGCACCACGGCGATGCAGTACGTGGTAAAGGCACTTATTCTTTCAAGCGTCATTATTCAGTCCCATAGCTGGACGGTCTGCGCCGTGGTGGATGCCGTAATGTCCGGCAGTTCCACCTGCAGCCCGTGCGGTAAAAGTGGGCCATACTCTGCCAGCCCTGGATTGGCTCGCAGCACCTGCTCCGTAACGCCCTGCGTGCGCCCGTAATGCCGCCAGCAGAGCGCATCCACCGTGTCATATTGGTGCGCACGCACTTTCATCAGATAAGCTCCACCGTACAATGCGCGGCATCCTGCACCCGGCTGATTGCCCAGCGGGCATCACGCCACAGATCACCGCTGGCCTCTGCCAGCTCGTCCCCGCGCTTAACACCGGACGCGGTGGCGTCATAATCCTGGTAGCGCTCATTGAGCACGGCACGCGCCCAGCAATAAACGGCGTTGTGGTAGTGCCGGATTCGCTCGTTTTTGCCGTCGAGGATTTCCGCCGGAACCTCAGCCAGCGCCCGATAGCCGAGCATCTGCTGGCGGTGACGGAAGTCGTACAACTCAGCGTTAACCTCTGAAATTGCCGTCAGCACCACTTGCTTTAAACGTGGCTGCGTCACCGTGCCGTCAGTGCGCATCACACTGCGAAACTCCGACAGATCCACATCAGGCCAGAACGGCGTATTTTTGATGACCTCCGCCTGTTCCGGTGCCTGTTCGGGGGCAACAAACTTCATGCGGGTTTCTCCTGAATAAGTGGGCGGTGGACGGGGTTTTGATGTGGCAATGCCTTTCGCCACCCCGTGCCGCCCGTGCGCGGGGCACGTTCTTTAGCGGTCGTTGCGCAGTCTGCGCTCCAGTTGCTGTTTTTCTTTTTTCACACCGCAGCGAGGATCAAGCTGCAGCGCATGGGTGATGTGATTCAGAGCCGATGCCGGGTTGCTTTCACTCAGTACCAGTCCGATGGCTTTATGCAGGCGCGCCCGCGACTGGTCTGGCATATCGAAATCCGTTGTCAGATCCACCGTCTGCAGAAGCAAACCGGCATCAAAAGCGGTAGCGGCAAGCAGCGCGCTTTGCGCGGCGTCTGCCATTTCTTCTGCCAGAACGGTTTGCACATTACGGTTGCCCAGTGGCATCACCCAGCCGTGGCGCAGCGCATGGTGCCCGATTTCAAGCGCGCCGGCATAATCGCCGGCATCGATACGCCACAGCATCACGTACATCAGCACATCGTCCTGCTGCGCGCCGTCGGCAGCCAGCACGCCATCAGCCCAGGCGGCATACTTCGGTAGTAGTTCCACCTTGATTTCCGCCTTTTTCACCGTGGACTGGATGCCCTTGAGGCGGCGGCGGTCCTCTGCCAGTTGCAGCAGCATCAGGTCATAGCCCATTGCGTGGCGAACGCTGCCGCCCTCACGGGCGGCCTGCTCGGCCTGAATACGCAGGCGGTGCTGCCGTGCCGGACTCAGGCTCATGCGTTACTCCCCGGTTTCTGTTTCAGGGGTTTCTGACGAGGCCACAGACGCGCTGAAATCACCGATTTCGATGTTTTCAACCAGCGCCGCGCAGCGGTAATCCTCCATCACATACGCCTCGTTAACCGATTCGAAGTTTTCAATCCGGTCCCGTTTCGGGTTGTCGATAACAGAGCGGCGGCGGGTGTCTTCCTGCCAGTAGATGGAGAGGTTATCCAGGCGGGTGATCAGCAGGGCATTCGCCGGAAAGTAAGGTGCACGCACGGCCTGCAGGCCGCCCATACGCTTCTGGCTGATGATCAGATCGGCTGCCAGCTTCTCGCTGTTTTCCTGCTCTTTGTTGACCAGCGGGAAATATTTGTCGGACAGCAGCTCGCGCCCGCAGATAACAACCAGATCATCATCATCCTGATAAACGGCGTCGATCAGCTCGTTGACCGCATCCATCACCACGGCGTCCAGGTTGGCGTAGTCACCGCCCTTGCCTACTTTCACCGCGCCTTTAGTGGTTACGCCGTCTTTGGTCGCGCTGCCCATCACGTGATCGGGCGCGTCTTCGCGGATTTTCTGCAGCCAGCCCTTGTTCACGTCCTGCAGCAGCGGGTTGTCAGCACGGCTGGAGGTTTTGGCGCGCTTCTCGCCGTTGAAGCCGATCATGATGCGGTCCAGCGCCTGACGCTTAACGATGGCGTCGCGGATACGCACCTGAAAGTCCTGGAACTTGGCCCACAGATCCAGCTTGGCGTAGGTCAGCACCGTATCAAAGTTGGTCTGCTCGCATTTATATTCCGCGTCCTCCATCAACGTCGGATCAGTCGGTTCACGCTCTTTGGTGGTGGTATCGGTGGTTCCGGCAATGGTGCTGCCCACGCCCAGCCCCAGCAACTGACCGGACTGCTCCGCAACCGGCGTGATGTTAATCAGCGTCAGGAATGCGGCGGATTACGGTATCTACCGCGCTTGCCATTGCAGGGTTAACATGCAAACGCGCCTGCAATGACACGGCAGTGAGTGCCATCAGGCGCGTAACAGCGTTAACGCTACTGATCACATCGCGGCGCCCTGCCGTGGTTTTCACCTCACCGGATACCGCGCCAGCGGCGACACGCCCGATTTCAGCGGTCGCGCTCATGACGTAATGCGGCAATTTCTCTTTTGCCACCTCATTCACCGGAACACACGGCAGGCAATGGATCTGCGCCAGAAAACCATCGACCAGCGTTGAGTCCTCCGTGAGATCGGTCAGCAACCAGATATCTGCTGCCGTGAGCTGGTGAGGCTGCAGGGGATTAAGCTTGTTACGCAACATCTGGACGTTCATACCGGCACGCTTTGCCAGCTTCGCCATGTTATGGCTTAGAGCGAAAGCCCGGCAGGCGTCATTGAAAAGTTCTTGTTGGGAAACCTTAAAATCAAACATAGTTTTCATATGCAAACCCATCGCAAAATCGAACTGGTGAAACCATGAAAATACCCATCCGATTTTCAAGCGGACAATGCATCAACAGTCAAAGCGGCAATGTTAATCATTACCTTTTCACGCTTTTTATCTTTGCGTAAGCGATGGCGAGGCAGGCGACCATCTGCCAGCATATCGTTAATGGTATCGACGGAGAGACCAGTCAGTTCGCTATAGCGTTCAATAGTGACGTGTGGAGTATTCAGAGTGATTGAAATGTTAGGGGCCATAGTGCAACATTCCTTATTCAGTTCGGCTTGTGGCGAGCCGGTGTCGTTCATGATGAGTAGTGAAGGCTCCAAAAGAACACTTCAGGTTCAACTTTAAGATCGCTTTTGGAATCTGTCAATGCATTTTGGTTTGATTTAGAGGACTTATGGATTTCAATAGCGGCGGCAAGAAAGTCATTGAGCGTTTAGTCGAGGCATATGGGTTTACTACCCGCCAGGCTCTATGCGATCACTTAGGTGTCTCAAAAAGCACTATGGCGACGCGCTACATGCGTGACATTTTTCCTGCGGATTGGATTATTCAATGCGCCATAGAGACAGGATATTCGTTGCAATGGCTATCCTTTGGCGTTGGAGATCGTACAAGCGCGACAGCACCTATTTCGTTAAATAAAAAAATATTAACTGGAAACAAATTAGAAAATGCAGGAATAATTTTATTTGACCGTTCCTTGTTAAACTTTAACTATCGAGAACTAATATTTATTATTGACAATAGCATCGGATACATTTGCGAAACAATTCCTGAGACTATTTCAGATGGCAAATGGTTAATATCAATTGACGACCAACAAAGCATTCGAAATATTACCAGAATACCAGGGAATAAGTTAAAGGTTGAGGGCAATGATTCTTGTTTTGAATGTAACATAGATGAACTATCCCTTATTGGATTAGTAGTAAAAACTATATTATAAGAAATAGGAAATAAAAATGGCCGATAAGCTTACGATAGAGCGCTGCAATGTTGAGATGTTATTTATAATAAATAAAAACTCAGCAATTGGTAAAACCCCTTCGGCTTTTATTAAAATATTAGAAGCCACAGAAGAATTATCGATAAAAAATGATAACTTAGTTTTCAAAAAAGCTCATTTCAAACTAAATATTTCTGAGCACGACAAAAAAAAAGAAGCTTTATTTATTAAGCTATCACTAAAAGAAATTTCCGATGAGAATTTATTATCATTTTCTCAATTAATTAGAGTATTCCGTAAGGTTACCAGTGAATGTCAGATTGGAAAAATCCAACTTATATGGGATGACATTAGTAAACACTATTGTATTCTTGCGTATCCTTTGATATATGAAATTGAAAACTTGATGCGTAAACTGATAACAAAATTCATGTTTATTAATGTCGGATTATCATGGACAAAAACATCAATCCCAGAAGAGTTTTTAAGCATAAGATCTTCAAAATCATTTGAAGAACACAACATGATGTATCAAATAGATTTTATTCAGTTGACGAATTTTCTTTTTAAAGCATATCGTGAAATAGAAGTAACTGAATTAATAAAAAAATTATCTGGATTAAACTTTCAGGATTTAGATGCTAACTTATTTTCGGAAATTAAAAAAATAGTCCCCCAGTCTAACTGGGAAAAATATTTCTCACCACATATAAAAGTCGACCCTAAAACAATTATAAATAACTGGGAAAAATTATATGCATTACGCTGCAAGATCGCGCACAATAGAGATTTTTCAAAATCAGATTATCAAGAAACCATAAACCTTACAGATAAATTAATCCCTATTCTGCAAAAGGCTATAGATAAAACAGAGGCTATAAGTATCGATGAAGGTGATCGCACTGAACTTGCGGATCAATATGAGGATAATTTCTTAAAAAGAACTAAAAGTGACATTGAAATTTTTTATGACGCCGTATTTAAAATGTATGAACAAATACGAGAATTATATTCAATTGTGATAGACTCAAATTTCGATAAAAAAACCCCCATTGACAAAATAATAGATAGCGTATTCACCAATGTTATTCCTGACGAAAAATATACCGCGCAGGATGTAAAAGACCTAATTAGCGTAGTATTCGACGAAGAAAACATTAACAAATATGACAATTTTGAATTACATAACTTAATCGGTCAAAGCCTTGATATACGTGAAATGATTATTGATAAAATCCATCAAATAGAAACTATAAAAGAGGAATCAGACGAGGATAATTGATCGTGTATGTTTCATCATAATTAAACATTGATAACTGTCCAAACATACAGTTAAATTTAGCCCTCAGATATGAGGGCTTTTTTATGACAGTACGGAAACTGGATACCGGGAAATGGATTTGTGAATGTTACCCCGCCGGGCGCAGCGGGCGTCGTGTGCGTAAGCAGTTCGCCACCAAAGGCGAGGCATTAGCCTTTGAACGCCACACGATGGATGAGGCGGAGACTAAACCTTGGCTTGGCGAATCGGTAGATCGCCGGACACTCAAAGACGTCGTTGAACTCTGGTTCAAACTGCACGGTAAATCCCTGACGGCTGGCGAGCACGTTTATGACAAGCTGCTCCTGATGGTTGATGCTCTCGGAAATCCTCTCGCTACCGATCTCAGTTCCAAAATGTTCGCGCACTACCGCGATAAACGTCTCACCGGCGAAATCTACTTTAGCGAGAAATGGAAGAAAGGAGCCAGCCCGGTAACCATCAACCTTGAGCAGAGCTATCTAAGCGGTGTTTTCAGTGAGCTTGCACGCCTCGGGGAATGGATCGCGCCGAACCCGCTGGAGAATATGCGTAAGTTCACCATCGCAGAAAAAGAGATGGCCTGGCTGACGCATGAGCAAATCTCTGAGCTTCTCTACGACTGCAAACGCCAAAGCGCCCTTCTCGCTTTGGTTGTCAAAATTTGCCTCAGTACCGGCGCACGCTGGCGCGAAGCGGTGAACCTCACCCGTTCGCAGGTCACTAAATACCGCATCACCTTTGTCAGGACCAAGGGCAAAAAGAACCGCAGCATTCCGATCAGCAAGGAGCTGTATGAAGAAATCATTGCGCTGGACGGCTTCAAGTTCTTCACCGATTGCTACTTTCAGTTTTTGGCAGTGATGGAGAAAACATCGATTGTGCTTCCCCGCGGACAACTTACCCACGTGCTGCGCCATACGTTCGCAGCACACTTTATGATGTCGGGCGGTAACATCCTTGCTCTACAAAAAATACTGGGGCACCACGACATAAAAATGACCATGCGCTATGCACATCTGGCGCCCGATCACCTGGAAACAGCACTTAAGTTCAATCCAATTGCTACAATGTCTATATGAGAATTGATTACAACCATTTCGCTCTGTAATATGTACAAAAAATTTTCGATTCAGAGATAATGAAACTAAATATTCCCTTAACAACAATAGCTACTGGCTTATCCTTAGTTAGCGGCATAATCTATATATTTGGATTATGGATAGCATTTGATTTGCCCGCCAGTACCTTAATAAATTTCCTAAGCTTTTCCGATGTAATTAAAGCTAGTTTATACCCCATACTTATTATATCTATCCTTGTGTTTATTGACATTCCCAAGCTTATAAAAATGCATAGTGAAGAAACAACTGTTTCTCCAGACAGTATTTCATCACCAAGGGGTAGTAAAGCCAAAAACATCCTCATACTTACACTAATTTTTATATGCATTAGCTTTCTTTATTTTTATGCCAAAAAACTCCCTAGCTTTGCTAGTTCTTGCATTTTACTGATCACTTATTTAGCCTTTTATTATATACGCGGACTTGATGATTTTATTAACATTAAGAGCAAGTTAAAAAACCACTCATTAAAAATTATTATGCTGATTCCTTTTTTGTCCTTTAGTTATGGCATAAACCAATCCTTAATGATCAAAAACTATCCTGACGTTATTGTTTTTACTAAAGACTCTCATTGCGGGAATAAGAGCCTTGCCTTTATTGCCACCTATAGCGACAAAGTTTTTGCATATAATAAAGAAAATAACACCATCTGCATTATGCCTGCCGATTCAGTTGAGTTAGGTACGCCTCAGCCTCCGAACCAGTCAAATACGTCCCAAGCATCATATTCTGATAGTGGCGACAAAGTGGCGGCAGAGGTTGGTATTACCCCGTAGTTGCCCCTCCTTACCACAAACCTAATTCATTGATTTTTATACAAGTGGTTCTTTTTGAAAACCCATTTACATAAATGGGTTTTTTGTTGCCTTTTTCCCATTATCCTTCCTCGATTTGAACCGATAAGAAGCCTGTGTTTCGCCTTCCCTCTGCCGCTGGCGAAGCAACAAAGATTTGGTAATATCGATGCCGAAAACAGCATAACTTGATATAACGGGACGACGATGAAAGCGGAAGAAAACATACTTGAAAGTTGGTTAAAAAATCATTATACCGCGATGTTTTTTATAAAATCGGTATGTGGTGCATTATCTCCATTATCTCGTTTTATATCGCAGGAAAAACAGCGAATTTTGATATTGCAAATTATCTGCTTAGTTTTCTGGATAAAAGTATGCCGCAAATTAATTACGGCTGGATGGTGTTATGTATTATTATCCCGATCTCATTTTTCATGAAAGATATGGAAGCAATGAAACCCGACACATGGGGAATGGACACCCTGCGAGGCAGGTTTGGCGCAGCCCTGCGCAAAGTGACCAGCGACCTGCTGCTGTGGTCCGCCGGGATTTCTACCGCATTACTGACAACATCATTAATTGCACTGGCGATTCTCTTTTACAGAGAACCTCAAGTGACCTATAAAAGCCTTGCGCAAATCGCATTTGTATTAACGGTATTATTCATTTTCTTATTTGCCAATATATGGTGTTATTTCATATTAAAACGCAACAACGCTGTGCTCTTTTCTATTATGAATAGTCAGCGTGGAATAAAGTTAGGACATCTTGTTATTATTCTGTTGTGTTTGTACGCTGCGCATAAAATATCTGTCGATATCGACAAAAAAGCAACAACGGAACAATCGCAGCCCAAAACCTCTTAAAACGCCAGACGAAACCATATCGCCCACAGCACATAAACGCCTCCTGCTAAAAAGCAGAGCCCGTAGGCCAATACAATCCCCGCTTCGCGACGCAGGTAGAACTTAAGCGGGTTGCGGTGCAGATTCGCGGCGTTATAGGTTTTATGAAAATGCGTCATCTGTTGTGCACCTTTGCTGATAAGCGCAAAGAAAAAACTCACCGTTATGATCATCGCAAACGCCATATAACACTTTAAAAACAGCCTGAGACCGGTAAGCACCCACGGACCGGAGTCTCTGCTAACACCCGCAACGCCGTGCTTTTTCAGCATAATGGCAGCACCGCTCAACATCAGATGCACAAGCAAAAAAAGGGCAAAATGTTTCGCATTGGTGGCAAAGGTATTTTTTAAAGTGATACCAAAGATCCAGGCGAGAAAAGCTGCCACGGATATTAGCCACATTACAGTGTCTAAAAACATTTTATTCCTTTTCAATGGGTTGTTTGAATTACCTATTTTTGCATTAATACTAAAGCAATCGCCAGCGCCGTGTTTTTCATTGTGCTCTTTTTTAACCATTACCCGACACCGAAAGGAGCTCCCTGATGCTGATTTACAACGTTTTTGGCCGTTATATTGGGGTAAAACGCGTGGCGGATGGCTGGCACGTGTTCCGCGTGGACAGAAACGAAGGCAAGCATTCGCGCCTTTATAACTTCATCGTTCCGAGTGAATTAAGCGAAGCGGAAATCCCCGGCTGGTTGGGGGATATTTTCCATGAGGCCGCAACGGAACAACATCCTGATGTTTTTCGCGTGGAATAAAGGAGCAGAAAATGTGTGCACAGTGGTACAGCCAAAGCTCGTTCGATGTGCGTCTGGAGTGGGGTTTAACTGCAGCGGAGCAGCTGGCGCAGGAAGCCGATTGTGTGGTGATTGTCGACGTGATGTCGTTCTCCACGTGCGTTAGCATCGCCACTGATAACCAGGCGCTGATTTACCCATGGCCATGGAAAGATGCGAGCGCGCAGCGCTACGCACAGGAAAACCATGCCGACGTCGCCAGTTTTGACCGCACCTTTGCCGGTGGGAATTACACACTCTCGCCCGCCTCGTTACTGCATATTCCCGCCGGACACCGGCTGGTGCTCCCCTCACCTAACGGTTCCACGCTTTCGTTTAAAGCACGCGATTGCGGCGCAGCGGTGTTTAGCGGCTGTTTTCGCAACCGACTGGCGACCGCGAAAGCTTGTGCAGGCTTTGAGCGCATTTTGCTGATCCCGGCCGGGGAACGCTGGCCGGATGGTAGCCTGCGCCCGGCGCTGGAGGATTATCTGGCGGCAGGTGCCATTATTGCCGCACTTGGCAAGCGTAAACTCTCGCCTGAAGCGCAAGTGGCAAAGGCCGCATTTCAGGGCGGTGACTTCAGTGCTCTTCATTACTGCGCATCCGCCAGTGAACTCCACGCCCGGGGTTTTTCAGCGGACGTAGAACTGTGTCTCGCGCTTGACGCAAGCCATCGCGCCTGTGCATTAATCGACAACGCGTACCGCTCATTGCCCGGCGAGACGCCCAATCATTAAGCGAATAGCTTCGCGGCTCAGCGGCTCGCGATCGACCACAAAATGCAGCGTCATCCCTTCGATAAACGCATCCAGCGCACGTGCCGTCATCGGTTCGAACCAGTGCTCCAGCATGGTCTGGCTGGTGCGCATCCAGTCTTGCATCACACTTTTCAGCGTGGGCTGGCGGCTCATAAACGCATACAGCTGGTACATCAGCTCCATATTGCGCGCGGTGGTCACCTGGGCGCTGTAAATCAGCTCGGTTAGCGCCTCACAGGCTTTTGCCTGACTGTCAACGCCGTCGAAAAAAGCGGCATATTGCGCCGACATCTGCCGGGTAAACAGACTGAAAGCCTCTGCTAATAATGCATCGATACCGGAAAAATAATAGGTCATTGAGCCCAGCGGCACATCCGCACAGCTGGCGATTTTACGGTGCGTCACCGCCTGAATCCCGTGTGCGGCAATGGTATCCAGCGTCGCTTGCAGAATGCGGTCACGCCGCTGCGGGTCGTTGGGTCTTCGGGTCATAGATCCTCTCACTCATTTATGTACAAATGTACACTTGCTTGCTAGTGTTGTCTTATCTTTTCCCTCTTTGCCGTGACGTTATGACTGGAAATGCTTCGCGAAAAGCCCTGCAACATCGCTTGTGGGCGCTGTTTACCTTCTTTTTTATACCGGGGCTATTAATGGCCTCGTGGGCTACACGAACGCCCGCAATCCGCGATATTTTATCGGTTTCCACCGCTGAAATGGGCGTGGTGCTGTTTGGCCTGTCGGTCGGTTCGATGAGCGGCATTCTCTCCTCCGGTTGGCTGGTGAAGCGCTTTGGCGCGCGGAAAGTGATCCGCGCCAGCATGTCGTTCAGCGTCATCGGCATGGTGGTGCTGAGTATCGCATTGTGGCTGGCATCTCCACTGTTATTTGCCGTTGGTCTGGCTCTTTTCGGCGGCAGCCTGGGGGCGGGCGAAGTGGCAATGAACATCGAAGGCGCGGAAGTCGAGCGTGAGATGGGCAAAACCGTGCTGCCAATGATGCACGGTTTTTACAGCTTCGGCACGCTGGTCGGCGCAGGCATTGGTATGAGCGTTACCGCTGTTGGCCTGGCGGCCAACTGGCACATTCTGGCGGCGGCACTGGTGGCGATTGTTCCCATCATGCTGGCGATTTCCGCCATTCCGCCTGGCACCGGCAAAGACTCCGCCGAGGAGAAAGCGCGCGCGAAAAAAGGGCAACCGTTCTGGCGTGATACCCAACTGTTGCTGATTGGCGTGGTCGTGCTCGCCATGGCGTTCGCTGAAGGTTCCGCCAACGACTGGCTGCCGCTATTGATGGTGGACGGGCACGGCTTTAGCCCGACGTCCGGCTCGCTGATCTACACCGGTTTTACCCTTGGAATGACCGTCGGGCGATTTATCGGCGGCTGGTTTATTGACCGTTACAGCCGCGTCACAGTGGTGCGCGCCAGCGCGTTGATGGGTGCGCTGGGCATCGGGCTGATTATCTTTGTTGATAGTGCATGGGTGGCGGGCTTCTCGGTGATTTTGTGGGGGCTTGGTGCCTCGCTCGGTTTCCCGCTGACCATTTCCGCCGCCAGCGATACCGGCCCGGACGCGGCAACCCGCGTCAGCGTGGTCGCCACCACCGGCTACCTGGCGTTTCTCGTTGGCCCGCCGCTGCTCGGTTTTCTCGGCGAGCACTACGGCCTGCGTAGCGCCATGCTGGTGGTGATGGGGCTGGTGCTGATTGCCGCCGTGGTTGCCCGCGCGGTCGCCAAACCGGCTCCGGAAACACAGGCTGAAACCTGCTGATTACGCGGCGGCGCTGTTAATGCGCGCCGCCCTATCCTTCCAGCGAATTCCCCACTCGTTTATCACGCAGAAATACCACCATCAAGCCCAGCCACAGTACGCCATTAGCCAGGTTGAAGAGGCTGAACAAGCCATTGCCGCCGCTTAGCCAGGCGTGTTTACTGATTTCGATACCGACGGTAAAGATAAACATCTGCAACATGCCCATTGCCGCCGAAACGGTGCCTTTACTCATGTCGCTGGCAAACAGGGTCAGACGCACCAGCCCGGCATTCGCCAGCCCGATACCAAAGGCGTAAAGGCTCAGCCCGGCGGTCATCCACAAATAGGCATGCGAAGAGGCAACTGTCGCAACAGCCGCCAGCAGCAACCCGGCCGCGATAGGCCAGCCACCCATAATGATCAACGCGCGCACAGTGCGCCGTGAAGTCAGTCGCGCCAGTACCAGGTTACCGATAATCAGAGCGCCAAAAATCGGCACCTGCAACAAGCCGTATTCATAGCTACTCAGTTGCTCGCCGCTGATGATGATAATCGGGGACTGGGCAATCCACGCCAGCAAAGGCAGGCTGACAAAGCCTGTCGCCAGCGCCCCGGCGACAAAACGCAGGTTCTTCATCACTTCGACGTAGTCGCGCCACAAGGCTTTAAAGGAGAGCTTTTCACCCAGCCGCGTGGCGGTCTCCGGCATTGCCCGTTGCAGGCCAACAAAGGAGAAAGCCGCCAGCAACGCGAAAAGGACAAACATTCCCTGCCACGGCGCGGCATGCACCCACGCAGCGCCCACCAACGGGCCGAGCAGCGGCGCTATCAGCGCCACGTTTGCCATCAGCGCGGTGATTTTTATGCACACCGCTTCTTCGAAAGATTCCTGGATCGCCGCGTAACCTACCGCGCCAATAAAGCACAGGCTAATACCCTGCAAAAAGCGCAGTAACGTGAATTGCTCAATGTCCTGCGCCAGCAGTGTTGCCAGGCAAGTAACGATAAACCACACCACGCCGGTCAGCATCACCGGGCGGCGTCCAATGCGATCCGACAGCGGCCCCAGCAGCCACTGCAAAAACATGCCGCCCGCGAGGTAAGCGGTCATTGACGTTGGAACCCACTCAATGCCGGCGTTGTACTGCTCCACCACGGCCAGCATGCCGGGCTGGATCATATCGTTGGCGATATAGGTGGAGAATTCGTAAAGCACCAGGCAGAGAGGAAACAGTAGCGCCCGTCGTCCCAGACGTTGGCCCGTTAAGGAATGGTTTTGCATGCAATCTCTTCATCTATGAAAAATCGCGCAGAGTGTAATCAAAGCCGCTTTGCAGCGATAGGAAATTTTCAGTCACACAATAAATAAAGCACATTTCAGTTCGTTTAAGGTTCACTTAAGTGCACCGCCGTACTATACGTCTTCCGTGCTTTACTCCAGGAATCGTCTAACTCTCAGATGAGTAAGACAAAACCGCTTTACCGTTAATCATGCCGCTTTTAAGGTGGGCACTTTCGCGTCAATTTTGCTTATTTCATCAAAGAGTAACAAACGTATGTTAGAGAGCCTGAATTACACCCTGTTTTACTGGATTAACGCCACGCCAGACTCTCCGCGCTGGCTGATTGCGTTTGCCGATTTTGCCGCCAGCGATTTGATTAGCATCGTGCCGCTGTTAGCCGTTGGCCTCTGGTTATGGGGTCCACGCGAGCAGGTCAACGCGCAGCGCCAGCTGGTAATTAAAGTCACGCTGGCGATGCTGGTCAGTCTCTGTTGTTCGGCGTTGTTGGGGCATTTTTTCCCCCACGATCGCCCCTTTGCCGATCGCGTGGGCTACAACTTCCTGCACCACGCACCGGACAGTTCTTTCCCGAGCGATCACGGCACGGTGATCTTCACCTTTGCGGTCGCTTTCCTTGCCTGGCACCGTTTGTGGTCGGGCGCGCTGTTGATGGTCATCGGTCTGACCATCGCCTGGTCACGCGTTTATCTTGGCGTGCACTGGCCGCTGGATATGCTCGGCGCGCTGCTGGTTGGCATCGGCGGCTGTTTGTCGGCGCAAATCCTCTGGCAAGGCTTTGGCCCGGCGCTCTACCACAGTGTGCAACAACTCTATCGTGCCTGTTTCGCCATGCTGATTCGCCGCGGCTGGGTACGTGACTAAGCCCTGAGGCAAAGGTAATATGAACGCCCTGCTCAATGCAGGGCTTTCTTTTATTCAGGGGAATTATGGAAACAAGACGCGACGAACGGATAGGCCAGCTGCTGGCGGCGCTCAAGCGCAGCGATAAACTGCATCTAAAAGAGGCGGCGACGCTGCTTGGCGTATCTGAAATGACCATTCGCCGCGATCTCAGCGCCAACAGCGCGCCGGTCGTGCTGCTGGGCGGTTACATCGTCCTGGAGCCGCGCTCCGCCAGCCATTATCTGTTAAGCGACCAAAAAAATCGTCTGGTAGAAGAGAAGCGCCACGCGGCAAAACTTGCCGCCGGGCTACTTAAAGCGCATCAGATGGCCTTTTTCGATTGCGGCACCACCACGCCGTGGATCATTGAAGCCATTGCGGACGATCTGCCCTTCACCGGCGTCTGTTACTCACTGAACACCTTTCTGGCATTACAGGAAAAACCGCAGTGTCGCGCCATTCTCAGCGGCGGTGAGTTCCACGCCAGCAACGCCATTTTCAAACCGTTGAACTTCAACGAAACGCTGAACAATCTGCGCCCGGATATCGCCTTTTATTCGGCGGCGGGCGTGCATGCGCAGCAGGGCGCGACCTGTTTTAATCTGGAAGAGTTGCCGGTAAAACACTGGGCGATGGCCTGCGCGCAATACCACGTTCTGGTGGTGGATCACAGCAAGTTCGGCAAAGTGCGTTCGGCCTGCATGGGGCCATTAAGCCGTTTTGATGTGCTGGTCAGTGACTGTCGCCCCGACGAGGCGCTGGAGAGCGAAGCAAAAAAACACCAGCTAACGTTGCTCTATTGACCGTGCCCGGCTGGGCACGGTCGAGGTTGTATCAGGAGAACCAGCCGCCAAACCACTGATGAAATTTCAGCAACACAAAATCCCACATCCGGCCAATGAAACCGGCCTCTTCCACCGCTTCCATCACCACCAGCGGACGTTGCTCAATGGTTTTACCGTTCAACTGAAAATCGATGGTGCCCACCACCTGGCCTTTAGCCAGCGGTGCCTGCAGTTCCGGCTGCGTTAAGGTGTAGCTGGCTTTTAGGTTATTTAATTGCCCCTTAGGAATGGTGATAGAGCCTGTATCGCCCGCGCCAAGTTTCGCTTCGCTCTCATCGCCAAACCACACGCGCTGGCTGACAAACGTCGCGTCAGGCTTGATAGGCGTAACCGTGTCGAAGAAACGGAAACCCCAGGTGAGCAATTTTTCTGACTCATTAAAACGGATGCGGTCGGTTTTCGCGCCCAGCACCACAGAAATCAGGCGCATATCGCCTTGTGTCGCCGAGGCCACCAGGTTGTAACCCGCGCCATCGGTGGTGCCGGTTTTCATGCCATCCACGTTCATGCTGGTGCTCCACAGTAACCGGTTACGGTTCGGCTGGCGGATCTTATTGAAGGTGAACTCTTTTTCTTTGTGAATGGCGTACTCATCCGGCACATCACGAATCAGTGCTTTGCCGAGCAGCGCCATATCACGCGCGGTGCTGAACTGACCCGGCGCATCCAGCCCATGTACCGTTTTAAAGGTGGTATTGGTCAGGCCGAGTTTTTGCGCGTAGCTGTTCATCAGGCTGACGAATGAGTCCTGACTGCCCGCCACAAAATCTGCGATGGCGATACTGGCATCGTTGCCGGACTGGATAATCACGCCTTTGTTGAGATCGGCCACGGAAACCTGATCGCCGGGTTTCAGGAACATCAGCGAAGAGCCACGCAGCGCCGGGTTGCCGGTCGCCCAGGCGTCTTTGCCGACGGTCACTGTATCAGTGAGATGAATTTTTCCGGCTTTCAGCGCCTGGCCAACTACATAGCTGGTCATCAGCTTCGTGAGGCTGGCAGGATCAAGCTTCTCGTCAGCGTTGCCTTCTGCCAGCACCTTACCGCTGGCGTAATCCATCAGGATCCACGCCCTCGCATCGACGGTAGGCGCACCCGGCGTTTGTTCCACCGCGTACAACGAAGGGGAGAAAAGCATCAACAGCGCAGAGCCCGCAACCAGGCCGCGAAGGGATAAAGAGAAATGCGTCATAGGGGCCACCCGAGTATCCATTCAAAAACGTCACAACACCGTGCCGCAACAAACGGTGAGTAATAGCGCACAAACGAAACGAAAAAAACCGTCACTGGGTAAAGTTTTTAAAGTTTACGCAATAACAGCGTGTTGCGCTCCGTTTGTGCTGAATATTTATCCCCTAAATCATTCGTGTTGCACCTCGCGCGTTGAGCCGTGCTTGCGCTGGCGTCGAAGGAACGACGCTTACGAAGAAACCGGTAACAAAACCCGCACATCTGCAACTTGAAGAATGTCGGAGATTGGCACACGATGAATGTCACACCGACACTCATTCACACCACTGAGGTAAAAATGATAACGCTATGGGGCAGAAATAACTCTACTAACGTCAAAAAAGTTCGCTGGCTGCTGGAAGAGCTGGAATTACCGTACCAGCATATTCTGGCGGGCAGAGAGTTCGGCGTGAACCATGAGCCTGAGTATCTGGCGATGAACCCGAATGGTCTGGTGCCGCTGCTACGGGACGATGAAACCAATGTGGTGCTGTGGGAGTCCAACACCATCGTGCGTTACCTGGCGGCGCAGTACGGTCAGGGCCGTTTGTGGGTCGACTCCCCTGCTGAGCGTGCGCAAGGGGAAAAGTGGATGGACTGGGCGCTGAGCACCCTGTCGCCAAAACATGGCCCACTGCTGCAGGGGCTGGTGCGCACCGCGCCGGAACAGCGCGACAACGCCGCGATTGAAGCCAACAAAAAAGCGCTGGATGGGCTGTTCGCGATGCTCGACGATGTACTGGCAAAGCAGCCCTGGCTCTCAGGGGAAGCGTTTGGCTGCGGCGACATCGCCGTCGGCCCGTTTATCTATAACCTTTACAATATCCCCGGGTTAAGTTGGGCACCGCACGCCAACCTGCAACGCTGGTATGCGCAATTGTGCGAACGTCCCGGCTTCAAAAACGCGGTAATGATCCCGGTGACCTGAACCAGTTTTTAACCGGTGGCGCTGATGTTATCGCCTGCTGTTGACAGCAAACGCGCCGGCGCCATCCGGTACACCCACGCGGCAATCTATAAAGTCTGGCAGCCAGCAGCAAAGACGCTACTCCTCTTCGCCCTCGCCATCCGCAAACAGTGGATCGTCTTCTAAGGGAACCAGGCTACTTTCATCCCATTCGATCTCATCCGTCGCGTAGTCAATACGATCCACTTCGCAGCACTCTTCCAGCAGCGCTTCGGCCTCATCAAGAAGCTCGATTGCATCCTGATAAAAGGCCATCACGTCAGGTTCGGCCACTTCATCATTATTTATCGCGTCGAGTTTATGGATAGCAAAATCGATATTTTGCAGAGTCTCCTGCAAAAGCGTCACCTCTTCGCCAAACTCCATACCCGAAATCACCGCAGCATGATCATCACTCAGCGCATCATCCCGCTGAGTAAAAGCGTAACCGGCTAAGCCAGATTGTCTGGCGACCGACAGAAATGATTGCGATCTTTTCTTTAAAAAACTTGCCCGTTCTAACGACAGCCCCAACTGCTCAGTGGCGACATTATCCATCATACCCATCTCGTAAAGTGATATAAGATTTCCGCTACAGCTAAATCATTAATTTTCACATGGCTTGCATGCGGTACTGAACCGAAACACGCCGCAGCAATACCGGGACGGTTTCTATATATTGAAAGCAGGTGCTAATGGCGTGACTCATTTCTCTGGGGGAGCTGGAGTGTAAATAATCATCCAGTGTTATCAACGCACATTCATAGGTAAATAAAAAATCGGTCAACTCTGGCGGATATGGCTGCAGCGTCAGTTCAACGCGAAGTTCATTATACAGCGACATCAATTTTTTCAGCGCAAAACAGGCGTCCGTTCTTTTATTTTCAAAAGCATGTTCATTCAATGCAGGTTTGATAATGGCAAGTAGCGAACGATGAACGTTGGTATATTTTGGATTAAGAAACATGAGTCACCTCTGACATCATTAAATTTGCCAGCGTCTACACCCGGCGTTTTCATTGATGATTAAGCGCAATAAAACGGACTAATCCCAAATTAAAGACACAGTAATAGGGCTGAGAGACAAACACTTTTCAAAAAAAGAATGTTTGTATCTCAACATATGTTCATAGCCAGCGATCACGAGGCTGTGGTTACCGCGTAATTAAGTCAATAAAATCATTACAGCGTATTCAGCCTTGCGTTAATTCTGCCGCCAACGTCGCTGCCAAAACTATAATATTTTTCCTTCATAATATCGCCTTCACGCACCATCATGAAAACCCGACGGGATAAATTATTATTTTTGATATTAATATATTTTATACTGTTGTGATCGTTACCGAGCGTTGAAAGTTTTGGAAAAAACGAGACATTATCCGAATTTTTTACCATATATCGGATAGTTTCCAGATCGTTTGAAATACTCCGCGCATGGTTGAGGATCTCTTCGCTGCCAGGTTCAAGATTGAGATGTTCTGGCATCGATTTGGTCATAATAAGTTTATGTTTTTTCAACTCGCTGAGATCAATCACTTCTTGTTTCGACAGCGGATGGCTGTTGTTTACGCCCAGCACAAATTGCTCTTCATAGAGCTGAGCCTCGAGGAAGTTATCGTTAGCAATCGGCCCTATCAGCAGCCCCAACTGTAATTGCCCTTTCCCTAACATACTCAGCAAATTATCTTCACTGACTTCATGGAGCTTGATCTCATTATCCGGAAATTTTTCTTTGAAGGCGCTGAACAGGTCTTCATATATATACGACCCAAGCGTCGGGGTTACACCAATATTGATAACGCCAACCGGTTGAAAACGTAGCCGCTGCGCTAACTCATGCAGGTTATGCACCTCTCGAAGAATATTTTCGATCAGTGGCAACAAATGCAAGCCGATCGGCGACAGGCTAAACCCTTTACCTTTGCGGTGCAGCAATGGAATGCCTAATTCCTCTTCCAGTTTTTTGATTTGAATGCTCAGGGTGGGTTGAGAAACATCGCACTCCTCAGCCGCCTTTTGAAAATTCATATGTTTTATCAACGCGACGAAGTATTCCAAATCTTGCGTTCTCATAACGTCAACTCTCCCGTGTGCAGACAAAAAACACAGAAACACCACACAATATAAGCCTTTTATGTTTCAGCCAGGGCAGCAAACACGACCGGGACTGATGCGTGATTTTTCGTGCTAAATTTAATTTAAGTGCCATCTCCGGCACAACTATTCAGTTATTTGTTATATAAACAACGCAATATTCTTTCTAATCAGTAATCGAAATTCTGGCGCAAAACTTTAATTGTTAATTCATATCATCAACCGCTTAATAGGATGCAACGATGCAATAATGTTAGAATTTGCTTTTAGTACCCACATTATGGGCAATATTTAACCTTTCAGGACAAATAACGTTGAAGACAACCACCTGATTAAATATGAGCCTAGCAGCATCCTGGCGTCAGGAAAAGCGAATTTACCTGCATTAAAGTTACAAAAAATATTCTTTCCAACAAACAATTCAACAATACTTAATTGTAGTTTAGCAATGCTAAACTAGTCTAATGCAGTTATTCTTATTTCTCACTAACCTATGCGAAATTATGATCGAATCAGCCTATAAGCATTATTAAAATAGAATGCATCAGCGGCAATTTAAATATATTTAAAACCACTATTAGTTATAAAATCATCATATTAAATAGCTTCTTTTATAAAAATAAACTATTAGGCATTTAAATTTAAAGTTTTATTCCCCTTGGACGATATCCATTTCGCCCAGCGATATTGGGCAATACTCATAGATTACTTCTATATTTCTGGAGAAATGAAATGGCCGTTATTAATACCAACACGTTGTCTTTAATGACCCAAAATAACCTGAGCAAATCTCAGTCTTCTTTAGGCACGTCTATTGAGCGTCTGTCATCCGGTCTGCGTATTAATAGCGCAAAAGATGATGCTGCTGGTCAGGCAATTGCTAACCGTTTCACGTCAAATATTAATGGTCTTTCCGTTGCGGTGCGTAACGCGAATGACGGCATTTCACTGGCGCAGACTACCGAAGGCGCACTGAGCGAAGTGAATAATAACCTGCAGCGTATTCGCGACCTGACTGTGCAGGCGCAGAATGGCTCCAACTCCGCGTCCGATGTTGACTCCATCCAGGCGGAAGTGAACCAGCGTATGGAAGAGATCAACCGTATTACCACCCAGACCGATTTTAACGGCCTGAAAGTGCTGAATACCGGCTCGGGCGACAGCCAGTATAATTTCCAGGTTGGCGCGAAAGATGGCGAAACCATCAGCATTACCGTGAGCAGCAGCGACGCGTTCAACCTCTACAACACCACCGGTGCGACGGCCGCAACAACAGGCCAGATCGTCAACGGCAGCGCACGTTCTACTGACGCCCATGGCTTTGATGTGCTGCAGGGCGTTGTCAGCTCCGGCGGCACCACCGACGGTAATCCGCTGGCCGATCTGGATAAAGCCATCAAAGCCGTGGATACCGAACGCAGCCTGCTCGGTGCATCCCAGAACCGTTTTGAATCAACCATTTCCAACCTGAACAACACCGTGAACAACCTGTCGGCAGCGCGCAGCCGTATTCAGGATTCTGACTACGCGACAGAAGTGTCTAACATGTCCCGTTCGCAGATCCTGCAGCAAGCTGGCAGCTCCGTACTGGCGCAGGCTAACCAGGTTCCGCAGACCATGCTGTCCCTGCTGCGTTAAGTTGTGTGAAATCCGCTTACCTCCTTCAGAGCGGATTTCAAAGATGTCATTCCTTGACTAACACCCGCTTTGTCATGAGGGCGGGCTTCATTGAGCATAACGAATTTATTTTTCTTTTTTATCCCGCATATGTTGATGGCATTGCGGGATTTTTTTATTTAAAGGCGTGCGTTTGTTATGCGAGATAAACAGCCAAAAAAAGTGAATGCAATAGAATTGCATTCACCAAAATAACAATTAGAGGATATCAATAAGCACAACAACGAGGGTGAAGCACTAACAAAATAAATTATAGACCAAGGCTATTCAGCAATTCGTCAATATCTTGCTCGGCTGCCTGCGGGGCTGTCGGATCAGCGCTGGCTTGCTTGATTGTCGCGCGCCCTTCTCGCGGTACGTTTTCTAACAGCACGTTCAGGAATTCTTTCTCAATATTTTCCAGCAACGCCATCATGCGCACAATAATCCGCGCCGTGGTATCCGGGAAATCTTGCGCCATCATAATTTCCCGCAGCCAGGATTTGCTGGCTTCGGTGCGCGTCGGCACAGAGCCCAGCCAATCATGCGTGGCGCGGGCAAGCGCCATCGTCTCATCGATACTTGCGGCTTCATTATGTTGCTGCCATTGCGAAAGCAGCTGGCTGGCTTGCTGGCTCAGTTGCTCCTGCAGGGGTTGTGTCAGTTCGATATAGGTGAGCGTCTTACCCGACGCCTGCGCCGTAAGATCGACTACATATTGCAAACGACTGCGCGCGTCAGGGATGGAGTTAGCCAGTTCAGCAATGGTGATATCGTGGCCTAATTCACGCAGGCTGCTTCTTAACATGCGGGTGACGTTACCAATGCGGGAAATCAATTCATAAATATCCGTCGACGTACCCGAAATACCTTGATGATGCATTATTACCTCTCCTTTAACGCATACTCTAAGATATTCAGTTATCGGCAATCGCTGCTGGCACTTAAATAAAAAAGAGCCACATAACCAAACGCTATAAAAATAAAAAATTCGGCATTTGTTTATTTAAAAATAATTAGATGAAAACGTTTATAGGAAAATAAAATATAGCTTTTATCTGTTAACGCCAGAACGGAAAATACCTACGACTAATACGCAGAATGAAGAAAGGGGAATATCCCCTTTCTGCTTCAGGAGGCCGGGCTAACTTTCCACAACGCGCCGTCGGATTCATCGGTCAGAACATAGAGATAACCGTCCGGCCCAACGCGAACATCGCGAATACGCTGCCCGCGATCGCCGAGAATACGGCCATCTTCCGTCACCTTGCCACCCTGCACGCTCATGACGATGACATTTTTATCTTTCAGCGCGCCGATAAACAGTTTGTTTTTCCACTGCGGGAAAACGTCAGCGTTGTAAAACGCCATACCGCTGACCGCCGGGGATCGTTTCCAGTAAAAGATCGGCTGCTCGGTTCCGGCGACAATCTCCCCTTTCGCTTCCGGGATCTTCAGCCCGCTGTAGTTGATACCCCAGGTGGCAATTGGCCAGCCGTAATTTTTACCCTTTTGCGGAATGTTGATCTCATCGCCGCCGCGCGGGCCATGCTCGTTGAGCCACAACGCGTTACTCCACGGGTTGATTGCCATTCCCTGCGGATTGCGAATACCGTAAGACCAGATTTCCGCTCGTGCCCCCGCTTTACCGGCAAACGGGTTATCCTGCGGCACCTTGCCCTGGTCCGTCAGCCGCACCAGCTTGCCCTGTAATTTATCCAGATCCTGCGCCGTCGAGCGCTGGTTATTCTCGCCGAGCGCAATCCATAAATAGCCTTTACCATCAAACACCAGCCGACCGCCAAAATGGTTACCGGTAGAGAGTTTCGGCTGCTGGCGAAACACCGTCCGGAAATCGTCGAGGCGTTTAAAATCCTCGCTAAGACGGCCATACCCGACCGCCGTTCCGGCTTTATCATCCTGACCGGCCTCGGCGTAGCTCAGCCACACCCGGCGCGACTGGGCAAAATCCGGTGCCAGCGCCACATCCAGCAAGCCCCCCTGCCCGTGCGCCCAGACTTCGGGAACGCCAGTAATCGGGTCGGAAATGCCCTTATCTTGTTGCCATAAACGCAGTTGCCCGCCGCGCAGGGTAATCAACATGCCGTGATTATCAGGCAGAAACGCCAGCGCCCAGGGGTGATCGAGTTTGGTTTGCAATACATCGACTTTCACCGCAGCAGGTGCGGCGCACACCGAGAGGGAGAGAAACAGAAAAAGCAGCGGGATCTGGCGCATACGGCGCTCCTTTATGCAGTTTTTTATTCTGATGAAGGGTAGACCGCGCAGCGCGGGCAGAAGCGACTTTTACATTGCCTATACACAACCGCATGCGCAGCGCGGGTGTTGCAGTAAAACCGGCGGAGCAACGTCGAGGAGGCAGGCGCAGAAAGGGGGAGTTTCCTCCCCCTGGTATCAGGCTTCTTCGAGCGGTGAATGCTCGTTCAGATACTGAATGCAGTAATTAAGCACATTCAGCGAACGTTCCAGCTTGTCGACATTCACCGAAATATAGGTGGGACAATCCTGTCGCCCGCTCATCAGACAAACAGCTGCTGAGGAGAGCGCTTCCTCGGCGCGGTATATCGCACTACGTGAGTCGCGATCCGGCATTTCGTTTAACCGTTCGCCTTTATCGCGGATCTCCAGCGCCAGGACAAAGAAGCGTTCACGCAGACGATCATTTTCGCTGACCGACATATACCCTTTCGCTTTTCGCATCTGGATATAGGCCGCAAGGTCACTTCGGGCAGCAATCAACTTCGTCAGCAGACGACGCGCAAGTTCATCAACGGTCATACATCTTCCCCCCTTGTCAGCCAGTGTAGGATCATAGTATGGTCGCTTTTTGAACAAAAGCATGCGTCCGGTCAATATTTAATTTTATCTGCCGGACCTTTACATTTCACTTAAAGTAAGCCACGCCAGCCAACCACCGTGATCGGTGATGTCCCGCGCCTCCAGCAATCCATAATTTTCACAAATGAATCAGTTAACTCGCTCTATCTCACCCGCCGCTCACTGATCCAGACTGACCCCATCACGCCCCCGCACGACTGTTCTCACCCTTACGCGTCTGCCGCCATGCATTACGCTTTATCCCGGGTGTTTGCCGCCCGCTAATATCATGAGTGACCGCGATGCGCTGGCACGCATCTGCCGGTGGTCAGAAAGCATTTGTCTGGTGTATTGTTTTTAAACGATTAATTACACGAATGGACACCTGCAACATGCTTAAAATTCTTGGCAAAACGACATCGATCAATGTGCGAAAAGTACTCTGGACCTGTGAAGAAGCCGGGCTGGATTATGTGCAGGAAGATTACGGCAGCGGTTTTGCCTCCACCGAAACGGATGAATTCCGCGCCATGAACCCTAACGCGATGGTGCCGGTACTGATAGACGACGGTTTTGTATTGTGGGAATCCAACTCGATTTGCCGTTATCTGGTGCGTAAAGCCGGGCGTGAGGATTTGCTTCCCAGTGAGCCGCAAGCCTGCGCCAACGTTGAACACTGGATGGACTGGCAGGCCACCGAGTTCAACAACGCCTGGCGTTATGTCTTCCCGGCGCTGGCACGCAAGAACCCGGACTTTAACGACCCGAAAGCCATCGCAGCAGGCATCAAAGAGTGGAATCACTGCATCGGCATTCTGGAGCAGCAATTGCAGCGCACCGGAGCATTCGCCGCAGGTGACACCTTTACGCTGGCGGATGTGGTGCTGGGGCTGTCGGTCAACCGCTGGAAGATGACGCCATTCGACCACCCGCCGGTTCCTGCCATTGACGCCTGGTTCGCGCGGTTAAACCAGCGCCCGGCATTTCTGCGCCACGGCAATAATGGCATGGTGTAAAGCGATGCCATCCCAGGCGAAAGTTATCCGCGATTACACGTCGGCGTATCCCGATCCGATTGCGGTCGGCAAAGGCGAACGCGTACTGATAAGTCATTGCGATTTGCAGTGGCGCGGCTGGGTGTGGGTGACGTTAGCCTCAGGAAAAAGTGGTTGGGCGCCGCAGCAGCTTTTCGCACCGCTGAGTGCGTATGAAGGAACAGCGCTTGATGACTATTGCGCCCATGAACTCACCGTGCGTGTCGGGGAAACGCTCACGCTTATCAAGGCGCTTAATGGTTGGTACTTCGCGCGAAAAACGGATGGAGAACAGGGTTGGGTGCCGCAGGAGCATATCAGGCTGAAGGATAAACAGAGGGAAGAAAATGACAAGAGAGCGCTATAACCTGTCGGTTGCGGTATTTGTATTGCTGCGAAAAGAGAAGCAGATTTGCATGCTTAAACGCACCGGAACAGGCTGGATGGACGGTTGCTATAGCTTACCCGCCGGTGGTCTGGAGCAGTACGAAACGCTGGGGGCAGCAGCGGCACGGGAAGCCAACGAGGAGACGGGCGTGGTAATCGCACCGGATGATCTTCAGCTGGCGCATACGCTGCACGTCTGGACAGAGAATCGCTCGTGGATGGGCCACTTTTTCAGTTGCACACGCTGGCAGGGCGAGCCGTTTATCGCCGAGCCGGAGAAACATGGCGATTTATGCTGGTACGCCATTGACGATTTACCTGAAAACACGATTGGCTATGTCAAACAGGCGATTGCGCAGATCGCCGCCGGGCAACCCTATTCAGAATACGGATGGTAAAACGCGGCACTCAGCGCCCGATTTTAGCCCGTAGCACTTTAACGCTGCGGGCTAAAAACCAGGCGATAACCAGCACAATTGTCACCAGCATTATGGTGCCTGGTGGATCCATGCCCCATTCGTAGGTATCGGTAATCATGTGGTGTCGCCAGAGCAGATCAAACAGCCAGTCCGATGACCATTGCCAGAACTGGTTAACCGGCTTGATGACAGCGCTAATAAAAAAGGCGAGCACCACATACAGCAGCCCCGCCAGAATCTTAATGATTGCCCTGCGCATCGTTTTTCCCTTTCCGGTGTTAGTAAACCGGCCGTTTTTACCAGCGCGGGAACGGCATAGCAATGGCAACACGGTGTTAACCGCATTGTCCATTTTTACCGCGATGGTGCAGGCGCGCTACTCTTTAGTCGGGTTATTCCTGCTCTTGTAGATATCCGGGCGGGCAATCGTCCACGTGTAATCGGGCCGGTTAACAGGTTCATAACCCGCCTGCGCGTACAGCCAGGGCGCGGTGGAAGTAAAGAGAACAATCCGGCGAAGTTTTTCAAAAACCGGATGCGCATGGCAGCAGGCGATTAACCATTTTCCCAGTTTTTGCCCCTGATACGCTTCCAGCACATACACATCACACAGGTAGGCGAAAGTGGCGTAATCGGTCACTAACCGGGCAAAACCTATCTGCGCATCACCATGAAACAGACCGAAATTAAGGCTATTTTGCACGGAGATCGCCACCGTTTCCCGGTCAATCCCCACCGCCCATGTTGATCGCGTCAGATAACGGTGGATCGCTGCAATATCCTGCTTTTCGGCGTCGGTTGTTACCAGGTAATTCTCTTTGCGCCATTCCTGAACGTCGAAACTTGCCATAACCCTGCCTTTATCACGTGAGGAAAACGTTCAAATTAGCATGAATTTTGCGCACCGGTGAGCGCGAGAAAAGACGAAAACCAGGGGCTTTTTTACCGGGCAAGCGAAGCGCATAGTAATAATTTATATCGTGCAGGGGTAAACGAACGTTGCCCGATGCCGATAACATAGCTGCCACCAACCGCTTCATTTACAAGGAAGATGTCATGAAAACCTATGTGTTCTACTCCAGTGACATTGCCGTGAATGTCTATGAGAAAAAAACCTTGTCCGCCGAAGAAGTGCGGCAGCTTAAAGCTGATGGCTTTCACAAAATGCCATTTGAAACCCAGGCGGAAGACGAAGCGCAGGCAATTGATCTCATGCTGGCGCATTTCAAAGAGAACCTGGAAGCGCTCGAAGAGTTCACCAAAGACTGGTGTATTCCCGCCACCATTTTCGACGCGATTTATGCATTGAGCTAAACCGCTGAAGGCCGCATTCGCGGCCTTTTTTACTCTGCTTCAGAAAGCGTCTCACCGGACACATGCAACAGCGCCGAGTGCATCGAGGCGGCAAACATCGCGCCGTGCGTCAGGCCGGGATAAAGCCGGTAAGTCGCCGGTATGCCTCTGCTACGCAGGCATGAAACCGTCTGGCTTAGGGCAGCTAACACGTCCGAGGTGGCGTTTTCGTCCTGCGTTTTTCTGTCGCCGTCGCCTTCCATAAACCACACTGATTTCTGGCGGCTCTGCGCTGTGTTGACACGCTCAAGTGCGCTCAGTAGTGCAGCGTTATTACGATCCAGCGAAGGGACGGCTGAGTAGAATGTGTGAAAGAAATCGGACGACAGAAAACTCTCCAGCACGAACAGTCCCCCGTAAGAGTGCCCCCACAGCGCCCGCTTTTGCGGGTCGATAGCGAGATCTTTTTCAGCCTGCGGGGCAATGGTCTGCTCCAGTAACCTGTGGAAAACCGCGCTACCACCACCGGTTCTGCCGCGCAGATTCTGCGGGCTACTTTGCGTTGCGGGCGTGTAGTCATACGCTCTGGCGGTTAACTCAAACGGCAGATCGGTCTGATAGCCAATCGCCACCAGCACGGGCGGATCGCGCTGCGACAGTTTTTGCAACAGCTCATCGGATAACCGGTCCATCACCGCGTTGCCATCCAGCAGATAGAGCACCGGATAACCACTGGCGGGCGGCTTTTTATTCGGGATGGCGGTCCACACTTTGTAATGGCGCTTGCCGTCGGCGGAATCAAAAGTATTAACAGTGAAATGATAAAACGCAGAGCCTTTATCGGCGATATTCGGCCCCAACGGCGTCATGTCCGGGCGAGCATAACTGTTCGCCGCGCAGAGCAACAGCAGGAGTGCCGCCAACTGGCGAGTCACTGCGCCAGGGGTCGAAAAACCGCCTGCGTTAAACGAGCTTAACCGCAGGAATATGAAGCCATTTTTAAATGAACGCGTGAACATTATCCTTCCCTGGTACAAGAAATTCATAACGAAGTTAATGCGAATCATTATTAATTGCAACCAAAAGGGCCGTTGTTGCGATTTCGCCTGATAACGGCAACAGGCTTCTTATCTGGAAACAAAAATCATACTTTCGTATGAGAAAACTTTGCACCGCAGCGTCTGATAATTCAGTCATACTCCTGCCTTCTGGATCGTTACCATGCGAGCGATACTCCCACTTCTGTTGCTCATGTTATGTAGCATTATCAATCAGGTGGGTGCGCGTGAAACTGCCATCGTCAGCAATGACGGGTTAAATATTGAGCAACTCCAGACCGATGATTTACTGAAAAAGCACCCGTTTGATAAGGGAATAAAATCAGCGGAACATGAATCAACACTGTTCAAACTGACCATCCGCAACATGCAGCAGGAGGGTATCAACCAATACCCCACGCGTAACGAAGACAACAAAATCGTCATGGAGAAACTGCATTTACCGCCAGGCAGCATTGCGGAAAATACGCCTGACTGTAATTCGGCAACGGTGAATTATTATCGTACCTATGGTGATAAAGAATCGGCGCAGTCGGTTATCAGCCGCTGTCAAAAAAAGCTGGAAAAGAATAACGTTGAGACATTTCCCTATGCCGCCAAATTTATTCCTTCGGTTGTTTATCTGCGTTCGTCATTAGAAGCGTGCAGCGGCTTTTTAATCAATAACACCACCGTTGTCACCGCGGCGCATTGTAATGTTGATACGGCTTATTTTAGTAACGGCGAATCGAGAAAAGTCAGTAAACAGAATGGCAAAGTGTGTTTTCAAACCGAGGGCAGTTATTGTGATTATGCTGTTTTAACGGTTGATAAAGTAAATATTGCCTCGCCTCCTGTTCAGTGGCAACAAGCCGACGTTAATGATGAATTATGGATACCGGGCGTTGCTATTTCTTCCCCTGATAAGATCCCCGACAATTATCAGGCCGCTAATATGGCAGCAACCGATAACCAACAAAATAAAAGCTGCAAGGTGGTTTATATCAATGATAACTGTCTTATTCATTTGTGTACGGTGCTCCAGGGCTTTTCCGGTGCGCCCATCGTCAATGTGACGAAAAGCAAAACGGAAAATAGCGTGGTTATAAGTGGCATCCATATTTCATCGGAACAAACTCTTAGTAAAAACATGTGCAAATTGAACATCGAAAAATTACTGGCTAATTACGCTGTACCGAAATCAAAACTGCCCTTTTAAGAGGTGACCCGTATGCCTGGCAAAAAAACATTCTTATTGATCAGCTCCCTTCTGGCAGGGTGTACAAGTGAGCATACAAACACCGTCAGCTATAACCCGCAAACAATAAAGGAGGGCGGAATTGAAGAGATGCGCGCGTTTATATCGGGAGATCCCTGCCCTGCGGCGTTGAATGAGGACAGAGGTTCTCCTGAAGCCGCCGCGCTATTATTAGCGGTGGCTACGCCGATCCTGAGTGAAACCCTTAAATATGGTTTTTCGCTTATATCAAAAGTTGGCAGCAATATAGCGAAGCCCTACCCGTTAAATGCCTATATTTATCCGAGTAAAACCACGCTAATTTCTAACGCGCAATGTTTAACGCTGGTTTATGGTCAGTTCGGCGGTACAGGAAAAAATAATCTGACAACGCCCGGATTACCCTATCAATATTACAATACGCCACTTCTGGCCGGGCAATTAACCAGCGTTCTCGGTTTTGCTATGCAAATTAAAATCCAGCGTAGCGAAGAGCGATTATCGTTTGTTCCGTATTCTCTTTTTTACCCCAAACAACTGCGGCCATACGGCATGAATAATCATCACGGATTAACCGTGGCGATAGATTTTGGCGGTAATGATGCCACGATCGAGTTTGATAAAGTATATGTCGGGCGTTATTACAACCAACAAGCAGTGATAACGCATGGCAAAACCATTGAGCTGGCAAAAGTGACGCCGTATACCCTGAAAATTACCGTCACGGAGGGGCCAGACAATGAAACGCTCGCCGGGCTGCTGCAAGCGGTGTCATCAAGTGATGTCGTGGCAGCGCAGCAGCAGATCCTTAAAACGTATATTGATAAAAAAATCGCCGAAAAAACGGCAAAATAAAGCGCGGGTGTAGCGGTTAATAGCCAGCCTTATCGGGAGACAAAAGGCTGTAAGCTCTGCTCCAGCCAAGCTCATAGCGCAACGGATTTAACGCTGCGCAATTTCCCCGCAGCGGGTAAATTGCTGCTCCAGCATTGTGCTTCCCCACTGTTCGCCCTGCCACTCTTTGCTCAGGGTGAAACCGAAAGATTCATAAAGGGCGCGCGCGGCGTTCAGCCCGCTGAATGTCCAGAGCTGCACCGCAGAAAACTGTTGTTCATCGCAAAACTGCATCGCTTTGGCGAGCAGTTGACGTCCCATGCCGGTGCCACGGCATTCATCATCAAGAATAAACCAGCGCAGATGCGCCTCGTTATTGCCTAAATCTTCCCCGTCAATGGCCACCGAGCCGACGATTTTGCCCTGATAAACCGCGAGCCAGATGTTATTACGCGCATTCTCCAGACGTCCGGCGAATTCGGCCAGGCCCGCAGCCACTTTGCTTTCAAAAAAATAACCGAAACCATAATGTTGCGAATAGTAGCTGGCGTGCATTTCGCTGATACGGCCAATCATTCCCGGCAGATAACCGGTGACGATTTCTGGCTTTTCACGGCCAGGACGCGGTGCGCCCTGGCGGCAGGCTTCAAGCGCGGTGGCATAGGCCGACAAGCCGCGAGCAACCGCCTCCTGTTCGGCAGCAGTCAGATGTTGCAGCGCCTCGCGCACACGCATCGCACCGTAATTGTTAATGCGCGCGACGCTCGCTTTGCCCTGCGCGGTCAACTGTAGCGTTTTATAGCGCGCATCCGCAGCCGAGGGTACGTCCTGCAATTCACCGGCGGCGATAAGCCGGCTCAGCATACGGCTGACGCTTGATTTCTCCAGCCCCAGGATCTGCACCAGCTGCGCTGCCGTCATCGCCCCCTGTTTTTCCACTTCCAGCAGAGTATGGACGGCGGAAGGAGAATAATCCGTCGCCGCAAGCGTGCTGTTCATAAAGCCCAGCTCACGCACCATCCGCCGTGATGCGGAACGGATATCGTTGATCAGTTGGTCAGCGGCCACGTTGTTTCCTCAGAGGGGAGTAGATAGTTGTGCAATACAACCATCAACAAACCAGGCTGTCAACATAGCTTTTATAGGGTCAAAAGCGCTATGACCGGACACGCGACACTACGTGTTACTACCCGGTTTCAAGAAGACTAATCCCGACGCCTGATTTTGCAGGCGCAGGGCACATATAAAGCGTAACACTACAAGCGACAAGGGTTTACAGCTAACTTACTGAATAGATTGATATTACTGGAAGCGTGCTCGCAAATCCCGATGCGGTAACACAGGAGCCGTTGATGGGGTTTCAACCCGTATTGCCGCGTCAGCTACACCTTTCCCGCCCAAAAGCCGCATGTTGCTGCTCAGAATTCCCTGCGCTCCCCCTTAATTACCCTATAAATCCAGGCGAGAGCCCTGTACAATCCCTGCCCTAAGATCCTATAACTGATTAATTTTTGAACTATGAGCAATGTGAACCTGCAGCCGAAAATCGGCTTTGTCTCTCTTGGCTGCCCAAAAAACCTGGTGGATTCCGAACGGATTCTCACCGAACTGCGCACCGAAGGTTATGACGTGGTGCCAAGCTATGACAACGCTGACATGGTTATCGTCAATACCTGCGGTTTTATCGACAGCGCGGTGCAAGAGTCGCTGGAAGCCATCGGCGAAGCGCTGAATGAAAACGGCAAAGTCATTGTGACCGGCTGCCTGGGCGCAAAAGAGGATCAGATCCGCGAAGTGCACCCGAAAGTGCTGGAGATCACCGGGCCGCACAGCTATGAGCAAGTACTGGAACATGTTCATCACTATGTGCCGAAACCAAAGCACAATCCGTTCCTGAGCCTCGTGCCGGAACAGGGCGTCAAACTGACGCCGCGCCACTACGCTTACCTGAAAATTTCCGAAGGTTGTAACCACCGCTGCACGTTCTGCATTATTCCGTCGATGCGTGGCGATCTGGTAAGCCGCCCGATTGGCGAGGTGTTAGCCGAAGCCAAACGTCTCGTCGATGCCGGTGTGAAAGAGCTGCTGGTGATCTCGCAGGACACCTCCGCTTACGGCGTGGATGTAAAACACCGCATGGGCTTTCACAACGGCGAGCCGGTGAAAACCAGCATGGTTGGCCTGTGTGAGCAACTGGCGAAACTCGGTGTCTGGACGCGTCTGCACTACGTTTACCCGTACCCGCACGTGGATGATGTCATTCCGCTGATGGCGGAAGGCAAGATCCTGCCGTATCTGGATATCCCGTTGCAGCACGCCAGCCCGCGCATTCTCAAGCTGATGAAGCGCCCCGGCGCGGTCGACAGGCAACTGGCGCGCATTAAGCAGTGGCGTGAAATCTGCCCGGAACTGACGCTGCGTTCCACCTTTATCGTCGGTTTCCCTGGCGAAACTGAAGAAGATTTCCAGATGCTGCTCGATTTCCTCCAGGAAGCGCGTCTGGATCGCGTCGGCTGCTTTAAATACAGCCCGGTAGAAGGCGCAACCGCCAACGAACTGGCCGATCAGGTGCCGGAAGAGGTGAAAGAGGAGCGCTGGAACCGCTTTATGCAACTGCAACAGCAGATCTCCGCCGAGCGCTTGCAGGAAAAAATCGGCCGCGAAATTCTGGTGATCATCGATGAAGTGGACGAAGAAGGCGCGATTGGCCGCAGCATGGCGGACGCTCCGGAAATCGACGGCGCGGTGTACCTGAACGGCGAAACCGGGGTTAAACCGGGCGACGTTGTCCGCGTGAAAGTGGAAAACGCCGACGAATACGATCTGTGGGGCTCCCGCGTTTAAGCCTTCCTTCCCTCTCCTCATACGGAGAGGGAACCTCCTATCCCTTAATCTTCGGGTCCAGCGCGTCGCGCAGGCCATCACCCAGCAGGTTAAACGCCAGCACCGTCAGAAAAATCGCCAGCGAAGGGAACAGCGCCACATGCGGCGCAATCACCATATCCGCACGCGCTTCATTGAGCATCGCGCCCCACTCCGGGGTGGGCGGCTGCGCGCCCAGGCCTAAAAATGAGAGGCTGGCGGCTGAGATAATCGACGTGCCGATACGCATGGTGAAATAGACCACAATCGACGATACCGTGCCCGGCAGAATATGGTGAAACAGGATCACCGCATCGCTGGCCCCGATGCTGCGCGCGGATTCGATAAAGGTTTGTTGCTTGAGCACCAGCGTGTTACCGCGCACCAGACGGGCAAACGCCGGCACGGAGAACACCGCCACGGCGATGATCACGTTCGCCATGCCGCTGCCCATCACCGCCACCACCGCAATCGCCAGCAGAATGCCGGGAAACGCGAACAGCACATCACAGATGCGCATAATCAGGCGATCCCACCAGCCTTCGTAGTAACCCGCCAGCAATCCCAGCACCGTACCGATGAGCGCGCCAATCAGCACCGCAAAAAGACCGGCGGCAAGCGAAATCTGCGCGCCGACCAGCACACGGCTTAAAATGTCGCGCCCCAGCGAATCGACGCCGAACCAGTGCACCAGCGACGGCCCTTCATTAAGCCGGTCATAGTCAAAATAGTTTTCCGCATCGAACGGGGCTATCCACGGGGCGACAATCGCCAACAGGATCAGCAGCAGCACAAAAATCCCGGCGGCCATCGCCAGCGGCTGGCGGCAAAAACGCCGCCAGAATTCATGCCACGGCGTGCGCACATGCCCCGGTTTGACTACGGGCATGGCGTTTAGCACCGCCTGTCGACGCCAGTTTAATAATCGCATCCTTACTTGTACCTGATCGTGGGATTAAGGGCGGCGTAGAGCACATCCACCACTAAGTTGATAAGAATAAACTCCAGCGAGAAGAGCAGTACCTCGGCCTGAATCACCGGGTAATCGCGCATCTCCACCGAGTCCACCAGCAAACGGCCCAGCCCTGGCCAGTTGAAGACTTTCTCCACCACAATGGAGCCGCCGAGCAAAAAGCCGAATTGCAGCCCCATCATGGTGACCACCGGGATGAGCGCATTGCGCAGACCATGTTTGAGAATAACCCAGCGCTCGCTTACGCCTTTGGCACGCGCGGTACGCATGTAGTCCTCGTTGAGCACGTCCACGAACGAGGCGCGGGTAAAACGCGCCATCACCGCCGCCACTGCCGCACCGAGCGTTAACGACGGCAAAATATAGTGTTGCCAGCTGTCGGCACCCACGGTCGGCAGCCAGCCGAGTTCAACCGAGAAGATCTGCATCAGCAACATACCGAGTGCAAACGCCGGGAATGACATGCCCGTTACCGCCAGCGCCATCCCCAGATGATCCGGCCAGCGGTTGCGCCATACGGCGGCGGCAATTCCCGCGCCAAGCCCAAACAGCATCGCCCAGCACATACTGGTGATAGTCAGCAGCAGCGTCGGCATAAAGCGGCTGGCGATTTCCTCCACCACCGGGCGGCGCGAGGCCATCGAGATACCAAAATCGCCTTGCAGCACATTGCCGATGTAGTGCCAGAACTGCCGCCACAGCGGTTGATCCAGCCCAAGCTGTTGGCGCACCAGCTCAATGACCTGCGCGTCGGCTTCCGGCCCGGCAATCAACCGCGCCGGATCGCCCGGCAGCAAGTGGACAAACAGAAACACCAGCACCGCCACAATCAGTAGCGTCGGGATCAGGCCCAGCAAGCGTTTAATAATATAATTTTGCATTGTGCGTTCCCTCACGCCTCCTTTTGCTCTGCGAGGTGGAGTGAGTTATTTCACCAAATCCGCGTTATCAAAACTGAACCCGGTATCGGGCATAATGTAGAAACCGGTGAGCTTCTTGTTATGTGCTGAAACCAGCTTTTCCACCACCAGCGGCACCCATGGCGACTCCTGCCAGATGAGATCCTGCGCCTGTTTGTACAACTGCTCTTTCTCCGCGGCATCCGTGGTTTTTAACGCCTCGGCCAGGTCTTTATCCACCTGCGGGTTGCTGTAAAACGCGGTGTTGAACTGCGTTGGCGGCCAGTTCCATGAGGCGAACAGCGGCGACAGCGCCCAGTCAGCTTCGCCGGTCGAGGCCGACCAGCCGGTATAGAACATGCGCACGCCGCTCTGCGCCTGCGCTTTGGCTTCCACTTCCGCTGCGCGCTGCCCGGCGTCCATCGCCGTCACCTGCACTCTAATGCCCACCTGCGCCAGTTGCTGCTGGGTAAACTGTAATACTTTCTGCGCGGTGCTGTGGTTATGAGACGACCACAAAGTGGTGCTGAACCCCTGCGGATAACCGGCCTCTTTTAGCAGTTCGCGGGCTTTTGCCGGATCGTACGGCCAGGGTTGATAGGCCTGGGAATAGGCAATAGTTGGCGGTACAACGCCGGTGGCGGGCGTCGCGAAACCGGCGAACGCCACTTTCACCAGGGCCGGGCGGTTGATAGCGTAGTTGATCGCCTCGCGCACTTTCGGGTTATCGAACGGTTTTTGCGTGACATTCATGCTGATGTAACGCTGCATAATCGACGGGCTGGCGACCAGCTCCAGCTTGCTGTTTCTTTTCAGCACTTCCGCCTGCTCGTAAGGGATGGGGAAGGCAAACTGCGCTTCGCCGGTTTGCAGCATCGCCGCGCGGGTGTTGTTGTCTACCACCGGCCGCCAGGTAATGGAGTCCAGCTTGGGTAAACCTTGCTGCCAGTACCCGGCGAATCTCTTCACTTTTACGTAATCGGTCTGGTTCCACGCTTCCAGTTCATACGGGCCGGTGCCGACCGGGTGAAAACCAATGTCGTTGCCATATTTTTGCAGCGCCGCCGGAGAAATCATGGCCGTTGCCGGGTGGGCGAGGATATTGATAAACGCGGAAAAAGGCTGCTTGAGGGTGATTTTTACCGTGTAGGCATCCACCACATCGGTTCTGGCGATATTTTTATACAGGTTATAGCGCTTCAGGCTGTTGCGCGGGTTGCTGGCGCGGTCGAGGTTCGCTTTTACCGCAGCGGCGTCAAAGTCCGTACCATCCTGGAACTTTACCCCGTGGCGCAAGTTGACGGTATAGACCATGCCGTCAGCGGAAACGCTGTAGCTTTCTGCCAGCACGTATTCCAGCTGCATATCTTTATCAAGGCCAAATAGCCCCTGATAGAACGATTTCGCCACCGCCTGCGACAGCGTGTCGTTGGCATCATACGGGTCAAGGGTAGTGAAATTGGATCCCACCGCGACAACCACATCCTTCGCCGCAACGGCCGGGATGGCGGTCAGCGCAAACATCACGCTGGCGAGTCCCCGCCAGTGCCGTGAAATGAATTGTGTCATGTTGCTCTCCTGAAGAACCCTGCCAGTGCTCAGTTAAAAACGGGATTGCGTGCTGCCGGGCGTCGAGCGGGCAACAAAATGCCCCGGCCCCACATTCTGCAACTGCACGCGTTGCATTGACTCGCCGCGTTTGCGGATATTGCTGGGCATGTCATCAGACAACAACACACGCTGCGCGTGATGGTGCGCAGGGTCGGCAACCGGCACCGCCGACATTAACTTACGTGTATACGGATGCTGCGGGTTTTCAAACACCGCCTGCCGTGGGCCGATCTCAACAATTTGCCCAAGGTACATCACCGCGACGCGGTGGCTGATGCGTTCTACCACCGCCATATCATGCGAGATAAACAGAAACGCAATGCCCATCTCACGCTGCAAATCGAGCAGTAAATTGATGATTTGCGCGCGGATCGAGACATCCAGCGCCGAAACAGATTCGTCCGCCACCACCACGCGCGGGTTGAGCGCCAGCGCCCGGGCGATGCAGATGCGCTGGCGCTGCCCGCCGGAAAACTCATGCGGGTAGCGCCAGGCATGTTCCGGCTTCAGGCCGACGCGCTCCAGCAGCCACTCCACGCGCTGCCGCCCCTCTTCTTCACCCAATAAATTGTGCACCCGCAGCGGTTCGATAATGGAATCGCCAACGGTCTGGCGCGGGTCCAGCGAGGCGTACGGATCCTGAAAAATAAACTGAATATCGCGGCGGATGCGTTTCATTTTGCTATCCGGCAGCGTATCAATGCGCTCGCCGTTAAAGGTGATAGAACCGCTCTGGTGCTCCACCAGCCGCAGCAGCGCGCGCCCGGTGGTGGATTTACCGCTGCCGGATTCGCCCACCAGCGACAGCGTTTCGCCAGGCCAGAGATCAAAACTCACCCCTTCC
Source organism: Kosakonia sp. AG348 (assembly GCF_003337365.1). Classification (NCBI taxonomy): domain Bacteria; kingdom Pseudomonadati; phylum Pseudomonadota; class Gammaproteobacteria; order Enterobacterales; family Enterobacteriaceae; genus Kosakonia; species Kosakonia sp. AG348. The sequence goes on from NZ_QPJR01000001.1 coordinate 415,280, forward strand.
ACAGCGTGCACCTCTTTGGTGACGCGATTAAGAATACCGCTGCGCAGCGGGAAGCGCGCCACCAGATCGCGCACCTGCAAAATCGGCTCGCCCGGCACGACTGTATCCTGCTCAATTTCCGCTTCCTGATGCGCCGGGTTTTTCGGTGAGATCAGCGGAAAACGGCGCGGCAGCGTGCTGCCGTGCATCGCCCCCAGTTTGGGCACCGCCGCCAGCAGCGCTTTGGTATACGGATGCTGCGGGTGGTTGAAAATCTGCTCAACGCTGCCGGTTTCTACCGCTTCGCCCTGGTTCATCACCAGTACGCGGTCGGCAACATCAGCGACCACGCCCATATCGTGCGTGATGAAAATCACCCCCATCGACATCTCTTTTTGCAGCACGGCGATGAGTTGCAGGATCTGCGCCTGGATCGTGACATCCAGCGCGGTGGTCGGTTCGTCGGCAATCAGCACCGCCGGGCGACAGGAGAGCGCCATGGCAATCATCACGCGCTGACGCATGCCGCCGGAAAGCTGATGTGGAAAGCTGGATAAAATCGACTGCGATTCCGGGATGCGCACCAGATCGAGCATACGCCGCGCTTCAATCATGGCGTCTTCGCGCCCCAGCTTCTGGTGCAGGCGAATTGACTCGGCGATCTGCTCGCCCACCGGAAACACCGGGTTGAGCGAGGTCATCGGCTCCTGAAAAATCATCGCGATATCCGCGCCGCGCACGCTGCGCATCTGCGATGCGCTCAGCCGGGTAAGCTCCACATTCTGCCGGTTACGCCGGGTCAGACGCATATGATCGCAGCTCACTTCGCCGCCCGCCTGCTCAATCAGGCGCAGCAACGCGAGCGCGGTAACCGATTTACCGGAGCCGGATTCGCCGACAATCGCCAGCGTTTCGCCGCGTTTAAGGGAAAAGGAGAGATGGCGAACCGCCGGGACGAGTTGCTTGTCATGGCTGAAAGCGACGTTCAGATTACTGACATCCAGCACCATGTTCGCGTCGGTTTCCATCCGCGCAACCCTACTCGCATTATTCACGATAAATGCCCACGCTTGGCGCATCGCCCGCGTAACCCCACGCGCGATACATCCCTTCACTGTTGAACGGCAACGCCACGTTACCTTCGCGATCAACCGCAATCAGCCCACCGCTACCGCCCAGCGCCGGCAGTTTTTCCATCACCACGGCGTCGCAGGCTTCCTGCAAACTCAAACCGCCGTACTCCATCAGCGCGGCGATGTCGTAAGCCGCCAGCGCGCGGATAAATACTTCGCCGGTTCCGGTGCAGGAGACCGCCACGTTGGCGTTATTGGCATAGCAACCTGCGCCGGGCAGTGGGCTGTCGCCCACGCGACCCGGTAATTTATTGGTCATGCCGCCGGTCGATGTCGCAGCCGCCAGGTTGCCCTGCTTATCCAGCGCCACCGCCCCCACGGTGCCAAATTTTTTGCTCTCATCGAGCGGCGCACCGCCATGATCCAGCACTGTGTTCCCGGCGTCGCGCGCTTCCATCAATTGTGCAAAGCGTTCCGGGGTGGAAAACAGGCTCGGCGATACCGCCTCCATACCGTGGGAAAAGGCAAACTTTTCCGCCCCTTCGCCAATCATGAAAACGTGCGGGCTGTGCTCCATCACCAGACGCGCCGCCAGTACCGGATTGCGCAAGCGGCTGACGCCCGCCACCGCGCCCGCTTGCAGTGTGTTGCCGTCCATCACGCAGGCATCCAGCTCATGGGTTTCATCGCGGGTAAATACCGCGCCGATACCGGCGTTAAATAAGGGACACTCCTCCAGCAGCCGCACCGCTTCCGTTACCACATCCAGCGCGCTTACGCCCGATTCCAGCATGCGCTGTCCGGTTTCGATAATTGACGAAAGTACATGTACGTAACGTTGCTCTTTTTCCGGGCTCATCTGCGCACGGCCGATAGCACCCGCACCGCCGTGTATTGCGATTACCGCTTTAACCATTTGTGCCGCCTGAATTTCTCTGCGCCTGGAGGGATTTCTGAATATAGAAAGTCGTTACAACGATGTAAAGCAATGTCATTACAATGGGGTAGGCGTAAGGCATGTTGAGGCCTTCTCTTTTCTGCCATAATGGCCGCTTCATCGCGTTGACTGGATATTAACTATGGAATCATCAAACGGCCTGATCTCGCTCGATACGGCCCTGTCACAGATGCTGTCACGCATTTCACCGCTGACTGAAAGCGAAACCCTGCCGCTGGTGGCCTGCTTTGGCCGCGTGGTGGCGCAAGATATTATCTCTCCGCTGAACGTACCGGGTTTTGATAACTCGGCGATGGACGGCTACGCCGTGCGGCTGGCGGAGGTACAAAGTGGTAACGCCCTGCCGGTGGCGGGTAAAGCGTTTGCCGGGCAGCCCTTCGACGGCGAGTGGCCTGCCGGCACCTGTATACGCATTATGACCGGTGCGCCGATCCCCGCCGGGTGCGATGCGGTAGTGATGCAGGAACAGACCGAACAGACCGACGCCGGTATTTGTTTTACCGCCGAGGTGCGGGCCAATCAGAATATCCGCCGCGCGGGCGAAGATATTCGACAAGGTGCCAGCGTTTTTGCGGCGGGCACAAAACTGACCGCCGCCGAGCTGCCGGTCATTGCCTCGCTGGGCATTGCCGATGTCAGTGTGCTGCGCAAAGTGCGCGTGGCGCTGTTTTCCACCGGCGACGAACTGCAACTGCCAGGCCAGCCGCTGGCTGACGGGCAAATCTACGATACCAACCGCCTATCCGTTCACCTGATGCTGAGCCAGCTCGGTTATGAGGTGATTAACCTTGGCATCGTGCCGGATGACCCGCAGAAGCTGCGCGACACCTTTATTGCTGCCGACAGCCAGGCCGATGTGGTGCTGAGCTCCGGCGGCGTGTCGGTGGGCGAAGCCGATTACACCAAAACTATTCTTGATGAACTGGGCGAAATCGCATTCTGGAAACTGGCGATCAAGCCGGGTAAACCGTTCGCCTTCGGTAAGCTCAAAAACAGCTGGTTCTGCGGCCTGCCGGGCAACCCGGTTTCCGCAACGCTCACCTTTTATCAGCTGGTACAACCGCTGCTGGCGAAACTTGCCGGTAACACCGCCGATACGCAGCCGCTGCGTTTTCGCGCCCGTGCGGCGGAGCGCCTGAAAAAGTCGCCGGGGCGTCTCGATTTTCAGCGTGGCGTGTTAAGCCGTGGCGACGATGGCACGCTGGAAGTGCGCAGCACCGGGCACCAGGGTTCACATATTTTCAGCTCCTTTAGCCAGGGCAACTGCTTTGTGGTGCTGGAGCGCGAACGTGGCAATGTCGAAGCCGGTGAATGGGTGGATGTCGAGATGTTTAACCATCTCTTCGGAGGCTAAAGATGGCTGAAGCACTCAGCGACGCGGAGATGATGCGCTATAACCGGCAGATTATTTTGCGCGGTTTTGATTTCGATGGCCAGGAGCGGTTAAAAGCCGCTCGCGTACTGGTGGTCGGGCTCGGCGGCCTCGGCTGCGCCGCCGCACAATATCTGGCCGCGGCAGGCATCGGGCAGATGACGCTGCTCGATTTTGATACCGTGGCGCTCTCCAACCTGCAACGCCAGACGCTGCACAGCGACGCGGATATCGGCGTGGCAAAAGTGGACTCGGCGCGCGAATCGTTACTGCGCATCAACCCCAATGTGCACTACACCGCCATCAACGCCCTGCTTGATGATACGGCGCTGTTCACACAGATTGCCGCACATGACCTGGTGCTGGATTGCACCGATAACGTCGCGATTCGTAACCAGCTCAACGCGGGCTGTTTCCAGCATCGCGTGCCGCTGGTTTCCGGTGCGGCCATTCGCATGGAAGGCCAGATCAGCGTCTTTACCTGGGGCGAAAACGACCCGTGCTATCGCTGTCTGAGCCGCTTGTTCGGCGATAATGCGCTGACCTGTGTCGAAGCGGGTGTCATGGCGCCGCTGGTCGGGGTGATTGGTTCGTTGCAGGCGATGGAAGCCATCAAAGTGCTGGCGCATTACGGTACGCCGGCGGCGGGAAAAATCGTGATGTACGATGCGATGACCTGCCAGTTCCGTGAAATGAAACTGCTGCGCAATTCTGCCTGCGAAGTCTGCGGGCGTTAATCTCCCTTTATTTTCCGGATGGCGCAACGTCATCCGGCATCGCGATAAAAGGTCAACTCTCGTCACGGAAACTTTCATTCGAAAGTAATTTAATCTCCATATGAAATAAATGGAGATAAAAAATGATCTTCAACATCCAGCGCTATTCCACTCATGACGGCCCGGGCATTCGCACTGTCGTGTTCCTGAAAGGCTGCTCGTTAAGCTGCCGCTGGTGCCAGAACCCGGAGAGCCGCAGCCGCACGCGGGATCTGCTATTTGACAACCGTCTGTGCCTTGCCGGGTGTGATTTATGCCAGCACGCCGCGCCAAAGGTGATCGAACGTGCGGTAAACGGTTTGGTTATTCATCGCGAAAAACTTGATGATAGACAGCTGGATGCGCTCACTGGTTGCTGCCCGACCGAGGCGCTGAGTGTCTGCGGTGAGACGCCAGATGTGGGCGATATTATGGCTACCGTTTTGCGCGATAAACCCTTTTATGACCGCAGCGGCGGCGGCATCACCCTTTCCGGCGGCGAGCCGTTTATGAACCCGCAACTGGCGCAGCAACTGCTCCAGAGCAGCCATCAGCACGGCATTCATACGGCAGTGGAAACCTGCCTGCATGTGCCGTGGCGCTATCTCGAACCGTCCCTGCCCTTTGTTGATCTGTTTCTCGCCGATTTAAAACATGTCGATGATGCCACGTTTCGCCAGTGGACCGGCGGCTCGGCAAAACGTGTGCTGGATAACCTGAAACGGCTGGCACAGGCGGGGAAAAAGCTCACCATTCGCGTGCCGCTGATCCCCGGTTTTAATGCCGATAAAGACGCCATAAGCGCCATTACCGCCTTCGCCGCCGATGAGCTGAACGTCAGCGACATTCATTTTTTGCCTTACCACACGCTGGGCATGAACAAGTATCACCTGCTCGGCGAACCCTACACCGCCCCAGAGAAGCCGCTCGACGCCCCGCAACTGCTGGCGTTTGCACAGGATTGTGCCCAGCACAAAGGGCTGACGGCGACATTACGAGGATAGAACCATGACCACGCTGCAACTCAACACCCTGACCGATCGTATAAATGCCCATAAAACCGCGCTGGTGCATATTGTGAAGCCACCGGTTTGCACCGAGCGCGCCCGGCATTACACCCAGGTTTACCAGCAGAACATGGACAAACCGCTGCCGGTACGCCGCGCGCTGGCGCTGGCGCATCACCTGGCCGAGCGTACCATCTGGATCAAGCATGACGAGCTGATTATCGGCAACCAGGCAAGCGAAGTGCGCGCTGCGCCGATCTTCCCCGAATACACCGTTTCGTGGATCGAAAAAGAGATCGATGAGCTCGCCGACCGCCCCGGCGCTGGCTTTGCGGTTAGCGAAGAGAACAAACGCGTGCTGCATGAGATCTGCCCGTGGTGGCGCGGTCAGACGGTGCAGGATCGCTGTTACGGTATGTTTACTGACGAACAAAAAGCGCTGCTGGAAACCGGCATTATCAAAGCCGAAGGCAATATGACTTCTGGCGACGCGCACCTGGCGGTGAACTTCCCACTGCTGCTGGAGCTTGGTCTTGACGGGTTGCGCCACAAAGTGGATGAACGCCGGACGCGCATCAACCTGACGGTGCTCGACGACCTGCATGGCGATCAATTCTTAAAAGCGATTGATATTGTGCTGGAAGCCGTCAGCCTGCATATCGAACGTTTTGCCGGGCTGGCGCGCCAGATGGCCGCGGAAGAGACGCGGCAAAACCGCCGCGATGAACTGCTGGCGATAGTGGAAAACTGCCTGATTATCGCCCACGAACCACCGCGCACCTTCTGGCAGGCGTTGCAGCTCTGCTACTTTATCCAGCTGATTTTGCAGATTGAATCCAACGGGCATTCGGTCTCTTTCGGACGCATGGATCAGTATCTGTATCCGTACTATCGCCGCGATGTTGAATTGCAGCAGTCATTGCCGCGCGAACAGGCCATTGAGCTGCTGCACAGTTGCTGGCTGAAACTGCTGGAAGTGAACAAAATTCGCTCCGGCTCGCATTCGAAAGCCTCGGCGGGCAGCCCGCTCTATCAGAACGTCACCATCGGCGGTCAACAGTGGCATAACGGTGAAGCGCGCGACGCGGTTAACCCGCTCTCTTACGCGATTCTGGAATCCTGCGGACGCCTGCGTTCCACTCAGCCGAACCTGAGCGTGCGTTACCACGCTGGCATGAGCAACGACTTCCTCGACGCCTGCGTGCAGGTTATTCGCTGCGGCTTTGGCATGCCCGCGTTCAATAACGATGAAATTGTCATCCCAGAATTTATCAAACTCGGCGTTGAGACCGCCGACGCCTACGACTATGCGGCCATTGGCTGCATTGAAACCGCCGTTGGCGGCAAATGGGGCTACCGCTGCACCGGCATGAGCTTTATCAACTTCGCCCGCGTGATGCTGGCGGCACTGGAAGGCGGACGCGACGCCACCAGCGGCAAAATCTTTCTGCCGCAGATCCAGGCGCTGTCGGCGGGTAATTTCCACGGCTTCGAGGAGGTGATGCAGGCGTGGGATCGGCAGATCCGTTATTACACCCGTAAATCCATTGAGATTGAGTATGTGGTCGACACCATGCTGGAAGAGAACGTGCCGGATATTCTCTGCTCCGCGCTGGTCGATGACTGCATCGAACGGGCGAAAAGCATTAAACAAGGTGGCGCGAAATATGACTGGGTGTCCGGTTTACAGGTGGGGATTGCCAATCTGGGTAACAGCCTCGCGGCGGTGAAAAAGCTGGTCTTTGACCAGGGTGTTATCGGGCAACAACAACTGGCGCAGGCACTGGCAGAAGATTTTGACGGCCTGACGCACGAACAGTTGCGCCAGCGGCTGGTCAACAGCGCGCCGAAATACGGCAACGATGATGACAGCGTGGATACGCTGCTGGTACGTGCTTATCAAACCTATATCGATGAGCTGAAGCAGTATCACAACCCGCGTTACGGTCGCGGCCCGATCGGTGGCAATTATTACGCCGGAACTTCGTCCATTTCCGCTAACGTGCCGTTTGGCGCAGCGACGATGGCGACACCGGATGGCCGCAAAGCGCATACGCCGCTGGCGGAGGGCGCAAGCCCGGCGTCCGGCACCGATCATCTGGGGCCGACGGCGGTGATAAGCTCGGTGGGTAAATTGCCGGTGGAGGCGATTCTCGGCGGGGTGTTGCTGAACCAGAAACTGAATCCGTCGACGCTGGAAAACGAGAGCGATAAGCAAAAGCTGATGGTGCTGCTGCGCACCTTCTTTGAGGTGCATAAAGGCTGGCATATTCAGTACAACATCGTGTCGCGCGAAACGCTGCTGGAGGCGAAGAAACACCCGGATCAGTATCGCGATTTGGTGGTGCGCGTCGCCGGTTATTCGGCGTTCTTTACCGCCCTGTCGCCAGATGCGCAGGACGACATTATCGCCCGTACTGAACATACCTTATAAGGTGGCGACCGGATGACCGTTATTCGTTATTAACTAACAGCCGCCTTTTGTCCGTTACTATCTGATGTTTAACCTATGGATTTCGGATTGCAGGAAGGCGGCAAGGCGGTAAGTCCCCGGGAGCTTACACAAGTAAGTGACCGGGGCGCGCCGCCGCAGCCAACACACCTGCAGTTCGAAAGACGACGGTTAAACGAACTTACAGCAGTCAGTGTCCGGCCGCACCGCCGCAGCCAACGCCCCTGCGCTTCGAAAGACGACGGGTAAACGAGCTTACATCTGTAGGTGGCCGGCCGAACCGCCGCAGACAACGCACCTGCGCTTCGAAAGACGGCGGGTAAACATCTACCCTGAGAAAAGACGACAGGTTTACTTTCGAATGAAATAAAATTTGTGCTTCCCCTCACATTATCTCTAGAATGTTTCTCGTCGCAGTTACATTCAGGAGTTCTATGTATGACCGTCAAAGTTATCGTTACCGATATGGACGGAACCTTCCTTGATGACGCCAAGCAGTACGATCGCACACGATTTATGGCGCAATTCGAGCAGCTTCGTCAGCGGAATATTGAGTTTATTGTCGCCAGCGGCAATCAGTATTACCAGCTGATCTCCTTCTTCCCGGAGCTGAAAGAGACCATTTCGTTCGTCGCGGAAAACGGCGCGCTGGTGTATGAGCACGGTCAACAGTTGTTCCACGGTGAGCTGACCCGCCACGAAGCGCAGGTGGTGATTGGCGAACTGTTAAAAGACAGCAGCCTCAACTTTGTTGCCTGCGGACTGGAAAGCGCGTACGTAAGCGAAAACGCTCCGGCAGAGTTCGTCGATCTGATGTCGAAACACTATTACCGCTTAAAGCCGGTACGCGATTTTCAGCACATTGACGATACCCTGTTCAAGTTTTCGTTGAACTTGCCGGACAGCGACATCCCGCAATTGATCGACGCTCTGCATGTCTCGCTTGACGGCATCATGAAGCCGGTCACCAGCGGCTTTGGTTTTGTCGATTTGATAATCCCTGGTCTGCATAAAGCCAACGGCATTACGCGCCTGCTTAAACGCTGGGGCATCTCACCGCAACAGTGCGTCACCATTGGCGACAGCGGTAACGACGCGGAAATGCTGCGTATGACCGATTTCTCGTTCGCCATGGGCAACGCCAGCGACGCCATTAAAGCCATTGCCCGTCATCAGACCGATGACAATAACCACCACGGCGCCCTGAATGTGATTCAGGCCGTGCTTGATAACACCGCGCCATTCAATCGCTGAACCTCTGCCGGAGCGCCCGCTCCGGCCCTTCCTGTGGCTAATTTTCCGCTTTGTGCTCCGCATCAAGTTTTTAAACTTGCATTAACTTCTTTTTAACTTATTTTATCACTTGTAAGTTAAATAACTTTCGAATGAAAGAATGAGGGGTTCAACATGGCTTTTACCAGTGAAACACTGCCCACCGATCACAAAGCATCGATTCGTCAGATGAAACAGGAATTGCGCGCGCAGATCGGCGATGTACAGCAGGTGTTTAACCGCCTGAGCGAACAGATTGCCGCCCGCGTAGCGGATATCAATGCCCTTAAAGCACAAGGCAAATCCGTGTGGCCACAAATTGCCTACAGCGACATTGCGCAAGGCAAGGTTAGCGAGGCGCAGCGGGCGCTTATCAAGCAACGCGGTTGTGCGGTCATTAAGAGGCATTTCCCGCGTGAGCAGGCGCTGGGCTGGGATCGCTCAATGCTGGATTACCTCGACCAGAACCATTTTGATGAGGTGTACAAAGGGCCTGGTGACAGCTTCTTTGGCACGCTGGAGGCCTCGCGCCCGGAAATCTACCCTATTTACTGGTCGCAGGCGCAGATGCAGGCGCGCCAGAGCGAGGAAATGGCCGCCGTGCAATCCTTCCTCAACCGCCTGTGGCGCTTCGAAAGTGAAGGCCAGCAATGGTTTGATCCGGATGTGAGCGTCATCTACCCGGATCGCATTCGCCGCCGTCCGCCGGGAACCACCTCGAAAGGCCTCGGCGCGCATACGGATTCCGGTGCGCTGGAGCGCTGGCTGCTCCCCGCTTACCAGCGTGTGTTTGCCAGCGTGTTTAGCGGCAAATTTGAGGAATATGACCCTTGGAATGCGGCGCACCGCACCGAGGTGGAAGAGTACACGGTGGATAACACCACCAAATGTTCGGTGTTCCGCACCTTCCAGGGCTGGACAGCGTTGTCGGACATGATCCCCGGACAAGGGTTGCTGCACGTGGTGCCGATCCCGGAAGCGATGGCATATATTCTGCTGCGCCCGCTGCTGGATGATGTTCCGGAAGATGAGCTGTGCGGCGTGGCGCCAGGGCGTGTATTACCGGTCTCGGAGAAGTGGCATCCGCTGCTGATGGAAGCCCTGAGCAGCATTCCGGCGCTGGAAGCCGGGGATTCCGTATGGTGGCACTGCGATGTGATCCACTCGGTTGCGCCGGTGGAAAACCAGCAAGGCTGGGGCAATGTGATGTACATTCCCGCCGCGCCGCTGTGCGCGAAAAATCTCGCGTATGCGCGCAAAGTGAAGGTCGCGCTGGAACAAGGTGCTTCGCCGGGCGATTTTCCGCGTGAGAACTACGAAAGCGACTGGTCAGGCCGCTTTACGCTGGACGACCTGAATATTCATGGTAAGCGCGCGCTGGGTATGGACGTTTAGACGTCATACAACCCTTCACGCTCCACGGCGGTACGTTGTTGCCCGGGACGTATCCGCCGTACCGATTCGCGCACCGCAAGCGTACCGTTGAGTAACAGCGAACCGGTGGTGGCCTGCGGGCGGATCAACCGCTGTTGCAGCAGGTGTACCGCCTCCACGCCAAGTTCATCACGCGGGACATGCACCGCGGTGAGCGGCACATCCTGAATCGCCGCCAGATTAAAGGCGTCAATGCTCATCACCGAGACATCCTGCGGCACGCGCAGCCCACGCTGCTGGAGCGCATGAACCGTGCCTTCCGCCATAAAATCGCCCCCGACGAGAAAGGCGGTAGGCGGTGATTTATGCGCCGGATCATCAAGCCACTCCCCTACCCGCATCCCCGCTTCTTTGGCACTAAAACTGGGAACGGTGATCAGATCCCGCTTACTTTGGAAACGCAGATTGCGCCGCTGCCAGGCCTCTTTGATGCCCGCCAGGCGCAGATCCATCGTGTAGCGACGCAGGCACATCACATTCACCACCTCGCGGTGGCCCATATCAAACAGATAATTTGCAGCAAACTCGCCGATCGTGCGGTGATCCGGCGCGATGGAAGGCAAACGCATACGCCCGTCACGGCAGTTGATTAACACGCAGGGTTTACCCATATCCGCCGCCAGGTCATGAATATGGGGATCATCAATGCCCAGCAGGATCGCCGCCTGGGTTTCCGCTGCGTTCATGCGCGCGAGAAATTCATTGGCGTCGCTGTCCAGCTCTTCCAGCGCGCAGTAGCGCAGCCGCACTTCATGGGGTGACAACGCTTTGTTAATGCTCTGGATCACCCGGTAGTAGAAGATATCGGAACGCTCATCAAAGGCCCGCTGCGGTGCGAAAACAATCAGGTTATTCAGCAACAGCCGCCCGGCGGCAATCCCCTCCATCACCCCCAGCTCACGCGCGCAGGCCAGCACTGCTGTGCGCGCTTTTTCACTGGTATTGGCTTTACCTGCCAGCACGCGGGAAACCGTGCTGGTCGACAGATTCGTACGCAGGGCAATTTCGGTGATTTTGAGCTTTTTATCCATTCTGTGATCTTGCTCCGTTTCCGAAATGGGAAAATTTTCATGAATCGAAAAGCCTGATATTCATGGCGTCAATACAAGTTTGCCGCATGTCGTCGCTGATTGATGAGAATCCTTGCACAAAATCCACTTTAGCTGCCGATTTTTCTCGCCTAACGTAAACGTGTCATACAACTTCCATACTAGTTGTAGGAACAATAACCAAAAAAATGCAGATAAATCATCATGCAAACCTGTGCGGTATAACAACTCCGCAAGAGTTTGCCCCGACTTCCCTACAAGAAGATATGCGGAGAAAAGAATGAGCCAGGGGATCAACAATGAAATGGCGGCCAGCAAGAGCCGCCGGATAGTCAAAAAATTACGCTGGTGGATGTTGGTGCTGTTTTTATTCGGCGTCACGGTGAACTACATCACCCGAAACTCGCTGGGGATTCTGGCACCGGAATTAAAAACCAGCCTCGGCATCACCACCGAACAATACTCATGGATTGTCGGCGCGTTTCAGCTGGCTTACACCATTTTCCAGCCGCTGTGTGGCTGGCTGATTGACGTGATTGGCCTGAAAGTTGGCTTTATGGTGTGCGCCATCATCTGGGCGCTGGCCTGTATTTTCCACGCTGGCGCAGGCAGTTGGGTACATCTGGCGATTTTGCGTTTCACCATGGGCGCATCGGAAGCGGCGGCTACACCGGCGAACGCCAAAACTATCGGCGAATGGTTCCCGAAATCAGAACGCCCGGTGGCTGCCGGTTGGGCGGGCGTTGGCTTCTCGATTGGTGCCATGCTGGCTCCGCCGATTATCTACTTCGCTCACGCCTCATTTGGCTGGCAGGGCGCGTTTATGTTTACCGGTGTGCTGGCGCTGCTGTGGGTGATTTTGTGGTGGGCGTTTTACCATAACCCGGACAAACACCCGAACCTCAGTAAAGACGAGCTGACCTTTATTCAGCAGGATAATGAACCACCCGCGGTCAAACTGCCCTTCTTTACCGCTCTGAAAACTGTCTCGAAAAACAAACGCTTTTACGGTATCGCCATCCCGGCGTTTATGGCAGAACCGGCCTGGGCGGTGCTGAGCTTCTGGGTGCCGCTCTATCTGGCGAAAGAACACGGTATGGATCTGAAACAGATCGCCATGTTCGCCTGGCTGCCGTTCCTCGCCGCCGATCTCGGCAGCGTCGCCAGCGGTTACCTGACCAAACTCTATACCCGCTGGTTTGGCTGCTCCCGCGTGAACTCGGTGGTTGCCAGCTCGGTGACCGGCGCATTTTTGATGATTTCGCTCGCCATTGTCGCGATTACCCGCGATCCATACATCACCATTGTGCTGATTTCGATTGGCGGTTTTGGCCATCAGATCATCTCCTGCATGTTGAGCGCGCTGGTGGTGGAATCCTTCGATAAAGGCCAGATGGCAACAGTAAATGGCATGCGCGGCTCGGCGGCGTGGATCGCCAGCTTCCTCTTCTCACTGCTGATTGGCGTCACCGCCGACAAAATTGGTTTCAACCCGCTGTTTATTGCCATGGGTTTCTTTGACCTGATTGGCGCTTGTTTCCTGGTGGCATTTATTGCTGAACGACGCGCAAAACGCGCCTGATTGTGGATGTCTGATATGAAAACCCTGAAGAACTGGACGTTACAAAACCAGGCCGCTCACCATGTTGAGCTGCTGGTAGACGGGCAACACACCCTGTGCCTGTATGTGCTGGAAGAGAACCTGTTCCGTGTGCTGCTCAAGCGTAAAGGCGAGCTGGCGCTGGACAGAACCTGGAGCATTGCGCCGAAAGATGATGTGCCGTGGGAAGGCCGCTCGCGCGACGATCTGTCGGGTTTTAGCCTGCCGCACTGGTCGCTGGCGCAACAGCACGAGACATTAACCATTGAGAGCACAAAACTGCGCGTCACAGTGCACCAGCCGCTGTGGCTGGAGTGGCACTACCGTAACGACGCGGGTGAGTGGCAATGGCTGGCGAGCGATCGTCCGACCAGCGCGTATCTGGTTAACGCCCATGGCGACGGCGTGGCGCACTATCTCAGCCGTAAAAAAGAGGAGCGTTTCTACGGCCTCGGCGAGAAGACAGGTAATCTGCAACGCAATGGTCAACGCTATGAGATGCGCAACCTTGATGCGATGGGCTATAACGCTGCCAGCACCGACCCGCTGTACAAGCATATTCCGTTTACCCTCACCCGCCGCGACGATATCAGCTACGGGCTGTTTTATGACAACCTCAGCAGTTGCTGGCTGGATCTGGGTAACGAGATCGATAACTATCACACCGCCTATCGCCGCTGGCAGGCGGAAGCGGGCGATATTGATTACTACATTTTTACCGGCGCGCGTGCGCTGGATGTTACCAAAGCGTTTGTGCGCCTCACCGGGAAAACGCTGTTCGGCCCGAAATGGAGCCTCGGTTATAGTGGCTCAACCATGCATTACACCGATGCGCCGGATGCGCAAAACCAGCTGATGAATTTTATTCGTCTGTGCGAAGAACACGCGATTCCGTGCGATTCGTTCCAGCTCTCATCCGGCTACACCTCGATTAACGGCAAGCGCTATGTCTTTAACTGGAACTACGACAAAGTGCCGCAGCCGAAGGTGATGAGCCAGGCGTTCCACGATGCGGGACTGAAACTGGCGGCGAATATCAAACCCTGTCTGTTGCAGGATCACCCGCGGTATAGCGAAGTGGCGGAGCGCGGTCTGTTTATTCGCGATTCCGAAACCGATGCGCCGGAACGTTCCAGTTTCTGGGATGACGAAGGCTCACACCTCGACTTTACCAACCCGCAGACTGTCACCTGGTGGCAGGAAGGCGTCACCACGCAACTGCTGGAGATGGGCATCGATTCGACCTGGAACGATAACAACGAGTTTGAAGTGTGGGACGGCGAAGCGCGCTGCCACGGTTTTGGCCAGCAAATTGCCATCAAACATATTCGCCCGGTGATGCCGCTGCTTATGATGCGAGCGTCGATGGAAGCGCAGCAGCGGTTTGCTCCGCAAAAGCGCCCGTACCTGATCTCCCGTTCCGGCTGCGCCGGGATGCAGCGTTATGTGCAAACCTGGAGCGGTGATAACCGTACCAACTGGGACACGTTGCGCTACAACATCCGCATGGGCGTGGGCATGAGTATGTCCGGTTTGTATAACGTGGGCCACGATGTCGGCGGTTTTTCCGGCGATAAACCGGATGCGGAGCTGTTTGTGCGTTGGGTGCAAAACGGGGTGATGCACCCGCGTTTCACCATTCATTCATGGAACGACGATCACACGGTGAATGAGCCGTGGATGTATCCGGCGATCACACCGTCGATCCGCAGCGCAATTGAGCTGCGCTACCGCCTGCTACCTTATCTCTACACGCTGCTGTGGCAGGCACATGCTGACGATGAACCGATGCTGCGCCCGACGTTCCTCGATCACGAACATGACGAGCAGACGTTCGAAGAGTGCGACGACTTCCTGCTTGGCCGCGATCTTCTGGTGGCAAGCGTCGTCGAACCCGGCCAGCGCGAGCGCGTCGTCTGGCTGCCAGCCAACAATAGCGGCTGGTACGATTTTTACACCGGTTGCTGGTATGCGCCTGGCCAGTGGGTGACGCTGGATGCGCCGCTGGAAACGCTGCCGCTGCTGGTGCGTGCCGGTGCCGGTCTGCCGCTTAGCGATCGCATCAGGCATGTTGATGCCAAAGCGGATACCACGCGTGAGCTACACCTGTTCCCGGTGAAGGGGCCCGGGCGTTCACGCGGCCTGCTGTTTGAGGATGATGGTGAGTCCTGGGGCTATAAAGAGGGCAACGCGCTGTGGCTGGAGTGGGAAATGGTTTGCTCGGGCAGCACCATTGATTTGCAGGTACATACGCGCGGCGACTATCGCCCGGCCTGGCAGGCGCTAAAAGTGACGCTACCTGCGGGTGAAAACCGCCAGTTGTTAATTAATGGCGTTGCGGCCAGCGAGTGGACGTTTGCTTAATGTGAAAAGCCCGGAAGCCATGTGCTTACCGGGTTTGCTTCACTTATTTACCTGAGTATTTCACAGCAAATCTGCGTATCTCCGGGGACTTACACAAGTCAGTGACCGGGGGGTGAAGGTGCAGCCAACACACCTGTCGCGTGAAAGACGACGGTAAATTTATTCGATACCTTTACTGCGCAAATAATCCTCATAATTCCCGGAGAAATCCACCACGCGCTGCGGCGTAATCTCAATCACGCGGGTTGCCAGCGAACTAACAAACTCACGGTCGTGGGAAACGAAGATCAATGTGCCCTGATACATCTCCAGCGCCATGTTCAGCGATTCGATGGATTCCATATCCAGGTGGTTAGTCGGTTCGTCCATAACGAGGATGTTCGGTTTTTGCATCATCAGCTTGCCGAACAGCATGCGACCTTTTTCCCCCCCGGAGAGCACTTTCGCCGGTTTCTTGATATCGTCCTGGCTGAACAGCAGACGACCGAGGATGCTGCGCACCGCTTGTTCGTCATCGCCTTCCTGTTTCCACTGGCTCATCCAGTCGAAAACGGTCAGATCGTTATCAAAGTCTTCGGCGTGATCCTGCGCGTAGTAACCGATTTGCGCGTTTTCAGACCACTTAACGGTGCCGTTATCGGGCTCAAGCTCGCCCACCAGCGTTTTCAGCATGGTGGATTTACCCACGCCGTTCGCACCCAGAATGGCGATTTTCTCACCCACTTCCAGCAGCAGATTGAAGTTCTTAAACAGCGGGCCTTCATCAAAACCTTTGCTAAGCGCTTCCACTTCCAGCGCGTTACGGAACAATTTCTTGTCCTGTTCGAAGCGGATAAACGGGTTCTGACGACTGGAGGCCTTAACCTCTTCCAGTTTGATTTTGTCGATCTGACGTGCGCGGGACGTCGCCTGGCGAGATTTAGAGGCGTTCGCGCTAAAGCGGCTGACGAACGATTGCAGATCGGCGATCTGCGCTTTTTTCTTGGCGTTATCCGCCAGCAGACGTTCACGCGCCTGCGTTGCCGCCGTCATGTATTCGTCGTAGTTGCCGGGGTAAACACGCAGCTCGCCGTAATCGAGATCCGCCATGTGCGTACAGACCATGTTAAGGAAGTGGCGGTCGTGCGAAATGATGATCATGGTGCTGTCGCGTTCGTTCAGCACCTGCTCCAGCCAGCGAATGGTGTCGATGTCCAGGTTGTTGGTCGGTTCATCGAGCAGCAGAATGTCCGGGTTGGCAAACAGCGCCTGCGCCAGTAACACACGCAGTTTCCAGCCGGGAGCGATTTCGCTCATCGGACCGTAATGCTGCTCAACCGGAATACCGACGCCGAGCAGCAGTTCGCCCGCACGCGCTTCCGCCGAGTAGCCGTCCATTTCGCCGTACTGCACTTCGAGGTCGGCCACTTTGTAGCCGTCCTCTTCGCTCATTTCCGCGAGGCCATAAATACGGTCGCGTTCCTGTTTCACTTCCCACAATTCCGCATGGCCCATGATCACCGTGTCGAGCACGCTGAACTCTTCAAAGGCAAACTGATCCTGGCGCAGCTTACCGATGCGCTCATTCGGATCGAGAGAGACGTTACCCAGCGTCGGCTCTAAATCGCCGCCGAGGATTTTCATAAAGGTGGATTTACCACTCCCGTTAGCCCCGATCAGGCCGTAACGGTTGCCGCCGCCAAATTTGACGGAGATATTTTCGAACAGCGGCTTGCTGCCGAATTGCATGGTGACGTTGCTGGTGACTAACACAGAGGTATCCTGAAATATGTGACAAACACCCTATTATGCCACAATTCCGAATTAGATTCCTGCCTGGCGTCAGGCCACTAAACTGCAAGCAAAGGGAAAAAAGTGTGATTTCGTACACATCTGAATTCCCTGGACGGTGGAATGCACATATAATGCGCTTCCTGCATTCTCAACCCAACGGCCAGTGTGGCAATAAGTCTTGCATAAGATGAACATGAAATTAACAACCCTTTTAGCGGCGGCGTTTGCTGTCGTGGGATTTTGCAAAAGCGCGTCTGCTGTTACATATCCGCTGCCGACTGATGGCAGTCGTTTGATCGGTCAGAACCAGGTCGTCACTATTCCGGAAGGCAATAACCAGCCGCTGGAATATTTTGCGGCTGAATATCAAATGGGTCTGTCCAACATGCTGGAAGCAAACCCAGGCATTGATGCCTACCTGCCGAAAGGCGGCACTGTGATGAATGTTCCACAGCAGCTGATCCTGCCGGATACGGTTCACGAAGGGATCGTGATCAACAGTGCGGAAATGCGCCTCTACTACTATCCGAAAGGCACCAACACGGTGATCGTGCTGCCAATCGGTATCGGCCAGTTGGGTAAAGACACCCCGATTGCCTGGACCACCAAAGTAGAACGTAAAAAAGCCGGTCCGACCTGGACGCCGACGGCGAAAATGCACGCGGAATATGCAGCGATGGGTCAACCGCTGCCGCCGGTTGTACCGGCTGGCCCGGATAACCCGATGGGTCTGTACGCGCTCTATATCGGCCGCCTGTACGCCATTCACGGCACCAACGCTAACTTCGGTATCGGCCTGCGCGTGAGCCACGGCTGTGTGCGTCTGCGCAACGACGACATCAAATTCCTGTTCGAAAACGTGCCGGTCGGTACGCGCGTACAGTTTATTGATGAGCCGGTAAAAGCGACCACCGAGCCGGATGGCAGCCGCTACATCGAAGTTCACAACCCGCTGTCCACCACCGAAGCGCAGTTCACCGGTGGTGAGATTGTGCCGATTGCGCTGACCAAAGCGGTGCAGGCCGTGACCAACCAGTCTGATGTTGATTCAAACGTGGTTGATCAGGCAATTCAGAACCGTTCCGGTATGCCGGTTCGTCTGAACTGATTACGGTTGATAGCATAAAAAAGCGGAGCAATGGCTCCGCTTTTTTTTACCCGTGATTCACCACAATAATGCCACCGTGATCGTAACGGTAATGACAATGGGCATATTCCAGCGGCGTGCCATCCTCCAGATAAATCACCTGCTCCACTTCCAGCACCGGATCGGTCTCTTCGCAATTCAGATACTGTTTATCTTCCGCCCAGGGTTTTAAGGCGCGCACAATGCGGTATGAACCCATAATCTTCAGCGCCAGATCGTCCTGCACATAGCGAAACACGGAGCTTTCCAGATGACCGCGGTTTAACCCCGGCACCAGGTTTACCGGCATCAGCGTAAACTCCAGCGACATCGGTTCACCTTCCAGCAACCGCAGGCGAATGAAGTCATACACCGGGTCATCCGGCCCCACCAGCAGCGAGGCCTGCTCCTTTTCCGTGGGGAAACGCAACTCGAAGCGGATGATTTTACTGGTCACTTCGCCGACGTTTTCCCAGGTTTTGGTCGCGCCAAAATAGTCGCTACCGGGTAGATCCCAGCGCGACAGTTGCAGGAAATTCTTACGGATAAACGTGCCCTGGCCCTGACGGGTATAAACCAGCCCTTCAACAATCAGCTGGCGCATCGCCTGCTGAATGGTCATCCGGCTGGTGGCAAACTCCGCCGCCAGCGCGAACTGATCCGGCAATGGCGCGCTGGCGGCGTACTGCTGGCTGAGAATGCGCCGCTTAATTTCCCGCGCGATAGTGATGTATTTTGCCGCCATAGCCTTCCTTCGTTTTTAGTCTATCCCATTGTTTCTTAAGGCCACTCTCTCGGCTATTTTGAGGAAAGGCAGGTAGAAGAATACACCAAAGATGATGATTATCAACTGAACCACCACCGCCCGCCAGTCGCCTGCGGTGGCCAGCCAGGCGCTTAAAATGGGCGGCGTTGTCCACGGGATCATCACCACACAGCGCGAGATCCAACCGAGCGTAGTACAAAGCCAGGCAAACCAAATCCCCAGCGCCGGAAGCAGCACAAACGGGATCATCAGCGGCAGGTTAAAGACGATGGGCAGACCGAAAATCACCGGTTCATTAATATTGAATAAGCCAGGCGAGATGGCGAGCCGCGCCACCTGCTTCGCCGACTGCTGCTTCGCGAAGATAAAGATGGCGATCAGCAGCGAAAGGGTGCTGCCGGTGCCGCCAATCATACCGAACGTGGGCACAAAAATACTGTTGATGATATGCGGGATTGGCTGCCCGTTGGCAAAGGCCAGCATGTTCTCGTTGGTGTTAATCAACAGCAGGGGTTCAAGGATCACGCCGTTGACCACCGTCTGGTGAATACCGAGCGTAAACAGAAAGTTACCAAAGCTATAGATAAACAGCGTGCCCGGTAAACTGGTATTAATCTGCCGCAACGGCTGCTGGATAAGCGTGGTGATAAGGTGAATCAAATCCGTGTGCAACAGGTTCGCCAGCAGCGCCGCAACAATGGCGAACAGCGAGAGGGTAATGATTGCCGGAATCAGCGAGGAGAAAGATTGCCCCACCGCCGAGGGCACATTTTCCCCGAGCGAAATAGCAAATTTCTTCACGCTGGCGACGCGGATAAACAGCTCCGTGGAGAGCAAACCAATAATTACCCCGGCGAAAATCCCCGTCGTGCCAATGTTGGTGAACGCCAGCATCTGCGTCACGCTCACCGTCGCTTTCCCGCCAACGGGCACCACATCCAGTTGCATCGGCATCATGATGATGAAACTGGAGATCGCAATGACCACCACCGACACCGGGTTGTCAAAGTTCTTATTGCGCGCCAGCGACCAGGCGGTCATCGGCGCAATTAATAACGCGGCGATATTCAGCGTGCCGTTGATCACCGCCTCGCCCCAGACTTTAAAACGCGCCAGCGTCTCCCCTTCCAGCACCCAGGGGAAAACCACGTTATTAATCAATACCGCCAGCCCGGCGAGGATAAAAATCGGCATCACCGCCGCAAACGCGTCACGCAGCGATCGCAGATGCACCTGGTTTGCCAGCCGGGCGGAGAACTCGACAAATTTATCGACGAATGACTGCATTTTCGGCGTGATGTTGCTGTCAGACATTGCGGCTACCCTCTCAATCGTTACTTACATGTCGCGGCCGTTGCTGCGAATCAGCTGTTGCAGCCAGCGATAGCTCTTTTTCGGTACGCGTTTTAAATCTTTCAGGTCGTGGTTTTCGCGATTGACGTACACCACGCCGTAGCGCTTACGCATATCGCCCTGGGAACTGAGAATGTCGATCAACCCCCAGCCGAGGTAGCCCAACACCTGTGCGCCGTCCTCAAAGATGGCGTCCTGCATCGCCTGGATATGGTCGCGGTGATAAGCAATGCGGTAATCGTCCTCAATCGGGTTAACGCCGTCCCACTCTTCAATCACGCCGATGCCGTTTTCAATCGGGAACACCGGCAAGCGCCAGTCGTTGTAATAGCGGGTAATAATGGCGCGAAAACCGAGTGGATCGATTTGCCAGCCCCATTCGGTCGCCTCAAGATACGGGTTCGCTTTATCGCCCTGTTGCAGGAAATAATTGACCGGGGTTCCCGGCGCAATGGCATCGCTGTCGAGGGTTTTGCTGGCGTAGTAACTAAACGCCATAAAGTCGTTTTTGACCCGCGCGATTTCCGCCAAATCCTCATCACGGAAGATATCGCGAAAACCTTCTCTTTCGACCACCGCCAGCACTTCCGGGCTGTACCCCTGCCCGGCATACACTCGCAGTAAGTTTTGATTGAGGAATTCGTCATATTGCGTGGCGCAAAATACATCGTGCGGTTTGCAGGTCGCCGGATAAACCAGCTGGTGCGCCAGCATGCCGCCCATTAATTTTCCGGGCTGGGTAGCGTGCAGATAATGGGTCAGCAGCACATGCGCCATCATCACATGGTGCTGAATCTGATAAAGCTCACGCAGGGTTTTCTCACCTTGCAGATAGCCACCGACCTGAAACGCGCCAGGCATGTGGTAAATATTCTGCTCGTTAAACGTCAGCCAGTACTTCACCCGGCTGCCAAAGCAGTCGATCATCTTTTTGCCGTAGCGTACAAAAGCGTCCTGCACGCGCCGGTCGGCAAAACCGTTGTACTGCTCTGCCAACGCCAGCGGCATATCAAAGTGGTAGAGGCAGATCATCGGCTCAATGCCGCGCGCCAGCAGATCGTCGATAAAGCGGTCATAAAAGGCGATACCCTCGTCATTGAACTCGCCATCACCCTGCGGGCAAACGCGGCTCCAGGAAATCTGGAAGCGGTAGCAGTTCATGCCCAGATCCTGCATCAGGTCGAAATCCTCCTGATAGCGATGGTAGGAATCAGTGGCGACTTTCCAGTCGGAGGCAAATTCGCTGGCTTCGCGAATATCGTAGACCGACATCCCTTTTCCGCCCTCGTTCCACGCGCCTTCGGTCTGCATGCTGGATACGGAGTTACCCCATAAAAAGCCGTTCGGTAACGTTTTGCTCATCGCGCTTCTCCATGACTAGTCATTTTTAAGATATGACTAGTCATATAGATAACGGCGAAAAAATGGGCAAAAGTTACGATGCGATTTTGTGACGCTATTCGAAAGAAAAGAAAAACGCGACGGGGTGAGCGTCGCGTTTGAGAGGAAGGATAATTACTGTTGTTTTAGCTGGTTACGGCGGTATTCCCCCTGACGCTCAAACATCCAGCCGGGATATTCGCGCGGCAGCGCGCTCACAGCATCCAGTTGTTGCAGTTCGTCATCGCTCAGGTGGATCGCCGTCGCCGCAATGTTATCGTCCAGTTGTTCCAGGCGTTTCGCGCCAATAATCACGCTGCTGACTACCGGCTGATGCAGCAGCCAGGCCAGCGCGATTTGCGCCACGGAAACCCCTTTGCTGTCGGCGATGGTGCGCATAACGTCCACGCAATCAAAAGCGCGGTCTTTATTCACCGGCGGGAAATCAAACGCCAGGCGGCGTCCACCGGCTTGTGCCTGACCGTCGCGGCTATATTTACCGCTCAGCAAGCCGCCCGCCAGCGGGCTCCAGACCATCAGCCCCACGCCTTCGCTCTGCATCATCGGCACCAGTTCACGTTCCAGATCGCGGCCGGCAATGGTGTAGTAAGCCTGAAGCGAGGCAAAGCGCGCCAGCCCAAGACGCTCCGAAATCCCCAGCGCTTTGGCGATTTGCCACGCTGCCCAGTTAGAGACGCCGATATAGCGCACATGCCCGTGCTGAACGAGGTTATCCAGCGCGTAAAGCGTCTCCTCGATGGGTGTAGCCGGATCAAAGCCATGTAACTGGTAGAGATCAATATGATCCAGTTGCATACGCTTGAGGCTCTCTTTCACGCTATTCATGATGTGATAGCGCGAACTGCCGCGCGAGTTCACCCCGGCGGTGCCGGTTTCGCCAAACACTTTGGTCGCGACGATAACGTTTTCACGCGGCACTTTCAGGTTTTTCAGCGCCTGGCCGGTGATCTCCTCCGAACGCCCGTCGGAATAGACGTTCGCGGTATCGATAAAGTTAATGCCGGCATCGAGCGCGCTGCCAACCAACTGCTCGGCTTGCGCCTGTTGCAACTGGCCGATTTTGCTCCACATGCTCTCGCTGTCGTCACCGCCAAACGTCATGGTGCCGAGGCACAGTTCAGAAACAAACAGTCCAGTATTACCCAGTTTTTTGTAGCGCATGATGGCGTCTCCTCATCTGTTTAGTTGACGCAGACAGTTATACGCAATCCTCTGCGGCGGCGAATGTGAGGATCCTGCCTGTTTCTTGCCCAATTCTCTGATTATCCGCGCGGCGCCTCACCAAACACTTTGTAATCAGGGAGTTGCACATTCTGATACGGTTCCCAGCCGCCACCGAGCGCTTTATACAACGCCACCAGATCGAGGCTGCTTTGTACCCGCGCCTGCTCGCGCTGCTGGCTGGCCTGCGCCAGCTGACGCTGAGCATCCAGCACATCGATAAAACTGGCGATCCCCTGACGGTAGCTGTCGGTGGCAAGCGAGAAAGCGTTTTGCAGCGCACTGAGCGTTTTATCCAGTCCCGCTTCACGCTGCTGATCGGCGCGGTAACTGACCAGCGCATTTTCCACATCACCCAGCGCACTGAGCACCGTCTGGCGATAGTTCAGCACCGCCGCGCCCTGCTCAGCACGTGCCAGCTTGACGCTGGACACCAGCCGCCCCCCCTGGAAAATGGGAATCGAAATCTGCGGTCCGAAGCTATAAAAATGGCTGCTCCAGTCGGTAAGCCAGTTGGTTTCACTGTTGCGCAGACCAAACTGGCCGCTCAGCGACAAGCTGGGAAACAACTGCGCAACCGAAACGCCAATCTGTGCCGTCGCCGCATGCAGGCTGGCTTCCGCTTCGCGAACGTCCGGGCGACGGCGCGCCAGCGTCGACGGAATTCCGGTGGGCACAATGTCCGGCAGCGCGGGTAACGGCTGCGCATTACGCAATTCGTTGTCCAGCGCACCAGGCGGTTTACCGAGCAGGATCGCTAACGCGTTCATCGCCTGGCGCTCCTGCGCTTCATATTGCGGGAGTTGCGCTTCCAGGTTGCCAACCTGGGCGCGGGCATTTTCCACATCCAGCTGTGGTGAAAGTCCGCCTTTTTGCCGGTTTTCGGTCAGCGTAAATGTCTGCTGCGCGCTGTCAATTTGTGTTTTCAGCGTACTAATGATGTTCTGCGCACCGCGCAGTTGCAGCCACGCGCGCGCCACTTCGGCTTCCAGCGACACCAGCGCATCGTTACGTTGTTCAATTGCCTGTTGTTGCTGCGCGGACGCCGCTTCTACCTGGCGTCTTACTTTGCCCCACAGATCCAGCTCCCACTGGGCATCAAAACTGCCCTGATAGAGATTTACCGGTTGGGTAAGCGCGCCAAGCGCCCCGCTGATCGCCGGGTCAGCATCCTGCAACTGGCCCTCCACGTTATGGGATTTCAGCTCACCTTCAATACCCAGTTGCTGGCGAGTCGCTTTCAGCGACCCGTTAACCGCTGGCAGAAACGCGCCACCCGCCTGGTTAATCTGCTCTCGCGCACCGGCAATGCGCAGGACGGTTTGCTGGAGCGAAAGATTATCTTTTATCGCCCGCTCAATCAGGCTGTTCAACTGCGGCGACTGGAAGGTTGTCCACCAGCGCGGATTCACCGCCTGCGAAGAGGCCTGCGATTTAACCGCTTTGTCACCCGGATCATTCCAGCGCGCAGGCGTTTGCGGTTTGGGCGCTTGGTAATCCGGCCCGACAGCACAACCGGCAAGCCACAGCGACAACAGGGTTACGGGAAAACGACACCACGTCATATTAATGTGCTCCTGCGCTGCCTTCGCTTTTGATCGGCGAAAGCAATAAACAAAAAGGAATCAGCAATAACGCCACCAAACTGAGGATGGTGAACACGTCGATATAGGCGAGAAAACGCGACTGGGCGATCATCGCTTTGTACATCTGCCCGGTAGCGCTGGTCAGCGGATCGCCGACCAGGCTGGTGAAGTTACGGATCGCCTCCGCGGATTCACGTAAAGCCTGCTGAAATTGCTCATTAAAGGGAGAGGTATGCTCTGATAAGTGCGACATATGCGCCTGCGAGCGCTCGGTGATCGCCGCCGTCGAGAGCGAAATACCAACCGATCCCGCCACGTTACGGAACATGGTAAACAGCGCTGCCGCATCGGCATTAAGCTGGCGCGGGATCGAGATAAAGGCGATGGTCGTCAACGGTACGAACAGGAAACCCAGCCCAATCGACTGGGCGCTGCGAAACAGCATCAGCGTTTCAAAGTCGATATCCGGCGCCAGCGTACGCGACCACCAGAATGAGGCGGCCAGGCAGAAAAAGCCGAAGGCGATTATCCAGCGCGTCTGCACCACCGGCATCAATTTCAGCACCAGCGGAATGGTCAGCACAATCAACACTGCGCCGGGCGACAGCACCAGCCCGGACCACGTGGCGGTGTAGCCCAGATCCTGCTGCGCCAGTTGCGGGATCACCACCGAGCTGCCATAGAGGATCATCGCCATGCCGGCCATCAGCAGGCTGGAAACCGTAAAGTTCTTGTCCGCCATGCAGCGCAAGTCGACCACCGGCTTTTTGGCATACAGCAGCCAGTAAATAGCCCCGACAATACCAATCGCAGTCAGGACGGCGAAAATACGGGTGAAATCGGAGTTGAACCAGTCTTCATCTTCACCGCGATCGAGCATCACCTGCAGACAACCCAGCCCCAGCGCAATCAGGCCAATGCCCGGCCAGTCGATGGACAATTTCTGCTTCGATTTGCGCTCCCAGGGCGGATCTTCCAGCAGCTGGTAAATCGCCAGAACCGTGATAATGCCCACCGGGATATTGATAAAAAAGACCCAGCGCCAGGAGTAGTTATCGGTTATCCAGCCGCCCAGCGTTGGCCCCAGCACCGGGGCGACAATAATGGCGATAGACGACAAACCAAAGGCTTTGCCGCGATCTTCCGGCTTGAAGTAATCCAGCAACACCGATTGCTGCGTGGGTTGCAAACCGCCGCCAAAAAAGCCCTGCAAAATACGAAACAGGATGATTTGCCACAGTTCGGTGGCAATTCCGCACAGAAACGAACAGACGGTAAACATCACAATGCAGATCAGGAAAAACTGCTTGCGCCCAAAGGTGCGGCTAAGAAAAGCGGAGATCGGCAGGACGATCCCGTTCGCCACCAGGTAGCTGGTCAGCACCCAGGTTGATTCGTCATAACTGGCGGAGAGCGACCCGGCGACGTGCGGCAGCGCCACGTTGACAATCGTGGTGTCGAGGATCTCCATAAACACCGCGAGGGTGACGACCCACGCCACCGCCCACGGGTTACTGGCGGGTTTCCAGTTCTCGTGGCTGTGATCCGTCATTCCAGTGTCACCTTCGGTTCAACGGAAAGGCCTAACGGCAACGGTTTGTTGGGATCCAGGCCTTTATCGATGACGATTTTCACCGGCACGCGCTGAACGATTTTGACAAAGTTGCCGGTCGCATTTTCTGAAGGGAAAGCGGCGAACTTCGACCCGCTGCCCTGCTGGATGCTATCGATATGCCCTTCCAGCTCCAGATCCGGCCACGCATCCACTTTGACGCTGACTTTATTCCCCGGGCGCATCCGCTCCAGCTGCGACTCTTTAAAGTTCGCTACCACCCACACATCCGGTGAGACCAGGGAAAACAACGCGGTGCCCGCCTGCACTAATGTACCGTTTTGCACATTGCGTTTGGTGATAAAGCCATCGAATGGGGCACGAACCTCCGTCCAGGATAAATTCAGATTCGCGGTTTCCAGCTGCGCTTTTGCCTGCGCCACTTGCTGCTGGCGCGCTTCGACATTGGTTTCCTGCTGGCGGATTTGCAACTGCACCTGGTCGGCAACTTCCAGCTGTGCCTGCGCGCTGGCAAGTTGTGCCTGCGCGCTACGCAACTGGGCATTGGCGCTGTCAATATTTTGTTGTGTGGTGGCACGAGGATCGACACCACGCTGACGGCGATAAGCGGCTTCGGCATTCGCCAGGTCTGCTTTTGCTTTCAGCACCTGTGCGCGCGCTTCGTCACGCTGAGCGGGATACTGCACTTTTGATAAGTCCAGTTGCGCCTGCGCCTGGTGAAGCTGTGCGATTGCCAGCCCCAGTTGCGCTTGCGCTTGGTCGCGTTGCGCGGTGGCATCGCGCGGGTCAATCGTGACCAGCAAATCCCCTTTCTTGACGCGCTGGTTATCTTTCACCCGCAACTCGGTGACGTAACCGGCCACTTTCGGCGCGATCGTCACCGCGTCGCCATCGGTAAAGGCGTCGTCTGTGGTCTCTTCATTACGGGTTAAAAACCACCACACCAGCGCAACAATTACCATCACGCCGACAACAATGGCGAGGATAATCAGTGGCTTCTTTCCGGGGCGTTTACGTGGGTTTTGGTTGTTATCGTCCTGAACATCGTCAGGATGCGTTGTGTTTTCTGCCATAGTTTCGCAACAGTCCTGTCAGGTAACGGCGCCAGGGATGCGCCGTTAACTAAAGTTAGGCGGTTGCTATACATTTGCCAGGATAAACTGACAAATCAGCACTATCTGAATAAGAGTAATCCGTATCCCACCAGCGCCGCCCACAGCAGCATCGGCATGGAATAAAGATGGAAGCGCCACCAGATGCGGCGATCGTTTGCCATACGCAGCGCGATAAGATTGGCCAGCGAACCGGGTAGCAAACCAAAGCCGCCAACATTTACCGCCCAGGCCAGCAGCGTATCCGGCGGTACATAATTGAGCAGCAAAATGGTCGCGGGCACATTACTGATAAATTGCGACAGACCAATGGCCGTCAACCACAACCCTGGAGGTGACAACTGGCTGGCACTGTTCAGCACCGCGTGCAGCGCAGGCAACTGAATAAGCAGGTGGACATCAATAAACATGGCGATAAACACCAGCAGCAGCGTCCAGTCCACACTCAGCACTACCCGCCGCGCCAGTAGCAAGAAGCCGATGGCGACAATTGCCAGCCCCCACAGCTCCTGTTTCAACTCTAGCGCGGTAATAAAGATTAAGTAGAAACCGAGGCAGCTCCACACCAGACGGGGTTGCCAGTCCGGCGTTTGCACGCCGCTATGGTAGTTAAGCGCCTTTTTCGGAAAACAGAACCAGCACAACACCAAGAGCGTAACCATCATTGCCAGCGCCAGCGGCGCCATCTGCCAGATGAACGCCGGGAAAGAGAGGCCAGAGCGTCCCCAGATAAGAATGTTTTGTGGGTTTCCGATAGGCGTTAATAACGACCCGGCAT
The DNA here is from genome assembly GCF_003337365.1 of Kosakonia sp. AG348. NCBI lineage: Bacteria > Pseudomonadati > Pseudomonadota > Gammaproteobacteria > Enterobacterales > Enterobacteriaceae > Kosakonia > Kosakonia sp. AG348. The sequence goes on from NZ_QPJR01000001.1 coordinate 443,284, forward strand.
TTACCGCCAGCGCTTCAAAAATGATCAGCCGGTTAACCGGGATTTCGCACAGTTTCTTCAGCGTGATGGTCAGCGGTACCACAATAAACAGCGCCACATCATTGGTGAGAAAGGTGGAGAGGAGCGCTGCAGCCAGCACCATAAACATCGCCAGCCGACGCTGATGATGAAAACGACGCACCATACGCCGCCCAATCACATCAAAATAACCGCTCAGCTCAACCCCTTTGGTCAGCAGCATCAGGCCGCTGAGGGTAATAATGGTGTGCCAGTCGATCGCACCCGGCCAGTTTTTCGGCGCAAACGGGGCAAAAAAGCACAATGCAAAACCAATAAGCAGTAACAGATGCAGGAAACGGTCGCGCGCCAGGGCGCGGAAGAACGGCATACTCATTCAGGAGGTTGCTCATGTTGCAGGGTGAAGAGACGGAAACACTCCAGCGTTTCCTCGCTGACGTGATGTTCCATACCTTCGGCGTCGCGTCGCGCGATTTCAGGACTGACACCCAGTACCAATAAGAAACTTTCCACGATTTGGTGACGCTCGCGGCTCTCCTGCGCCAGCCTCTCACCTTCCGCAGTCAAAAAAACGCCGCGCCAGGGAATCTGTTCAATCAAGCCCACCGTTGCCAGTCTTTTTAACATTTTCGCAACCGTCGGTTGTGAAACGCCAAGGCGGGCGGCCATATCCACCTGGCGGGCTTCGCCTACTTCGCGGATCAAATCCGAAATCAGTTCAACATAGTCATCAATCAGTTCGCGACGATGTGCTTCGCGCACCTGACGAAAGCCTTCAACGTGCTCTTCTACATTTACCAGCGTCACTTTTTTTATTGTTTGCTTACCTGCGCGACGGTTCATTGTGCTTCCTCTGAAGGTGTGACACCTGTGCAGCATCATATAAGAGAAGCGCCATTGTAAACCATCCGTGAATCAGCACAAAAAATTAACGTCTTAGCCATAGCTATAGAACATAGCCTGTGCTATATCTGTATGTAATGCGTTCACCCTTCATGGAACGAAGGGCATGAAAATGGCAGGAGGTAACGATGAATGAGTTCAAGAGGTGTATGCGCGTGTTTAGTCACTCTCCCTTTAAAGTCCGTTTAATGCTGCTGAATATGTTGTCCGATATCATTACCGGCAAACCTCAGCAGGACTCCGACAAACCTTCTCACTAATGCGGCGTCGCGGTACGCCGCTTCATTTTTCTGTCACAATCCCCCGTCATACTGGCTAATTCGTCTAAAAATCAGCGTATTTTTGCTGGATTTGCAATCATTCTCTCAAAACAACCGCTTAGCCCCTGTTGACCTTCGACGCGCCTCGCTCTATCTTTGCGCTGCCCTGCACAAATTGCGGCTCGCAGATGCGGACCCCCTCCCCTCTTCACACGCACTGTCCGGCAGGTTTTGACCCTTAACGCCAGGGTGAGCACATGGCGTTTTCATGACAGTAATCTATGAGCTTAATCCTTAAAGAATCCGTTGCCTTTCGCAGCCAGACGCTCAACCCGTGGACGGGTTTCTACTTTTTACAATCGATGTTGATTAACTTCGCTCTGGGTTATGAATTTAGCGTGATGTATGCGGTTCTTTTAACCTGCGCGCTACTGATCCTCTGGCGTCATGCGCCTCGCGCGCAGAAAACCGTTATCGGGATTATCTCGCTGGTTGCCGCCTGTTATTTCCCCTTTGGTCGGGCATATGGCGCACCAAACTTCAACACGCTGCTGGCGCTGCTGTCGACCAATATGGAAGAGTCGACGGAAATTCTGACTATCTTCCCGTGGTATCACTACGCTATCGGCGTATTCATTTTTGCGCTGGGTGTTATTTCGCTGCGCCGCCGGATAATCGTGCGATCCACGCCGTGGCTGAAATGGGACACGCTGGGCACGATTGTGTGCATCGCGTCTTATTTTATTGGCCCGGTGCAAAACCATTTCAAAGGTTACGAATTCAGGATCATTGATACCGGTGTTCCGGTGCTGCGTTTCGTGCGCGATGTGGCGTTCAACTACTATGTTGTTAAAGAAGAACAGAAAAATATGGCCGCGCTCGCCAGTGTGAAAGACACCTGGACTGTGCTGGCGGTAAAACCGAAATACCATACTTACGTGGTGGTGATTGGCGAAAGCGCACGTCGTGACGCGCTGGGCGCCTTTGGCGGCCACTGGAATAACACTCCGTTTGCCAGCCAGGTGAACGGCACGCTGTTTACGGATTACATTTCCGCGAGCGGTTCAACACAAAAATCCCTTGGCCTGACGTTAAACCGCGTGGTGGATGACAAACCGCAGTATCAGGATAATTTTGTCACGCTGGCGAACCGTGCCGGTTTCCAGACGTGGTGGTTTTCTAATCAGGGGCAAATTGGCGAATACGACACCGCCATCGCCAGTATCGCTAAGCGTGCCGATGAAGTGCAGTTTTTGAAACGTGGTGACTTCGAAGCAGATAAAAACACCCGCGACGAGGATCTGTTAAAACTGACCAATCAGGTCCTGAGCACAAAACGCACCCAGCCGCAGCTGATTGTGCTGCATTTGATGGGCTCGCACCCGCAGGCCTGCGATCGCACCGGCGGCAAGTACAATGAGTTTGTGCAGTCAAAAGAGACTTCCTGCTACCTCTATTCCATCACGCAGACCGATGATTTCCTCGGGAAAATGTATTCGCAACTGGTTAATACCGGCGAAAGTTTTTCGATGGTTTACTTCTCGGATCACGGACTGGCGATTAAAGAACGCGGAAAAGAAGTGCAGTACCTGGCGCACGCCGATACTTTTCAGCAGGACTTCCAGGTGCCATTTATGGTGCTTTCCAGCGACGATACCAAACATCGGGTAATTAAAGCGCGCCGTTCAGCGAACGACTTTTTGAGTTTCTTTTCGCAGTGGACGGGGATCAGCGCAGAGCAGATTAAAAATCCTTACCGTTTTATGTCCGAGCAAAAAGCCGGGCCAGCGTACATTACCAACTTTAAGTTACAGAAAGTTGACTATAACCATCTCGGCACGGATCTCTTTGATACGCGCAGTAAGCGGTAATTTCTGAAGTAAATTGCAGATAAAAAAATCCGCCCAGTGGGCGGATTTTTTATTATCGCCGAAGCGATTAGAAGCGGTAACCAACGCCGGCAATCCAGGTGCCAACGTCTACGTTACGAATACGGCTCTGCTCGTAGGAGAAGTCCAGAGCAACGTTTTCCATCGGGTTGAACTGCAGACCAGCACCGTAAGAGAAACCGTAGTCGCTGGTATCAGACACTTTAGCGGTGTCTACAGTCTGCTGGAATTTACCGTAACCTACACCCACAACACCATAGATGCTCGCCCAGTCATTGATGCGGTAAGCCGGACCTGCGGTGATGCCATAGTACTGCGCTTTGTTATAAACGCTGCTTTCGGTGCGATCTTTTTCAGTGTAAGTAAAGGAACCGATAACACCCAGCGGGTTGTTGTCCTGCTCGTAGCGATATTTCAGGTTGAAACCGTTAGTTTTGTTAGCAATACCCTGAGCGTCGCTCTGAGCGTAACCGCCAGTTACGGTTGAAGTAGCTGCTACTGCGGAACCTGCAGAAACCGCCAGAAGTGCGGCCAGTGCTGAAAGACATGCAATTTTTTTCATAATCCACCTCAAATGTGCTTCAAGTAAATCCTACGTCCTACGCATTTAAATATATCAAAATTAGTTAAGAAACTCTTTGCGGGAATTGGGGTCTAAAGCGCCATTTGATGTAACAGAAAGTTTCCGTTACTGACCAACCCTTTCAAAAAAAAGCACTTTTCCCGCACAACGCACCATTATGCTGCGCATTTAATGGCACATTCATCCAGATAATTCTTAATTGGATAGGTTAATTAACCATCAGAGGGGAGCTATTCTACGGATTTTTCAGTTACTTTTTTTCAACAAACGCTCAACCAGCCGGGGGTAATTCAAGTAGACTGCCTCTTTTACTTTATTTGACAGAAATTGACGGGAGAAAGGATGCCTGCGCAGTCTCGTAAATTACCGGTTTGGTTGCCAGTGCTCATATTGCTGGTGGCGATGATGTCCATTCAGGGAGGCGCGTCGCTGGCGAAATCACTCTTCCCGCTGGTTGGCGCACCGGGCGTCACCGCGCTGCGTCTCGCACTTGGCACGATTATTTTGGTCGTGGTGTTTAAGCCATGGCGTTTACGTTTTACCCGTGAACAACGTCTGCCGCTGCTGTTTTATGGCCTGTCGCTCGGCGCCATGAACTATATGTTCTATTTATCAATCCAGACGATACCGCTCGGCGTTGCGGTGGCGCTGGAATTTACCGGCCCGCTGGCGGTGGCGCTTTTTGCCTCACGCCGCCCGGTGGATTTCATCTGGGTGATCCTCGCGGTACTTGGCCTCTGGTATCTGCTGCCACTGGGCGAAAATGTGTCACATGTTGACCTTACTGGCGCGGCGTTCGCCCTTGGTGCCGGCGCTTGTTGGGCAATCTATATTCTTTCCGGTCAGCGCGCCGGGGAAGAGCATGGCCCGGCGACAGTGGCGCTGGGTTCATTAATTGCGGCGGTGATTTTTGTGCCGCTTGGCGCATTCCAGGCAGGTGAAGTGCTGTGGCACTGGTCTGTTCTGCCGCTGGGGATCGCCGTGGCGATTTTATCCACCGCCCTGCCTTACTCGCTGGAAATGATCGCCCTGACGCGCTTACCGACTCGCACATTCGGCACATTGATGAGTATGGAACCGGCGATGGCGGCAATTTCCGGCATGATTTTCCTCGGTGAAACGCTAACATTCCAGCAAGCGCTGGCGCTGGCGGCGATTATTATTGCGTCGATGGGCTCGACACTCACGCTGCGTCGGGAAGCGACAGTCAAAAAAATTGATATCGGCTAAATAACTATTATTTGGCATGAGATCCTTCTTATGCCAAATATCTAACCCCGCCGCAGACATTATTTCTTACTTTTCCCTGCATCCTGCATTAAATAGAATCATTCGCATTTTAAAAATAATAAGTTATTAGAATTATCTTACATTTCATTTGATTAGTTGCGTCATCCTGAAATCCTTTCCTATATTTTATATTCGCTATCGAACTGATAGGTACAGCCAAGACTGTCAGCGAAAATCTGGTGCTATACTTAGTTTCGGTAATTTCCTGGGACACAAACATCAAGAGGATATGAGATTATGAGTACCGCTAAACTGGTTAAAACGAAAGCGTCTAATCTGCTTTATACCCGCAACGATGTATCGGATAGCGATAAAAAAGCGACCATCGAGCTGCTGAATCGCCAGGTGATCCAGTTCATTGACCTGTCTCTGATCACTAAACAGGCCCACTGGAATATGCGCGGTGCTAACTTCATTGCCGTACATGAAATGCTGGATGGCTTCCGTACTGCGCTGGTAACCCACCTTGATACCATGGCAGAGCGCGCCGTACAGCTGGGCGGTGTCGCACTGGGCACCACTCAGGTGATTAACAGCAAAACCGCGCTGAAAAGCTACCCGCTGGATATCCATAGCGTGCAGGATCACCTCAAAGAACTGGCCGATCGTTACGCGGTAGTTGCCAACGATGTGCGTAACGCCATTGGCGAAGCGAAAGACGAAGATACCGCTGATATCTTCACCGCCGCTTCCCGCGACCTGGATAAATTCTTGTGGTTCATCGAATCCAACATTGAGTAAAACATAAGTTTTGCCTATACGCCCTGCGCCTCACGCGCAGGGTTTTGCACCATTACAGTGCGTATCATTTCCCCTTTACGCCCACAAAGTTATCACTTCGTAATTACCCCATCACAAAACTGTTAATAACTGATTGTTTTCACCCCACGATCTGCGCTAAAAAAAAGCAAAACAGGCCACGCCGCCATAATGCACCAAAACAGTGACTCAAAATGGTGCACACGGCTATTGTTGCTACACTTATTGTGCAACCGGGTAAAGGTTCGCCTTTACAAAACAATAGGTTGTAAACCTGGCATGATTTTTTCATACTGCGTTCATTCTCGCAGGGGTTCGTTCCCCGGATACAAAAGGAAAAACTATGAAGTCTGTATTGAAATTTTCCCTGGCTGCACTCGCTCTCGCTTTTGCCGTCTCTTCTCAGGCTGCTGATAAAAAACTGGTTGTCGCCACCGACACTGCGTTCGTTCCTTTCGAATTCAAACAAGGTAACCAATATGTTGGTTTCGACGTGGATCTGTGGGCAGCGATCGCCAAAGAACTGAAACTGGATTACGAATTGAAACCGATGGACTTCAGCGGCATCATTCCTGCGCTGCAAACCAAAAACATCGATCTGGCGCTGGCGGGTATCACCATTACGGAAGAACGTAAAAAAGCCATCGATTTCTCTGACGGCTACTACAAAAGCGGCCTGCTGGTGATGGTGAAAGCCAACAACAACGACGTGAAAAGCGTGAAAGACCTCGATGGTAAAGTGCTGGCAGTGAAGAGCGGCACCGGTTCCGTTGACTACGCGAAAGCGAACATCAAAACCAAAGACCTGCGTCAGTTCCCGAACATCGATAACGCGTATATGGAACTGGGCACTGGCCGCGCTGACGCTGTACTGCACGACACGCCGAACATCCTGTACTTCATCAAAACTGCTGGCAACGGTCAGTTCAAAGCTGTCGGCGACTCTCTGGAAGCGCAGCAGTACGGTATTGCTTTCCCGAAAGGCAGTGATGAACTGCGCGAGAAAGTGAACGGTGCGCTGAAAACGCTGCACGACAACGGCACTTACAACGAAATCTACAAAAAATGGTTCGGCACCGAACCTAAATAATTATTAAAAAATAAAGTGTTACACCTCGGAGGCGGCTTTCGCCTCCGATGCTTTTTGTTAAAACCACGGTATACAGGAACACATCATGCAGTTTGACTGGAGCGCCATCTGGCCCGCCATTCCGCTTTTGCTTGACGGGGCCAAAATGACCTTATGGATCTCGATCCTTGGTCTGGCTGGCGGTATCGTTATCGGCCTGCTGGCCGGTTTAGCCCGTACCTATGGCGGCTGGATTTCTAACCACATCGCACTGGTATTCATCGAAGTTATTCGCGGTACGCCAATCGTCGTTCAGGTGATGTACATTTACTTCGCCTTGCCAATGGCCTTCCCCGATATTCGTATCGACACCTTCAGCGCCGCGGTGATCACCATCATGATCAACTCCGGGGCTTATATCGCCGAAATCACCCGCGGCTCCGTGCTGTCCATCCATAAAGGGTTCAGCGAAGCGGGCCAGGCGCTGGGGCTTTCCCGCGTTGAAACTATCCGCCATGTGATCATGCCGCTGGCGCTGCGTCGCATGCTGCCGCCGCTGGGTAACCAGTTGATCATCAGCATCAAAGACACGTCGCTGTTTATTGTTATCGGCGCAGCCGAATTAACCCGTCAGGGCCAGGAAATCATTGCCGGTAACTTCCGTGCGCTGGAAATCTGGACCGCCGTTGGGGTGATTTATCTGATCATTACCCAGGCGCTGAACATCGTGCTCCGCCGTCTTGAAAAAAGGATGAAAATCCTGTGATTGAATTTAAAAACGTTTCCAAGCACTTCGGTCAAACCCAGGTGCTGCACAATATCGATCTGAATATTACTCAGGGTGAAGTGGTGGTGATTATCGGGCCGTCGGGCTCCGGGAAATCGACGCTGCTGCGCTGCATTAACAAACTGGAAGAGATCACCAGCGGCGATCTGATTGTCGATGGTCTGAAAGTTAACGATCCAAAAGTGGACGAGCGCCTGATCCGCCAGGAAGCGGGCATGGTGTTCCAGCAGTTTTATCTGTTCCCGCACCTGACCGCGCTGGAAAACGTCATGTTTGGCCCGATTCGTGTACGCGGCGCAAAGAAAGAAGACGCAGAAAAACTGGCGAAAGATCTGCTGGCGAAAGTCGGTCTCGCCGAGCGAGGTCACCACTATCCGTCTGAGCTTTCCGGTGGTCAGCAGCAGCGTGTGGCGATTGCCCGCGCGCTGGCAGTCAAACCGAAAATGATGCTGTTTGATGAGCCAACCTCTGCACTCGACCCGGAACTGCGTCACGAAGTGCTGAAAGTGATGCAGGATCTGGCCGAAGAAGGCATGACTATGGTGATCGTGACCCACGAAATCGGCTTCGCCGAGAAAGTGGCCTCACGCCTGATTTTCATCGATAAAGGCCGCATTGCCGAAGATGGCAACCCTCAGCAGCTGATCGAAAATCCGCCGAGCCAGCGCCTGCAGGAATTCCTGCAACACGTCTCCTGATTTACCCCGCCCCTCCTTGCGGAGGGGCACTCCCCCAGATTCTTCTCAATTCATCGCGGCCGCGGTACGGCATCTATACTTATCATTTTGCTGGACTTTCTCACCGGAGGAGCACATGCCGTGGATCCTGCTATTGATTGGGTTGTGGTGCGCGCCGTTACAGGCTGCGACGATACCCGGCATTACCTCTGCGACAACCACGCCTGCGCCTTCCACGCAAACGAGTGAGCCTAATGTCGAGCAGAAAAAGGCCGCTTATGCCGCACTTGCGGACGTGCTGGAAAACGATGAGTCGCGCAAGGAACTGATCGATCAGCTACGCAAAGTTGCCACCGCGCCAGCACAAGAACCCGTGCCGGAACTCACCCCGCCCGAGGTGAAAGAGCAAAAAACGGTGCTGGAAAACGTAACCGAGGTGAGTGAACATTATGGCAATGCACTGGCATCCCGTTTTGCTCAGCTGTATCGCAATATCACCGGTTCGCCCCACAAAGCCTTTAACCCGCAGACCTTCAGCAACGCCGCCAGTCATTTCCTGCTACTGGCCGCGCTGGTTTTTGCTTTCTGGTTTCTTGTTCGTTTAGCGGTATCCCCGCTGTATCGCAAAATGGGCGCCTGGGGACGGCGTAAAAACCGCGACCGCAGTAACTGGTTACAACTGCCCTCAATGATTATCGGCGCGTTTATTATCGACCTGATGCTGCTGGCGTTAACAATATTTGTCGGTCAGTTGCTTAGCGCGAACCTTAACGCAGGCAACAGCACCATAGCCTTTCAACAAAGCCTGTTCCTGAACGCCTTTGCGCTGATTGAGTTTTTTAAAGCGATTTTGCGGCTGATTTTCTGCCCGCGTATTGCCGATCTGCGCCCATTTCGCATTACCGATGAAACCGCCCGCTACTGGCATATGCGTCTGAGTGCGCTGAGCAGCCTGATTGGCTACGGTTTGCTGGTTGCAGTGCCGATTATTTCCAATCAGGTAAACGTGCAGTTTGGCGCGCTGGCGAATGTGGTGATCATGCTCTGCATTACCGTATGGGCGCTGTACCTTATTTTTCATAATAAGCGGCAAATTCAGCACAACTTAATTGTGCTGGCGGATCACTCGCTGGCCTTTTTTAGCTTGTTTATCCGCGCGTTTGCGTTGATCTGGCACTGGCTCGCCAGCGCTTACTTTATTGTGTTGTTTTTCTTTTCGCTGTTTGATCCCGGTAACAGCCTGAAATTCATGATGGGTGCCACGGTCAATAGCCTGGCGATTCTGAGCATTGCTGCGTTTCTTTCTGGCGTATTGTCGCGCTGGTTGAATAAGACCATCACCCTGTCGCCACAGGTACAGCGCAACTATCCCGAACTGCAAAAACGGCTCAATGGCTGGCTCTCCGCGTCGTTAAAAGCCGCACGGATTCTGGTGGTTTGCGCAACGATCATGCTGCTGCTGAACGCCTGGGGGCTGTTTGATGTCTGGCACTGGCTGAATTACGGTGCGGGCGAGAAAACCGTCGATATCCTCATCCGTATTGCCTTGATCCTGTTCTTCTCCGCCGTGGGCTGGACCCTGCTTGCCAGTATTATTGAAAACCGGCTGGCGTCGGATATTCACGGTCGCCCGCTGCCAAGCGCGCGCACCCGCACACTGCTGACGCTGTTTCGCAATGCGCTGGCAGTGGTGATAAGTACCATAACGGTGATGATTGTGCTGTCGGAAATTGGCGTCAACATCGCGCCATTGCTGGCCGGGGCCGGGGCGCTCGGGCTGGCTATCTCGTTTGGCTCGCAAACGCTGGTGAAAGATATTATCACTGGCATTTTTATCCAGTTTGAAAACGGCATGAACACCGGGGATTTGGTCACTATCGGCCCGCTGACCGGCACCGTAGAGCGAATGTCGATTCGCTCCGTTGGCGTACGTCAGGATACTGGTGCGTACCACATTATTCCGTGGTCATCGATCACCACTTTCGCCAATTTTGTGCGCGGCATTGGCTCGGTGGTGGCGAATTACGACGTAAATCGCCAGGAGGATACCGATAAAGCGAATCAGGCGTTAAAAGATGCCGTGGCAGAACTGATGGAGCAGGAGGAGATCCGCGGCTTGATTATCGGCGAACCGTCTTTTGCCGGGCTGGTCGGGCTTACCAACACGGCCTTCACGCTTCGCGTCACCTGCACGACCCTGCCGCTGAAACAGTGGACAGTGCGTTTTGCCCTCGACACGATGGTGAAAAAGCATTTCGACCGTGCAGGCGTGCGCCCGCCGGTGCAGACATACCAGATGTTACCAGCGCCGGAAAGCGCAGCACAGCCAGTTTCACCCGCCAGCCCGCCACCGCCGGCAGAACCTACCCTTTAAAACGTGTCTGCGCCCAGCGTTTACGCTGGGCCTCATCGAGAAACGTCCAGGCGATAAAACGGCTCTGCTTCTGGCCCTGCGCCATCTCTTTTTTCATCACTTTCACTGCGCCAGTCTGGGTCAAGGCGCGATACAGCTCGGGCAGGTTATCGCCGCGAGACACCAGCGAGGTAAACCACAACACCTGGCGCGCAAACTGTTGGCTTTCAGCAATCATCTTGCTGATAAAAGCCACTTCGCCGCCTTCGCACCATAACTCCTGCTGCTGGCCGCCAAAGTTGGCCGCATCGTTAACCGACTGGCCGAGATTGCGACGCTTGCGCTCACTGCCAGCCTGCGCGCTTTGCGCGGAATCATGAAACGGTGGGTTGCAGAGAACCGCATCGTACTGCTCATTTTTATGAATAATGCCGGTAAGAACAGACGCCGGATCTTTCTGTCGACGCAACCGTACCGCACGGCTCAACCCAGGGTTGGCGTTGATGATCGCCTGTGCGCTGGCAAAGGCCTGATCGTTAACTTCGCTGCCGGTAAAACGCCAGCCGTATTCATGCGCGCCAATCAGCGGATAGATGCAGTTGGCACCAGTGCCAATATCCAGCACGCTGGCCTGCGTCGGCACCTTGCCGTCGTTGCTTTCCGCCAGCACATCCGCCAGATGGTGAACGTAATCCGCACGCCCCGGTACTGGCGGGCAGAGGAAACCGTCCGGAATATCCCATTCGCGCACGCCATAGAATTTTGCCAGCAGCGCTTTGTTCAGGGCTTTAACTGCCTGCGGATCGGCAAAATTGATGGTCGTCTCACCGTTCGGGTTAGTGGTAAGAAACGCGCGCAGTGACGGATTCACAGCGCACAGCGCGTCGAGATCGTAGCGGCTGTGGTGGCGGTTACGCGGGTGCAGACCCGGCTTCTGGGCATTCATGGCATTCTCCTGTTAGCAGCGGCGTAAGATACCCGTTGACGATGGTCGGGTAAATAAGTGAGGCTGAAGAATCTGTTTTTTAACGACCGGAAAGCTCTATGTATTTTTATGAACCTGCAAAAGGTCATGGTCTACCCCATGATCCCCTGAATGCCATTATTGGCCCGCGCCCCATCGGCTGGATCGCCTCGCTGGATGGGCAAGGCCGACGGAATCTCGCCCCATATAGTTTTTTTAACTGCTTTAATTATCGCCCGCCGATTATCGGCTTCGCCAGCAGCGGCTGGAAAGACAGCGTACGTAATATTACGGAAAGCAAAGAGTTCGTCTGGAATCTGACAACACGCGCGCTGGCCGTACCCATGAATGAAACGTCCGCTTCGTTACCACACGGCGAAGATGAGTTTGCCCGTGCGGGCCTGACGCCCGCTGCCAGCCGGGTCATCAAAACGCCACGCGTGGCGGAAAGCCCGGTCAACTTCGAATGCCGCCTCTCGCAGTGTATTCAACTGACCACCGCAGACGGGACGCCGGTTGATAGCTGGCTGGTGCTCGGTGAAGTGGTTGCCGTGCATATTGATGAGACGTTGCTGGAAAACGGCATCTACCAGACGGCAAAAGCAGAGCCGGTGCTGCGTGCGGGTGGCCCTTCAGCCTACTACGGCATTAGCGAAGCGCAGCGTTTCGATTTGACGCGCCCGGATAACCGCTAGCCTCTTCGCCGGGCAACGATTTTACCGTTCGCCCGGCCCGACATCAGCGCCGCCGGGCAGTTTGCTATAATTATGGTTTTAGCCCGGGAGAACACATTATGGCTTCAGGTTGGGCAAATGATGGCGCAGTTCAGCAGCAAATCGACAGCACCATTGATGATGCCGTCGCGCGTGCGCGCAGCGGTTTACCATCCGGCGAAAGTTTAAAGGTTTGCGAAGAGTGCGGTGAGCCAATTCCGGAAGCACGGCGTAAAGCGATTCCCGGGGTACGCTTGTGCATCACCTGTCAGCAGGAGAAAGATTTACATAATTCCACATTTTCAGGATATAATCGCAGAGGTTCGAAAGACAGCCAGCTACGTTGACCTTTCCTGACGTGTGTAACCAGCGCAAGCGGTTGCCTTTACATCCATAAAATTCCGCCCTGAACGTAGCAAAATGTGCCGCCAAAATGGATGCCAGTCCGGGCGGCGGAAAAATGCGTTATTTGCATCCTTAAATCGATTTAAATTCAATAAATTAACCTTTATTCAATTTTTTAGAATAAGGCCGTCAATTCTCTTCGGTTTTATCTCCCGCCAAAAACCGTGATACTCATCACATCGACGGAACATTGTCCCCCAAACAGAATAACCTGCGAGAGATTAACTATGAAAACCATTAAATATGCTGTTGCTGCTATCGCGCTGTCTACCCTCTCTTTCGGTGCTTTCGCGGCACAATCAGTCACCACTGCTCAGGCAGAGAACCTGAATAAAATCGGTGTTGTTTCCGCTGAAGGCGCGACCACGCTGGACGGCCTGGAAGCCAAACTGGCCGAGAAAGCACAAGCCGCTGGCGCCACGGGCTACAGCATCACGTCCGCGACAGGCAATAACAAACTGAGCGGCACCGCGGTTATCTACAAATAACCGAAAACCGTGTTTTACCCCCGGCACATTAACCCTCTGCCTGGGTGCTCCACCCTCATTAACCCTGTTGTTACCCTGTTTTGCCCGTCCAGAAATGTGACGGGCTTTTTTTATCAGAAGTTTTGCGCAACCCGCGCCAGCCCCTCTTCCAGCGTCGCCACTTCACCCGTCGCCACCAGGCAGCAGGCAAGCTGAATTTTGAGCGACTCCGGCACCGCTTCACTTCCCGCAAGGCAGCGCTCTGTCCAGCGCGCAGTGCTTTCCGCATCTTTCGCAGCACCGTCACTTACCGGCGCTACCGCATCGTCACGGGCATAAAGCACGCGTTCGCCCTGCGCATCAATCAGGTTGATTTGCGGACACCGTTGCGGGTTGGCATAAACTTCCCCTTCCGTGCCATGCATCAACAGACCGCGACCACCAATATCAGCAAAGAATTTCCCCACCCGCGTGATGTATTCCGGGTGCGAAACGCTGGATAAACGCAGCGCGGCGTCTTTTTCAAACGGCGTAGCCAGCTTCGCCAGCGTGTGCGCGCTGTTACGCACACCCATCCGCCAGCGCATCGCCAGCTGTTTTTCCAGCGGCGGGCAGAGTGCGCTCACTGGAATATAGACCGGGTGATGCCCCTCCAGCTTCGCCTGCGCCTGGCCGGCATGCAGCGTGGCATCGATCCCCAGCAGTTTGAAAATGCTCTCCGTCACCACGCGCGTCGGATCTTCAGTAACGCCATGAACCACCACCGGAAAACCGAGTTTGTTGAGCAAAATTGCCAGCAGCGGCGTCAGGTTCGCCTGCTTGCGCGCGCCGTTATAGCTGGGGATCACAATCGGCATCGGCTTTGCGACCGGCGGCGTCAGTTTCAGGGTGTGCTGCTGCATCGCCTCGTAAAAGCCGAGCATTTCCGCTTCCCCTTCCCCTTTAATACGCAGGGCTATCAAAATGCCGCCCATCTCCAGATCCGGCACTTCACCCTTCAGCATCTGCGAGTACAGACCACGAGCGGTATCGAAATCCAGATCGCGGGCGTGGTTTTTCCCACGACCAATTTCTTTAATGATTTTGCGGTAATCCATAGCGACTCCTTGCGGGCTCACATCGTTAACGGCGTTTGCGACGCTTCTGTTCTGCTTTTTTCACAGGTTTCTTCACTATAACGTCCGGCATTGCCGGTTGTGAAATAGGAAACACAGGTAGCGCGTCGAGCAGCCGTTTACCGTAGTTTTTAGTCAGCAACCGTTTATCGTAAATCACCACTTCGCCACGACAACTGTGGCTGCGAATAAGCCGCCCCACTTGCTGAATAAGGTTAAACGATGCGCTGGGCAGGCTCTGTACTTCAAAAGGATAGCGATTCAGGCTTTTCAGCCACTCGCCTTCGGTGATCACCACCGGGCTGTCGATAGGTGGGAAAGCGATTTTATGGATGTGGACCTGCGTCAGGTAATCGCCTTTGAGATCCAGCCCTTCAGCGAATGACTGCAAGCCCACCAGCACACTGCGCTCGCCATTATCGATACGTTTACGGTGCAGTTCCACCAGCCGATAGCGCGGCTGATCGCCCTGCACCAGCAGCAATAAACGCAAGTCCGCGACATAGGTTAAAAACAGCTGCATCGCGCGCTGGCTGGCGAACAGCACCAGCATCCCGGGATGCGCTTTACTCTCAACCTGCTCGCGAAACCAGGTCGCCATTTCCGCAATATGCTGCTCTTCGTTTTCCATCAGTGGCTCGTAGCGCATCTGCGGAATAACAATTTTTCCCTGCTCAACATGGTTGAACGGCGAATCAAGCGTGACAAAGCGATCCCCGGCTTTCTCTTTTAAACCACTCATCTCCTGCAGACGATTAAAACTGTTCAGCGAACGTAACGTCGCCGAGGTCACCACAATGTGCGGTACGCTGCGCCAGAGCAGCTTTTCTAACTGATCGCTTACGCGAATCCCCACGCAATGGAACAGCAGATGCAACTGCCCGTCACGCGCCTCGCGGGTAACCCATTTGGTCACCGGCGCACCGGACGCCTGCGCCATTGAGGCCAGCCGCCAAAGTTTGCTCTGACTTTCGAACATACCCAGCGCGCGGTTCATCTGCAAAATAACCCGGTGCAAACGCACAATGTCGTGGCTGCCCGTCTTCTCGCTTAAATCATTCAGAAACAGCTCTGCCAGCCCGCGCAGCATCTCCGTCAGTTTTGCCAGCCGCTGGCAAATCTCCATCACTTCATCGGGCAATTCCCCCATCGCAAAGCGATATTCCGCCTCCTGGCCCGCCGGAAGATAAAGGTTAAGAATGTTGTTAAGCGACGCGATGAGCGCGTAAAGCTCCTCGCAATGGGCGTTGAGCCGCTCCGGTGTCGCCAGCGGCGGCAGCGTTTTCGGGCGAAACTGCTCAAGGCAGGCCGCCACCAGTTTGGTGAACAGATCGAGCTGAAGCTGATACCAGGGGGCGGTGATTTCCGCCGTCATCTCCAGCGCGTCGCGCGCTACGTCCGGCAAATGGTGGCCTTCATCGAGCACCAGCAACAGGTTTTTTGGCTCCGGTAGCACCGCTTCGCTCTCCATCGCCGCCATCACCAGCGCGTGGTTGGCGACCACCACTTCCGCTTCCTGGATTTCGCGGCGTGCGACAAAAAAGGGGCATTCGCGGTAGTAGTGGCAATTACGGTTCAGGCAGCTGGCTTTATCGGTGCTGAGCCGTCGCCACAAATCATCGCTAATCGCCTTGTCAGTGTGATCGCGCAGGCCATCCCACTTGTAGCTGTCGAGATCCGCTTTCAGCGCCGCGCAACGTTTCTGCTCTTCCTGGTTACCCGGCGTCAGTTCATCGTCCAGAAACGCCAGCAGATCCTGCTGGTTCGGCTCGCTGCTTGCCAGCGCCGCCAGGTTGCGCGGACAAACATAGCGCCCACGGCCAAACGCGGCGGTAAAGCGTAAATCCGGGATGATTTTGCGCAGTAGCGGCAAATCTTTACTGAAGATCTGATCCTGCAACGCCACGTTCGCGGTGCTGACCACCAGCGTTTTTTGCTCTTCACGCGCGATGGCGATGCCCGGAATTAAGTAAGAGAGCGTTTTCCCCACGCCGGTTGGCGCTTCAATCGCCAGATGACGCCCTTCATCCCCCGCCAGCGTTTTCGCCACGTCAGCAATCATCTGCCGCTGCGGCGCGCGGGGAATAAAGTCCGGGATCTGTTGTTGCAACGCCTTATACCAGGCGGCGATCTGCGCTTTTAGCGCGGCGGTAAGGGCCATGAGGAAACCTGAAACACTGTATAAACAGCCACTATTGTGGCATTTTTAGCGCCCGTAGGGTAACCCTTTTTGCCATGCCGGAAGCGCGCCCGCATATCCTGTGCGTCATCATTCTGATACAGGATATTTTTCACAACGCCGATCACAAATTGGCAGATCCAATCACCATTGCCGTTGAGGTCGCGTTGATCATTTATTCAGGCAATGCTAGTTTTTACCTGCATTACGCTTGTTACCGAATATCGGGCAAAACCTAAATGCAGAGAATGAGGGCGACATCCGCTCGCTGCTGTATTTACGTTTTGCCCGTTTTTGTTTGCAGGAGTTGGCGATGCTGGTCAAACAAATATTAAATAATAACGTTGTCAGCGCCATTGATGAGCATGGCCTTGAGGTTATTCTGACCGGGCGCGGCTTAGGGTTTAATACCCAAAGCGGTGCCCGCGTCGATGCGCAAGCCATCGAAAAAATATTCCATTTGCAGGACTCACAAGTCTCCGCACGTTTTAAAGATCTGGTCAGCGAAGTGCCGGTGGAAATAGTGCAACTCACCGCCGATATTGTTGCGCTGGCACGATCTGCGCTTGCGCATAAATTAAGTGAAGGCCTGTACGTTACGCTGGCCGATCACCTGCACTTTGCGCTACAACGCACAGAAAAAAATGAAGTTTTGCCTAATCCGTTAGAGTGGGAAGTGCGCCATTTTTATACTGAAGAGTATGCCATTGGCCGCCAGGCGCTTGGCATGATTGTCGCGCGTACCGGCACACTATTACCCGACAGTGAAGCCTGTAGTATTGCGCTGCATATTGTGAATGCCGGGCTGAACGATACGATGGGTAAAACCACAAAAATTACACGGCTTATTTATCAGTTACAGAATATCGTTAAATACTTTTTCACCCTGCCGCTCGACGAGCACAGTCTGAATTATCAGCGTTTCATTACCCATTTAAAATTTTTCGCCCAACGGGTGATTGATGGTGTGGTGTTAAATAATGACGACGAAGAGTTATTCGCTATGGTGCAGCGTCGTTATCAAACCACCCTGAAATGCGTTGACGCGATTAACGAATTTGTCGGCAAAAATTATCACCACACGATGAGCAATTCGGAAAAACTTTACCTGACCGTGCATATCGAAAATGTGGTACAGCGGACAGAGTCGTAAGGTAACAACGTCGCGCCTGCGACCCGAAGTATGACGTGTATGAATTCTTTCCAGGCTTGTTACTGTTAAATCAGGCAAACCCCAGAAGAACAAAGCGCCGGTGGGTAACCGGTAATTGTTATGGCACCTGCCACGCAGGTGTCAGTCTGGAGGAATGACCATGAACTATCAGGATACCGCGCAGCAGAT
Organism: Kosakonia sp. AG348; assembly: GCF_003337365.1. Taxonomy (NCBI): domain Bacteria; kingdom Pseudomonadati; phylum Pseudomonadota; class Gammaproteobacteria; order Enterobacterales; family Enterobacteriaceae; genus Kosakonia; species Kosakonia sp. AG348. The sequence continues at coordinate 461,057 of NZ_QPJR01000001.1, forward strand.
AATCAACAGGATCGGCGGCAAGGGCAATATTCTGTCACTGTTTCACTGCATCACCCGTTTGCGTTTCTTACTGAAAGATAACGACAAAGCCGATCGCGCCGCGCTGGAAGCGCTGGATGGTGTGATTGGCGTAAACATTTCCGGCGATCAATATCAACTCATCATCGGCAACGATGTCGCACCGCTGTGCGATGCCTTGCTGGCGAAATTACCGGGGGTTTCCGCCACCAGCGCAGCACAATCCGGAAAACGCCGCAACCCAGTGTCGGTGGTGCTGGAGGGGTTATCCAGTATCTTTTCACCGATCATTCCTGCAATTGCCGGGGCCGGTATTCTGAAAGGTGTGCTGGCATTGATGGTGGCAATGCACTGGCTGGAAACCAGTAATCAGACATACCAAATCCTGCTCGCCATCAGCGATGGCGTGTTCTACTTCATGCCGCTGGCGCTGGCCTTCAGCGCGGCGAGTAAATTTGGCGCGAATCCTTACGTGGCGGTTGCGCTGGCTGCCGCCCTCTTCCACCCGGCGATTCAGACACTGTTTAAATCTGGCGCGCCAGTCCATTTTATGAGCCTGCCGGTGCCGACGGTGAATTACGCCTCAACGGTGATCCCAATTCTGCTCGCCGTCTGGCTGCTTAGCCGGGTGGAAAAGCTGATAGATCGCATCATGCCCGGCGTGCTGAAAACCATGTTCGTGCCGTTGCTCAGCCTGGTTATCGTCACACCCATCACCTTGATTGCCATCGGCCCGTTGGGGATTTTCGCCGGGAACGTACTCTCCAGCGGCATTATCTGGCTGGTGGAAAACGCCGGGATCGTGGCGGGCGTGGTGGTTGGCGGCACGCTGTCGATGATCATCATCACCGGTATGCACTACGTGCTGGTGCCTATCATGATCAACAACATCAGCACCATGGGCTTCGATCCGTTCAAAATTCTTTTTTATGTCGCCAACCTCGGCCAGGCGGGCGCGGCATTTGGCGTGTTCCTGCGCGCCCGCGACAAGAAATTGAAATCACTGGCGTTAAGTACCAGTTTCAGCGCCGTGATGGGCATTACCGAACCGGCGATGTACGGCATCAACATTCGCTACAAACGCCCGTTTGCCGCAGCGCTTATTGGCGGTGCCTGCGGCGGCGGTTTTGCAATGGCGATGGGCGTCAAAACCTACGCCTTCGCGCTGAGCGGTTTGCCCGGCCTGCCGGCGCTGGTTGGCCCGACGTTTATGTGGGCACTGGTCAGCATCGCTATCTCTTTTGTCTGCGCGGCAGTTGTCACCGTGGTGCTTGGTTTTGAAGAAACCGTGGTGGCAGGCGTTAGTCCGATGCCGGTTGCGCGCAGCGAAGAGAGGCTCTTCGCGCCGGTCAGCGGCGAGTTAAAACCGCTTAATAGCTTAAGCGACCCGGTGTTTGCTGATGAAATTTTCGGTAAAGGGATCGCCATCTATCCCACCAGCGGCGAGCTGCGTTCTCCGGTCAACGGCACGGTGGAATCCCTGTTTGAAACCCATCACGCGCTGGCGCTGCAAAGCGATACCGGGGCGGAGATCCTGATCCATATCGGCATCGATACGGTGAAACTCGGCGGCAAACACTTCACCAGCCATATAGCTGCCGGGCAAAACGTGGAGGTCGGTGATTTGCTGGTGAGCTTCGATCTGGCGGCATTGCAGGCCGCAGGCATCGATCCCAGCGTGATTGTGGTGGTCACTAACAGCGAACAATACGGCGATATCAGCCCGGTAAAAGCCAATGGCGATGTCGCCAGCCGGGACGCATTTCTCACACTGACCGCAAACGCGGCGTAAGGAGCAGAGGCATGGCATTTTCGAAAGCATTTCCGGAAGGGTTTTTATGGGGTGGCGCAACCGCTGCTAACCAACTGGAAGGCGCGTGGAATGTAGGCGGCAAAGGGCTTTCCGTGTCGGATGTTTACACTTTTGATAGCAACACGCCGCGTGAGCGCTGGCTCGATCAGTGGCTGGGCATGACCCACGCGCAGATACGGGAAGCGCAGGATCCGCACAGCAAAAAATATTATCCGAAGCGCAAGGGCAACGACTTTTACCACCGTTTTAAAGAGGATATCGCGCTGTTCGCCGGCATGGGTTTTAAATGCTTCCGCATGTCGATTGCCTGGACGCGCATTTTCCCGCGCGGCGATGAAACCACGCCCAACGAAGCGGGGCTGAAATTTTACGATGAAGTGTTCGACACGCTGCTGGCGCACGGCATCGAGCCGATTGTTTCGCTCTCGCACTATGAAATGCCGCTGGCGCTGGTGACCGATTACGGCGGCTGGCCGAACCGCCAGCTGGTAGATTTCTATGTGCGTTTCGCCACCACGGTATTCACCCGCTATCGCAAGAAAGTGAAGTACTGGATGACCTTTAACGAGATCAACTGCGTGAAGCATCACCCGTATGTCAGCGTGGGGGTGATCGAAGAGGACAACCCGCATCTGGAGCAGGATAAATACCAGGGTGCGCATCACCAGTTTGTCGCCAGTGCCCTTGCGACCAAAGCCTGCCACAACATAATTCCCGGCTCGCAGGTCGGCTGCATGATCAGCTACCAGATGCTCTACCCGCACACCTGCCATCCGGATGATTTGCAGGCGTGTGAAGAGATGCAGCGCGTGTCGCTGTTCTTTAGCGATGTGCAGGCGCACGGTTATTACCCTGCCTACACCGACCGCATGCTGGCCGAAAAAGGCGTGACGCTGCAAAAAGTGGACGGCGATGATGAGATCCTGCGCCAGCACCCGGTCGATTTCGTCTCCTTTAGTTATTACATGTCGAGCACCGTCAGTGCGCACCCGGAAACGCTGGAAGGCACAGAAGGCAACCTGGTCACCGGCGGCATCCGCAACCCCTATCTGCCCACCAGTCAGTGGGGCTGGCAAATCGATCCGAAAGGGCTGCGCCTGGCACTCAATCAGCTCTATGACCGTTACCAGAAGCCGCTGTTCATTGCCGAAAACGGCCTTGGCGCGGTGGACGCCATTAACCCGGATGGTTCCATCGATGACGATTATCGCATCGATTATCTGCGCCAGCACGTTGAGCAGATGAAAGAGGCCATCGCCGATGGCGTGGATCTGTTCGGTTATACCTGGTGGGGCCCCATTGATGTGGTCAGCGCGGGCACGGCGCAAATCTCCAAACGCTACGGCTTTATCTATGTCGACCAGGACGATATGGGCAACGGCACGCAGGCGCGTTCGCTGAAGAAAAGCTACCACTGGTATAAAAAACTGATCGCCTCGAACGGCGAAGACTTAGCCGATTAAGGAGTAGATATGTCTGTTTTTCCAAAAGATTTCTTATGGGGCGGCGCGATTGCCGCCAACCAGGCGGAAGGGGCGTGGAATGAAGACGGCAAAGGGCCGTCCATCGCCGATGTGGTACGCGGCGGTATCGCCTCCGGCAAACACGATGCGGTGATTGACCCCAACCTTTACTATGCCAGCCACGACGCGGTGGACTTTTACCACCGCTACAAAGAGGACGTGGCGCTGTTCGCCGAAATGGGTTTTACGTGCTTTCGCACCTCGATTGCCTGGTCGCGCATTTTCCCGCGCGGCGATGAAACCACACCCAACGAAGCCGGTTTAGCATTTTATGATTCGCTGTTCGATGAGCTGCGAAAGTATGGCATTGAGCCGGTTATCACCCTCTCGCACTACGAAACGCCGCTGGCGCTGTATCAGGAGTATGGCGGCTGGAAAAACCGCCAGTTGATTGGCTTTTTTAGCCGCTACTGCGAAACGGTATTTCGCCGCTACAAAGGCAAGGTCAAATACTGGATGACCTTCAACGAGCTGAACAACATGAACCGCATGCCGTTCGCCACCGGCGCGGTGGATGCCGATGCCGGTGCGCAGGCGATCTGGCAGGCCAATCATCACCAGTTTGTCGCTAACGCGCTGGCCAACAAGTTGTGCCACGAGATCATCCCTGAGGCGAAAATCGGCTGCATGTTGTCGCTGAGCACCGTCTACCCGGCAACCAGCAACCCGCAAGACATCTTCTCGACCATGCAGTTACGCCGCCGTTCGCTGTTCTTCTCGGATGTGATGATGCTCGGGCAATACCCGGCGTATGCGCCGCGTCTGTTCCGCGAACTGGGCGTCAAGCTGGAGATAGCCGATGGCGACCTGCAACTGCTGGCAGAGTACCCTTCAGACTACCTCGGCTTTAGCTACTACCGCAGCGTGCTGCACCAGGCAGGCGGCCAGTTCCGCATTGATACCGGCGGCACGGCCGGGCTGGACAACCCGTATCTGGAGAAAACTGAATGGGGCTGGCCGATTGACCCGCAAGGTTTTCGCATCGTTTGTAACGAGCTGGCGGATCGCTACCGTAAGCCACTGTTCGTTGTTGAAAACGGTTATGGCGGCGTGGATGAACCCGACGCCAGCGGGCAAATTAACGATGACGCCCGCATCGATTATGGCCGTCGCCATATCCAGGCCATGGCGGAAGCGATTGACGATGGCTGCGACATTATGGGCTACACGTGGTGGGGGCCAATCGACATTGTCAGCGCCGGGACGGGTGAGATGAAAAAACGCTACGGCTTTATCTATGTCGACAAGGACAACGACGGCCGCGGTACGCTCACGCGCAGTAAGAAGAAGAGTTTTGCCTGGTATCAACAGGTTATCGCCAGCAATGGCGAAGTGCTGTAAGGTTAAAACCGGGAAGCGCTGCGGCGCTTCTCTTATTTTGGCCTGTTGACGATAAAGGTTCACACATGAGTACATGGCATCTGGTTGACCCCGAGCTTCGCCCCGCCCTGCAATCCTGGACACCTTCCACACTGAACGCCGACGCCCTTCCCGCCATACGCGAGCCGCGCCAGCAAGCCGCGCTGCAGGCCATGCATCTTGATGATGGGCTTTCACTGGCGATGCACGAACAGCACATTGCGGGTGCCCACGGTGAACCCGCCGTGCGCGTGCGCGTGATCACGCCAACGATACGTCGCACCAACCGGATGGGGATTTTGCATCTGCACGGCGGCGGTCATCTGTTTGGCAGCCCCGAACAATCTTTGTCGCTCACCCGCCCGACAGCCGCGCGCCATGACTGCGTTGTCGTCTCTGTCGATTACCGCTTGTCACCGGAGCACCGCTTTCCCGGTTCGCTTAATGACTGCTATGCCGCGCTGGTGTGGATGGCGGAAAACGCGGCGCAATTAGGCATCGATGCCAACAATATCGGCCTGATGGGCGACAGCGCCGGCGCGGGTGTTGCCGCCGCTCTGGCGCTGCTGGCGCGCGATCGCAAAGGGCCGCAACTGGCGTTTCAGAACCTGATGTTCCCGATGCTCGATGATCGTACGGTGGTGGAGACGGAACGAAACCCGGTGACGGGCGAATTTATCTGGACGCGGGAAAACAATGCGTTTGGCTGGCGTGCGCTGCTGGGGTGTGAACCCGGAAGCGTTGACGTATCGCCGTATGCCGCTCCGGCGCGCGCCGATGATCTGGCAGGGCTACCGCCGACCTGGATAGGCGTTGGCACGCTGGATCTGTTTCTTGATGAAGATATGGCGTATGCGCAGCGGTTAATACGTGCGGGAGTGGAGGTGGAGTTGAATGTCTGGCCGGGGGCATATCACGGTTTTAATTCCGACCCGCAGGCGAGCATCGCACAGCGGGCCAGAGAGACGCGCCAGAACTGGCTGGCGCGTTTTAACAGCTAATTACTCGGCGGCAGAAGGCTTACGCGGGCGACGACGGCGAGACGGGTTGCCCGCCGGCGCCGCACCGCCATCAAGACGGCGTCCACCTGCCGGTTTAGCGGCTCCGCCATCCAGACGACGACCACCGGCCGGCTTCGCGCCGCCTTCAGCACGGCGTCCCCCCTCCTGCTTCGCAGCGCCACCTTCGGCGCGGCGCGGGGAGCGCGGTTTTTGTCCTTCGCCTTCACTGCGGCGCGGCGCAGACTGACCACGGCCACCGCCGCCCTGCCCGCGTCCACTGCCCTGACGACCGCCGCCCTGGCCGCGACCATTCTGAATCGGCTCGGCTTTGATCGACGGATCCGGCTCATAGCCTGCCAGCGCAATGCGCGGGATCTCTTTTTTCAGCAGGCGTTCGATATCGCGCAGCAGTTTATGTTCGTCCACACATACCAGCGACAGCGCTTCGCCGGTCGCCGCTGCCCGGCCGGTACGGCCAATACGGTGCACGTAATCTTCCGGCACGTTCGGCAGTTCGTAGTTCACCACATGCGGCAACTCTTCAATGTCGAGCCCACGCGCCGCGATGTCGGTCGCCACCAGCACACGAATGTCGCCAGATTTGAAATCCGCCAGCGCACGCGTACGCGCCCCCTGGCTCTTATTGCCGTGGATCGCCGCGCTGGTGATGCCGTCTTTATTAAGCTGCTCTGCCAGGTGGTTAGCGCCGTGTTTCGTGCGGGTGAAGACCAGCACCTGCTGCCAGTTGCCCTCGCCAATCATCTGCGACAGCAGTTCCCGTTTGCGTTTTTTATCGACGAAATGCACATGCTGCGTCACCTGCTCAGAAGCGGTGTTGCGGCGCGCCACTTCGATTTCCAGTGGATTACGCAGCAGCTTTTCCGCCAGCTGTTTGATCTCATCAGAGAAGGTCGCGGAGAACAGCAGGTTCTGACGCTTCGGCGGCAGTTTTGCCAGCACGCGGCGAATATCGTGAATAAAGCCCATATCCAGCATGCGGTCGGCTTCGTCGAGCACCAGAATTTCCACGCTATCGAGTTTCAGCGCGTTCTGGTGTTCCAGATCCAGCAGGCGCCCCGGTGTCGCCACCAGGATGTCAACGCCGCCGCGCAGCTTCATCATCTGCGGGTTAATGCTCACGCCGCCGAATACTACCAGCGAGCGGATATTCAGGTATTTGCTGTACTCCTGAACGTTTTCACCCACCTGCGCCGCCAGTTCGCGGGTAGGCGTTAAGATCAGCGCCCGGATCGGGCGACGGCCTTTGGCGTGCGGCTCGTTTTGAATCAGGCGTTGCAACAGCGGCAGCGTAAAACCGGCAGTTTTACCGGTGCCGGTCTGGGCGCTCGCCATCAGATCGCGGCCTTGCAGCACCGCCGGGATAGCCTGCTGCTGAATAGGGGTCGGCTGAAGATAACCCTGCTCGGCAACAGCGCGCAGGATTTCCGGGTTCAGGCCAAGGGCATCAAAAGACATAACAACTCCACACCGCCCCGACCTGTGAACAGGTGTAGTTTTCGAGGAGATAATAATTTGGCTGATGACAAAAACCACAATGTCATGAAGGGGCGGAGTGTATCAGCTTTTGTGATCACACGCATAAAATATCCCTCCGGGTACGGAATGCGTGATATTAACGCACCGCTAACTGGACAAGCCTAAAATTTAGCCATAAAGTTAATCAATCGATTGATTAACTTTCATCACCGCCATGCATACAACACCGACCACCAGCCGGGGCGAACAGGCCCGAAACCAGCTGATTGCCGCCGCGCTGGCACAGTTTGGTGAATATGGCTTGCATGCCACCACGCGGGATATCGCCGCACAAGCCGGGCAGAACATCGCCGCGATCACTTACTATTTTGGCTCAAAAGAGGATTTATATCTCGCCTGCGCGCAGTGGATCGCCGATTTTATCAGCGACAATTTTCGCCCGCATGTGCAGGCCGCCGAAGAGCTGTTCGCCCAGCCCGTGCCGGATAAAGCCGCTATTCGCGAGCTGATCCACCGCGCCTGTAAAAACATGATTGTGCTGCTCACTCATGACGAGACGCTCAACCTGAGCAAATTTATCTCCCGCGAACAGCTCTCGCCGACGCGCGCTTACCAGTTGGTGCATGACCAGGTGATTGCGCCGCTGCACAGCCACTTTACGGCACTGCTCGCCGCCTACACCGGGCGCGACGCCAAAGATACGCAAACCATTATTCATACCCATGCGCTTATCGGCCAGATCCTCGCCTTTCGCCTCGGGCGGGAAACCATTTTGCTGCGCGCCGGATGGACGCAGTTTGATGAAGAGAAAGCGACACAGATTTATCAGGTCATCACCTGTCATATCGATCTTATCTTGCAAGGATTAACGAACAGGAGTTCAACGTGATGAAAAAACCCATCGTCGTGGTAGTGATAGTTGTGGTGGTACTGGCCGCGCTGGGCGGCGGCTGGATGTGGTATCAAAGCAAACAAGACCGCACGCTCACCCTGTACGGGAATGTCGACATTCGCACGGTGAATTTAAGTTTCCGCGTTGGCGGGCGGCTCTCTGCGCTGAACGTGGATGAAGGGGATGCGATAAGCGCCGGGCAAACACTTGGCGAAATAGATAAAGCACCCTATGAAAACGCGCTGTTGCAGGCACAAGCCAATGTCGCAACGGCACAAGCAAAATACTCGCTGGCGACTGCCGGTTACCGTGATGAAGAGATAGCCCAGGCCGTCGCCGCCGTGCGTCAGGCACAAGCGGCATATGATTACGCGCAGAACTTCTTTCAGCGCCAGCAGGGACTGATGAAAAGCCGGGCGATTTCGGCAAACGACCTGGAAAATGCCCGCTCCTCACGGGATCAGGCCCAGGCAACGCTGAAATCGGCACAAGATAAACTGAGCCAGTACCGCGCCGGTAATCGCCCGCAGGAAATCGCCCAGGCAAAAGCCAGCCTGGAACAAGCCGAAGCCGCGCTGGCACAGGCGCAACTGGATCTGCATGACACCACGCTTATCGCGCCGAGTAACGGCACCGTGCTGACGCGCGCTGTCGAACCCGGCAGCATGCTCAGCGCCGGAAGCACTGTATTAACCCTCTCCTTGACCCGCCCGGTATGGGTTCGCGCCTACGTGGGTGAACGCAATTTGCACCAGGCACAGCCGGGGCAAGAGGTTTTGCTGTATACCGATGGCCGCCCGGATAAGCCTTATCACGGCAAAATTGGCTTTGTTTCACCCACCGCCGAATTCACGCCCAAAACCGTCGAAACCCCGGATTTGCGTACCGATCTGGTCTATCGCCTGCGCATTATTGTGACCGATGCCGATGACAGCCTGCGCCAGGGGATGCCTGTTACGCTGCGCTTTAGCGGCGAGGCGCGCCATGAGTGACGCGGCTATCCATCTGCGCGGGTTAGTAAAGCGCTTTGCCGGAATGGAAAAACCCGCCGTCGCGCGGCTGGATTGTGAGATCAAAGCGGGATATGTCACCGGCCTTGTCGGGCCGGATGGCGCCGGAAAAACCACGTTGATGCGCATCCTTGCCGGGCTGATGCGCCCGGATGAAGGCAGCGCGCGCGTCATGGGCCTCGACCCCATCGCCAATGACAGCGAACTGCATGCCATGCTCGGCTATATGCCGCAGAAGTTTGGCCTGTATGAAGATTTGACGGTCATGGAAAACCTGAATCTGTATGCCGATTTGCGCAGCGTTACCGGCGAGCAGCGCCGTCAGACGTTTGCGCGGCTGCTGGAGTTCACCGCCCTCGCCCCGTTTACCGGGCGGCTGGCTGGGAAACTCTCCGGCGGCATGAAACAGAAGCTGGGGCTGGCCTGTACGCTGGTCGGCGAACCGAAAGTGCTGTTGCTGGATGAGCCGGGTGTCGGTGTCGATCCGATTTCCCGTCGCGAACTGTGGCAGATGGTGCATGAACTGGCCGGCGACGGCATGCTGATCCTCTGGAGCACCTCCTACCTTGATGAAGCCGAGCAGTGCCGCGATGTGTTGCTGATGAACGAAGGCGAACTGCTGTATCAGGGCGAACCGAAAGCACTGACGCAAACCATGGCCGGGCGCAGCTTCCTCGTCACCAGTTCAGAGGAGAACAACCGCCGTCTGCTGCGGCGTATCCTGCGGCAGCCGCAGGTCAGCGACGGCATGATCCAGGGCCGCTCGGTGCGTATGATCCTGAAAAAAGGGGCGCAGCCCGAGGATCTGCGGCAGGCAGAAAAGATGCCCGCTCTGGAGATCGAGGAGACCGCGCCGCGCTTTGAAGATGCTTTTATCGACCTGCTTGGCGGCGCGGGCACTTCCGAATCGCCACTGGGGGCGATTCTGCATACGGTGGAAGGCAGCGCGGAAGAGACGGTAATTGAAGCCAAATCGCTGACCAAAAAGTTTGGCGATTTCGCCGCCACCGATAATGTCAATTTCGCCGTCAAACGCGGGGAGATTTTTGGCCTGCTCGGCCCGAACGGCGCGGGGAAATCCACTACCTTCAAAATGATGTGCGGTTTGCTGGTGCCGACGGATGGCCAGGCGCTGGTGCTGAATATGGATCTGAAAGTCAGCTCCGGCAAAGCGCGCCAGCATCTGGGGTATATGGCGCAGAAGTTCTCCCTGTACGGCAACCTGACGGTCGAACAAAACCTGCGCTTCTTTTCCGGCGTCTACGGCCTGCGCGGGCGGCCGCAGAACGAGAAAATCGACCGCATGAGCGAGGCTTTCGGGCTGAAAAGTATCGCCAGTCATGCCACCGATGAACTACCGCTCGGCTTTAAGCAGCGGCTGGCGCTGGCCTGCTCGCTGATGCATGAGCCGGACATTTTGTTTCTGGATGAGCCCACCTCCGGTGTCGATCCGCTGACGCGGCGCGAGTTCTGGCTGCATATCAACAGCATGGTGGAAAAAGGCGTCACCGTAATGGTGACCACCCACTTTATGGATGAAGCGGAGTATTGCGATCGCATTGGGCTGGTCTATCGCGGGAAGTTAATTGCCAGCGGCACGCCGGATGCGCTGAAGGCGCAAACCGCCGATGCGGATCACCCGGACCCGACAATGGAGCACGCGTTTATTACACTTATCCATAACTGGGATAAGGAGCACCACGATGAGCGTTAAAGCCCTCTCCTGGCGGCGCGTACGCGCGTTATGCGTCAAAGAGACGCGCCAGATTGTGCGTGACCCGAGTAGCTGGCTGATTGCGGTGGTGATCCCGCTGCTGCTGCTGTTTATTTTCGGTTACGGTATTAATCTCGATTCCAGCAAACTGCGCGTAGGCGTACTGCTTGAACAGCACAGCGAAGAGGCGCTCGATTTTACCCATACGCTGACCGGTTCGCCCTATATTGATGCCACCATCAGCGATAACCGCCAGCAGCTGATTCAGATGATGCAGGCCGGGCGCATTCGCGGGCTGGTGGTGATCCCGGTGAACTTCGCCGCGCAAATGGCGCGCCCTGGCGACAGCGCGCCGGTGCAGGTGATAACCGATGGCAGCGAACCGAACACCGCTAACTTTGTGCAGGGGTATGTCGAAGGCATCTGGCAACTCTGGCAGCAGCAACGCGCGGAAGACAGCGGGCAGACCTTTAAGCCTTTGATCGATGTGCAAACGCGCTACTGGTTTAACCCGGCGGCTATCAGCCAGCATTTTATTATCCCTGGTGCGGTGACCATTATCATGACGGTGATTGGCGCGATCCTCACCTCGCTGGTGGTGGCACGCGAGTGGGAGCGTGGCACCATGGAAGCGCTGCTCTCCACCGAAATCACCCGCGCGGAACTGCTGCTGTGCAAACTCATTCCCTATTACTTTCTTGGCATGCTGGCGATGGGGCTGTGCATGCTGGTGTCGGTATTTATTCTCGGCGTGCCGTATCGCGGCTCGCTGCTGATCCTCTTTTTGATTACCAGCCTGTTTTTGCTCAGCACCTTAGGCATGGGGCTGTTGATTTCTACCGTCACACGCAATCAATTTAACGCCGCGCAGGTGGCGCTTAACGCCGCGTTTTTACCGTCGATTATGCTGTCCGGTTTTATTTTCCAGATAGACAGCATGCCCGCGATTATCCGCGTGGTGACGTACATTATTCCAGCTCGCTACTTTGTCAGCACCCTGCAAAGCCTGTTTCTGGCGGGCAATATCCCGGTGGTGCTGCTGGTGAATGTGCTGTTTTTAATCGCCTCGGCGGTGATGTTTATTGGCCTGACGTGGCTGAAAACCAAACGCAGACTGGATTAAGGAAAAGCCATGTTTTACCGTTTACTGACGCTTATCCGCAAAGAGTTGCAATCGCTGCTGCGCGAGCCGCAGACCCGCGCCATTTTGATCCTGCCGGTGCTGATTCAGGTGCTACTGTTTCCTTTCGCCGCCACGCTGGAAGTGACCAACGCCACCATCGCCATCTATAACGAAGATAACGGCAAACACGCCGTCGAACTGACCCAGCGTTTTGCCCGCGCGAAAGCCTTTACCCATGTGTTATTGCTGAACAGCCCGCAAGAAATTCGCCCCACCATCGACACGCAAAAAGCGCTGTTGCTGGTGCGCTTCCCGGCGGATTTCTCGCGCAATCTCGACAGCGGCATTACCGCGCCGATGCAGTTGATTCTGGACGGGCGTAACTCGAACAGCGCGCAAATCGCCGCCAATTATTTACAGCAGATCGTCAAAGCGTATCAACAGGAGCTGCTCAGCGGGCGGGAAAAACAGAACAACAGCGAACTGGTGGTACGCAACTGGTATAACCCGAATCTTGATTACAAATGGTTTGTGGTGCCGTCGCTGATTGCGATGATTACCACCATCGGCGTGATGATTGTTACCTCGCTGTCGGTGGCGCGTGAACGCGAGCAAGGCACGCTCGATCAATTGCTGGTTTCACCGCTGGCGACGTGGCAAATCTTTGTCGGTAAAGCGGTGCCGGCGCTGATTGTCGCCACGTTCCAGGCAACGATTGTGCTCGGCGTGGGTATTCTGGCGTATAAAATTCCCTTCGCCGGTTCGCTGCTGCTGTTCTATTTCACCATGCTGGTGTATGGCTTGTCGCTGGTGGGTTTTGGCTTGCTGATTTCGTCGCTCTGTTCAACCCAGCAGCAGGCGTTTATTGGCGTGTTTGTCTTTATGATGCCGGCGATTTTGCTCTCCGGTTATGTGTCGCCGGTGGAGAATATGCCGGTCTGGTTGCAGGATCTCACCTGGGCGAATCCAATCCGCCACTTTACCGATATTACCAAGCAGATTTACCTGAAGGACGCCAGCTTTACCATTGTCTGGCAGAGTTTGTGGCCGCTGCTGGTGATTGCGGCGACCACCGGTTCAGCGGCGTATGCGCTGTTCAGGCGCAAAATCATGTGACGGGTTTTCAGCTTACGTACGGGCAGGTTTGCTTGCCCGTCTGTTTGACTGCTTAGCGGTGATCGTGAGAGTTGGCTGCGTTACCGCGTTGATGCAGGCCGAAAGATTTAGCAGGCAGTTTTCTCTCTTTGGTTAGCAGCGACACCACCGCCGGTCCCGCGAGGATCGCCAGCCCGACAACCGCCAGCAAATAGTTATTTTGCAATACGCGGGAGAGCAGCCAGATAACAATCAGCGACGCGCCAAAATACCAGGTGGTGGTCAGCTCCTCCAGCACATCGCCGAACTCGCGCCAGCGCGCTTCATGGTGGCGCTGGAGAAACAGCATCAGCAGCACGGAGATGCCATACAGCACACACAGCCCTAAGCCAACACGCACCAGCATGCCGCTCATCCAGCCCATCACCAGCAGCGTTACAATCAGTACGTGCAACATAATCTGCCAGCAACTCAGGCCAGTCGCGACACGAACACGTTGTTGCCACTTCATGGCTTCTCTCCTGAAGGATTTTTATCTGTATGAAGAGTACTCGTATTTACGGAAAATTCCGTAACCCCGCCCTTTTTTGTGACAGGGACTACAATTTATTTTCACGAGGAGAGTGACGCTGGCAGGAGAGTTATGACCCAACACGCGCGAAATTTTTCATTAAAAGTGCTCACCATTAATACCCATAAAGGCTTCACCGCGTTTAATCGCCGCTTTATTTTGCCCGAGCTGCGCGACGCGGTGCGTACCGTTAGCGCCGACATCGTCTGCCTGCAAGAGGTGATGGGCGCGCATGAAGTTCACCCGTTGCATGTGGAAAACTGGCCGGACACCACCCATTACGAATTCCTTGCCGATACCATGTGGAGCGATTACGCCTACGGGCGCAATGCGGTTTACCCGGAAGGACATCATGGCAATGCGGTGCTCTCCCGCTTTCCGATTGAGCATTATGAAAATCGCGACGTCTCCGTTGACGGCAGCGAAAAGCGCGGCCTGCTCTACTGCCGCATTATGCCGCCGGATCTGGGTCATGCGTTGCATGTGATTTGTGTCCACCTCGGGCTGCGGGAAGCGCACCGCCAGGCACAACTGACCATGCTGGCGGAGTGGGTCAATGGGCTGCCGGAAAACGAACCGGTGGTGGTCGCTGGCGACTTTAACGACTGGCGGCAAAAAGCCAATCACCCGTTAAAAACGCAGGCCGGGCTGGAGGAGATCTTCACCCGCGCGCATGGCCGCCCTGCCCGCACGTTTCCGGTGAGCCTGCCGCTGCTGCGCCTCGATCGTATTTATGTGAAAAACGCGAACGCCAGCGCACCGACCGCGTTGCCGCTGCGTAACTGGCGTCATTTGTCCGATCATGCCCCACTGAGCGCGGAGATCCATCTATGAAATGTAGCTGGCGGGAAGGTAATCGCATTCAGTTGCTGGAAAACGGGGATAACTATTACCCCGCGCTGTTTGACGCCATCGATCATGCAAAACAGCGCGTTATTCTGGAAACCTTTATCTGGTTTGAAGACGATGTTGGACGTCAGTTGCAGCAGGTGCTGCTGCGTGCTGCCCAGCGTGGGATCAGCATTGAAGTGCTGCTGGACGGCTACGGTTCGCCGGATCTGAGCGAACCGTTTGTCAGTGCGCTGACCTCGGCGGGGGTAATTTTCCGTTACTACGATCCCGGCCCACGGCTGTTCGGCATGCGCACCAATCTCTTTCGCCGCATGCACCGCAAAATCGTGGTAATCGATAACACGGTGGCGTTTGTTGGCGGCATTAACTACTCGGCAGAGCACGTCACCAGCTACGGCCCGGAAGCGAAGCAGGATTACGCCGTGCGGGTTGAAGGCCCGGTGGTGCTGGATATTTTGCAATTTGAACTGGAGAACCTGCCGGATAACGCACCGGTGAAACGCTGGTGGCGCAAACGCCGCCATCGCCCGGAGGAGAACCGCAAACCCGGCGAAGCGCAGGCGCTGTTTGTCTGGCGCGATAATGATGATCACCGCGACGACATTGAACGCCACTACCTGAAAATGCTGGCGAATGCGCGCCGCGAAGTGATCATCGCCAACGCCTACTTCTTCCCCGGCTACCGGTTGTTGCACGCCATGCGCAGCGCCGCCCGGCGTGGTGTCAGCGTAAAACTGATTGTGCAGGGTGAACCAGATATGCCGATTGTGAAAGTTGGTGCGGAGCTGCTTTATAACTATCT
This sequence comes from Kosakonia sp. AG348, assembly GCF_003337365.1. Lineage (NCBI taxonomy): Bacteria > Pseudomonadati > Pseudomonadota > Gammaproteobacteria > Enterobacterales > Enterobacteriaceae > Kosakonia > Kosakonia sp. AG348. The sequence continues at coordinate 476,327 of NZ_QPJR01000001.1, forward strand.
GCTGAAAGGTGGTGTCCAGGTGTATGAATATCGCCGCCGCCCGCTGCATGGCAAAGTGGCGCTGATGGACGATCACTGGGCCACTATCGGCTCCAGCAATCTTGATCCGCTGAGCCTGTCGCTCAACCTTGAAGCCAATCTGATTATTCATGACCGCGTGTTTAACCAGACGCTACGCGACAATTTGCAGGGGCTGATTAATAACGACTGCGTGCGGGTAAATGAGTCCATGGCGCCGAAACGAACGTGGTGGAACCTCGGAAAAAGCGTGGTGGTGTTCCACTTTTTACGCCACTTCCCGGCGATGGTCGGCTGGCTACCGGCGCATACGCCAAGGCTGGCCGAGGTGGAGCCGCCCGTTCAGCCCGAAATCGAAACCCAGGATCGGACTGAAGCGCAGCACTCAGGGGTGAAACCATGACATCACGCTCACATCCGCGCTGGCGGCTGGCGAAAAGAGTCCTCACGGTCCTGTTCTTTATTGCTGTTGTGGTACTGCTGGTGCTGTATGCACAAAAAGTGAACTGGGATGATGTCTGGAAAGTCATTCGCGACTATAACCGCACCGCGCTGCTGAGCGCCGTCGCACTGGTGGTAATCAGCTACCTGCTATACGGCTGCTATGATTTGCTCGGCCGTGCTTACTGCGGGCACAAGCTGGCAAAACGCCAGGTGATGCTGGTGTCGTTTATCTGTTATGCCTTTAACCTGACGCTCAGCACGTGGGTGGGCGGCATCGGTATGCGCTACCGACTTTACTCACGTCTTGGCCTGCCGGGGAGCACGATTACCCGCATTTTCTCACTGAGTATTACCACCAACTGGCTGGGCTACATTTTGCTCGGCGGGGTGATTTTTACCTTCGGCGTGGTGCAGATCCCGGCGCACTGGTATATCGACGACACGACGTTGCGCATTGTCGGCGTGGTGTTGCTGCTGGTGATCGCGGTTTACCTGTGGGGCTGCGCATTCGCCAAACGCCGCCATCTGACGATTAAAGGCCACAAGCTGGTGCTGCCATCGTGGAAATTTGCCGTTGCGCAGTTGGCTATTTCCAGCGCCAACTGGATAGCCATGGGGGCGATTATCTGGCTGTTGATGGGCATGCAGGCCGATTTCTTCTTCGTGCTTGGCGTGTTGCTGGTCAGCAGTATCGCAGGTGTGATTGTGCATATTCCGGCGGGGATCGGCGTGCTCGAAGCGGTGTTCATCGCCCTGCTCGCCAGCGAGCACGTTTCACAAGGCATGATTATCGCCGCCCTGCTCGCCTACCGCGTACTTTACTACTTCCTGCCGCTGCTGCTGGCGCTGGTTTGCTACCTGTTACTGGAGAGCCGGGCGAAAAAGCTGCGGGCGAAAAACGAAAAAGCGATGGCGCAGCAGTAAGTTTTTAGCGCGAGCTGGTGCCAGGTAAGAGATACGACAGCAGTTCCAGCGTTCTGAAAAACGCGGTGATGACCCCAAGCCAGATAGCCAGTGCGCCACGGATCGCACTGCTCTGCACGGTGGTAAATTCGCGGGCGTAGAGCTCGCGCGCGCTTACGGCGATGGACTTGCTTTTGTATGCGCTCACGGCGCTAAAGAACAGCACCGCCATTATGCTACCGAACCACAGTAACAGACCGCTGTGACGCAGGCTGTTTACGGCTATCGCCAGCAACAAACCTGCCAGCGCCATCAGCCAGTAGTAACCGCTGCCGCGCAGGGATGAACCGGCAAAATGGGCAATCGCTGCGCCAAGCAGATACATGCCGCCGGTAATCGCCAGATGGACGATAATCCCGGCGAGCGGAAACAGGCTGGCGAGCAACAAGCCCGAGAGGATACTCATCAGCGCCAGACCGGCTAACGCCAGCCAGGTATTGAAGCGGTCAAAAAGAACGTTGAGCACCAGGGCGGCGACAAACCAGAGGATCACCAGCAGCACAATAATCGCGCTGTGTTCGGTAAACGCGCGGATCGCCATGACATCCAGCACCAGCCAGGCCGTCGCGATACTCAGCGCCATTCCTGCCGCCAGCCATAAGCAAATATTGACCATCAGCTCTGCAGGCGCGACCTGTGCAGGCTGGATCCAGCCAAAGGGTTTCAACGGGTTCCTCCCTGAATAGCGGCTGTCCGCAAGGCAAAAAAATCCCGGCAAATGCCGGGATCGTGAAGCGGGATATTAACGGCGGTTGCCGAAAATACGCAACAGCATCAGGAACAGGTTGATGAAGTCGAGGTACAGCGTCAGCGCGCCGAGAATGGAGGATTTACGCAGCTGCGACGCGTCGCGAACATCGATTTGCTGACCGATATTTTTCAGCTTCTGCGTGTCGTAGGCGGTCAGACCAACGAAAATCACCACCCCGATATAAGTTACTGCCCACATCAGCGCTTCACTTTTCAGCCAGAAGTTGACCAGTGAGGCCAGCAGAATACCAATCAGCCCCATAAACAGCATGCTGCCGAGGCCGCTGAGATCGCGTTTGGTGGTGTAACCATACAGGCTCATCGCGCCAAACATCCCGGCGGTGACGACAAAGGTGGCGGCGATAGATTGCGCGGTGTAGACCAGCAAAATACTGGAAATTGTTAGCCCGGTTAACGCCGAATAGAGCATAAACAGCGTGGTTGCCAGCCCGGCGCTCAACTTATGAATCAGCCCGGAGAGCACAAACACCACCGCCAGTTGCGCAATCACCAGGCCAAAGAAGGTTATCTGGCTGGAAAAGACGAACGACATGATGGCTTCGCTGCGCGCGGCGTACCAGGCGACAAACGCCGTCAGCAGCAGGCCGCAGGTCATCCAGCCATATACCTGCGCCATATACGTTTGTAAGCCGGTACGGCTGTGCTGAACAATTGAATCAGAACGAGGGAAACGGTCCATAATCACTCCAGATTGATGGGTTAGCCTTTTAAGGTTAACACATCCCTGCTCAACGGATTACCAACGTTTCGCCGCCTGCTGGTCGCTGTCGCGGGCTTCCACCCAGCGATCGCCTTCCGGCGTCGCCTCTCGTTTCCAGAACGGCGCGCGGGTTTTCAGGTAATCCATAATGAATTGTCCGGCGTCAAACGCGCTGCTGCGGTGCGCGCTGGCCACACCAACAAAGACAATTTCGTCGCCCGGCCACAATTCGCCCACACGGTGATATACGGTGACACGCCCGAGCGGCCAACGGCTGCGCGCTTCATCAACGATCTCCGCCAGCGATTTTTCCGTCATACCCGGATAGTGCTCCAGCGTTAACGCACTGACGCTGTCACCTAAATTGTGATTGCGCACTTTACCGGTAAACGTCACTACCGCGCCGTCTTCATCGCACGCCGCCAGCCAGGCGTATTCATCGCCGACGCTGAACGTCGCATGATCGACGCAAATTCGCGTTTCGCTCATTTCAGCCCCCGGTGACCGGCGGGAAGAAAGCGACTTCATCGCCGCTTTGCAACGGATGGTCAAAACTGACCAGCGTCTGATTCACCGCCGCCAGCAATTTGCCCTCTTCCAGCGCCAGCGCCCAGCGCTCGCCCTGTGCGGCCAGATGCTGGCGCAGCGCTTCCACAGAGCTAAAAGACGTTTCAATGGTGGTGCTGTCGCAGCCAACCAGTTCGCGCACCTGCGCGAAAAAAAGGACTTTAATCATTGCTATCCGCCCTGAAATCACCCGATTTGCCGCCGCTTTTCGCCAGCAGGCGCACCGGGCCAATCACCATATCTTTTTGTACCGCTTTGCACATATCGTAAATAGTTAACGCGGCCACCGAAGCGGCGGTCAGCGCTTCCATCTCCACACCGGTTTTGCCACTCAGGCGGCATACGGCTTCGATACGTACGCGATTATGTTCCGGCTCGGCCTGCAACTGCACTTCGACTTTGCTCAACAATAGCGGGTGGCACAGGGGGATCAGCTCCCAGGTGCGTTTCGCCGCTTGGATCCCGGCGATACGCGCAGTGGCAAAGACATCGCCTTTATGGTGGCTACCGTCGACGATCATCGCCAGCGTTTGCGGCAGCATGGTGACAAACGCTTCAGCGCGCGCTTCACGGACGGTTTCCGCTTTGGCGGAGACATCCACCATATGCGCTTCGCCGTCGGCGTTAATATGGGTCAGTTGTGACATAACTTATTTCTTAAGATGGGGATAGAAATTACACGGGCGCGTACGCGCATCCAGCTGCGGCGCAATAATATTGTCCCATGCGGTGCGGCAGGCTTTGGTCGAACCGGGCATGGCAAAAATCAACGTCTTATTCGCTATACCGGCGACAGCGCGGGATTGCAGCGTCGCGGTGCCGATCTCTTCAAACGAGAGCATGCGGAACACTTCGCCAAACCCTTCGACTTCACGGTCGAACAGCGGCAATAACGCTTCCGGCACCTGGTCGCCTTCCGTCAAACCGGTGCCGCCGGTGATCAATACGACTTGCACATCATCGCTTGCGATCCACGCGGAAACCTGGGCGCGAATGGCGTAACGGTTCTCTTTGACGATGGCTTTATCGACCAGTTGATGACCGGCTTCATGCGCGGCGTCGCGCAGCCAGTGACCGGATGTATCGTCTTCTTCACCGCGACGGCTGGAGACCGTCAAAATAGCTAGCCTGACCGGGATAAACTCAGCGCTGACCTGGCTCATGTCATTCTCCTTGCGGTTTAACCGCCGATGTATGAAAGGTTTTGCGTAATGCCTGTATTGCCCTGATGCAGGAAGTGCGTCTGCTTTTTGTGCGTTAACGCCACCGCAATACGCTGTTCAAGCATCGCCTGCTGCGCATCGTCTTGCAGCAGATCGCGCAGATTCACGCCGCCATCGCCAAACAGGCACAGATGCAGTTTACCGGTCGAGGAGACGCGCAGACGGTTGCAACTGGCGCAGAAATCTTTTTCATACGGCATGATAAGGCCGATCTCCCCCTCGTAATCCGGGTGGCAGAAAACCTGTGCCGGGCCGTCGCTGCGCTGGCGCAACTGGTGGATCCAGCCGCGTTTAAGTAGCTCATCGCGCAGCACCATGCCGGAGATATGGTGGTTGCGAAAAAGCTCGCTGCCCTCGCCGGTTTCCATCAGTTCAATAAAGCGTAGCTGGATGGGACGCGATTTGATCCACGCCAGAAAGGTGTCGAGCTGATGATGGTTCACATCGCGCATCAGCACGGTGTTGACTTTGACTTTAGCAAACCCGGCGCTGAAGGCGGCATCGATACCGTCCATCACCTGGCGGAATTTATCCTGTCCGGTAATGGCGTGAAATTGCCGCGCATCGAGACTGTCGACGCTGACGTTGATGGCGGTAAGCCCCGCCTTGCGCCACTGGGCCGCGTCACGTGCAAGGCGGTAGCCATTGGTAGTGACGGCGATTTGTCGGATAGCGCTGTTTTCACGCACCGCCGCAATGATGTCGGTAAAATCGCGGCGCAGGGAGGGCTCCCCGCCGGTCAGGCGCACTTTCTCCGTGCCCATCGCGCTAAACGCACGCGTCACCCGGCGAATTTCTTCGACGCTCAGGAAGCCATTATTGTTGACGCCGCTCGGCTTATAGCCGTCGGGCAGACAGTAGGTGCAACGGAAATTGCACACATCGGTGATCGACAAACGCAAGTAATAGAACTTACGCGCGAACGCATCGGTAAGTTGTGAGGCCATGTACACCTTTCCAAGTACGGGAGATGCAGTCATTTCTTTCTGCACCCTGGCAGCAGAACCGTTCGGTTTTGCTACGGCCAAAGCACCATGTCGTGAGAGTTAGGTTGCTTAGGCTTGAGTGTATGTTTTGTCAGTAACGCTAAAATTGCTTAAGCGATAGTAGCGCGAACGTCGGGCTTTCGCTATCACGATCATCGCTATATAAACAGATACATAGCGTCATGATCATGCACTTTCGCTACAGAGTACGCGAAAATCGCCTTTTTGCTTTGATATGTGTCATTTTCCTTCCTGCGCGGCATCGTCTTTTGGTGGTATTTAGGCTAACGTAGCGCGGTAAATTTTGATAAGGAACCATTATGCGTAATCGCACACTTGCAGACCTGGATCGTGTTGTCGCCCTCGGCGGCGGGCATGGCCTCGGGCGTGTGATGTCTTCGCTTGCCTCGTTGGGATCGCGACTTACCGGCATTGTCACCACCACCGATAATGGCGGCTCAACCGGGCGTATTCGCCGCTCTGAAGGCGGAATAGCCTGGGGCGATATGCGTAATTGTTTAAACCAGCTCATCACGGAACCGAGTGTAGCCTCGGCGATGTTTGAGTACCGTTTTAGCGGTAACGGCGAACTTTCCGGGCATAACCTCGGAAATTTAATGTTAAAGGCGCTCGATCACCTGAGTGTGCGGCCTCTGGAAGCGATCAATTTAATTCGCAATTTATTAAAGGTGGACGCGTTTTTGATCCCGATGTCTGAGCAACCCGTCGATTTAATGGCGACAGACAGTGAAGGGCATCAGGTTTATGGCGAGGTCAACATTGACCAGCTTCACGCGCCAATCCAGGAGTTAATGCTGTTTCCGAAGGTGCATGCCACTCGCGAAGCAGTACAGGCAATCGCAGAAGCGGATTTGATTATCATCGGCCCAGGCAGCTTTTACACCAGCCTGCTGCCGCTGCTGCTGCTCGACGATCTGGCACAGGCGTTACGCCGTACACCCGCGCCGGTCGTTTACATTGGCAACCTTGGTAAAGAACTCAGCCCGGCCGCCGCCAGCCTGACGCTGGCAGACAAACTGGCGATTATGGAGCAGTACGTCGGTAAAAAAATTATCGATGCCGCCATTGTTGGCCCGAAAGTCGACACGCAAGCCGTTAGCGATCGGTTAATTATTCAGGAAGTGCTGGAAGCCAGCGATATTCCCTACCGCCACGACCGGCATCTGCTGCGCGTCGCGCTGGAAAAAGCGGTGCAACATTTGGGTTAAGAGGCGGACGGCGGGAATTTTTTCTCCCGCCAGTGCTTTGCTTAATTTCTTAAGGTTGTCTTAAAAATCGGCTGTCAGCATAGCGCTACTTTCATTGCAGGATCAGAGTATGCGTATGCTTCACCTTCGTCGGCCAACTTTAAGCCGCCTCCATTTTCTTCTGCTCTTCGCCGCTTATATTGCGCTGGGCCTGAATATTGCGTTTTATCATCAGGCATTCACTTTATTGCCGGTGAACTCATTGCATAGCTGGCTGGTTTTCCTTTCCATGCCACTGGTTGCTTTCAGCGTCATTAATATTGTGTTGTCTCTGGCGTCGTTTGTGCGTCTTGACCGCCTGGTTATCTCACTCTTTGTGCTGGTGAGTTCGGCGGCGCAGTATTTCATTTCGACGTTTGGCATTATTATCGACCGTTCAATGATCACCAATATTCTCGACACCACGCCGGCGGAAAGTTTCGCCCTGCTGTCGACCAAACTGGTGCTGACGCTGCTGCTGACCGGCATTCTGGCCGTGGTTATCGCCTGGTGGATTAAAATAAAACCCGCCCGCTCCGCGTTACGCAGCGTAATGTTGCGCGTTGCCAGCATTATTATTTCTGTGCTGGTTATCGTGGCGGTGGCGCTGCTGTTTTATAAAGATTACGCCTCGCTGTTTCGCAATAATAAAGAGCTGGTGAAAACACTCAGCCCGTCAAACTCCATTACGGCTTCACTGTCGTGGTATTCCCATAACCGCACCGCCAATCTGCCGCTGGTGAGAATTGGCGAAGATGCGCGTCAACGCCCGGAAATGCAGCGCGGTCCGCACAAAAACCTCACAATTCTGGTGCTGGGTGAAACTTCGCGTGCGGCGAACTTTTCACTCGGCGGGTATGAGCGTGAAACCAACCCGTTGTTAAAACAGGATAATGTTATTTACTTTCAGAACACCGCTTCCTGTGGGACGGCGACCGCCGTCTCCGTACCGTGCATGTTCTCCGGTATGACACGCGCCCATTATGACGATCAACTGGCGGCGCATCAGGAAGGGTTGCTGGATATTATCCAACGTGCGGGAATTAACGTGCTGTGGAATGAGAACGACGGTGGCTGTAAAGGCGCATGCGATCGTGTTCCGCATCAGGATATGACGCAATTAAACTTGCCGGATTACTGTATTAAAGGCGAATGCCAGGATGAGATCTTATTCCACGATCTCGCCAGTTATATCGATAAATTGCAGGGTGACGGGGTGATTGTATTACACACCATCGGCAGCCACGGGCCGACGTATTACAACCGCTACCCGGCGCAGTTCCGTAAATTTACGCCGACCTGCGATACCAATGAAATTCAGACCTGCTCACAGCAGCAGTTGATCAATACCTACGACAACACCATTTTGTACGTCGATTATATTGTTGATAAAGCAATAAAATTGCTGCAATCGAAGCAGGATAAATTCACCACCAGCCTGGTTTATCTCTCCGATCACGGTGAGTCGCTTGGCGAAAATGGCGTTTACTTGCACGGCCTGCCGTACTCCATTGCGCCGGAAACACAAAAACATGTTCCGCTGCTGATTTGGCTGTCGCAGGAGTATCAAACGCGTTATGGCGTGAACAGTCAGTGTCTGCAAAAAAATGCGCGGGAGAAGGCAGTTTCACAGGACAACCTCTTCCCGACGATGTTGGGTATACTGGGTGTCAGCACGAAAGAGTACCGTGCTGAAGACGATCTTTTAACCGCGTGCCGGGGGCAGTTGAAATGAAGATTCTGGTGGTTGAAGATGATGCTCTGCTGTTGCAGGGGTTGATTCTGGCGATGCAAAGCGAAGGGTACGCCTGCGATGGCGTCTCTACCGCGCATGAAGCTGCGCTGTGTCTGGCAAACGGCCATTACAGCCTGCTGGTGCTCGATTTGGGTCTGCCGGATGAAGACGGTTTGCATCTGCTCACCCGGCTGCGCCGCGAAAAATATACGTTGCCGGTATTGATCCTCACCGCCCGCGATACGCTTGAAGATCGCGTGGCAGGGCTGGATACCGGTGCAGACGACTACCTAGTCAAACCCTTTGCGCTGGACGAGCTGAACGCCCGCATTCGCGCGCTGCTGCGCCGTCATAATAATCAGGGCGATAACGAAATCAGCCACGGTAATCTGACGCTGAATGTGACCCGCCGCCAGGCGTGGCTGGATAACCAGTTGCTGGAGCTGACGCCAAAAGAGTACGCCCTGCTGTCGCGCCTGATGCTGAAAGCCGAAAGCCCGGTACACCGGGAGATCCTCTATAACGATATTTACAACTGGGATAACGAACCGTCGACGAATACGCTGGAAGTGCATATCCATAATTTACGCGACAAAATCGGTAAATCGCGTATCCGTACCGTGCGCGGGTTTGGCTATATGCTGGTACAACCGCAGGAACGGAGCTGATTGATGGCGCTCTTCAATTTCAGGCGCTGGAGCATGCGCCGCCGTTTGTTACTCACCATCGGTGGCATTCTGGTGTTTTGCCAGTTGGTCAGCGTGTTCTGGCTGTGGCATGAAAGCGAAGAGCAAATCCAGCTGCTGGTGCAGGCAGCCATTCATAATCACAACAACCGCAAACATATCGAGCATGAAGTCCGCGAAGCAGTGGCCAGCCTGCTGGTGCCAAGCCTGTTGATCATCGGGCTGGCGCTGCTGCTCTGTATGCAGGCGGTGAAAGCCATTACCCGTCCGCTGCTTGAGCTGCAGGAAGAGCTGAATAAACGCACACCGAACAACCTGCAACCCATCACGCTCAACAACAGCGTCAGCGAAGTGGAAGCGGTTACCTCATCGATTAACGAGCTGGTCTCCCGCCTGACGCTAACCCTCGACAGGGAGCGGCTGTTTACCGCCGACGTTGCCCATGAGCTGCGCACGCCGCTGGCGGGGTTACGTCTGCATCTGGAATTGATGGCGAAAACCAGCGGCATCAACGTCGACCCGCTGGTGCAGCGCCTTGAGCAAATGACGGAAAACATTGCCCAGCTATTACTGCTGGCGCGCGTCGGGCAGTCTTTCTCCGCAGGGAGTTACCAGCAGGTGATGCTGTTGCAGGATGTGGTGCAACCCATGCGCAGTGAACTGGAACAGATGCTGACCGCGCGCGAACAGACGCTGGAAATTGCAGAGCCAGAAAGGGACATTGCGGTTGCCGGTGACGCCACGCTGCTGCGGCTGCTGGTGAGAAACCTGGTGGAGAACGCCCACCGCTATAGCCCGGCAGGATCGGCCATTACCGTACGTATCGAAAACGCTGCCGCACCGGTACTGGCGGTGGAAGATGAAGGGCCGGGCATTGATGAAAGTCGCAGCGGAGAGCTCAGTAAAGCCTTCGTGCGTATGGACAGCCGCTATGGCGGCGCGGGCCTGGGATTAAGCATTGTGTCGCGTATCGCGCAACTGCATGACGCGCAGTTCTTTTTGCACAACCGGCTGACGCAATGTGGCGTACGGGCGTGGGTAAAATTTCTCCCCGGCGCCCGCCAGGCATAAATCAGTAGGTCAGCACCCACAGACGGGCAAAAACAATCACTAACGCCAGCGCGAAAGCGACAGCGAAAAACTCACGAACCTTAAATTGTTGCATCAGATTGCCCTCCAGAATACCGGTGGGCAGTGTGTCAGGCGTAGGTTAAGCCAACATTAAGAGAGCCCGGACAGGCTCTCTTTTTTGTTATTTTGTGCTGTCATGTCATCGCACGGATTTCAGGATGCGGCAATAAACAGATCGCGCAACTGGTGCAACTGGTCGCGTACTTTCGCCGCTTCTTCGAACTCCAGATTTTGCGCATGCTGCATCATCTGACCTTCCAGTTCGTGGATTTTCTGCTGCAGCGCTTTCGGCGAGAGCGCCAGTTCAGCCGCTTCCACCTGCGCGGGCGTGCGCGTTTTACCACGGCCTTTCGCGCGCGTCTTCGCCAGCCCTTCGCCAAGCGCCAGAATATCCACCACTTTCTTGTTCAGACCCTGTGGCGTAATACCGTGTTCTTCGTTATAGCGCTGCTGTTTCTCACGACGACGCTCGGTTTCGCCAATCGCTTTCGCCATCGACGGTGTGATCTTGTCGCCATACAGAATCGCTTTACCGTTGATGTTACGTGCGGCACGGCCAATCGTCTGGATAAGTGAGCGCTCAGAACGCAGGAAGCCCTCTTTGTCGGCATCCAGAATCGCCACCAGCGAGACTTCCGGCATATCCAGCCCCTCACGCAGCAAGTTGATACCGACCAGCACATCGAACTCGCCAAGGCGCAAATCGCGGATAATCTCCATACGTTCAACGGTGTCGATATCCGAGTGCAGATAACGCACCCGCTCGCCATGCTCTTCCAGATATTCGGTGAGATCTTCCGCCATGCGTTTGGTCAGCGTCGTCACCAGAACACGTTCGTTAATCGCGGCGCGCTGGCGAATTTCAGAGAGCAAATCGTCCACCTGAGTCGCCACCGGACGCACTTCAATTACCGGATCGAGCAGCCCTGTCGGGCGCACCACCTGATCAATCACTTCGCTACCCGATTTCTCCAGCTCGTAATTGCCCGGTGTCGCCGATACATAAATCGACTGCGGTGCCAGCGCTTCAAACTCTTCAAATTTTAACGGTCGGTTATCCAGCGCCGACGGCAGGCGGAAACCGTACTCCACCAGCGTCTCTTTACGCGCGCGGTCGCCGCGATACATCCCGCCGATCTGCGGAATGGTCACGTGGGATTCATCGATTACCAGCAGCCCATCAGCTGGCAGGTAGTCGAACAGCGTCGGCGGCGGCTCGCCCGGCCCGCGCCCGGAAAGATAGCGCGAGTAGTTTTCAATCCCCGAGCAGTAGCCCAGCTCGTTCATCATCTCCAGATCGAACTGCGTACGCTGGCTGAGCCGCTGCTCTTCCAGCAGTTTATTGTTTTCCAGCAGCGTTTTACGACGTTCCGCCAGTTCAACTTTGATCTCCTCCATCGCCTGCACGATCCGCTCGCGCGGCGTCACATAGTGCGTTTTTGGGTAGATGGTGAAGCGCTGGATGCCCGACTCAATATGGCCGGTCAGCGGATCGAACAGCGACAGGCGCTCAACTTCTTCATCGAATAATTCGATACGCAGCGCCAGATCATCAGATTCCGCCGGGAAGACATCGATAACTTCGCCGCGTACGCGAAAAGTGCCGCGCTGGAACGCCTGATCGTTGCGGGTATATTGCAGCTCCGCCAGACGACGCAGGATCGCGCGTTGATCGATGATCATGCCCTTAGTCAGGTGCAGCATCATTTTCAGGTAGAGATCCGGATCGCCCAGACCGTAGATCGCGGAAACGGAGGCCACCACAATCACATCGCGACGCTCCAGCAGCGCCTTCGTCGCTGACAGACGCATCTGCTCGATATGCTCGTTCACCGAGGCATCTTTTTCGATAAAAGTGTCAGAACTTGGCACATACGCTTCCGGCTGGTAGTAGTCGTAGTAAGAGACGAAGTACTCAACCGCGTTCTCCGGGAAGAACTCTTTCATTTCACCATACAGCTGCGCGGCCAGCGTTTTGTTCGGTGCCAGCACCATTGTCGGGCGCTGGAGATCGGCAATCACATTGGCGACGGTGAATGTCTTCCCTGAACCCGTCACCCCGAGCAGCGTCTGGTGCGCCAGGCCGTCTTCCAGACCTTCCTTGAGGCGGCGGATAGCTTCAGGCTGATCGCCGGAAGGACGAAAAGCGGAATTCAGTTTGAACGGTTTACTCATGAACGGCTACCTGATGAAGGAATGAGCGGGCAGGTAACACATTTTACTCACCCTGTTCACTTTTGCCAATAAATAACACTGGATGAAAAAACAGTAGCAAAACAGGCAATCTGTACTACTCCCCGTTAGGGCACCGCTTCTCCCCTCAAATTTCAGCGCGGACAAGATAAAACACTAACCCTTTCAGGTTATCCCCAAAATTTTTCCTCTTTTAACATTTGTCAAGCGAGCCTTTGAAAGTTTTGTGGCAGCGGGTGACACTTTTCTTACAGGCATTGCTTTTATATAACCTTTTGATTATTAAAAATAATCTTAAAAAGACGTGTTTAACACCAATTCAGGCGCAACCCGCGTCCTCTCTCGCTTGCCGCATGTTTTCTAACTCTAATACACAAGGTTATCCACAGGAATAGTGGATAACTGCCGCCAGGCCGGATACCTCGCCTTCCCGCCAAATCCCATTTAGTCCCAGGCGGGCGCCGCTAAAAATTTTTTATCTTTTCTTTTTGATAATTATCGGCAAACGAAACGCAGGATCCGCATGAGATCGTTCTCACAAATCCAGCCATTACTGCACCACAACTCAACACTGCAAGCACTGGCAAAGTGCAGAATTTTTACCTGGCTTCTTCCCTCCTCACGTTTTAAAAGCCACTTTTCTCAGCGGCATCCGAAAAAAAAGCCTTTTTTATGTTCTGGCAAGCCTTTTGCAGAATCATCAAAGTCATCAGAGCCGAAACAAGGAGCGGACAATGTTGAGCTTACGGGCAGTAAACCAGTATTACGGTAATCAGCATACATTGTGGAATGTCGACCTCGATTTATCCCCCGGGGTCTGCACATCAGTTATTGGGTTGCCAGGCATGGGCAAGACGACACTGGTGAATTGCATCACCGGCTATTTACCCATTGAAAGCGGCAGCATGATTTGGCAGGAAGCGGGCGCACCGCCGCGCGACTTGCTCTCTTTGCAAGCCGAACACCGCAGCGCCATCGGCATCAGCTATGTGCCGCAGGACAGGCGGATTTTTTCGCAACTCACCATTGAGGAAAATCTGCATGTCGCGATGCGCGCCGGCAGTGAACCGGGCAGCGCAGTGCGGCGGGATATTTACGATTTGTTCCCTGAACTGTATGAGCTGCGCCAGGTACGTGGCGCGGAGTTGTCAGAAGATAACCAACAACAACTGGCGATGGCGCGGGCGCTGGTTACGCACCCACGGCTGTTGATCCTGGATGAGCCAACGCGCGGTCTTGGGCAGGCTTTTATTCATAAACTGGGCAATTTGATCGTGCGGCTCAACCAGGAGTTTGGCATGACCATTTTGTTGGCTGAACAGCACTTATCATTTATTCGCCGGGTCGCCGACCGTTTCTGCCTGCTGCACCGCGGGCGCAATGTCGCGCAGGGCGACGTTAAACTGCTTGATGATCCACTGCTCTCAAAGTGGATGACACCGGAGTCAGGACACTGAGATCAAGATAATGACCCGTTTTTTCTTTTTCCGGTGCGTGGGCAAACCAGGGAATTTCGCCAATCAGCGGAGCCTGCATCACGCGCCGAAGCGTTGCCAGATACTCCGGGTGTCGCCTTCCCGGCTGCACCACATCGTTAGCAATCCAGCCCGCCAGCCGTAACCCCGCCTGACGCACCGCTTGTGCGGTTAACATGGCATGGTTGATACAGCCAAGTTTTACACCAACGACCAGAATCACCGGCAACTGCTCCTGCACCACCCAGTCGGCGAAAGTGAGCGTCTCTGAAAGCGGCGTAAACCAGCCCCCCGCCCCTTCCACCAATAGCCACTCCGCCTGTGTTTCCAGCGCGCGTAGCCCGGCGGACATCACCCGCGCATCAATGGGTTCACCCACATCGGCACTCACAATATGCGGTGATGTGGGTTCTGCGAAGGTATACGGATTGACGGTCTTATACGCCATCGGCAGGCTGCTGTGGTGCTGCAGCGCCAGCGCATCGCTGTTGCGTAACCCGTCTGCGGTCATCTCACTCCCGGAAGCCACCGGTTTATAACCCGCGCTGCGTAAACCACGCAGATTTGCCGCCTGCAAAAGCGCGCAGCTGGCGACAGTTTTCCCGACTTCCGTATCCGTACCGGTCACAAAATAGCGTTCAATCACGGGCGATCACTCCCCAAAAAAGATGGTAAGTCAGCGGGCATTTGCCCTGCTGTTGCGGCCAGGCCAGCTGCAAGCGTTGCAGTTTGCCGCGTGTCAGCCCCTGCTGCCTGCCCGCGTGTAAATGTGTTGCGCCAATACCTTTTAGCGAACGCAGCGCCGCAGTGGCATCGTCAAAGTGCAAGGTTATCGTCTCGACGCCACTGCGCAGCCGCCAGCCACGCAAAGCCTGTCCGATAGCTGGCAAGGTTAAAAAACGGTTGGCGTGCGGATGGTCGTCAATCGCGCGCCACGCCTGGTTCAGCTCCGGCAGTGATGCCGCGACCAGTGTCGTAAAAGCAACACAACCGCCGGGTTGAGTCACGCGATACAACTCCCCGACAGCCTGGCGCAAATCATCACACCACTGCACCGCCAGGTTGCTCCAGACCAGTGAAAATTGCGCATCCGCCAGCGGCATGGCCTCAATATCGCCTCTGACATAGCGCTGCGCGCTGTGCTGACGGCGCGCCTCATCGAGCATATTCGCCGAGAGATCCAACGCCGTTACCTCACCGCCCTGCCCGCGCCAGTAGCGGCTCATTACGCCGGGCCCACAACCGGCGTCCAGCACCTGAGCAGGCGTGACAGCGCCCAACTTAGATAACAGCAGATCGGCGCTCCGGCGCTGCAATTCGTCGTGCTGAGTATAACTGTGCGCCGCGCGGCCAAAAGCAGCGGCGACCGCCTGTTTATTCACCGTCATGCAAAGCCTCCAGCAAACGGTCGATATCATCGAACTGGTGCTCTGCCGTCAGCGTCAGGCGTAACCGCGCTGTGCCCGGCGGTACGGTGGGCGGGCGAATCGCTGTCACCCAACAGCCGCGCTGACGCAAGCGTTCAGCCAGCCGCAATGCGCGGCTATTTTCACCCACAATCAGTGGCTGGATTGCGCTGGTGGAATCCGTCATCGTGACGGATTCATATGCCACACTGTGACGAAAATGGGCAATCAGCGCCGCCAGTTTTTCACGCCGCGCTTTCCCCTCGTCGCTACGAATAACCTGCAATGCCGCGCCAAGCGCCACCGCCTGTGCGGGAGGCATCGAGGTGCTGTAAATCAGGTGGCGGGCAAATTGCAGCAGGTAATCCGCCACCGTGTCACTGCACAACACCGCCGCACCACTGACGCCAAAGCCTTTGCCGAAGGTCACCACCAGCACGTGCGGCTTGATGCCCTGCAGGTGACAACTGCCGCGCCCCTGCTCGCCCACCACGCCAATGCCGTGGGCATCATCCACCATCAACCAGGCCCGCGCTTCCCGCGTGGCATCAGCAACCGCCACCAGCGGTGCACTGTCGCCATCCATGCTGAAGACGCCCTCGGTCACCACCAGTTGCTGCCCGGCAAGCGGTTTTGCCAGCAGCGTGGTCAGTTGCCCGATATCGTTATGCGCGAAACGCCGCAGCTGCGCCGGGCTGTGGCTGGCGGCTTCCAGCAGTGATGCGTGGCTTAATTTGTCAGCGACAATCCTGTCCTCTTTGCCCGTCAGCGCAGCAATGACCGCCTGATTAGCGGCAAAACCAGAGATAAACAGCAACGCGCGCGAGTAACCAAGCCAGTCGGCCAGCGCCTCCTCCAGTTCCCGGTGCGCGGTGGTGTAGCCGCTGACATGACCGGAGCCACCGCTACCCACGCCATAACGTTCCGCGCCCTGTTGCCAGGCGCGGATCACGGCAGGATGTTGGCTTAAACCGAGGTAATCATTACTGGAGAAGTTGCAAAAGCGCTGCTCGCCAAGTGTGAGCCAGCGCCCCGCGCCCTGCGAGACGGCACGCCTTGTGCGCAGCGCATCTGCCGCGCGACGCTCATCCAGAGCGGCATCAATACGCTGTTGCCAGCTCATACGGCTGCCGCGTTGTAATACTGGTCGGTATCGGCGTGTAACAACTGTTGCTCAAGCTGCTGCTGTTGCTCGTTGTCGCCGTTCAGCACCGCCGTCTGCTGCGGGTTCAGGCCGAGCTTACGGAACAGTTGCAGATCTTTATCCTCTTCCGGGTTCGGCGTGGTAAGCAGCTTGCAGCCGTAGAAAATGGAGTTCGCCCCGGCCATAAAGCACATCGCCTGAGTCTGCTCGTTCATCTGCTCGCGCCCGGCAGAAAGACGCACATGCGAAGTCGGCATCATGATGCGCGCAACCGCAATGGTGCGGATAAAGTCAAAGGCGTCGACGTCCTCGTTATCCGCCAGCGGCGTCCCTTTTACTTTGACCAGCATATTGATCGGCACGCTTTCCGGCGGTGTTGGCAGGTTCGCCAGTTGCAATAACAGACCGGCGCGATCGTTGACCGTTTCACCAAGACCAACAATGCCGCCAGAGCAAACTTTGATGCCCGCGTCGCGCACTTTATCCAGCGTATCGAGGCGCTCCTGATAGGTGCGCGTGGTGATGATATTGCCGTAAAACTCCGGCGAGGTATCAAGGTTGTGGTTGTAGTAATCCAGACCCGCTGAAGCCAGGCGTTGCGCCTGATTTTCGTTGAGCGTGCCGAGCGTCATGCAGGCTTCCAGCCCCAGCGCTTTTACCCCTTCGACCATTTTTTCGAGGTAGGGCATATCGCGATCGTGCGGGTTTTTCCACGCCGCGCCCATGCAGAAACGCGTCGATCCCGCGCGTTTCGCCTGGCGGGCGGATTCCAGCACCTGTTCAACTTCCATTAACCGTTCGGACTCCAGCCCGGTTTTATACCGCGCGCTCTGCGGGCAGTATTTGCAATCTTCCGGGCAGGCACCGGTTTTAATCGACAGCAAGGTGCTGACCTGAACCTGGCGCGGATCGAAATGCTGGCGGTGAACCTGCTGCGCTTCAAACAGCAGTTCAAGGAGGGGTTTTTCAAACAGCGCGGTCACTTGCGACATTGTCCAGCGTGCGTGGTGAGCCATCGGGCATCTCCAAAGGGTGTTGTAAAATCGTTATTCGGTGTAGACTCGTAAACCTAAAACTTTTTAATTTGGTTTACAAGTCGATTATGACCCTGGACGATCTCGCCTTTGACACGCGACATATCTGGCACCCTTACACCTCCATGACCTCCCCGCTGCCGGTTTACCCGGTGCAGTCCGCACAAGGTTGCGAGCTGATACTCAGCAGCGGCGAACATCTGATTGACGGCATGTCCTCCTGGTGGGCGGCAATTCACGGCTACGGGCACCCGGTAATTAACGCAGCGATGAAAGCGCAAATCGATTCGGTATCCCACGTGATGTTTGGCGGCATCACTCACCCGCCAGCGATTGACCTGTGCCGCAAGCTGGTGGCGATGACACCAGAAGCGCTGGAGTGCGTCTTTCTGGCCGATTCCGGCTCCGTGGCGGTGGAAGTGGCAATGAAGATGGCGCTGCAATACTGGCAGGCGAAAGGCGAGCCGCGACAGCGTTTTCTCACCTTCCGTAACGGCTATCACGGCGACACGTTTGGCGCGATGTCGGTCTGCGATCCGGATAACTCCATGCACAGCCTGTGGAAAGGCTATTTGCCGGAAAACCTGTTTGCGCCCGCGCCGCAAAGCCGCTTTGACGGCGAATGGGACGAGCGTGACATGGTGGCCTTCGCACGCCTGATGGCGGCGCATCGCCACGAAATAGCAGCAGTGATCCTCGAACCTATTGTTCAGGGCGCGGGCGGCATGCGTATCTATCACCCGGAGTGGCTTAAGCGAGTGCGCAAGATGTGCGACCGGGAAGGCATTCTGTTGATTGCCGATGAAATCGCCACCGGTTTTGGTCGCACCGGCAAGCTGTTTGCCTGCGAACATGCCGGGATCGCCCCGGACATTCTGTGTCTTGGCAAAGCGCTGACCGGCGGCACAATGACGCTTTCGGCAACGCTCACCACCCGCAACGTGGCAGAGACCATCAGCAACGGTGAAGCAGGCTGCTTTATGCACGGGCCAACGTTTATGGGCAACCCGCTGGCCTGCGCGGCCGCCAACGCCAGTCTCGGGATTTTGCAAAGTGGCGCGTGGCAAACGCAGGTGGCGGCGATTGAAGCGCAGTTAAACGCGGAGCTGGCACCCGCGCGCGAAGCGGCCAATGTCGCCGATGTGCGCGTGCTGGGAGCCATCGGCGTGGTGGAAACCCGTTCGCCAGTTAATATGGCGGCCCTACAACGCTTCTTTGTTGAACAAGGCGTATGGGTACGCCCGTTTGGCCGGCTTATCTACCTGATGCCGCCCTATATCATCACCCCGGAGCAGCTCTCCCGTCTGACCCGCGCCGTCAATGCCGCCGTGCTGCGCGATGACCTTTTTGCCTGAGGTTTTGCCGGGGATCGGCTACACTTCCCGGCACGCATGAAAAGCAGAAGGAGTGCATATGAAGTTGGTCAGCCATGATTTACGCGACGGCGAAAAGCTGCCGCATCGCCAGGTGTTCAACGGTATGGGCTACGACGGCGACAATATCTCCCCGCATCTGGCGTGGGATGAGGTACCTGCCGGCACCAAAAGTTTTGTTGTGACTTGCTACGATCCGGATGCACCAACCGGCTCCGGCTGGTGGCACTGGGTAGTTGCGAACCTTCCCGCTGATACACGCGTGCTGCCGCAAGGCGCCGGTTCCGGTCTGGCGGCATTGCCGGATGGCGCAGTGCAGACACGCACCGATTTCGGCAAAGCCGGTTACGGCGGTGCCGCACCGCCGAAAGGCGAAACGCACCGTTATATCTTTACCGTCTATGCGCTGGACGTAGAGCGCATTGAGGTCGATGAAAATGCCAGCGGCGCGATGGTCGGTTTTAACGTCCATTTCCATACGCTTTCCAGCGCCTCAATTACTGCCCTTTTTAGCTAAAAAGAAGGGATTTACAGCCGATTGTACAAATCGGCTTCCCGTTTCGCTCAACTTAGTATAAAAAAGCAGGCTTTGAAGTCCTCTTTCAACTTTTGCATAGTCTGGAGCTCCCCTTGAACACATCATCGGTTTCCCGTCTGGCGCTGGCGCTCGCTTTTGGCGTGACACTGACCGCCTGTAGCTCAACCCCGCCGGCGGAACGTCCGTCTGAACAGAAAGCGCCTGGCACCGCCGCGCGCCCGATCCTCAGCGCAGGTGAAGCGAAAAACTTTGTAGCGGACCGCTATTTTACCGCCATGACGCCGGATAACGCGGCATGGAAACCGGTCGCCATCCGTCTGCCGGAAAAAGCGAACTTCGTGGTCGGCCCGGCCGGTACGCCGGGTGTGACACATACCACCATTCAGGCAGCGGTAGACGCGGCAATCAACAAACACGCCAGCGATCGTCAGTACATCGCGGTGATGCCGGGTGAATATGAAGGTACGGTTTATGTGCCTGCCGCGTCCGGCAGCGTGACCATTTACGGTACCGGCGAGAAAGCGCTGGATGTGAAAATCAAACAGGCTATTGATGCCGAAATGGACCCGAACAGCTGGCGTCGTCTGGTCAATCCGTCGGGCAAATACATGCCGGGCAAACCGGCGTGGTATATGTTCGATAACTGCCAGAGCAAACGTACCGCAACTGTCGGCGTAATGTGTTCTGCGGTCTTCTGGTCACAGAATAACGGCCTGCAACTGCAAAACCTGACCATTGAAAATACGCTGGGTGACAGCGTTGACGCGGGTAACCACCAGGCGGTGGCGCTGCGCAGCGATGGCGATAAAGTGCAGATCAACAACGTCAATATTCTGGGTCGCCAGAACACCTTCTTTGTTACCAACAGCGGCGTAGATAACACCCTGCGTACCGATCGCCAGACCCGTACGCTGGTGACCAACAGCTATCTTGAAGGCGATGTCGATATCGTGGCCGGTCGCGGCGCGGTGGTGTTTGATAACACTGACTTCCGCGTAGTGAACTCGCGCACCCAGCAGGAAGGTTATGTGTTCGCACCAGCCACCCTGTCTAACCTGTATTACGGTTTCCTCGCCGTCAACAGCCGCTTTAACGCCGCCGGTAACGGTGTGGCACAGCTCGGTCGTTCACTGGATGTTGATGGCAACACCAACGGCCAGGTGGTGATCCGCGATAGCGTAATCAACGAAGGCTTTAACGTGGCGAAACCGTGGACCGATGCCGCTGTTTCCGGCCGTGCTTATTCCGGTAACACCGGAACCGTTGACGATAAAGGCAACGTGCAGCGCGAGCTGAACAACCCGCAGTTCAACCGCATGTGGGAGTTCAACAACCGCGGCGTTGGTAGCCAGGTTGTGGCGATGCCGAAGAAATAAGCCGCTCCTGATAAGAAAAAACCTCGCCGTGGCGAGGTTTTTTTATGCGCGACATGCAGCATCAGAACGCGTTAACCACCACCCACATTGGCCCCTGACCTACCGCATAGCGGGATTTCTCGGTCAGCAACCCTTGCTCGCCGCTGATCTCGTACACCGCAATGTGGTGCGATTTCTGCCCGGCGGCAATCAGGTATTGACCGCGATTATCAATATTGAAGCCGCGCGGCTGCGTTTCCGTTGGCTGGAAGCCTTCGATCGCCAGCACGCTACCATCTTCCGAAACGCTGAACACGGTGATAATGCTGGCGGTACGGTCGCAGGTATAAAGATGGCGACCATCCGGCGTGATATGAATATCCGCCGCCCAGCGCGTGTCGCTGAAATCCGCAGGCATCATATCCAGCGTCTGCACACACTCGATGTTGCCATGCGCATCGCTGAGCTGCCAGACATCGACTGAACCGTTGAGTTCATTGACGCAGTAGGCAAAACGCTGGTTCGGATGAAACACCATATGACGCGGGCCAGCGCCCTCAACGGTGGTGACCTCCGCTGGCTCCTGCGCCGTCAGATTGCCGTCATCGGCCAGCGTAAACAGGCAGATGCGATCCTGTTTCAGTGCCGGTGTCCATAGAGTGCGGTTGTCCGGGGAGATATTCGCCGAGTGGCACCCTTCCAGCCCTTCCACCACGTCAACCGTCCCGGTCGGCAGGCCATCGTCCAGACGGACGACGCTCACACTGCCCGCGTTGTAGGACGCGCTGAACAGGAAGCGCCCGCTGCGATCGGTTGAGATATGCGTCGGGCTGCCCGGCAGCGGCGATTCCGCCGCGAAAGTCAGGGCGCCATCATCCGGCGCGATACGATACGCGATAACGCGAAATTCAGGGCGAACCCCGACATAGAGGTAACGTTTATCCGGGCTGACAACCATCGGCTGCACCTGGCCGGGCACATCCACCACCTGGACAAGCGTCAGGCTACCTTCAGAGTTCAGGCGCCAGACGTGGATCTGCTGGCTTTCCGGGCTGGCGGTATAAACGGTTTGTTTCATGAACGCTCCTCTCCTCTAATTCTTTTTTGCATTAAGTAACCAGGATAGCTGCTTTTGTTGGTTGATGCTGAATTTTACCCGGAGATTTTGCGCAGCCGGTGACCCGGTGTACCATCCCCCGACATTTGAATTTCAACATCGACCACGGAATACGATATGACTTCGCGCGTGATTGCACTGGATTTAGACGGTACGCTACTGACCCCGAAAAAAACGCTTCTGCCCTCATCCCTTGAAGCGCTGGCTCGCGCAAAAGCCGCCGGTCATCAACTGATTATCGTGACAGGTCGGCATCATGTTGCCATCCACCCTTTTTATCAGGCACTGGCGCTGGATACACCTGCAATTTGTTGTAATGGCACTTATTTGTATGATTATCATGCAAAAAAAGTGTTAAGCGCCGATCCGTTGCCGGTTTTACAGGCGCAGCAGTTGATCACACTGCTTGCTGAGCACGCGGTTCACGGTCTGATGTACGTCGACAACGCCATGCTGTATGAAAAGCCAACCGGCCATGTTGAGCGCACCAACACCTGGGCGCAACAGTTGCCGCCAGAGCAGCGCCCGGTCTTCCGGCAAGTGGCTTCCCTGCGCACAGCGGCACAGGAGGTAGAGGCTATCTGGAAATTCGCGCTCACCGATACCGACACGCAGAAACTGAAAAATTTTGCCCACCACGTGGAGCAAACGCTGGGGCTGGAGTGCGAATGGTCATGGCATGATCAAGTCGATATCGCCCGCGCGGGCAACAGCAAAGGCAAACGTCTGAGCGAATGGGTGGCGTCACAGGGGCTATCGATGAAGGACGTGGTGGCGTTTGGTGATAACTATAACGATATCAGCATGCTGGAAGCCGCTGGTGTCGGCGTGGCGATGGGCAATGCCGATGACGCGGTAAAAGCCCATGCTAACGTGGTGATTGGCGACAACACCGTCGACAGCATTGCGCAATTTATCTACAAAGAACTGCTGTAAACCCCCGTCCGGATTAGCCGGGTGAAAAGCTTATGCTCCTGCGTCAGGGGCTAATACCGGGCGCGGGCTGATGACCGCCCACAATGCATCGCAGGCGGCGCATCCGGCGATCAGGCGGTTATCGACACGCTTTTGATTTGCGCATATAACCACTGACCCGGCTTCACGGCCAGCTCATCTCTGGCCCACGGACTGATGCGCGCCCACAGGGTGCGGCTGCCTACTTCCAGTTGCACTTCCACCTGGCCGTCGATATCAAAACATTGCGCCACTTTCGCACGCAGAATATTACGGATACTGGTATTCATCGGCGGCTGCAGCACCAGCGAAACATCTGTCGCCTGAATACGGATCCGCAGCGCGCTTTGCAGCGGAAGGTCGACCTTGTTAACCCAAATATGCTGATCACCAAGCGCCAGCGCCGTCATCGCATAGTGCGGATGGTGCTCCAGCACCACCACTTTCAACACGCTACTTTGCTGCTCCGCCGGTAACCACGGGTTCATCACGCGGCTGCCCCAGACATCTTCCAGGCTGCCGAAGGCTTTTACTTCTCCCGCCTCCAGCACCATCACTTTATCTGCCAGATGCAGGATTTCATCCAGGGAGTGGCTGACGTACAGCATTGGAATATTGATCTCCCGGGCCAGCCGTTGCAGGTACGGCAGCAACTCGCGCTTACGAGGAATATCCAGCGACGCCAGCGGTTCATCCAACAGCAGCAATTCCGGCGCGGTTAACAGCGCACGGCCAATCGCCACACGCTGCTTTTCGCCGCCGGAAAGCCCACCGGGTAAACGATCCAGCAACGGTTCAATACCGAGTAACGCCACCAGTTTGTCGAACTGACCAGCCATGGATTTGGCCATGCCGTAACGCAGGTTGCCGCGCACTTTGTAATGGGGAAACAGCCGCGCGTCCTGGAAAACATAGCCGACACGCCGCTTCTCCGGCGGCAGGCAAATCTTGCTTTCGGTATCAAACAGCACGCGATTATTCAGCGCTATCCGCCCTTGCTGTGGGTGTGTCAGGCCGCCAATCGCGTTGATCAACGAGGTTTTCCCGGCGCCCGAAACGCCAAAAATCGCGGTGATGCCGCTGGCAGGCAGCGTTTCAGCAATGCGTAAGCGATGCGTACCCAGTGTCTGGGTGAAATTGAGTTCCAGCATAACTTACCTCCCTGTCCTTTCGCGGCTAATGCGGGCCAGCCATTCGGAAACCAACAGCGAAACCAGTGCCAGCACTATCGAGATAATACATAACCGCGCCGCCGCGCCTTCACCGCCGGGCGTCTGAATCAGGGTGTACATTGCAGAGGGAATGGTGCGGGTTTCGCCCGGAATATTGGAAACAAAGGTGATCGTCGCGCCAAATTCACCCAGTGAACGGGCAAAGGCCAGCACCGTGCCAACGATAATTCCCGGCAAAGTAAGCGGTAACGTAATGGTGAGAAAAACGCGCCAGCGCCCGGCACCTAACGTGCGGGCTGCCTGCTCCAGTTTGGTATCTACGCCCTCCAGCGCCAGACGGATAGCGCGCACCATCAGCGGGAACGACATCACCGCTGCGGCCAGCACCGCGCCGCGCCAGCTAAAGGCAAAGGTGATACCAAACCAGTCATACAACCACTGACCAATGAAACCACGTCGCCCCATCGCCACCAGTAATAAATACCCCACTACCACCGGCGGCAGCACCAGCGGCAGGTGCAGCACACTGTCGAGCAGCGCTTTGCCCGGAAACGTGCAGCGCACCAGCAGCCAGGCAAAAAAGATCCCAAACGGCAAACTGAAAACCACTGCCAGGGATGAGACTTTCAGGCTCAGCAATACCGCCTGCCATTCGGGATCCGTCAATATCATTAGTGCGTAGTAAATCCGTAACGTTTAAAGATTTCAGAAGCCTGCGGGCCTTTCAGATAGTCATAAAACGCCGTTACCGTCGCGTTTTTATGGCCGTCGATAATAGCCAGCGGGTACTCAACTTTTTGGTGTGAATCTTCCGGGAAGGTCCCGACCACTTTCACCCCTTTACTGGCAACCGCGTCCGAGCCGTAGACAATGCCAAGCGGCGCTTCGCTGCGCTCCACCAGCGCCAGCGCACCGCGCACATCTTCCGCCGGAGCCAGCTTCGGCGACAGGGTTTCCCATGCGCCCAGTTTGTTCAACGCTTCTTTGGCATAAATCCCCGCCGGAACATGTTCCGGGTCGCCAACGGCCAGACGCCCGCCTTTCAGCAGACTGTTCCAGTCGGTTTTAGCATTAATAACGATATCGCCCTGCGCACTGTTTTTGGGTGCCACAACCACCAGGCTGTTACCGAGCAGTGTTGCGCGGGTTGCGGTATCGATAGCTTTTTTATCTACTGCGTAATCCATCCATTTCTGATCGGCTGAAATAAACAGATCCGCTGGCGCTCCCGCTTCGATCTGGCGCGCCAGAGTAGAAGAAGAAGCAAACGAGGAGACCACCTCAACGTTTTTCTCTTTTTTATAGGCCGCCGCAATATCCTGCATTGCGTTGGTCAGTGATGCCGCTGCAAAAACGGTAATTTTACCTTCATCCGCCAGCGCATGCCCGGCAACGGAGAGCGTTAATGTCGCCGCGGCAAAAAGGCGTAACCATGTACGTGCCATCTGGAACTCCTGTGAGTGTCGTTATATACGTAAAAACATAACGATATTACCAGAGTTTCCCGGCGGTTAGGTAATACCCATCAAGAATTAGCAACCTATATAAATATATCGGCAGGAAGTAAGGAGATCTTGAATATCTGACAGATAAACGCCCGCGAAAGCGGGCGTTTGCAAGAGAGGATCAGCGTTGCTGACGGCTTTGGTCGCGGCGACCGACGCCAGAAAACACGTTAAACACTTCACCCAGACCATAAATCAGCCCCAGAATAATCGCCATCACGACAGGCACCATGACGACGGCAAACACCAGGCTTTTCAACAACTCAAACATAGTCGTCTCCAGAAATTGTGAACGAGGCATTCTAGCCTGATTCAGGTGATAAACACTCGCCTTTTGTGCGATTGGCCTCGCAGCGTTATGCGCATTCACCGGCATCAGGCTAGGCGTAGTGACGGTTTTCCTTCACAATAGTTCTTTTGCCAGGACATTGCGTAATGCAGGCTGAAATTCTCCTCACACTCAAACTCCAGCAGCGCCTTTTTGCCGATCCGCGCCGTATTTCTCTGCTCAAGCAGATTGTTGAAACCGGCTCCATCAGCCAGGGCGCGAAGAACGCCGGTATCAGTTATAAAAGCGCCTGGGATGCCATTAATGAGATGAACCAACTCAGCGAACAGACGCTGGTTGACCGCGCGACCGGCGGCAAAGGCGGTGGCGGCGCAGTGGTGACGCGCTACGGGCAGCGCTTAATTGAGCTTTACGATCTGCTGGCGCAAATCCAGCAAAAAGCGTTTGACGTGCTGAGTGATGATGACGCCCTGCCTTTAAACAGCCTGCTGGCGGCGATTTCGCGTTTCTCGTTGCAGACCAGCGCCCGCAATCAGTGGTTTGGCACCATTACCGCGCGCGACCACGCCCACGTGCAGCAACATGTCGACGTGCTGCTGGCAGACGGTGAAACCCGCCTCAAAGTCGCTATTACCGCGCAAAGCAGCGAACGCCTGGGCCTCGACGAAGGCAAAGAGGTGCTGGTGCTGCTGAAAGCGCCGTGGGTGAGCATTACGCAGGATGCCAAACGCGCCGCGCAGGCCGATAACCAGCTTACCGGGCGCATCAGCCATATTGAGCGCGGCGAGCAGCAAAGTGAGGTGCTGATGACGCTGCCTGACGGCCAGTTGCTCTGCGCCACCGTGCCGACGCAAGAGATGGATAATTTGCAGGAACAGAGCGAAGTGACCGCATATTTTAATGCCGATCGCGTGATTATCGCCACGTTATGCTAATCGCATTGACAAGATAGCCCATTGCACGTATCCCTGAGTTTCTACGCTGCAATAAATGGGATACATAATGTCATCATTGCAAATTTCGCAAGGCACGTTTCGTCTTAGCGACACCCGCACGCTGCACATTGAACACTTGGCGCTATGCGCTGGCGAAAGCTGGGCTTTTGTCGGCGCGAATGGCAGCGGCAAGTCAGCGCTGGCTCGCGCGCTGGCGGGGGAATTGACCTTACTGAAAGGTGAACGCCAGTGCCAGTTTACCCGCCTCACCCGCCTCTCTTTTGAGCAGTTGCAAAAGCTGGTCATCGACGAGTGGCAGCGCAATAACACCGATATGCTCAGCCCCGATGAAGAGGATACCGGGCGTACCACCGCCGAGATTATTCAGGATGAAGTGCAAGACGCGCAGCGCTGCGCACAACTGGCGGCGCAGTTTGGCATCTCGCATCTGCTGGAGAGGCGCTTTAAATACCTTTCGACCGGCGAAACCCGGAAAACGCTGCTCTGCCAGGCCCTGATGGCCGAACCGGATTTACTGATCCTTGACGAGCCTTTCGACGGGCTTGACGTCCATTCACGCCAGCAACTGGCAGAACTGCTCGCGCGCCTCAATGCTGATGGCTTTACGCTGGTGCTGGTGCTGAACCGCTTTGATGAGATCCCGGACTTCGTACAACACGCCGGGGTTCTGGTGGATTGCTCGCTCACAGAGACCGGAGAAAAAGCAACCCTGCTGCAACAAGCGTTGATCGCCCAGTTAGCCCACAGCGAAAAATTATCCGGTATCACGTTGCCGGAACCGGATGCGCCCCCGGCGCGCGAAACATTGAACGCAGACGCGCCGCTTATCGTGCTGAACGATGGCGTCGTCTCTTATAACGACCGGCCAATCATCGATCACCTTTCATGGACGGTAAAGCCCGGCGAGCACTGGCAGATCGTCGGCCCGAACGGCGCGGGCAAATCGACACTATTAAGCCTGATAACCGGCGATCATCCGCAGGGCTACAGCAACGATTTGTCCCTGTTTGGCCGTCGTCGCGGCAGCGGTGAAACCATCTGGGATATCAAAAAGCATATTGGCTATGTCAGCAGCAGCCTGCATCTGGATTACCGCGTCAGCACCAACGTGCGCAATGTGATCCTCTCTGGCTATTTCGACTCGATTGGCATTTACCAGGCCGTTTCGGATAAGCAGCACAAACTGGCACAGCGCTGGCTGGATATTTTAGGTTTCGATGCGCGCACCGCCGACGCACCGTTTAATAGCCTCTCCTGGGGTCAGCAGCGGCTGGCGCTGATTGTGCGTGCGCTGGTCAAGCACCCAACGCTGCTCATTCTTGATGAACCGTTACAGGGTCTTGATCCTTTAAACCGCCAGCTTATTCGCCGCTTTGTTGATGTATTAATTAGCGAAGGTGAAACCCAGTTGTTATTTGTTTCGCACCACGCCGGAGACGCGCCCGCTTGTATTACCCACCGGCTTGAATTTGTACCAGAGGGCGACGGATATCGTTATCAACTTACACCACAATAATTAGGGGGATGGTTCCATTTCGCCGGATATGATGTAATAGCCCCGCTTTAAATAAGCAACATAATAACGATCTCTGACTGGTCAGTTGGCAACATAAAATTGTCGGCGGCCAGTTTTTGTTATGGCAAGAAAAAAGCCCGTCGATGGACGCCGGGTAAAAAATTACGGGACTATGATGAATCAATTCCTCCGCATGACCCGCGCCATTTCTCTGGCTGCGGCGCTGTTACTGGGTTTCGGCAGTGCCGCTGTCGCCGATGAGAATGCGCAAACACCCGCCTCCGGTCAGGAAGCACAATTAAAGCAAGCCGTTGAAAATATGCAGCGTGCCAGTATTCACGGCCCGCATAAAATTGATCTCGGTAATCAGGCGATTCTGAACCTGCCTGAAGGTTTCGCTTATATTCCATCGCAGCAGGCAGCGGTATTTATGCGTGCGCTGGGCAACCATGTTGATAACAACTCTTTTTATGGGCTGGTATTTAGCAATGATATTTCGGGCTTTGTTTCCATTGAATATGCCAATGCCGGTTATATCAAAGATGACGATGCCAAAGACTGGGACGCCGACGAACTGCTGAGTAATTTGCAGGAGGGCACCAAAGCCGGCAATAAAGAGCGTAGTGAAAAAGGCATCCCGCCAATTGAAGTGTTGGGTTGGGTAGAAAAACCCACCTACGAGGCGGCCACGCATCGCCTGATTTGGTCTGCGGCAATCCGCGATATTGGCAGCAATGTGCCGGAAAAAGAACAAGGGGTTAACTACAACACCTATCTGCTGGGTCGTGAAGGTTATCTGTCGTTAAACCTGGTAACCGATCGCGGCACCGTTGAGCAGGAAAAACCGCTCGCCAAAACGTTACTCAATGCCGTGACCTTTAACGACGGCAAAAAATACAGCGATTTTAATGCTTCTACCGACAAGATTGCCGAATATGGCCTGGCGGCGCTGATTGGCGGCCTGGCGGCAAAAAAACTGGGCCTGCTGGCGCTTATCGGTGTGACGCTGCTGAAGTTCTGGAAACTTGGCCTGATCGCCGTGGCAGCATTCGGCATGGGTGTGAAAAAAATGCTGTTTCGCAAAAAAGCCGAGTAAGCCATGAGCATGCTCTTGCTGCTGCTTAAAGGGGCCAGCCTCGGGAAGTTTTTCCTTTCCGGGGCCACCATGCTGCTGTCGATCGCTACCTATGCGCTCGCCTTCGGCTGGCCTTATGCGACAGGGTTTGTGGTGCTGCTGTTTTGCCATGAGCTGGGACACTATCTGGCGGCGCGTCAACGTGGTTTAGCGACGGGATTACCGATGTTTATCCCCTTCGTGGGTGCCTGGATCACGTTGAAAGATGAACTGCCAGATGCGGAAACCGAAGCCTGGGTCGGCATTGCCGGCCCGCTGCTCGGCTCGCTTGCCGCCCTCGGTTGCTACTATCTGGCGGAGTATTTCCACAGTTCGCTATTGATGGCGGTGGCCTATTCAGGTTTTGTGCTTAATCTGTTTAACCTGATCCCCGTGCCACCGCTGGATGGCGGGCGCATTACCGTCGCCATCTCGCGCAAGATCTGGTATCTGGGCATTCCCGTACTGCTGGGTTTCTTTTATCTTCACCCGAGCCCGCTGTTACTGCTGGTGTGCTTTCTCGCGGCATCACAAATCTGGGCACGGCGCCATGATCAACCGAATCTCGACACGCTGACCCCTGGCAAACGTCTGGAATATACGCTTTTGTACTTCGGGCTGATTGCCTGGCTCTCCCTGATGACTTATAACCTCCACGAGGCGTTATCCGGCTTTCGCTGACGCCGCCTGCGTTGCTGCACCGCAGTGACACCATTTTTAAGACTTTTTACTTGCGTCGGACGAACCCCGCTATTGCGGGGTTTTTCTGGCGTTTACCCCACAAACCGGCTGGCAGAAAATTGAGTGTAAACGATTCCACTAATTTATCCCATGTCACAGTTTTCACCTCTCTGTTATGCTAAGGTTTGTTCATATCAAATGCTTTATGGAGGGAAATATGCGAGTTCTGGTTACAGGTGGTAGCGGTTACATTGGAAGTCATACCTGCGTCCAACTGCTGCAAAACGGCCACGACGTTATCATTCTCGACAATCTCTGTAACAGTAAGCGCAGCGTGCTCAATGAGATTGAGCGCTTTGGCGGAAAAGCCGCGCTGTTCGTTGAAGGCGACATTCGCGATGAAGCGCTGCTCGCAGAGATCCTGCACGATCATGCTATTGAAGCGGTGATTCATTTCGCCGGGCTGAAAGCCGTTGGTGAATCCGTAGCGAAGCCGCTGGAGTATTACGACAACAACGTCAACGGCACGTTGCGCCTGATTAACGCGATGCGCGCCGCGAATGTTAAAAACTTCATTTTCAGCTCCTCCGCCACCGTTTACGGCGACCAGCCGAAAATCCCTTACGTGGAAAGCTTTCCGACCGGCACGCCGCAAAGTCCCTATGGTAAAAGCAAGCTGATGGTGGAACAGATCCTCACCGACCTGCAAAAAGCGCAGCCGGAGTGGAGCATTGCGCTGCTGCGCTATTTCAACCCGGTTGGCGCCCATCCGTCAGGCGATATGGGCGAAGATCCGCAGGGCATCCCGAACAACCTGATGCCGTATATCGCCCAGGTTGCGGTTGGCCGCCGCGATTCACTGGCAATTTTCGGCAGTGATTACCCGACGCCAGACGGCACCGGCGTGCGGGATTACATCCATGTGATGGATCTGGCGGACGGGCATGTTGCGGCCATGCAACAACTGGCCGGCAAACCGGGCGTGCATATTTATAACCTTGGCGCGGGCGTCGGCAGCAGCGTGCTGGATGTGGTGAACGCCTTCAGTAAAGCCTGCGGCAAACCGGTGGCCTGGCACTATGCGCCGCGCCGCGAGGGCGATCTCCCGGCTTACTGGGCCGATGCCAGCAAAGCGGATAAAGAGCTGAACTGGCGCGTAACCCGTACGCTTGACGAAATGGCAGAAGATACCTGGCGCTGGCAGTCACGCCACCCGCAGGGCTATCCCGATTAAAGGAATGGTAATGACGCAATTTAATCCGGTCGATCACCCGCATCGCCGTTATAACCCGCTGACCGGCCAGTGGATCCTGGTTTCTCCGCACCGCGCAAAACGCCCCTGGCAAGGGGCGCAAGAGACGCCTGCGAAACAAACCCTGCCGGCGCACGATCCGGACTGTTTCCTCTGCCCGGGCAATACCCGCGTAACCGGGGATAAAAATCCGGATTACACCAGCACTTATGTGTTCACCAACGACTTCGCCGCGTTGATGACCGATACGCCAGACGCGCCGGTAAGCGACGATCCGCTGATGCGCAGCCAGAGTGCGCGCGGCACCAGCCGGGTGATTTGTTTCTCGCCGGATCACAGCAAAACGCTGCCGGAACTGAGCGTGGATGCGCTGGAAGCGGTGGTGAAAACCTGGCAACAGCAAACCGCTGAGCTGGGCCAGCAGTACCCGTGGGTACAGGTGTTTGAAAATAAAGGTGCGGCGATGGGTTGTTCCAACCCGCATCCGCACGGGCAAGTCTGGGCCAACAGCTTCCTGCCGAATGAAGTGGATCGTGAAGATCGCCTGCAACGCGACTATTTCGCCCGGTATCACTCCCCGATGTTGCTGGACTACGTAAAGCGCGAGCTGAACGATGGCAGCCGTACGGTGGTGGAAACGGAGCACTGGCTGGCAGTCGTTCCTTACTGGGCGGCGTGGCCGTTTGAAACCTTGCTGCTGCCGAAAGCGCAGGTACAGCGCATCACTGATTTAAGCGATGAACAGCGCCGCGATTTAGCGCTGGCATTGAAAAAACTGACCAGCCGTTATGACAACCTGTTCCAGTGCTCGTTCCCCTACTCGATGGGCTGGCACGGCGCGCCATTTAACGGCGAAGAGAATGACCACTGGCAACTGCACGCGCATTTCTACCCGCCGCTGCTGCGCTCCGCCACGGTGCGTAAATTTATGGTCGGCTATGAAATGCTGGCCGAAACCCAGCGTGACCTGACGGCGGAGCAAGCCGCCGAACGTCTGCGCGCGGTCAGTGATATCCATTTTCGCGAATCCGGAGAATAACAATGAGTCTGAAAGAGAACACACAATCCCTGTTTGCTGAAAAATTCGGCTACCCTGCCACCCACACAATTCAGGCACCGGGTCGTGTGAACCTGATTGGCGAACACACCGACTATAACGACGGTTTTGTTCTGCCGTGCGCCATTGATTACCAGACGGTGATCAGCTGCGCACCGCGTACTGACCGCATCGTTCGGGTAATTGCCGCCGATTATGACAACCAGAGCGATGAGTTCTCGCTGGATGCGCCAATTGTGACCCACGACAGCCAGCAGTGGTCGAACTACGTGCGCGGCGTGGTAAAACACCTGCAAAAACGCGATGCCAGTTTTGGCGGCGCGGATCTGGTTATCAGCGGCAATGTGCCACAGGGTGCGGGCCTGAGTTCTTCTGCCTCGCTGGAAGTGGCGGTCGGTACGGTGTTCCAGCAGCTTTATCATCTGCCGCTGGATGGCGCGCAAATTGCCCTCAATGGTCAGGAAGCGGAAAACCAGTTTGTCGGCTGTAACTGCGGCATCATGGATCAGCTTATCTCGGCGCTGGGCAAAAAAGGCAGCGCGCTGCTGATCGATTGCCGTTCGCTTGGCACCAAAGCGGTGTCGATGCCGGAAGGCGTGGCGATCGTCATCATTAACAGTAACTTTAAACGCACCCTGGTTGGCAGCGAGTACAACACGCGCCGCGAGCAGTGCGAAACCGGCGCGCGCTTCTTCCAGCAAAAAGCGCTGCGCGATGTCAGCATTGATCAGTTCAATGCGGTGGCGCATGAGCTGGATCCGCTGGTCGCCAAACGCGTGCGCCACGTGCTGACCGAAAACACCCGTACCGTGGAAGCCGCGGCTGCGCTGGAGAAAGGCGATCTGCAACGCATGGGCGTGCTGATGGCAGAATCCCACGCATCAATGCGTGATGATTTTGAAATTACCGTCCCGCAGATCGATACGCTGGTTGAGATTGTCAAAACGACCATTGGTGACCAGGGCGGCGTGCGCATGACCGGCGGCGGTTTCGGCGGTTGCATCGTCGCGCTGATGCCAGAAAACCTCGTACCGGCAGTCAAAAAGGCTGTTGAGAGCCAGTACGAAGCGAAAACCGGTATCAAAGAAACCTTCTATGTTTGCAAACCTTCACAGGGAGCAGGACAGTGCTAAACGAAGCTTCTGCAGCAGCCCCGGACGGGCTGCCCTTTCGCCTGATCACCCTGCGCAATAGCGCCGGGATGGTGGTGACATTGATGGACTGGGGCGCGACGCTGTTATCTGCGCGCGTACCGTTAAAAGATGGTTCCGTGCGTGAAGCGCTGCTGGGCTGCGCCACACCGGAACACTACCTGCAACAGACAGCGTATCTCGGCGCGTCGGTCGGCCGTTACGCCAACCGTATTGCCAAAAGCCGGTTCACGCTGGATGGCCACACCTATACGTTGACGCCCAGCCAGGGTGAAAACCAGCTGCATGGCGGCCCGGAAGGGTTCGATAAACGGCGCTGGTTGATAGAGCGGCAAAATGATAACGAAGTGGTCTTTGTCCTGAATTCAGCGGATGGCGACCAGGGATTCCCGGGTAACGTTCATACCCGGGCGCATTTCCGACTCGGCGACGATAACCGTCTCGCCATTGAATACCGGGCAACGACTGACAAACCGTGCCCGATCAACCTGACTAACCACGCTTATTTTAACCTTGATGGTGAGCAGTCGGATGTTCGCAACCACACGTTGCAACTGCTCGCGGATGCTTATCTACCGGTCGATGAGATGGGCATTCCGACAGACGGGTTAAAAGACGTTGAGCGGACCAGTTTTGATTTCCGTACCCCGAAAACCGTGGCGCAGGATTTTCTGGCTGAGGACGATCAGCGCGTGGTGAAAGGTTACGACCATGCTTTTTTATTGCAGGCAAAAGGCGACGTCAGCCAGCCCGCCGCGCAGTTGTGGTCGGCGGACAAACAGCTGCAAATGACGGTGTATACCAGCGCGCCTGCGCTCCAGTTCTATTCCGGTAATTATCTGGAAGGAACGCCTGCGCGCGGCGGCAAAACCTATGACGCGTGGCAGGGCCTGGCGCTGGAGAGCGAGTTTTTGCCCGACAGCCCGAACCGTCCGGATTTCCCGCAGCCGGACTGCTTCTTACTGCCTGGCGACGTTTATGTCAGCCTGACGGAATACCACTTTATTGCGCAGTAATCCCCCCGCCCTCCTGCCGGAGGGCTTTTTTTACCCGTTTTGCTGAAATATGCGCCACTTATCGACAAAACCATAACCCCTGATTCACAAGCACCTTACACTCGGCGGCTATTTTCGCTATGGTTAAGGGTAACCGTTGCCGGGAGCACCTCCACGGCAATATAATGAGAATTGTTATCATTCAATCAGGCTCACAGGAGTAAGTGTATGGCTGTTACTAAGCTGGTTCTGGTTCGTCATGGCGAAAGCCAGTGGAACAACGAAAACCGCTTCACCGGTTGGTACGATGTTGATCTGTCCGAAAAAGGCGTTGGCGAAGCAAAAGCGGCAGGCAAACTGCTGAAAGAGGAAGGCTACACCTTCGATTTTGCTTATACCTCTGTGCTGAAACGTGCCATCCATACGCTGTGGAACGTGCTGGACGAGCTGGATCAGGCGTGGTTACCGGTAGAGAAAAGCTGGAAACTCAACGAGCGTCATTACGGTGCGTTGCAGGGTCTGAACAAAGCTGAAACCGCTGAAAAATATGGTGACGAGCAAGTTAAACAGTGGCGTCGTGGCTTTGCTGTTACACCGCCGGCGCTGACCAAAGATGACGAACGTTACCCGGGTCACGATCCGCGCTACGCAAAACTGACCGATGCCGAGCTGCCGCAGACCGAAAGCCTGGCGCTGACCATCGATCGCGTGATCCCTTACTGGAACGACACCATTCTGCCGCGCCTGAAAAGCGGTGAGCGCGTGATCATCGCCGCTCACGGTAACTCCCTGCGCGCGCTGGTGAAATACCTCGATAACATGAGCGAAGAAGAGATCCTCGAACTGAACATCCCGACTGGCGTACCGCTGGTTTACGAGTTCGACGAAAACTTCAAACCGTTGAAACACTACTACCTGGGTAACGCAGACGAGATCGCTGCAAAAGCTGCTGCGGTAGCAAACCAGGGTAAAGCGAAGTAAGTTTTCGCTGATAAAAAAAGCGTGGAAAATTCCACGCTTTTTTATTTGTGCAACCGTTAACTGCGGCGCGCTTTCACTGCCGCCGCGAGCTGGCGCAAAATAGTTTCGGTATCGTCCCAGCCGATGCAGGCGTCGGTAACACTTTTACCGTACACCAGCGGTTCACCGCTCTCCAGGCTCTGGTTGCCTTCCACCAGATGGCTTTCAATCATCACACCGATAATGGCTTTTTCACCGCTTGCGATCTGCTGGCACACATCCGCGCCCACTTCCATTTGCTTCTTGAACTGCTTGCTGGAGTTAGCATGACTGAAGTCAATCATCACCTGCGGCTCCAGGCCCGCTTTCTGCAGACCCACTTTTACTTCCGCGACATGTTTCGCGCTGTAGTTTGGCTCTTTACCGCCGCGCAGAATGATGTGGCAATCACCGTTACCGGCGGTGTTTACAATGGCGGAGTGGCCCCATTTGGTGACGGATAAGAAGCAGTGCGGCGCACCTGCGGCGTTAATCGCGTCAATGGCGACTTTAATGGTGCCATCGGTGCCGTTTTTGAACCCCACCGGGCATGAGAGGCCGGAAGCCAGCTCGCGATGCACCTGCGATTCCGTCGTACGCGCGCCAATCGCTCCCCAGCTCATCAGATCGGCCATGTATTGCGGGGTGATCATATCGAGGAACTCCCCCGCCGCCGGTAAACCGCTGTCATTAATTTCCAGCAGCAGCTTACGCGCAATACGCAAACCGTCGTTAATCCGGAAACTGTTATCCATGTGCGGATCGTTAATCAGCCCTTTCCAGCCCACTGTGGTACGCGGTTTTTCGAAGTAAACGCGCATAACGATTTCTAAATCGTCTTTTAACGCTTCACGCAAAGCCAGCAGGCGCGAAGCATACTCTTTCGCCGCCGCAGGATCGTGAATGGAGCACGGACCGATAACCACCAGCAGACGATCATCATTTCCACGCAGGATTTTATGAATCGCTTTGCGGGCATGCGAAACCGTATTGGCGGCGGTTTCAGTGGCGGGAAATTTTTCAAGGAGTGCTACTGGAGGTAATAACTCATTGATCTCTTTAATACGTAAATCGTCGTTCTGATAATTCATGTTCGTTCCAGTCTGGCCATACTTTTTTTGATGAATGCAATCTTTCCAATCTATCTCGTCGGCGGCGAAGTGTAAACGCGATTTTACACTTCGACCGGATAATTCCTGGAATGCGGCCAAATCGCGTTAAAAAGTAGCGAGTGGTGATATCAGCGCTACACTTTTTAACTGTTAACACTACTATTTTTCATTTTATCGCTATTCTATGCTGCCATACCGCGCATGAATGGTATCTTTAACCACTGAGCGTGATAATTCGTTCGCGCTGCTTTTACCAGCCTCAACGGCGGTAAAAACGACCGGAACAGGAGCATCATGATGAAAATGAATAAATTAGCGACACTTTTACTGACGACGACGCTGACTTTCGCAGGTGGCGCAGCCTACGCGGCCGACGCAGCCTCTTCTACCGAGAGTAACGGTGATGCCAATGCCGCAGCGGCTGCAGGCCAACCGGCACCGGACGCCAAACAGAATGTTGCGCCAAACAATGTGGATAACAGCCAGATCAACAGCGGTAGCATGAATACCAACTCGACCTCTCAACACAGCGCTAAGCAGCATATGAGCAAAGATCAGGTGCATAAAAACACCATGTGTAAAGATGGCCGCTGCCCGGATGTGAACAAAAAGGTTGAAACCGAAAGCGGTAACAACCATAGCGTCGATAAGAAAACCGACGGCACAACCCAGTAAAATCCGGTGCATTAATCATCAGGGAGAGCTTCGGCTCTCCTTACTTTTTTCTCTCCCGTCTCCCCCGCAAACTGAAAAATCTGTAATGATGTAAGGCGTTAAAATAATTACAAGGAACGACCTGTCCATGGCGCATTCACACTCGCACACTCCCGCTGATGCCAACGCCCGCCGCCTGCTGCTGGCGTTTATCGTTACTGCCGTTTTTATGGTTATCGAAGTGGTCGGCGGCCTGGTTTCCGGATCGCTGGCGCTGCTGGCCGATGCCGGCCATATGCTGACGGACGCCGCCGCGCTGCTTTTTGCGTTATTAGCGGTTTACTTTGCGCGCCAGCCACCCAGCGCTAACCGTACGTTTGGCTGGCTACGTTTGACCACGCTTGCAGCATTCATCAATGCGCTGGCGCTGGTGCTGATTACCGTGTGGATTGTCTGGGAAGCGATTCAGCGTTTCACCCATCCGCAGCCCGTTGCAGGCTTAACCATGATGGTGATTGCGATTGCCGGGCTTGTGGCCAACGTGCTGGCGTTCTGGTTACTGCACCGGGGAAGCGAGGAGAAGAACCTGAATGTCCGTGCTGCCGCACTGCATGTGCTGGGGGACTTACTCGGTTCTGTCGGAGCCATCGCTGCGGCACTGGTGATTTTGTTCACCGGCTGGACGCCGATTGACCCGATACTTTCGGTGCTGGTTTCCGCGCTGGTGTTACGCAGCGCCTGGCGGCTAATGAAAGAGAGCGTTAACGAGTTGCTGGAAGGTGCGCCGGGCTCGATGGATATTGGCGCGCTACAGCGACATCTGCGACGTGCTATTCCGGAGGTGCGTGATGTTCACCACGTGCATGTCTGGCTGGTGGGTGAAAAACCGCTCATGACGCTGCATGTGCAGGTGATCCCACCGCGCGACCATGACAAGCTGCTGGGTGAGATCCACCACTTTCTGGCACATCATTATGAGATTGAGCATGCAACGGTGCAGATGGAGTACCAGCCCTGTAGCGGGCCAGACTGCCATCTGGGCGAGGCGCAGCCTGAGCACCACCATTCACACTCGCATTAATGCGAAAGCGCGTGAGAACCCCGCTCACGCGCGCTGTTAATCCACATTCTACTGCCGTTAAGAGCGATAAAGGTCAGGATCAGATACTCCAGCGACATCGCCCAGACGCCCTGCAGTGCGAAAATCACCACGCTTATCACGTTAATCACCACCCACAGCAGCCAGTTCTCAACGTATTTGCGCGTCATCAGGATCATCGCCACGATGGAGAGCACCATCATGCAGGAGTCCCAGAACGGGAACGCATCGGGCTGCAATTGCGGCATGACCACATTCAGCCCTAAGGTTTGCATGACGGCCACGGCAATTTTCGTCAGGAATGCAAAGACCAGATCGATAAAGAAAGTCATCAAACCAATCGCCACCACGCATACCGCCAGCCAGCTCATCGCTTTGGGTAACGGTAGCCAGCGGATTTGCAATTCAGCTTCATTCTGCGAGGTTTGCCGTGACCAGGCATACCAGCCATAAATGTTGGCGGCAAAGAAAAACAGCTGCAGCAGTAAGCTGGCATACAGCTGGATCTGGAAGAAAATAATCGCAAACAGCGTCACGTTGATCAGACCAAACGCGTAATTACTGATCTTCTCAAGGCTGGCGAGCCAGATACACAATAAACCGGCCAGTGTGCCTGTGGCTTCAATCCATGAAAGATCGTACCCACCGGTGCCAATCGGGATATGCACCAGGATGTTCTGCGTACTAAAAAAATCCATTCTTTCCCCACAGCGTATTGCTACGCATTGATTATTCACTAAGAACGTAGTGT
The DNA here is from genome assembly GCF_003337365.1 of Kosakonia sp. AG348. NCBI lineage: Bacteria > Pseudomonadati > Pseudomonadota > Gammaproteobacteria > Enterobacterales > Enterobacteriaceae > Kosakonia > Kosakonia sp. AG348. The sequence continues at coordinate 515,690 of NZ_QPJR01000001.1, forward strand.
AGCCGCAAAATCGAGCATACGGTTAAGCGGCAGCAGCGCGCCTTCACGCAGCGCGGCATCAACGTGGATTTCATGCTCCGCGCCACCATTTTCCAGGCTTTCAGCGATAGCTTTCAGACCGTTCATCGCCATCCATGGGCAATGCGCGCAACTGCGGCACGTCGCCCCCTCACCCGCGGTTGGCGCTTCCAGTAACTCTTTTTCCGGCACGGCCTGCTGCATTTTGTAAAAGATACCGCGATCGGTCGCGACGATAAGTTGCTTATTCGGCAGTGTTTTTGCCGCAGCGATAAGCTGGCTGGTTGAGCCGACTGCATCTGCCAGATTCACGACTGACTGCGGCGATTCAGGATGCACGAGGATGGCAGCATCAGGATAGAGCGCTTTCATGCGCGTCAGCGCCTGCGTTTTAAATTCGTCATGCACGATGCACGCACCCTGCCAGCACAGCACATCCGCACCAGTCTGTTTTTGTACATAGTTGCCGAGATGACGATCCGGAGCCCAGATAATTTTCTCGCCAAGGCTGTCGAGATGCTCAATTAACTCTACCGCAATACTTGAGGTTACAACCCAGTCGGCACGCGCTTTCACGGCAGCAGAGGTGTTGGCGTAAACCACCACGGTGCGATCCGGGTGCGCATCGCAAAAGGCGCTGAACTCTTCAACCGGACAGCCGAGATCAAGCGAGCATTCCGCATGCAATGTCGGCATCAGGATGGTTTTTTCAGGGCTGAGGATTTTGGCGGTTTCCCCCATAAAACGTACGCCAGCCACCAGCAGCGTTGAGGCGGAATGTCTGGCACCGAAACGCGCCATCTCCAGTGAATCAGAGATACAACCGCCGGTCTCCTCCGCCAGTTGCTGAATTTCCGGGTCGGTATAGTAGTGTGCAACCATCACCGCATCCCGCTCTTTGAGCAAGCGCTTGATTTTCTCGCGGTAAAACTGCTTCTCGTGCAGGTTTAGCGGTGCGGGTTTAGGCGGGAACGGATAGATTGCGGTTTCAGGATCAAACATTACGCTCATCATGCTTACTCGTTTTGCTTGCTTAACTTAATTACCAGAACAACGCAAATGCGTGACGTCATTAGCGCACCGGTGTTTTATATACTAAACAAGATAGCTGATTGGACAAAAAATGTCGTGGGGAATTTTTGTGGAATAGCAGAAAGCAAAAAAGCGCTGCCGGCGCCATATTTATAGTGGTGGGTGACCGCTTTGCTCGCCCTTCGGGTCGTCGCCGCAAGCGGCGACCTTGTCTCACTACGTGAGACCCGAACCTGCTGCAGAGTTACTCATTTCATCCTGAGACTCGTCCTGCGGTCCAACGCTGCGCGCTGTTCAAAATTGATCCTGACAATTTTGTCGAATCTTCAACTCCGGCAGAAAGCAAAAAAGCGCCTTTAGGGCGCTTTTTTACATTGGTGGGTCGTGCAGGATTCGAACCTGCGACCAATTGATTAAAAGTCAACTGCTCTACCAACTGAGCTAACGACCCCTTTCGGGATTGTTCTTCGAAGTTAACCGGCGCCAATATGATGTTAAATTGGTGGGTCGTGCAGGATTCGAACCTGCGACCAATTGATTAAAAGTCAACTGCTCTACCAACTGAGCTAACGACCCATACGGGTAGCGACTTCGAAGATAATTTTATCTGTGACCACATTACGTGGCTGATCGTGCAGGATGGCTCGCTTTTAGCCGGACGCTGCTGACGCAACGTTATCCTTCACGTTTAACACCATTGGATGGATGTTAAATTGGTGGGTCGTGCAGGATTCGAACCTGCGACCAATTGATTAAAAGTCAACTGCTCTACCAACTGAGCTAACGACCCGAGTGGTGGGTGATGACGGGATCGAACCGCCGACCCCCTCCTTGTAAGGGAGGTGCTCTCCCAGCTGAGCTAATCACCCGATACTACGCTGGATACTGCTTTACGTGGTGGGTCGTGCAGGATTCGAACCTGCGACCAATTGATTAAAAGTCAACTGCTCTACCAACTGAGCTAACGACCCACTTTGCGTTGCTTCTGGTCTGTATGATATCCCTTGGCAACGGCGGCATATATTACTGATTTAAGAATTCAGCGCAACAACAATTTCGATGAATATCACTTAACTGCTTATGATTCATGCGACAAGACCAGAAAAAGCTCGATTTCTGGTCATGTGCTATGCATTACATCGAACCAAGACGTTTTTGCGCTTGTTTAGCACCTTCGGTACCAGGGTATTTACTGACCACCTGCTGGTAGACCGCTTTCGCTTTTGCTGTATCCCCTTTGTCTTGCATAATCACGCCGACCTTGTACATAGCGTCTGGCGCTTTAGGCGACTTCGGGAAATTTTTCACCACTGAAGCGAAGTAATAAGCAGCATCGTCTTTTTTGCCCTTGTTGTAATTCAACTGCCCGAGCCAGTAGTTGGCATTCGGTATGTAGGTTGAATCAGGGTATTTTTTGACGAAATTCTGGAATGCAGCGATAGCTTCATCCTGGTGGGATTTATCCTGCACCAGCGCAACCGCAGCATTGTAATCGGTATTGGCATCACCACTTTGTACGGGCGCGCCAGTATTCGCCGCCCCCGTGTTGGCACCAGAATCCGCTGCCGGAGCCTGCGTTGCCGCCCCGCTCTGATCGCCGGATGTCTGCTGCGTCTGCCCCGCCGCACCGCCACTGCTAAGATTGCCTATCTGCTGCAAAATTTGCTGTTGGCGTTCAACCACCTGGTTCAGTTGATATTGATTTTCCTGGATTTGCCCACGAAGCGTATCAATATCGGCCTGATTATCGGAGAGTTGTTGCTGGAGTTGAGTTAAAAGCTGGCTGTGAGCATTGGAAATACGCTCGAGTTGAGTGACGCGGTCTTCGACCGAGCCTGAGCCGACACTACTGATTGGCGCCTGAGCATTAGCGGCCCAGGGGGCCGCTATGCCAACCAGTAACGACAGACTCAACAGATGATGTCTGAAGTTACTGCTCATGCAATTCTCTTAGTAAACCAGTACGGCGCGACGGTTTTTAGCGTAAGCCGCTTCGTCGTGACCCAGTACTGCAGGTTTTTCTTTACCGTAAGAAACGATGGAGATCTGGTCAGCGGAAACGCCTTTACCCTGCAGGTACATTTTAACGGCGTTAGCACGACGTTCGCCCAGGGAGATGTTGTATTCCGGAGTACCACGTTCGTCAGCGTGACCTTCAACGGTAACTTTGTAGGACGGGTTGCTACGCAGGAAGTTAGCGTGAGCATCCAGCATCGCTGCGAAGTCAGAACGGATGTCATATTTGTCCAGATCGAAGTAAACAATGTTGTTCTGCTGCAGTTGTTGCATTTGCAGACGCGCTTGTTCTTCGGAGGACATGTTACCGCTACCGTTCATGCCAGTGCCAGCACCCATCATGCCTTCGCCGCTCTGGTCGCTTGCATTCTTGTGAGAAGAACATGCAGCGATCGCCATTACAGGCAGAGCCAGCATCAGGCCTTTCAGCACTTTGTTCAGTTGCATTTCTTTGATTCCTTTATAATCAATTATTTATTATTACAGATACGGAGACCAGGCAGGGAATTTAACCTGTCCATCAGTCGCCGGAATACGCGCTTTGAAACGCCCATCTGTAGAAACCAGATTCAGCACGGATCCCATCCCCTGAGAAGAGCTGTAGATTACCATTGTGCCGTTAGGTGCCAGACTTGGCGTTTCATCCAGGAACGTTGACGTCAGAACCTGTACGCCACCCGCTTCCAGATCTTGTTTAGCGATGTGCTGCTGACCACCGTCAGAGCTAACCATCACCATAAATTTGCCGTCGCTGCTGATATCCGCGTCCTGGTTCTGAGAACCCTGCCATGAGATACGCTGTGCTGCGCCGCCATTAAGACCCACTTTATAAACCTGCGGACGCCCAGCCTGGTCAGAAGTGAATGCCAGGGTTTGGCTATCCGGGAACCAGGTCGGCTCCGTATTGTTGCTGCGACCATCGGTCACCTGGCGGATCTGGCCAGAACCAATGTCCATTACGTAAATGTTCAGGCTACCGGTTTTCGACAGTGCGAATGCCAGTTTAGAACCGTCCGGCGAGAACGCCGGTGCGCCGTTGTGACGCGGGAACGAAGCAACCTGACGAACACTGCCGTTAGCCAGTGTCTGGATAACCAGTGCAGAACGACCGCTTTCAAACGTCACGTATGCCAGTTTTGAGCCATCTGGTGACCATGCCGGAGACATCAGCGGCTGCGGAGATTTATGCACCAGGAACTGGTTGTAACCGTCATAGTCGGAAACGCGCAGTTCATACGGGAACTGGCTGTTAGCGGTCTGCACAACATAAGCAATACGGGTACGGAACGCGCCTTTAATGCCGGTCAGTTTCTGGAACACTTCGTCACTGGCAGCGTGAGCGGCGTAACGCAGCCACTGTTTGTTCACTTTAAAGGAGTTTTGCGCCAGTACCGTTCCCGGTGCGCCACCGGTATCCACCAGCTGATAAGCGACATTGTAGCTGCCATCAGGATTCGGGGTCACCTGGCCGACAACCACCGCGTCAATGCCCAGAGCTGACCACGCTGCTGGCTGCACTTCCTGAGCGCTGCCAGGCTGCTGCGGCAGACGTGAACGATCGAGTGGATTGAATTTGCCGCTGTTGCGCAGATCCGCAGCAACGATACCACCAGCATCCTCAGGCGCAGCGCCAGGCCCAGCCCACTGGAAAGGCACAACGCCGATCGGGCGTGCCGAGTCCACCCCCTGGGTGATCTCGATACGTACTTCTGCGTGCAGCACAGCTGCCCACAGCATTAGAAAACCAAATGCAACACGTAATGCCTGCTTCATCATATCTCCCTTATCCGGGCGGAAAACCCGCGATAATTTAGCAGAATTTTAACAAACTCAATAGACAATACTATCAATGCTCAATGTCAACCGTAGCTGCTGATCTACCCTTGTAAAGGAAAGAACATTACAGTTTGAAGTCTAACTTGGCATCTTTTACTCGTTCATAAACAGCCTGGCTCGGCGGTTTAGGAATTCTGGCCGTTTTAGCGGCAGTCAATGCAGCCTGGCATAAGGCAGGATCGCCACCTTCCGAAGTAATATCACGCAGCGTTCCATCAGGTCCGAGATTAATATGGAGAACGCAAGACTTACCACGGTACAAATCTGATCCGTAAAGACGGCTTTCAATCGCGACCTGGATTTGTTTTGCATACGCACTAATATCCGTACCTGTTGCACCACCATTAGCGCCGGATTGTCCTGAATCTTTTGCTGGCTGGCCATTCCCTTTCGCTCCACCACCCGTTTTCGGTGCATTCTTACCGGAGCTTAAATCACCAAACAGATCGTCAACGCCTGCGGCATCTGCTTTCTCGGCGGCGGCTTTCTTGGCGGCTGCGGCCTTCTCTGCAGCCGCTTTTTTATCGGCAGCGGCTTTTGCTGCTGCAGCTTTTTTCTCGGCGGCAGCTTTTTCAGCGGCGGCTTTTTCGGCTGCAGCCTTTTCAGCAGCCGCTTTCTCCGCTGCGGCGGCTTTCTCCGCTGCCGCTTTTTCGGCGGCAGCTTGTTTAGCCGCTTCAGCCTGCGCTTTTTTCGCGGCTTCGGCCTCGGCTTTTTTCTTCGCATCAGCAGCTGCTTTCGCCGCTTCCGCTTCGGCTTTTTTCTGTGCGTCTGCGGCAGCTTTCGCGGCTTCGGCTTCCGCTTTTTTCTTCGCGTCGGCAGCCGCTTTCTTCGCAGCTTCTTCTGCTGCTTTTGCCTGCGCGTCCGCTTTTGCTTTTGCGTCAGCTGCGGCTTTCGCGGCCGCCTCTTCAGCTTGTTTCTGCTGCTGTTGAGCCTGTTTTGCCGCCTCTTCCGCTTTTTTCTGCTGCTCAGCCTGTTCGCGCGCCGCTTCCTGCGCCTGTAAACGCTCCTGCTCCAGCTGTTTTAAATGCTCCTGCTCGGCAGCCTGCTTTTCACGCAGCTCTTCCGCTTGCTGTTGCGCCTGTTTTTCACGCTGCTCTTTGGCGCGCTGCGCACTGGCTTGCTGCTGCTGCTGGCGGTTGTAATTTTCCACCACAGCGCCCGGATCGACCATCACCGCATCAATCGCAGAGCCACCGCCACCGCCTGAAGAAGCATCAATATGCTCATCAAACGAGCTCCAGATCAGCAGCGCCACAAGAATTACGTGTAGCACAGCCGAAATGATTATTGCTCGCTTAAGCTTGTCGTTTTGTACGGTTGCCTTTGACACTCTCGGTTCCCAAAAACTGTCCGCCTGTTAAGCCGGTGCTCAGATAGGCTGCGTCATCAAGCCGACTGATTTCACACCCGCGCTATGTAACAGGTTCAGCGCTTTAATGATTTCATCGTACGGCACATCTTTCGCCCCGCCGATTAAGAACACGGTTTTCGGATTGGATTGCAGGCGACGCTGCGCCTCCGCAATCACCTGCTCCGGCGGCAGTTGATCCATACGATCTTTTTCCACCACCACGCTGTACTGTCCGATACCGGAAACCTCAATAATGACCGGAGGATCGTCATTGGTACTGACGGTTTGCGACTGTGTCGCATCCGGCAGATCAACCTCTACGCTTTGCGTAATGATCGGTGCCGTCGCCATAAAGATCAGCAGCAGCACCAGCAACACGTCCAGCAACGGTACGATGTTGATTTCAGACTTGAGGTCACGACGGCCCCGTCCACGCGATCTGGCCATGGCTTACTCCTTGCTGCTGTCGCTGCTGGCAAATGCCTGGCGATGCAGAATAGCCGTGAACTCTTCCATAAAGTTGTCGTAATTCAGTTCCAGTTTGTTCACACGCTGGTTCAGTCGGTTATAAGCCATAACCGCAGGAATGGCTGCAAACAGACCGATAGCTGTTGCGATCAACGCTTCGGCGATACCAGGCGCAACCATTTGCAGCGTAGCCTGCTTCACCGCGCCCAGCGCGATAAAGGCATGCATGATCCCCCATACCGTACCGAACAGGCCGATATACGGGCTAATAGAACCTACGGTACCAAGGAAAGGAATATGGTTTTCCAGCGTTTCCAGTTCGCGGTTCATCGAAATACGCATCGCTCTTGATGCCCCTTCAACAATCGCTTCTGGCGCGTGGCTATTTGCGCGGTGCAGACGGGCAAACTCTTTGAAACCGCTATAAAAAATTTGTTCCGAACCGCTTAAATTATCACGGCGTCCCTGGCTTTCCTGATACAGACGAGACAGTTCAATACCGGACCAAAACTTGTCTTCGAAGGCTTCCGCTTCGCGCCCTGCAGCGTTGAGGATGCGCGTTCTCTGGATAATAATGGCCCAGGATGCGATAGAAAAACCAATCAAAATCAACATGATAAGTTTGACCAGAAGGCTAGCCTTCAGGAACAAATCAAGGATGTTCATGTCAGTCACTGCTTAAACTCCGCGACAATAGACTTGGGAAGCGCACGAGGCTTCATTAAGAGTGGATCAACACAGACAATCAGCGCTTCAGCTTCGTTCAGCACTTTATTCTCTGCATTGACAATCCGCTGCGAGAAAACCATCGAGGTTCCGCGCATTGATGTAATTTCCGTTTGGACTTCGAGCATGTCGTCGAGTCTGGCGGGTGCAAAATACTCCAACGTCATTTTGCGTACCACTAACGCAATGCGTTCAGCCAGCAGAGCCTGTTGACTCAAGTGATGGTGACGCAGCATCTCAGTGCGGGCTCTTTCATAAAAAGCAACGTAGTTGGCATGGTAAACCATGCCACCGACATCGGTATCTTCGTAATAGACCCGAACCGGCCATCGAAACAGCGTTGTATTCACTTTACATCCCGGTAATGCAAAAAAAGTTAGAGCTTTTAAACTTCGCTACTATACGCGCGGGCAAGATGCTTTGGAATGGGTTGAGGTAAACGGAGAGTAAAAATTTATGGGCTTTTGCAAGCCCATGAGGATAGCGGATATTTCTTATTCAAAAGAAGAAGAAAACAAGCCCGGCAAGCATTACGACAAAAGCGACTGGCGGGCAGAAAAAACCCTGCCAGTGAAGCGCGCGCGGGCGAAAGCCAACACCGTGAACAACACCGGCGCATACCGCCCACATTAATAACAGCCCGTGCCAAATCTCCAGCTCGCTGGTTTTGGCCGCGAAACGGGAGGGATCCCAGAAGATACAGCCCGCCAGCAGTAATGCCATTATTAAGGAAAGGGCCCTTAACGGGCCCTTGTCCATTACCGCATAGAGTTTTGCGATAATTTTTTCCATCAGTGTTCTTCTTTCCCGGCTTTGGTCGCTTCAACATGTTCCAGCGCCAGCGCGGTAATCACTCCGAAAGCACAGGCAAGAAGCGTTCCTAAAATCCATGCGAAATACCACATATTCTGCTCCTTACTTAATACATAGAGTGGGTATTGCTTTCAATGTGCTCTTTGGTGATGCGACCGAACATTTTCCAGTAACACCAGATGGTGTAAAGCAGGACAATCGGTACAAAAACCAGCGCCACATAGGTCATCAAGTTCAGCGTCAGCTGCGTCGATGTCGCGTCCCACATGGTCAGGCTTGCTTTCAGCATGGTGCTTGACGGCATGATGAACGGGAACATCGCGATACCCGCAGTCAGGATGATGCATGCCAGCGTCAGTGAAGAGAACACGAACGCCCAGGCGGCTTTATCCAGACGCGCCGTCAGCACGGTCAGCAGTGGCAACACCACACCCAGCGCCGGCACCAGCCACAACACAGGCATGTTGTTGAAGTTAGTCAGCCAGGCTCCCGCCTGTACCGCCACTTCTTTGGTCAACGGGTTAGACGCGGCATGATGATCTATCGCGGAAGTCACCACGTAACCGTCGATACCGTAAACCACCCACACGCCCGCCAGTGCGAAGCAAACCAGCGTAACCAGCGCGGCAATTTGCACCGTGGCACGGGCACGCAGATGCAGTTCGCCAACGGTACGCATTTGCAGGTATGTCGCGCCCTGGGTCAGGATCATCGCCACGCTCACCACGCCGGCCAACAGACCAAACGGATTCAGCAACTGGAAGAAGTTACCGGTGTAGAACAGGCGCATATCGTTATCAAGATGGAACGGCACACCCTGCAGCAGGTTGCCGAATGCCACACCGATCACCAACGGCGGAACAAAGCTGCCGATGAAAATGCCCCAGTCCCACATGCCACGCCAGCGCATATCTTCAATCTTCGAGCGGTAATCAAAACCAACCGGACGGAAGAACAGTGAAGCGAGCACAAGGATCATCGCCACATAAAAACCGGAGAACGCGGCAGCGTAAACCATCGGCCAGGCCGCAAACAGCGCGCCACCAGCGGTGATCAGCCAAACCTGGTTACCGTCCCAGTGCGGCGCGATGGAGTTGATCATCACGCGGCGTTCGGTGTCGCTACGACCCAGCACGCGGGTCAACATCCCCACGCCCATGTCGAAGCCGTCGGTGACCGCAAAACCAATCAGCAGAATGCCAACCAGCAGCCACCAGATAAAACGTAATATTTCATAATCAATCATTTGACGACTCCTGTCTTAGCGTGCCGGCTGAGAAGCCACGGTGGACTGCTCGTAGTGATAGCGACCTGTTTTCAGACTGCTCGGCCCAAGGCGAGCAAATTTGAACATCAGGAACACTTCCGCCACCATAAACAGCGTATAAAGGCCGCAAATCAGAATCATGGAGAACAGCAGATCGCCAACAGTCAGCGATGAGTTCGCAACCGCGGTCGGCAACACTTCACCAATCGCCCACGGCTGACGGCCGTACTCGGCAACAAACCAGCCCGCTTCAATAGCAATCCACGGCAGCGGGATGCCATACAGCGCAGCGCGCAGCAGCCATTTTTTCTCACCGATGCGATTACGAATCACGGTCCAGAAAGAGGCAGCGATAATCAGCAGCATCAGCACGCCAGCGGCCACCATTATACGGAACGCGAAGTACAGCGGCGCAACGCGCGGGATGGAGTCTTTGGTCGCTTGCTTGATCTGCGCTTCGGTCGCGTCTGCCACATTCGGCGTATAGCGTTTCAGCAGCAGGCCATAACCAAGATCTTTCTTGATGTTATTGAACTGGTCACGAAGGGCCTGATCAGTAGAACCTGCGCGCAGTTGCTCCAGCAACTGATACGCTTTCATACCGTTACGGATGCGCTCTTCGTGCTGCACCATCAGATCTTTAAGACCAATAACCGGCGTATCAACAGAACGGGTGGCGATGATGCCCAGCGCGTATGGGATCTGGATAGCAAATTTGTTCTCTTGCTTATCCTGGTCCGGCACGCCAAACAGGGTAAACGCCGCCGGTGCAGGCTGGGTTTCCCATTCGGCTTCAATCGCAGCCAGTTTGGTTTTTTGCACGTCACCCATTTCGTAACCGGATTCGTCACCCAGCACGATAACAGACAGCACTGCGGCCATACCGAAGCTGGCAGCAATAGCGAAGGAGCGTTTAGCAAAAGCGATGTCGCGACCGCGCAGCAGATAGTAGGAGCTGATACCGAGGATAAAGATGGCACCGCAGGTATAACCAGACGCAACAGTGTGAACGAATTTCACCTGCGCTACCGGGTTAAGTACCAGTTCGGCGAAGCTCACCATCTCCATACGCATGGTTTCAAAGTTGAAATCAGAAGCAACCGGGTTTTGCATCCAGCCGTTTGCCACCAGAATCCACAGTGCGGACAAGTTGGAGCCAAGAGCCACCAGCCAGGTCACTGCCATGTGCTGTACTTTGCCCAGACGATCCCAACCGAAGAAAAACAGACCTACAAACGTAGACTCGAGGAAGAAGGCCATCAGACCTTCAATGGCCAGCGGCGCACCGAAGATATCCCCAACATAATGGGAATAGTAAGACCAGTTAGTCCCGAACTGGAACTCCATCGTCAGACCGGTAGCCACGCCCAGTGCGAAGTTGATACCAAACAACTTGCCCCAGAACTTGGTCATATCTTTATAAATCTGTTTGCCGGAGAGGACGTAGACCGTTTCCATAATTGCCAGCAGGAACGCCATACCGAGCGTCAGTGGCACAAACAGAAAGTGGTACATCGCGGTCAAGGCAAACTGTAAGCGCGACAGTTCGACTATATCTAACATTATGACTCCTTGCTCATCGCATGAAGACTCCGAGAGTAAACCCCGTTAGCGAAGGTTCACACGCATGCCCCAATACAAAATTGCTGCACTGTTTTATTCACGTCACATAAAGCGTGACAATGAATGAAAAAAGTTACAACCAGGTTAATAAAAAACTCGAATTGATCTCTCGAATATATTACTCCGCAAACCCCTTACAATAAAAAGGTTTTTATTGAGTTAGTTTTACGTTTTTCGACAGTGATCAATTTATAGCGAATTTACCACTTTTGCACCAATTTGATCGGCGACAATTTAACGATTTTCAGCATCTTTTCCAAGCTTTTAAATATTGATTTAAATCAATTTTATTCAGCATTGTTAATTTTGTATCCGGTGTAGAATCACAGTAAAAACATTGTTAACAACATGTTCATTTTAACGCCATTCATGGTTATCAATCGGCGGGTAAAGATAAATAATGGCGACTTTATTTAACGTTTATCATTCATGTAAAAAATGAGACAACCGCGGCAACTTAAAGGGGGCGTAAAATTAGAGCGGATGATTATCTTGTTTATTTTACAATTATTTCACTTTCGCGATTATCATACTTAACACCGCGCAGTGATTATTCGTTATATTTCCTGGGGCATTAATACCCTTTTATTTTACAGGTTATTACTGACAAGCATCCAGCGCCGGGTTGCCCCCCAGACGATAAGCGCCAGCAACGTTACTGCTGCGCCAAGCAAGCAAACCCCCTGCCAGCCGAAAACAGCATAAATCGCCGTCGTTGCCATGGCACCCAGTCCGCTGCCGAGAGCGTAAAACAGCATATACAACGCCACCAGTCTGCCGTGTTGCGAGGCATGGGTACGCAAAATCAGGCTCTGGTTGGTAACATGCAGCGCCTGGCCGCCAAGATCGAGCAAAACAATGCCGAGGATAAATAACGCCAGAGAGTGTTGTAACTGTGATAGCGGCCACCAGGCCAGCAGCAACAAGAGGAGCGCCAGTAAACTCGTGCGCTGCGCATTGCCGCGATCTGCTTCGCGCCCGGCTTTTGCCGCTACCAGCGCGCCCGCAACGCCCACCAAGGCAAACAAGCCAATTACCGTATGGGAGAAACCAAACGGTGCGGTACTTAACGGCAGCACCATTGCGCTCCAGAAAATATTAAAAGCGGCAAACATCAACAACGCCAGCACACCACGGATTTGCAATACGCGATCCGTGCGTAACAGACCCAGCATTGAGGCCATCAAACGTAACCAACTGACAGAAATCATCGCGCTGCGCATAACAGGTAACCGCCGCCAGAGCAGCAGCAATAACACCAGCATCAGCGATGCCGAGACGCCATAAACCGCGCGCCAGCCCGCTAAATCGCTAATAACACCGGCAAAAACTCGCGCTAATAGCAGGCCGATAAAAACGCCGCCTTGCGCCGCACCCACTACCCTGCCCCGTTCCTGTTCATTAGCAATGCTGGCTGCGCTGGCAATCAACCCTTGTGTCATTGCCGTGCCCAGCAACCCTGTTGCCAACATGCCGGCAAGCAACACCGCTGCCGATTGTGCCAGCGCGACAGCGGCGAGCGCACCCACCAGCGCCAGCAACTGCACCAACAATAACCGACGTCGCTCAACAAGATCGCCTAATGGCACCAACAGCAGTAAGGCCAGCGCCGATCCCACTTGCGTCGCCGTCACCACGCCGCCGACAGCTGCCTGGCTAATAGCAAAGCTCTGTGCCAGTGCATCCAGCAACGGCTGTGCGTAATAGACATTCGCCACACATAGACCGCTGGCCACGGCAAACAGGGCGATGACACTGCGCGGCGTTGCCTGTGCGTTTTTATTCATACTTCCATCCTGGTTGCAAAACGAAACTAGTTGAAGGGTAGATAAACCAGTTTTAAAATGCAACCAGAATGCTAACCGGAGATTCACCATGCCACTGAATACTCAACCTTGCCCCGTCGCGCGTTCTGTCGATTTGATTGGCGATCGCTGGGCACTCCTTATCGTGCGTGACGCTTTTGATGGCGCGCGACGTTTTGGCGATTTTCAGCGAGGTCTTGGCGTGGCGCGCAATATTCTTACCGACAGGCTACGCAAACTGGTGGAAGCGGGTATTTTCACCACGCAGCCAGCGTCAGACGGCACGGCGTATCAGGAGTATGTGCTGACCAAAAAAGGCGAGTCGCTGTTTCCGGTGGTCGTGGCGCTACGCCAGTGGGGCGAACAGTATCTTTTCGCGCCGAACGAGCCGCATTCCGTGTTGATTGATAGCCAAAGCGGCGAAGTCATTCCGCCGATGCAACCGCAGGCGGCAGACGGGCGTATCCTTAGTGCGGCAAACACGCAGGTACGTAAACTGCAGCCATAAAAAAGGCCGCTACGGGAGCGGCCAACCATGTCGAAAGGATACTTGCTCCCCTACATGGAGGAGCAATGAGGTTTTATTTGATAACAGATTTCAGCGCTTCGCCGATATCGGCAAGGCTACGTACGGTTTTCACACCCGCCGCTTCCAGAGCAGCGAATTTCTCATCTGCAGTGCCTTTACCACCGGCAATGATGGCGCCTGCGTGGCCCATACGTTTGCCTTTCGGCGCGGTCACACCAGCGATATAACCCACAACCGGTTTGGTCACATGATCTTTAATATACGCCGCAGCTTCTTCTTCCGCGCTGCCGCCGATCTCACCGATCATTACAATCGCTTCGGTCTGCGGATCTTCCTGGAACAGTTTCAGGATATCGATAAAGTTTGAACCCGGGATCGGGTCACCGCCGATGCCTACACAGGTGGACTGGCCGAAACCGTAATCCGTGGTCTGTTTAACCGCTTCATAGGTCAGCGTACCGGAACGGGAAACAATACCGACTTTACCAGGCTTATGAATATGGCCAGGCATGATACCGATTTTGCACTCGCCTGGGGTGATAACACCCGGGCAGTTCGGGCCAATCATGCGCACGCCAGCTTCGTCCAGCTTCACTTTCACCGTCAGCATATCCAGCGTCGGAATACCTTCAGTAATGGTGATAATCAGTTTAATGCCCGCGTCGATGGCTTCGAGGATCGAGTCTTTGCAGAACGGTGCCGGAACATAGATCACGGTAGCCGTCGCGCCAGTTGCTTCAACCGCTTCGCGCACGGTGTTAAACACCGGCAGGCCAAGGTGCGTGGTGCCGCCTTTGCCTGGCGTAACGCCGCCAACCATCTGGGTGCCATAGGCAATTGCCTGCTCGGAGTGGAAAGTCCCCTGGCTTCCGGTGAAGCCCTGGCAGATAACTTTGGTGTTCTTATCAATCAAAACAGACATTATTTCCCCTCCACTGCGGCAACAACCTGCTGTGCTGCATCCGTCAGACTTTTCGCTGCAATAATATTCAGGCCGCTGTCCGCCAGGCGTTTCGCGCCCAGTTCAGCATTGTTACCTTCCAGACGCACAACCACCGGTACGTTAACACCGACTTCTTCTACCGCGCCGATGATACCGTCAGCGATCAGGTCGCAACGCACGATACCGCCGAAGATGTTAACCAGTACCGCTTTCACGTTCTCATCGGAAAGGATAATTTTGAACGCTTCGGTCACGCGCTCTTTGGTCGCGCCGCCGCCCACATCCAGGAAGTTCGCCGGTTCGCCACCGTGCAGTTTCACGATGTCCATGGTGCCCATCGCCAGACCTGCGCCGTTGACCATACAGCCGATGTTGCCATCCAGTGCAACATAGTTCAGTTCCCAGTGCGCCGCCTGCGCTTCGCGCGGATCTTCCTGCGACTGGTCGCGCATTTCGCGCAGTTCCGGCTGGCGGAACAGAGCGTTGCCGTCAGCACCCAGTTTGCCGTCGAGGCAGATCAGATCGCCCTGTTTGGTGATAACCAGCGGGTTGATTTCAATCAGCGCCAGATCGCGCTCAAGGAAAATGGTCGCCAGCCCCATGAAAATCTTGGTGAATTGCTGAACCTGCTTGCCTTCCAGACCCAGTTTGAACGCCAGGTCACGCCCCTGATACGGCATCGGGCCGGTCAGCGGGTCGATGGTGGTTTTGTGGATCAGGTGCGGGGTCTCTTCCGCCACTTTCTCGATTTCCACGCCACCTTCGGTGGAGGCCATGAACACGACACGGCGAGAGCTACGGTCAACCACCGCGCCCAGATACAGCTCTTTGTCGATATCGGTTGCCGCTTCAACCAGAATCTGGTTTACCGGCTGGCCGTTCGCGTCTGTTTGGTAGGTCACCAGGCGTTTGCCCAGCCAGTTTTCCGCGAAGGCGCGAATATCTTCTTTGCTGTTGACGACTTTTACGCCGCCCGCTTTACCACGGCCGCCGGCATGGACCTGGCATTTAACCACCCAAGGGCCTGCACCGATTTTGGATGCCGCTTCTTCGGCTTCACGCGGGGTAGTACAGGCGTAACCAACCGGAGTCGGCAGACCTGACCGGGCAAACAGTTGTTTCGCCTGATACTCGTGTAAGTTCATGTGTTCTATCCATCCTTCATTTAATTTGTCACGCCGGATGACGGCCTACAAAGCAGGTGTTCGTTATAGTGGCCCGGCAACGGACGTCGCCGGGCTAAGGACACTAGACGTCCAGCAGCAAGCGAGTCGGATCTTCCAGCAGCTCTTTGATGGCTACCAGGAAACCAACGGATTCGCGACCGTCAATCAGACGGTGATCGTAAGAGAGCGCCAGGTACATCATCGGCAGGATCTCAACCTTGCCATCAACCGCCATCGGGCGATCTTTAATGGCGTGCATGCCGAGGATCGCGCTCTGCGGCGGGTTGATGATCGGTGTAGACATCAGCGAACCGAACACCCCACCGTTGGTGATGGTGAAGTTACCGCCAGTCAGATCGTCAACGGTCAGTTTGCCGTCACGGCCTTTCACTGCCAGCTCTTTGATTTTCTTCTCGATATCCGCCATGCCCAGCGTATCGACATCGCGCAGCACCGGTGTTACCAGACCACGCGGCGTGGAAACCGCCATGCTGACATCGAAATAGTTGTGGTAAACCACGTCATCGCCATCGATGGATGCGTTCACTTCCGGGTAGCGTTTCAGCGCTTCAACCACTGCTTTCACGTAGAAAGACATAAAGCCCAGGCGGATACCGTGACGTTTTTCAAACGCGTCACCGTACTGCTTACGCAGATCCATAATCGGCTTCATGTTGACTTCGTTGAACGTCGTCAGCATGGCGGTAGAGTTTTTCGCTTCCAGCAGACGCTCGGCAACGCGTTTGCGCAGACGGGTCATCGGCACGCGTTTTTCGGTGCGGCCAGCCAGCGGTGCCACCGGGGCGCTCGCCGGAGCAGCAGCTGGTTTTTCCTCTTTCGCCGGTGCTTTCGCCAGATGTTTCTCAACATCTTCGCGTGTAATACGACCGCCAACGCCCGTGCCTTTGATAGCGCTGGCTTCGAGGTTGTGCTCAGCCAGCAGGCGACGGATCGCCGGGCTCAGTGCGTCATTGTTTTGCTCTTCCAGCGAGGCCTGCTGGCGCTGTGCCGGCGTGGACTCTTTCTCTTCAGATTTGGCACTGCTCTCTTTACCAGAGCTGTTGCCCTCTTTCAGGCGGCCCAGGATCTGGCGGGAGGTCACAGTGGTGCCTTCATCTTCCAGCACCGCGTCCAGAATACCGTCTGCCGACGCCGGTACTTCCAGTACCACTTTGTCAGTTTCGATTTCGACCAACACTTCGTCGCGTCGTACGCTATCGCCTGGTTTTTTGTGCCAGGTCGCAACGGTCGCGTCAGCAACGGACTCGGGCAGATCGGGAACAAGAATATCTACGCTACTCATTATTTATCCTTTAATTAATCGACGTTCAGCGCGTCATTTACCAGATCTTGTTGCTGTTTCTGGTGAACGGACAGGTATCCCACCGCCGGAGAGGCGGAGGCCGGGCGACCTGCATAACGCAGAGCGGCCCCAAACGGAATCACATCACGGAAATGATGCTGGCTGCAGTACCAGGCGCCCTGGTTAAGCGGCTCTTCCTGGCACCAGACAAAATCATGTACGTGAGCGTAAGGTTTCAGCGCTTCCTGCACCGACTGGTGCGGGAACGGGTAAAGCTGTTCGATACGCACAATCGCGACATCTTTCTGGTCGTTTTTACGACGCTGTTCCAGCAGATCATAATAGACCTTACCGGAGCAAAGGATCACGCGCTTAACGCCTTGCGGATCAAGATCATCCACTTCGCCAATCGCCGGCATAAAGGTGCCGTTCGCCAACTCATCCAGCGTGGAAACCGCCTGCGGATGACGCAGCAGCGACTTCGGCGACATCACCACCAGCGGACGACGCATACCGCGCAGCGCCTGGCGACGCAGCATGTGGTAAACCTGCGCCGGGGTAGACGGCACGCAGACCTGCATATTTTGCTCAGCACACAGTTGCAGATAACGCTCCAGACGCGCGGAGGAGTGCTCCGGGCCCTGGCCTTCATAACCGTGCGGCAGCAGCATCACCAGGCCACACATACGGCCCCATTTCTGCTCGCCGGAGCTGATGAACTGGTCGATAACCACTTGCGCGCCGTTGGCGAAATCGCCGAACTGCGCTTCCCAGATGGTCAGCGTGCGCGGTTCTGCCGTGGCATACCCATATTCAAACGCCAGTACCGCTTCTTCGGAGAGCACGGAGTCCCACACGCGGAACGCCCCCTGCGAATTGTGTACATGGCTCAGCGGCGTATAGGTAGAACCGTTCGCCTGGTTGTGGATCACCGCATGGCGATGGAAGAAGGTGCCGCGGCCGGAGTCTTCACCGGACAAACGTACCGGAATCCCTTCATCCACCAGCGTGGCATACGCCAGTGTTTCTGCGCCACCCCAGTCGAACAACTTCTCGCCGCTCGCCATCAACTGGCGGTCAGCGTAAATCTTCGCCACGCGGGACTGCATTTCGATGGCTTCCGGCACCGTACTGATGCGTTTTGCCAGCTCCTGCAAGCGCTTCATTTCCACCTTGTTCGGGTAGCTCTCATCCCACTCGTGGTTGAGGTACGGCGACCAGGTAAAGGAGTGCATATTCATCGGACGCCATTCGGCGACCACACACTCACCCGCATCCAGCGCATCGCGGTACAGGTTTACCATTTCGGTGGCATCTTCCAGCGTAATGGTTTTTTCCTGCTCCAGGCGATCGGCGTAGATTTTGCGCGGCGTCGGGTGTTTTTTGATTTTCTGGTACATCAGCGGCTGGGTTGCGCTCGGCTCGTCGGCTTCGTTGTGGCCGTGACGGCGGTAGCACACCAGGTCGATAAAGACATCGCGTTTGAAAGTATTACGGAAGTCGAGCGCCAGGCGAGTGACGAACGCCACGGCTTCCGGATCGTCCGCATTAACGTGGAAAATCGGCGCCTGCACCATCTTACCGATGTCGGTACAGTATGGCGTAGAGCGCGCATCCAGCGGGTTCGAGGTGGTGAAGCCCACCTGGTTGTTAATGACGATACGCACCGTGCCACCCACTTCGTAGCCGCGTGCTTTCGACATGTTCAGGGTTTCCTGCACCACGCCCTGGCCCGCAACGGCGGCGTCGCCGTGAATGGTGATTGGCAGCACTTTATTGCTGCTCGGTTCGTCAAGGCGGTCAAGACGCGCACGAACGGAACCGATAACCACCGGGCTGACAATCTCGAGGTGTGACGGGTTAAACGCCAGCGCCAGGTGTACCAGGCCGCCTTCCGTTTCCACGTCGGACGAGAAGCCCATGTGGTATTTCACGTCGCCGGTGCCGAGGTGTTCTTTATGTTTACCGGCGAATTCGTCAAACAGATCCTGCGGCTGTTTACCCAGCACGTTAACCAGTACGTTCAGACGTCCGCGGTGCGCCATACCCAGCACCACTTCACGGGTACCGCTCTTGCCCGCATGACGGATCATCTCTTTGAGCATCGGCACCAGCGCATCGCCGCCTTCCAGCGAGAAGCGTTTCGCACCGGGGAATTTCGCGCCCAGATAACGTTCAAGACCTTCTGCGGCCGTCAGTTCAGTCAGGAAGCGTTTTTTCTCTTCGCTGCTGAAGCTGGATTTACCGGCTGCTGATTCGATGCGTTGCTGGATCCAGCGCTTCTCTTCGGTGCTGGTGATATGCATATATTCCGCACCGATCGAACCGCAATAGGTCTCTTTCAGTGCGTTAATCAATTCGCCCAGCGGCATGGTGTCTTTGCCAATCGCAAAAGACCCCACGTTAAAGCTGTTCTGGAAATCGGCTTCCGTCAGATCGTGATAAGCCGGATCGAGATCGGGAACCCTCTCTTGCTGCCACAATCCCAGCGGATCGAGGTTCGCATGTTGATGACCACGAAAACGGTATGCGTTGATAAGTTGCAGGACTTTAACCTGCTTCACATTGGTGTCGGGGTCGGAAATAGAGGAAGAGTAACGTGAAGCATCTTTCGCCAGCTGACGGAAATAATCACGCGTCTTGGAGTGGAACTGATCCGGTTTGACTCCGGTGCCCGGTAACTGCTGGAACATAGAACGCCAGTTTGCATCTACCGAGTCAGGATCGGTTAAGAAGTCTTCATAGAGCTGTTCTATCCAGCTCTGGTTAGACCCAGAGAGGTAAGAAGAGTCCAGCCAGGCTTTCATTGCGCCGTTCTGCATCGTGATCCCTTAAGCATTGTTATGCTTACTTCGCCGTGGATAACTACGACGTACACCCGTTAGCGCACGTCCCAGGGTTCACTTGCGGGCTCTTGGTGGCCCGCGAAGGAACCTTTAAAAACTGCCTAATCTTCGCTGTCCGGGCTGCGACTGCGTTGGCTACCTTTGCTTACCCTGGTCACATCGTTGACTATGCTCCCAGGGATGCGCTCAGTTGCCGCCTTGTCTCGCACCAGACATCTCGATTATGTCTACTGTGGCGGTTTTTAAAGGTTTCCTGCTTCCTTGTTACCCGGCGGCGCTAACGCTGCCGGGCAAAAAAAACATCACTATTAATGTAGGCCGGATACGCGTCAGCGCCATCCGGCACTGACATTTATGCGCTTCGTTGCAACAACATCGACTTAATATGGCCGATGGCGCGCGTCGGGTTCAGCCCTTTCGGGCATACACTGACGCAGTTCATAATGCTGTGGCAGCGGAATACGCTGAAAGCATCGCTTAACCCTTCCAGACGGTTATCGGTTTCCGTATCGCGGCTATCGATCAGGAAACGGTACGCCGCCAGCAGACCGGCCGGGCCGATAAATTTGTCCGGGTTCCACCAGAACGACGGGCAAGATGTCGAGCAGCAAGCGCAGAGAATACATTCATACAAACCGTCGAGTTTTTCACGCTGGTCAGGTGACTGTAAGTGCTCTCTTGCTGGCGGATTTTGCCCATTATTCAATAAGTAAGGCTTAATCTTCTCATATTGGGCGTAGAATTGTCCCATGTCCACCACCAAATCGCGGATTACCGGCAGACCAGGCAGAGGACGGATCACAATCTTCTGTTTGCCGTTGCCCAGAGCGGAAATCGGGGTGATACACGCCAGACCATTCTTACCGTTCATGTTCAAACCATCTGAACCACACACCCCTTCACGGCAGGAGCGGCGGAACGACAGCGTAGGATCTTTTTCTTTCAGCTGCATTAACGCATCCAGCAGCATCATGTCACGCCCTTCTTCGCCCTCCAGGGTGTAATCCTGCATGCGCGGCGCGTCATCAACGTCCGGGTTATAGCGATAAATCGAAAATTCGAGTTTCATTATCCTGTCTCCGCATTAATAAGTACGAATCTTCGGCGGGAATGCCGGACGCAGTTTCGGTTCCATATTGACGCTGCGACGC
The DNA here is from genome assembly GCF_003337365.1 of Kosakonia sp. AG348. NCBI lineage: Bacteria > Pseudomonadati > Pseudomonadota > Gammaproteobacteria > Enterobacterales > Enterobacteriaceae > Kosakonia > Kosakonia sp. AG348. The sequence goes on from NZ_QPJR01000001.1 coordinate 536,583, forward strand.
GTCATGGACTCCGTTTCTGGCAGATACAGGGAATGGCACAGCCAGTTTTCGTCGTCACGATCCGGATAGTCGAAGCGGCTGTGTGCGCCACGGCTCTCAGTACGGAAGTTTGCGGAGACCGCCGTTGCATACGCGGTTTCCATCAGGTTATCCAGCTCCAGGCACTCAACGCGCTGGGTGTTAAATTCGGTGGAGGTATCGTCCAGACGGGCGTTTTTCAGACGTTCGCGGATCACTTTCAGTTGCTCAAGCCCTTTCGCCATCGCATCGCCTTCGCGGAAGACCGAGAAGTTATGCTGCATACACTCTTGCAGCGCTTTACGAATGGTGACCGGATCTTCGCCATTGCGGTTGTTGTTCCAGCGGTTGAGGCGCTCAAGGGAACCTTCGATATCAGACTCGCTGGCATCGCGCAGCGCGCCCTGCTCGGCGATCGACTCTTGTAAATGCAGACCTGCCGCGCGACCGAACACCACCAGATCCAGCAGCGAGTTTCCGCCCAGACGGTTAGCACCGTGTACGGATACGCAGGCAATTTCACCTACGGCAAACAGCCCCGGAATGACGACATCTTCGCCCTTCTCGTTCACCGTCAGCGCCTGGCCAGTAACTTTGGTCGGAATACCGCCCATCATATAGTGGCAAGTCGGGATGACCGGGATCGGCTCTTTCACCGGGTCGACGTGTGCGAAGGTGCGCGACAGTTCAAGGATCCCCGGCAGGCGCGATTCCAGCACCTCTTTACCCAGGTGATCGAGTTTCAGTTTCGCGTGCGGGCCCCACGGGCCGTCACAGCCGCGACCTTCACGGATTTCGATCATGATGGAACGCGCCACCACATCACGACCCGCCAGGTCTTTGGCGTTTGGCGCATAACGCTCCATAAAGCGCTCGCCATGTTTGTTCAACAGGTAACCGCCTTCACCGCGGCAACCTTCCGTTACCAGCACACCCGCGCCCGCGATACCGGTCGGGTGGAACTGCCACATTTCCATATCCTGCACCGGTACGCCTGCGCGCAGCGCCATACCCACGCCGTCGCCAGTATTGATATGTGCGTTGGTGGTGGACTGGTAAATACGGCCCGCGCCGCCGGTCGCCAGCACGGTTGCACGCGCTTTGAAGTAGACCACTTCACCGGTTTCAATGCACAGTGCGGTACAACCCACCACGGCACCATCCTGGTTTTTCACCAGATCCAGCGCGTACCACTCGGAAAAGATCGTCGTGTGATTTTTCAGGTTTTGCTGATAAAGGGTGTGCAACAGCGCATGACCGGTGCGGTCCGCTGCGGCTGCCGTGCGCGCCGCCTGCTCGCCGCCGAAGTTTTTCGACTGGCCGCCAAACGGGCGTTGATAGATACGGCCATCATCGAGACGGGAGAACGGCAGCCCCATATGTTCCAGCTCAAGAATCGCTTCCGGGCCGGTTTTACACATATATTCAATGGCATCCTGGTCACCGATGTAATCGGAACCTTTTACCGTGTCGTACATGTGCCATTCCCAGTTATCTTCATGGGTATTACCCAGCGCAACGGTAATACCGCCCTGCGCAGATACGGTGTGAGAACGGGTTGGAAAGACTTTAGAGAGCAGCGCACAGGTTTGCCCGCTCTGGGAAATTTGCAGCGCCGCGCGCATACCTGCGCCACCGGCACCAATAACAACAGCATCAAATTCTCTGACTGGCAGTTTCATTACACACCCCACACCACAACGAATCCATAAATCACGTAAGCCGCGAGTGCAACGACGATAGCCAGTTGCAGAACCAGGCGCACAGCCAGCGGTTTAACGTAGTCGGTCAACACCTGCCACATGCCAATCCAGGCATGGATCAGAATCGAAAACAGCGCCAGCAGCGTGAAGACTTTCGTGAAAGCGGAGGAGAAAAACCCAGTCCATACCACCCAGGTCAGATCGCCGTGCGTGGCAAAAAAACCGACCATATAGATGATGTATAACGTCAGGACGATGGCAGTAGCACGGACAAGAATAAAATCATGTACGCCGTTGCGTCCTAATGCGGAGGCGTTGCTTACCATACGAGGACTCCTGCGAGAATTGAAAGCACGACAGTGATTGCAAAAGAGAGATTAGCGGAACGCTTTCCCGCTTCGAAGGTTTCTTCCAGCCAGCCAAAATCCATTAACATATGGCGAATACCGCCCACAGCGTGATAAGCCAGCGCTGTCAGGATGCCCCAGAAAATGAATTTAACGAAAAAGCTGCTCATGATGGCAGAGGCGGTCAGGAAGCCCTCTTCGGACGACAGCGACAGGCCCAATAACCACAGCAGAATGCCAACCGCCACGAAAGTAATGACGCCGGAAACGCGGTGGAGAATGGAAGCTATAGCCGTAACAGGAAACCGAATTGTTGTCAGATCCAGATTGACAGGTCTTTGTTTTTTCACATTTTTTATCATGAATAACGCCCACATGCTATTCTTATAGTTTCCTTCCTCCGGTCTGCGTGCGGGTCAGACAGCGTCCTTTTCTATAACTGCTCGTCATGCAAAAAATTAGCTTCCAGATGCTAAACGACAGGTTACAACGCTGGGTGGCTCGGGATTGCAGGGGTATTCCGGAGACCTGGCGGCAGTATAGGTCGTTCACAAAATCATTACAATTAACCTACATATAGTTTGTCGGGTTTTATGCAGAACAGTGACCCCCATCACGATAACAACATTCTTTTAAATTTTAATCATCTGATTTGACAAAAGTTAAACATTCTTGTTACAAACTACGCCAGAAAGGGCTTATAATTCGCAAAAGTTATGGGGTCTTACTTTCACCTGAGAATAAGTTATGTAACAGTGTGATGGTATTGACCGATGTAATCAGGACAGTTATTAGTGATATACAGGTTTGATAAATTCGGACTGCTAAGACGCTGATTTGCTGTTTTTTCACTGTGTTTTCAATGTGTACTTGCACGCGCCCATCGCTCTGTACCCTGGTACCTCCTCTCAACAGAGCTGCGAGCTAAATAACAAACTGGTAACGTTGACGGGCAGTTGAATGCAAATCCGGTGACTGGCGGTCTTAAGCAATAAGGCGCTAAGGAGACCGTAAATGGCTGATAAGAAAGCAACCATCACCTACAATGGTGACGCTGCTATTGAACTGGATGTGCTAAAAGGCACGCTCGGTCAGGATGTGATTGATATCCGTAGTCTCGGTTCAAAAGGGGTATTCACTTTTGACCCAGGTTTTACCTCTACCGCATCATGCGAATCGAAAATCACCTTTATCGACGGTGACGAAGGTATTCTGCTGCACCGTGGTTTCCCTATCGACCAACTGGCGACCGAATCCAACTATCTGGAAGTCTGCTACATTCTGCTGTACGGCGAAAAACCGACGCAGGAACAGTTTGACGAATTCAAACTGACCGTAACGCGCCATACCATGATCCATGAGCAGATCACCCGTCTGTTCCACGGTTTCCGTCGCGACTCGCACCCAATGGCGGTGCTGTGCGGTGTGACCGGCGCGCTGGCCGCGTTCTACCATGACTCACTGGATGTTAACAATCCGCGTCACCGCGAGATTGCCGCGTTCCGCCTGCTGTCGAAAATGCCGACCGTTGCGGCGATGTGTTACAAATATTCCATTGGTCAGCCGTTCGTCTACCCGCAGAATAACCTCTCCTACGCCGGTAACTTCCTGCACATGATGTTCTCCACGCCGTGTGAACCGTATGAAGTGAACCCGGTGCTGGAACGCGCAATGGACCGCATCCTGATCCTGCACGCCGACCATGAACAAAACGCTTCCACCTCTACCGTGCGTACCGCTGGCTCTTCTGGCGCGAACCCGTTCGCCTGTATCGCTGCGGGTATCGCCTCCCTGTGGGGACCGGCACACGGCGGCGCCAACGAAGCTGCGCTGAAGATGCTGGAAGAGATCAGTACCGTGAAACACATTCCGGAATTCCTGCGCCGCGCCAAAGACAAAAACGATTCGTTCCGTCTGATGGGCTTCGGTCACCGTGTCTACAAGAACTATGACCCGCGCGCGACCGTGATGCGTGAAACCTGCCACGAAGTGCTGCGTGAGCTGGGCACCAAAGATGATCTGCTGGAAGTGGCGATGGAGCTTGAGCACATTGCGCTCAACGACCCGTACTTTATCGAACGTAAGCTCTACCCGAACGTCGACTTCTACTCCGGTATCATTCTGAAAGCGATGGGTATTCCTTCTTCCATGTTTACCGTTATCTTCGCGATGGCGCGTACCGTGGGCTGGATTGCACACTGGAACGAAATGCACGACGACGGCATCAAAATTGCCCGTCCGCGCCAGTTGTACACCGGTTATGAAAAACGCGAGTTCAGCTCCGATCTGAAAAAAGATTGATAGCTAACCCGCAGAAAAAAACGCGCCTTCAGGCGCGTTTTTTATTTTAATGCTGACAAGCCGGGCACCAGTAAAACGGCCGGGACGACATGGTGGTTTTCGCAATTATCCCGCCGCAACGCTCGCACGGTTCGCCTGCGCGATGAAACACCTTAAAGCGAAACAGCGCGCCGTGGTGTTTATTCTCATCCACCACGCCGCGTGTCTGGTACGATAAACGCGGAATATCCAGCAGCGCATGCGCTAACACCTCAAGTTGCTCTTCGCTTAGCTGCGAAGCGTTACGCTGCGGTGCCAGGGCGCTTTGCCAGAGAATTTCGACGCGCAGGTAATTTCCCAGCCCGGCAAGAAAGGCCTGATCGAGCAATAACCCGGAAAACTGGCGACGGCGAAAACGGGGAGATAACAACCGCGCTTTTACCTGCTCCACGGTTAGCGTCATATCCAGCACATCCGGGCCAACACGCTGTAAAAACGGATGCTGCGCCAGTTGTTCCGGTGTGAGTAACGCAATGTCCGACGCGCTGTACAGCAAAATCGCCTTTTGCTCCGTTTGCAGCCGCACACGCAGCACACGGTTGGTTTGCGGGATCTCACCTGCCCCGACCACGCGCCAGACGCCGTAAAGCTGGTTATGGCTGTAAAGCGTCAGTCCACCGGAAAAATGCGTCAGAAGCGCTTTTCCCCGCGTTTCAATGTTCTCAACGTACTGCCCCACAAGATCAGCGGCGAAACCTTTCAACGACGGCAGGCCAAACCAGACATCTGTCAATGGTTTGCCTTTAACAGCGGCTTCAAGCGTATCCGCCGCCCGGCGGATCTCCGGTCCTTCCGGCATAAAAACTCCTTGCGTTAGTGGGCGGAAATCATCACACCACGTTGGGCAAAGGCACCGTGTAAGCGGCGGGCAAACAGCAGCGCGTGCTCGCCATCACCATGCAGGCACACCGTTTGCGCCTGCACATTAACAAACTCACCGGTGACACACCTCACCCGCCCTTCCAGCACCATCTCCAGCGTTTGCGCCAGCGCCAGATTGTCATCATCAATCAGTGCGGCAGGCTCACTGCGCGGCACCAGCCGACCATCGCGAAGGTAGCCGCGATCGGCAAACACCTCCTGGCGCGTACGCAAACCATAACGCTCTCCGGCACGAATTAACTCGCTGCCCGCCAGCCCAACCAGAATCAATGCGGGATCCGCATCGTAAACCGCTCCGGCAATGGCATCGGCCAGCGCCACGTCATCCGCCGCCTGGTTGTAGAGCATACCGTGCGGTTTCACATGGTGCAGTTTGCCGCCTTCGGCACGCACCATCGCCGCCAGGGCACCAATTTGATACAGCATCTGCGCATAAACAATATCCGGTGGCAGGTGCATCGGCGTACGGCCAAAATTCTCCCGATCCGGAAAAGAGGGATGGGCGCCCACCGCCACGCCGTTACGCAATGCTTCGCGCACACAGCTCAGCATGGTTTGCGCATCGCCTGCGTGGAAACCGCAGGCGATATTGGCGGAAGAAACAAGCTGGAGTAGCGCCGCATCGTTGCCGCAGCCTTCGCCGAGATCGGCGTTTAAATCAATCTTCATTGTGCAGACGCCATGCCAGTTGATCGAGATAGATACGCTGCTCGCGCCGCGCCTTCAGTGCCTGATCCAGCGAGCACTGGACAAAGTGTATCGGCTGCCCGAGTGGGATTTGCGCCAGATGGTACATATCCGCCTCGATAATGCAGGCAATTCGCGGGTATCCACCTGTGGTCTGGGCATCATTCATCAGCACTATCGGTTGCCCGTTAGAGGGAACCTGCACCACGCCCGGCAACAAGCCGTGGGAAAGCAGTTCGCGTGACGTAGTGCGCACCAGCGGCTGGCCCTGCAAACGATAACCCATGCGGTTACTCTGCGGGCTTATCTGCCACGGCAAACGCCAGAGCGCCTCCTGCGAGGCGCTGTCAAATTCGTGATACTCCGGCCCTGGCAACGCGCGAATACGGTTGCCCCACAGCAACTGTTTTACCCCTTGCTGCGTGTGAAAATGACGGACAGGTTCGCCCAGTGGCAACACATCGCCATCGCGCAATAATCGCCCTTCCAGCCCGCCGATAGCGGTTTTCAGATCGGTACTGACCGAGCCCATCACCGCAGGTACTGCAAAGCTACCCGCTATCGCCAGGTAACTGCGCACGCCATGCAGCGGCCTTTTCAGCACCAGCCGCTGCCCGGCTTTTGCCGCAAATCGCCAGCCGGTCCACACCGCTTTACCGTCAAGTTTCGCCTCACAGCCTGCGCCAGTGAGCGCAAACCAGACATCGCGACCAAACTCCACTTCGCACTGACCAAAGGTGATTTCCAGTGCCGCCGCCTCCGGCGCGTTTCCCACCAGCGCATTGGCAATTTGCAACGCGGGTTCGTCCAGCGCGCCACAATAACTGACGCCGGACTGGCGCAAGCCAATACGTTTGCCGCCCTGCAAGGTGGTATACATTCCCGCGCGGATAATTTTCAGCATACGCCCTCCTTGCGCGGCACAAACCGCAGTGTATCGCCCGGACGTAATAGTACCGGCTCCGGCAAGCGCGGGTTGAACAGCGCCAAATCGGTACGGCCAATCAGGTTCCAGCCGCCGGGCGTTTCCAGTGGGTAAATGCCGGTTTGCGCGCCGCCAATGGCGACAGAGCCGGCGGGAACGCTCACTCGCGGTTCAGCGCGGCGCGGTGTGGCGAGCGCCTCCGGCATCCCGCCCAGATAAGGGAAACCAGGCTGGAAGCCAAGAAACCACACCACGTAATCGATAGAAGCATGCAGCTCAACAACCTGCTTTTCCGTCATCCGGCAGTGTTCCGCCACCAGCCCCAGATCCGGCCCGGCCGCTTTGCCGTACAGCACCGGGATCTCAATGGATCGTGACTCGGGCTCCAGCGCCTCGCTCTCTTCCCACCAGCGCTGTAAACGCTCAATCGCGTCGAGCGCCAGCGAATGCGGATCGCGCAGCACCACCGTAATGTTATTCATCCCCGGAATGGCTTCCACCACGTCCGGCACGTCCACCAGCCGCTGCGTCAGCCGCCAGATACGCTTTTGCGTCGCCAGTTGTACCGGAGGCTCCAGCTCCAGCACCACCGCGCTTTCACCTAACAAATAACACCGTGCTCGCTGCACTTGTACTCTCCTTACGCCGGGTTCGGAATATCGATAAACGTGACGTCAAGATCGGTATTTTCATTCAGCCAGTCGCTGAGCGCGCGAATACCGCCGCGCTCGGTAGCGTGGTGACCCGCAGAGTAGAAATGCAGCCCCTGTTCACGGGCAGAGTGAATGGTCTGCTCGGAGACTTCGCCGGTGATAAACGCATCAACACCGAAACGGGCCGCTTTATCAATAAAACCCTGCCCGCCGCCGGTACACCAGGCAACGCGGGTGATTTTTTCCGGCCCGGTATCACCACACCACAGCGGCTTGCGCCCGAGACGCGCTTCAATCCACGACGCCAGCTCCAGCCCCGGAACCGGCATGGAGAGTTCGCCCCACGGCAGCAGCTCTTCAATTTCGCCCATTACGTTAATGCCGAGCAACGCCGCCAGTTGAGCGTTATTGCCAAGCTCCGGGTGCGCATCGAGCGGCAGGTGCCAGCCGTACAGGTTGATGTCATTGGCCAGTAACGTTTTCAGGCGATTACGCTTCATCCCGCGAATGATCGGCGCTTCGTTTTTCCAGAAATAACCGTGGTGCACAATCACCGCGTCCGCCTGCTGGCGTACCGCTTCGTCCAGCAATGCCTGGCTTGCGGTCACGCCGGTGATAATTTTCTGTACCGTTTCCCGCCCCTCAACCTGTAGCCCGTTCGGGCCGTAATCACTGAACGCCGCACTGTTAAGTTTTTCGTTAATCAGTTTTTCCAGCTCGGTATTTTTCATCATCACTCCTTTACGCTTTACGGGCAGCTTCATAGGCCGCCAGCGTGGCGGTACGCGCCTGTTTATGGTCAACAATCGGGCGGGGATAATCGAGTTTTACCCCGTGTTTATCCGCCCAGTCCCAGGGTTGATGCACCGATTTTTCCGGCACATTTTTCAGCTCCGGTAGCCAGTGGCGAATAAACGCGCCGTCAGCATCAAACCGTTCGCCCTGCGTGGTCGGGTTAAAAATTCGAAAATAGGGAGCCGCATCGGTGCCCGTCGAGGCCGCCCACTGCCAGCCGCCATTGTTTGCCGCGAAATCGCCATCGATTAACTGCGACATAAAATAACGCTCCCCATGGCGCCAGTCGATAAGTAAGTCCTTGACCAGAAAGCTCGCGGTTATCATCCGTAAGCGGTTGTGCATCCAGCCGGTGGCGTTCAACTGGCGCATCGCCGCATCAACAATAGGGTAGCCGGTATTGCCGCGTTGCCAGGCTTGCAGATGCCCGGCGTTTTCCTGCCACTGCACCTTATCAGTCCAGGCTATAAAAGGACGATGCTTACAGAGTGCCGGATGATAGGTCATCAGATGGCGATAAAATTCGCGCCAAATCAGCTCATTCAGCCACACGGCTCCCGGTCCGCCGTCGAGCGCCCGCGGTTGTTCAGCCAACAGACGATGCAGGCACTGGCGCGGTGATAAAGCGCCAGTCGCCAGACACGCTGACAAGCGGCTGGTGCCTTCGATTGACGGGAAATCGCGCTGCTGCTCATACGCCGCCGCCTGCTGCTGGCAAAACTGACGAAGCCGCGCGAGAGCGCTTTTCTCATCGGCCGGGAACAGGTTTTCGTCAAATTCCTGCTGTGGATAATCAAGCGTAATCGGTTCTACTGCGACCTCGACGCCTTCACGCGGGTGCGGTGCGGCGACACACTGAGGCAGATCCGCTTTCAGCCGACGCAGAAAGGCATTTTTAAAGGGCGTAAAAACTTTATACATCTCATGATTGCCGGTCATCACGCTACCAGGTGCCAGCATCACGCTGTCGTCAAAACCCTGGCAGGCAACATTTGGCAATGCCTTTTCGACGGCCGCGTCACGCTGTCGCTCGTTAAATTCGTATTGATAGTTATAAAAAAGATGGCTGACTTGCTCGCGCCCACAGACATCCACCACCGTTTGTACGCTGTCGGTAAAATCTGCCGCTTCCCGGTAGATCAACGGAATGCCCTTTTCCGCCAGCGCCTGCTGCAAGGCGTTGAGATGCGCATTGAGACAGGCAGCCTGGCGTGGCGCCATATTATGTTGCCGCCACTGTGCCGGCGTGGCGATAAACAGGGCTTTTACCTGCGCGTTATCGCTGCGACAGGCAGCAGCAAGCGCAAGATTGTCGTGCACGCGCAAATCCGCGCGAAACCAGACCAGATGGGTGGTCATACCGCTCCTAATGTCCTTAATGTAAGCACCGCGCCTTTAGCCGGGAGTTAACATGGCGTAGCCCGGCCAGGGACGCGTCGGGAAATTCAACCATATAGTGTTTGAGTAAGGTCTTCGGTGCAAGCCGTGGCTGGGGTCGCTGGCGGTAACATTCAATCAGCGTGGAGAGGGCTGGCTGCTGGCGTGCATAAAGCGTTTGATAAAAACCAGGCATCAACGCCCTGGTATGATTGCGCCGCGTGGTTAGCGCCAGGCGGGTCGGAGCAAATATCTGCCGGGCAGAGAGCGACTTAGCCGCGAGCGCAAGCCCTGTATAACAACCGTAAAAAAAGACAGGTTTCCCGGACAAACAGGCAAGAATGCCAGCGGGGATGTTCTCGCGCTTTACGGCTCGTTTTTCTACCCCGGTAAGGGTAGTCACAGGCCGCAGGTAAAAAAAAGCCACCGCAAAAGCGGTGGCGATGAGGTTTGCTGTGTGTCGTCGATTAATAAAAGTCGCAGGCTACTTTCTCTGCCTGCTCCATCCACACCGGTTTATCGCTGGTTTTTGCCCAGACGCGATGCAGATAGCTATAAAAACGTGCGCGGTCTTTCCAGAACAACATTACCGGCAACGCCAGCACACCCGCCAGAACGGCGAAAGCACGTCGCATCAACACAATATGAGCCGGAAACGCTTTGTATGTGTCCATAATTCTCTCCCCTTTGTCAGGCCGGTAAGCAGCACCGGAAAATAATTAGCCCCCACTGAAACTCACTAACGTAAAAACCAGGGCGGCACTGAAATCTGGTTAAAATAGTACCGTTTTGTTTGTAATTTTACTACTCATCCGACCACTATTTTTTGTCAATTTAAGCTTTATTTACATTGAGCCGGTAAATAAGTTACGAAATGGTTAAATTAATACTAACCATCAGTTAAATTGTGGATTATTTGATAAACAGGGTTGCCCAGGGAAAGGGGCAACGCGCATTCACACCACTCCCCCGGCTCATTCCGCGCGATTTTTATATTTTTTTTACACCTCGCCCGCCGATTTTTGCGAAATCTTTGCGTCGAAAATTCTACTTTTTCTGCACATCGTTAAATCACCCCGGAGGTGGATTGTGAGTGCAGGCGTAGTAATCGGCATCGTGCTGGTTTTCCTGTTATTGGGCTATCTGGTTTATGCCCTGATCAACGCGGAGGCTTTCTGATGGCCGCTCAGGCGTTTCTTCTGATTGCCAGCTTTCTGCTGGTATTGTTTATCCTCGCGCGCCCGCTCGGTTCGCTGCTGGCGAAAATGATCGCCGGGCAGCCGCTGCCCGGCGTGCGCGGTGTGGAAAACCTCCTCTGGCGCGGGCTTGGTATCGATACCCGTGAAATGAACTGGCGGCACTATTTACTGGCGATTTTGTGGCTGAACATCTTCGGCCTGGTGCTGCTGTTTGCGATGCTGATGCTGCAAGGCTTTCTGCCGCTTAACCCACAAAACCTGCCGGGGCTCTCCTGGCACCTGGCGCTGAACACCGCCGTCAGCTTTATCTCTAACACCAACTGGCAGGCGTACTCCGGGGAGAGCACCCTGAGCTATTTCAGCCAGATGGCGGGACTGACGGTACAAAACTTCTTATCCGCCGCGACGGGTATTGCTGTGGTCTTTGCGCTGATCCGCGCTTTTTCACGTCGCAGTATGGAGACGCTCGGTAACGCCTGGGTCGATATCACGCGCATCACCCTGTGGCTGTTGCTGCCCATCGCACTGCTGATTGCGCTGTTTTTTATTCAGCAAGGGGCGCTGCAAAACTTTTCGCCGTACCAGGCTTATACCTCGCTGGAAGGTGTGCAACACCTGATGCCGATGGGGCCTGTCGCGTCGCAAGAAGCGATAAAAATGCTCGGCACCAACGGCGGCGGCTTCTTTAACGCCAACTCGTCGCATCCGTTTGAAAACCCTACAGCCTTAACCAATTTTGTGCAGATGCTGGCGATCTTCCTGATCCCGGCGGCGCTGTGCTTCGCTTTTGGCGATGCGGTCGGCGATCGCCGCCAGGGACACATGTTGCTGTGGGCAATGTCGATTATTTTCGTCATCTGCGCCGGGATTGTGATGTGGGCGGAGTTGCAGGGTAACCCGCACTTCCTGACGCTCGGCGGCGACAGCGCCATCAATATGGAAGGGAAAGAGAGCCGTTTCGGCATTCTGGCAAGTAGCTTGTACGCCGTGGTCACCACCGCGGCCTCTTGCGGCGCGGTCAACGCCATGCATGACTCGTTTACCGCGCTTGGCGGCATGATCCCGATGTGGCTGATGCAGATTGGCGAAGTGGTGTTCGGCGGCGTGGGTTCGGGTCTGTACGGCATGCTGCTGTTTGTACTGCTGGCGGTGTTTATCGCCGGGCTGATGATTGGCCGCACACCTGAATTCCTCGGCAAGAAAATCGATGTGCGTGAAATGAAAATGACCGCGCTGGCGATCCTCGTCACCCCGGCTCTGGTGCTGATTGGCACCGCACTGGCGATGATGACCGACGCCGGTCGCAGCGGCATGTTCAACCCCGGTATTCACGGCTTTAGCGAAGTGCTGTACGCCGTCTCATCTGCCGCCAATAACAACGGCAGCGCCTTTGCGGGCTTAAGCGCCAATACGCCGTTCTGGAACTGTTTGCTGGCGTTCTGCATGTTCTTTGGCCGCTTTGGTGTGATTGTGCCGGTGATGGCGATTGCCGGTTCGCTGGTGGCGAAGAAAATTCAACCGACCAGCTCCGGCACGCTGCCAACGCATGGTGCGCTGTTCATCGGCCTGCTGATCGGCACCGTGTTACTGGTCGGCGCTTTAACCTTTATTCCAGCCCTGGCGCTTGGCCCGGTGGCGGAATACCTGCAATTTTAAGAGTGGCGGAGACGCGTTATATGAGTCGTAAACAACTGGCGCTTTTCGAACCGAATCTTGTTCGTCAGGCGCTGATGGATTCCGTGACCAAGTTAAGCCCGCATGTACAGTGGCGTAACCCGGTAATGTTTATTGTCTGGATTGGCAGCGTGTTAACTACCCTGCTGGCGCTGGCAATGGCGACCGGTCATCTCGACGGCAGCGCGTGGTTCACCGGCGCGATCAGCGTGTGGCTGTGGGTGACGGTTCTGTTCGCCAACTTCGCCGAAGCGCTGGCCGAAGGCCGCAGTAAAGCGCAGGCCAACAGCCTGAAAGGGGTGAAAAAGACTGCGTTTGCCCGCAAACTTCGCGCCCCGCAGCATGACGCGCAAATCGACCACATTCCGGCGGAAGATCTGCGCAAAGGCGACATCGTGCTGGTGGAAGCAGGCGACATTATCCCCTGCGATGGCGAAGTGATCGAAGGCGGCGCGTCGGTGGATGAGAGCGCGATCACCGGGGAATCCGCACCGGTGATTCGTGAGTCCGGCGGCGATTTCGCCTCAGTAACCGGCGGTACGCGCATTCTCTCTGACTGGCTGGTGATCCAGTGCAGCGTTAACCCCGGCGAAACCTTCCTTGATCGCATGATCGCGATGGTGGAAGGCGCGCAGCGGCGTAAAACGCCGAACGAAATCGCGCTGACCATTTTGCTGGTGGCGCTGACGATTGTGTTCCTGCTGGCAACGGCAACGCTGTGGCCCTTCTCCGTGTACGGCGGCACGCCGGTGAGTGTCACCGTGCTGGTTGCCCTGCTGGTATGTCTCATCCCAACCACTATCGGCGGACTGCTTTCCGCGATTGGTGTCGCGGGGATGAGCCGCATGCTGGGGGCAAACGTGATTGCCACCAGCGGTCGCGCGGTGGAAGCGGCGGGCGATGTCGATGTGTTATTGCTGGATAAAACCGGCACCATCACGCTGGGTAACCGCCAGGCGTCAGACTTCCTGCCCGCCCGGGGCGTGGATGAAAAAACGCTGGCCGATGCCGCACAACTCTCCTCGCTGGCGGACGAAACGCCGGAAGGCCGCAGTATTGTTATTCTGGCGAAACAGCGCTTTAACCTGCGCGAGCGCGACATGCAGAGTCTGCAAGCGACTTTTGTGCCGTTCACCGCGCAAACCCGGATGAGCGGGATTAACGTGCAGGACCGGATGATCCGCAAAGGTTCCGTCGATGCTATTCGCCGCCATATCGAAGCAAATGGTGGTCAGTTCCCGGCTGATGTCGAAGCGCTGGTCGAACGCGTGGCGCGCCAGGGAGCAACGCCGCTGGTGGTTGCCGAAGGGGCAAAAGTGCTGGGCGTGATTGCGCTGAAAGATATCGTCAAAGGCGGCATAAAAGAGCGTTTTGCCCAGTTACGCAAAATGGGTATTAAAACGGTGATGATCACCGGTGATAACCGCCTGACCGCCGCCGCGATTGCCGCTGAAGCGGGTGTCGACGATTTTCTGGCCGAAGCGACACCGGAAGCCAAACTGGCGCTGATCCGCCAGTATCAGGCAGAAGGCCGGCTGGTAGCGATGACCGGCGATGGCACCAACGACGCCCCCGCGCTGGCGCAGGCGGATGTGGCGGTCGCGATGAACTCCGGTACGCAGGCGGCGAAAGAAGCGGGCAACATGGTGGATTTGGATTCCAACCCCACCAAGCTGATTGAAGTGGTGCATATCGGCAAACAGATGCTGATGACGCGTGGTTCGCTGACCACCTTCAGTATCGCTAACGATGTGGCGAAGTACTTCGCCATTATCCCGGCAGCGTTTGCGGCGACCTATCCGCAACTGAATATGCTCAACGTGATGCACCTGCACTCCCCGGCGTCGGCAATTTTGAGTGCCGTTATTTTTAACGCGCTGGTGATTGTGTTTCTGATCCCACTGGCATTGAAAGGGGTGAGCTACAAACCGCTGACCGCCTCTGCCATGCTGCGTCGCAACCTGTGGATCTACGGGCTGGGCGGTTTGATCGTGCCGTTTATTGGCATCAAAGCGATCGACCTTATTCTCACGCTGTTCGGCCTGGTGTAAGAGGAAGATAAAAATGGCTTTATTACGTCCCGCATTTCTGCTTTTGATACTCTTTACCCTGATTACCGGCGGGCTTTATCCGCTGCTGACTACCGCGCTGGGGCAGTGGTGGTTTCACGATCAGGCCAACGGCTCACTTATTCGTGAAGGCGACAATGTGCGTGGCTCTCGCCTGTTAGGCCAGGATTTTACCCAGTCGGGATATTTTCATGGTCGCCCTTCCGCCACGGCGGACGCGCCTTATAATCCTATGGCGTCCGGCGGCAGTAACCTGGCGGGTAGCAACCCGGAGCTGGATAAAGAAGTGGCGCAGCGCGTCGCGCAACTGCGGGCCGACAACCCGCAAGCGGATACGCATGTACCGGTAGAACTCATTACCTCCTCGGCCAGCGGCCTTGATGGTCAGTTATCTCCGCAGGCCGCGGAATGGCAGATCCCGCGGGTGGCGCAGGCGCGTAACCTGCCGGTGCAGGTGGTGGCGAAACTGGTGGCGCAGCACACGTCAACGCCGCTGGTGAATTTTATCGGCCAACCGGTGGTGAATGTGGTGGAACTTAATCTGGCGCTGGATGCGCTCAAGGACAAATAAAGCATGACTGATGAGCCTTTGCGCCCCAATCCCGACCGCCTGCTGGAGCATGCCGCCACCGCGCACCGGGGCAAGCTAAAAGTCTTTTTCGGCGCCTGCGCCGGGGTGGGGAAAACCTTTGCGATGCTGCAGGAAGCACAGCGGCTGCGGGCGCAAGGGCTGGATATTCTGATTGGCGTCGTGGAAACCCACGGTCGAAAAGAGACCGCCGCGCTGCTGGAGGGGCTGGCAACGCAGCCCGCCCGGCGTATTCACCATCGCGGACGCTTAATTCAGGAGTTTGATCTTGACGCCGCCCTTGCGCGGCGTCCGGCGCTTATTTTGATGGACGAGCTGGCACACAGTAACGCGCCCGGCTCGCGCCACCCGAAACGCTGGCAGGATGTCGAAGAGCTGCTGGAAGCGG
The DNA here is from genome assembly GCF_003337365.1 of Kosakonia sp. AG348. Lineage (NCBI taxonomy): Bacteria > Pseudomonadati > Pseudomonadota > Gammaproteobacteria > Enterobacterales > Enterobacteriaceae > Kosakonia > Kosakonia sp. AG348. The sequence continues at coordinate 552,229 of NZ_QPJR01000001.1, forward strand.
GAATTGATGTTTTTACCACCGTCAACGTTCAGCACCTTGAAAGCCTGAACGACGTGGTCAGCGGCGTGACCGGGATTCAGGTGCGCGAAACGGTGCCGGACCCCTTCTTTGACAGCGCCGATGAAGTGGTGCTGGTGGATTTACCGCCGGATGACCTGCGCCAGCGTCTGCACGAAGGCAAAGTCTATATTGGCGGTCAGGCGGAACGCGCGATTGAGCACTTCTTCCGTAAAGGCAACCTGATTGCCCTGCGCGAACTGGCGCTGCGCCGCACAGCCGATCGGGTGGATGACCAAATGCGCGCCTGGCGCGACCGCCAGGGCGAAGAAAAAGTCTGGCACACGCGTGATGCGATTTTGCTTTGCGTCGGCCACGGCGCAGGCAATGAGAAGCTGATCCGCACTGCCGCACGCCTGGCGGCCAAGCTCGGCAGCGCCTGGCATGCGGTATATGTCGAAACCCCAACGTTGCATAAACTGCCGGAGCCGCAGCGGCGGGCGATTTTAAGTTCGCTGCGCCTGGCGCAGGAGCTGGGCGCAGAAACCGCCACCCTTTCCGATCCGGCGGAAGACCGCGCCATTTTGCGTTACGCGCGCGAACATAATCTCGGCAAAATTCTGATTGGCAGACGCAACAAACGCCACTGGTGGAGCCGGGAATCCTTTGCCGACAGGCTCGCCAGGCGCGCGCCGGATCTCGACCTGGTGATTATCGCGCTGGAAGATGCGCCGACTCCCCTGCCCGCCCGCGCCGGGGATATTCGCCCGTTTATGGATCGCTTTCGCGTGCAGCTTAAAGGCTGTCTCGTCGCGCTTGCGCTTTGCGCCGCCATTACCCTGATAGCTATGCAGTGGCTGACGGCATTTGATGCCGCCAACCTGGTGATGATCTATCTGCTTGGCGTGGTGCTGGTGGCGCTGTTTTTTGGCCGCTGGCCCTCCGCTTTCGCCACGGTAATTAATGTTGTCAGCTTCGATCTCTTTTTCATTGCCCCGCGCGGCACGCTGGCGGTGTCCGATGTGCAGTACCTGCTGACTTTTGGCGTAATGCTGACGGTAGGCCTGGTAATAGGCAACCTGACGGCCGGTGTTCGTTACCAGGCGCGCGTGGCGCGCTACCGGGAGCAGCGCACCCGACATCTGTATGAGATGTCAAAAGCGCTGGCGGTTGGGCGCAGTAATCAGGATATCGCCGCGACCAGCGAAACCTTTATCCACTCCACGTTTAATGCGCGCAGCAAACTGCTGTTGCCGGACAGCCACGGCCAGCTGGCGGCTGTGACGCAGACGCACGGCATGACGCCGTGGGATGACGCCATCGCCCGCTGGAGCTTTGATAAAGGCCAGCCTGCTGGCGCGGGCACCGATACGCTGCCCGGCGTGCCGTATCAAATTTTGCCGCTAAAAAGCGATCAAAAAACCCATGGCTTGTTGATTGTTGAACCGGCGAATCTGCGCCAGTTAATGATCCCGGAACAGCAGCGCCTGCTGGAAACCTTCACCCTGCTGGTCGCCAGCGCGCTGGAGCGCCAGGCATTAGCCACCAGCGAAGAGCAGGCGCGGCTTGCCAGCGAGCGCGAAAGCATTCGCAACTCGTTGCTGGCGGCGCTGTCTCACGATCTGCGCACGCCGCTGACCGTGCTGTTTGGTCAGGCGGAGATCCTCACACTGGATCTGGCGAGCGAAGGTTCAGCACATGCGCCGCAAGCTAACGAAATCCGCCAGCATGTGCTGAACACCACGCGGCTGGTGAACAATTTGCTGGATATGGCGCGTATCCAGTCCGGCGGCTTTAACCTGAAAAAAGAGTGGCTGACCCTCGAAGAGGTGATTGGCAGTGCGTTGCGAACGCTGGAGCCAGGGCTTGGCGGCCAGCATATTGCGCTCGACCTGCCCGATCCGCTGATGCTGGTGCATGTTGACGGCCCGTTGTTTGAGCGCGTGTTGATTAATCTGCTGGAAAATGCGGTGAAATATGCCGGGCATCGCGCCGAAATCGGCATTACCGCGCACAGCACGCCGGATCAGTTAACGCTGGATGTGTGGGATAACGGGCCGGGGATCCCAGCAGGTCAGGAAGCGGCGATTTTCGATAAATTTGCCCGCGGAACCAAAGAGTCTGCCATTCCCGGCGTTGGGCTGGGGCTGGCGATTTGCCAGGCGATTGTTGAGGTGCATGGCGGCACTATCGCTGCCCGCAACCGTCCGCAAGGCGGCGCGCTGTTTTGTGTTACACTTCCACGGGAAACACCGCCGCAACTGGATGAATTACCTGAGGATCTGTGATCAACGTTCTGATTGTTGAAGATGAACAAGCTATCCGCCGTTTTCTGCGCACCGCGCTGGAAGCCGAAGGGCTGCGCGTCCATGAAGCAGAAACACTTCAGCGCGGGTTAATTGAAGCCGCCACCCGCAAGCCAGATCTGGTGATCCTTGATTTAGGGTTGCCGGACGGTGACGGGCTCGACTTTATTCGTGATCTGCGCCAGTGGAGCAAAATGCCGGTGATTGTGCTCTCTGCGCGTACTGAAGAGAGCGACAAGATCGCCGCGCTGGATGCGGGTGCCGACGATTATCTCAGCAAGCCGTTTGGCATTGGCGAATTGCAGGCGCGCCTGCGCGTCGCGCTGCGCCGCCATGCCGCAGCCACACCTGATGAGCCGGTGGTCACTTTTTCAGATATCCGCGTCGATCTGGCTAACCGCCGCATCCAACGCGGTGAGGAAGAGCTTCATCTCACACCGATTGAGTTTCGCCTGCTGGCAGTGCTGCTCAATAACCACGGGAAAGTCCTGACGCAGCGCCAGCTGCTTAGCCAGGTCTGGGGTCCTAACGCCGTGGAACACAGCCATTACCTGCGCATTTATATGGGACATTTGCGGCAAAAGCTGGAGGTCGATCCGGCGCGCCCTCGCCATTTACTGACGGAAACAGGTATCGGCTACCGGTTTATGCTCTGACGGCGTATCCTTCTGATTTTTGGGAGGGGAATCATGAGTGCCTGGTTAATTTATGCCTTGCTGTCGGCGCTGACCGCCGCGCTGGTCGCCATTTTCGGCAAAATCGGTTTACAACATCTTGATGCCAATACCGCCACCGCCATCCGTGCGGTGGTGATGGCGATTTTTTTGGTTGGCGTGGTGGTGGTTCAGGGCAAGCTGTCGCTGATTTCGACGGTATTCGCCGATAAAAAAGCGTTGCTGTTTGTGGTGCTAAGCGGCGTAGCCGGTGCGCTGTCGTGGCTGTTCTACTTTATGGCGATCAAAACCGGGAATGTATCGCGCGTAGCGCCGATTGATAAGCTCAGCGTAGTATTTGCGGTGATTCTGGCGGTGGTGCTGTTTGGCGAGAAAGTTTCTCTCATTTCTGGCGCGGGTGTGGCGTTGATTACCGCCGGTGCGCTGATGGTGGCGCTGGGGTAATTAAAAACAGGCTCCGGGAGGAGCCTGTGCGAATATTATCGGGATATTTGACGATTAAACATTCGGGAGAAAAGGCCGCCTTTCTTCGTTGGGGTTGTAGGAGGTGAATTAGGTAACCTCATCTTAAATACAATCCGTTGAGTGGAGGGTTTATCCTTCGTCTGATAGGTTAATAGTCTGCTACCTGAAGCATCGAAATTCGTCGCGTCAAGATATGTCGTTTGTTCGACTGTCGCGCTAAAAATCCCCTCTGCCAGATATTCTTCAGTATCCATATTTTTCATTTCGAACTGTTGCCTGGAGGTGATGCGGTACACATCCCCCTCATGAACGATCAAATGTTCAGGTTTGCTGTCACGTTTAGCCGAAAACGTGTTGTCATCATCAACACGCCTCACGCCATAAAGCTCAATAGCAATATCTGCAAGGTGCCCCTGATGAGCCACCGTAGAAAGGATTTTTTTATTTTGCGGAGAGAAAAACTGATCAACGTCTGCCGCTGAGAATGGAATATCCATACCGAGTGCGGCATAGGAAGTAGTGTAAACAGAGCGATGGAGATCTTTGGCAAATGCCTCAGAAACAGCAGCCCCTTCTTCAACCAATTCTGATTCGTGCGTGGGCTGAAAATGAGGGATTTTACGTTCCCAACTGACAGTGATACTACGCGAGCTGGTTTCACTCCCCTCAGAAGCGGGTTCATCCTGGATATTTCCTCTCACTATCACCGGGTTGTTTTCCGATTCGATAAAGCTATCTGGTACATGAAGTAATCGATCCAGTGCAGCGAATTCATTATTACCGATCAGTTCCCCGAAACTTCTGGAAGCTAAGATCGGCGCTCGCCCATCCGGATCTTTTAGCGTCAACGGATTGTTATGTACCATGCAGTATAAATTTAGCCCTCCCTCTGGGTCCGCACTGAGCCAACGTCCGCCCCACGGCTGATAATAGCGATAGCCGTAATAATACAACCCTGTGGCATCCAGCTCTTTGCTCGAATAACGTAAGGTTTTGTAGCTGACTTCCGTCTGATTACGGGCCACCAGTAGCGCCGTGCCGCCGAAGGGATAATACTCTTCCTGACTAATGAGGTATCCGTCCCCATCGACCTCCAACTGGCAGCTACCGATCAGGTTGCCATAGCTCCAGCGTAGTTGGTCATTTGCGCTAATATCGCCTGGTAAGCCACTTTCCCAATGCAATGCCCTCACTTGTACCTGGTCGGCAACGCTGGTAGTGATCACCTGTAAATTCTCCGTCACGGTGCCACCATTGGTGGTTGTTCGCCATTCAAGACCAGGCAGGTAAATCACCTTTTGTGACCGATTACCGCCACCAGTCTGTTGACTAGCCACTTTGATAATACGTTGGCTGCGGGCATCGTAACGATAGCTTTCGCTGTCATCGCTGCCACTGTTGCGCACGACTGGCACAACTTTCTGTAGTTCGCCTCGCGGGGTCCAGGTCAGTGGCTGACCAGAGAAGAGAACGGTTTGCTGACCGCCATAGGTGAATAGAGTATCTACTTGCGCAGGATCCTCTGTCAGACTACTCAACACGGCCCGATTGCTACTATTGCTGACAGTCATCGTCGTGGTATAGCTATTGCCGGAGGCGGGTGCGCTTTGTTGAATCTGTATCAGATTGTTGCCGGTATCATAACTGTATGTGCGGCTGTAGTTAGTGTAAGTAGCATCATCGAAGGAAGAAAACACAGGGAGAGCACTGCTTTGTTGCCTTGCATCCGCCATTTCACGACCAGTTGCCCTGATCAATTGATACAGGCTGTCATAGCTGTAAGTACACCTGGGCACGATTTCTTGATTACGCCAGAAGCGTGTCTCTTCTGCATCGTTGCTGACCACCAGTACATTACCTACTGGATCATATTCATAACGCAAATCTTGCAGTACTTTCGCACCGGAAGGGTGAGTCGTTGGACGCTCGGTTTTAATACCAACCAGGCGCTGAGTTTCCTTTTCGTAGGTCCAGGTCGTCAACACACCATTACCGTGTAGTTCTACGAGCTTTTGCCCTGCGGCAGAATAGGTTATTGATGTGACAATGGGCTGCTCTTTACCACCGTTGATTGTCAGCCAACACGATTTCACCAATCCTGCCACATCGTAAGCAATGCGTTGCACATTGCCGACAGCATCAATGGTGGCGAGGACACTTCCGATGGCATCAACGGTAGTCAACGTGGTGTAATTCTCACTCGCCAACGAATCGTTCCAGACAGAAACATCACTGCCCTGCCAGTCTGCAAAAGTATTTGCATCTTCAGCACCCCGCAACAATCTGCGTGTAACGGATAGCGGAACGCCATGAAGTGAAAAAACCTCCACCTGGACCAGTCCTACGGGATCATAATGGCTGATACACTGGCCAGAGAGATTATTATCCTGCTCACTTTGCGTATTGCTACCGTAGACAAATCTTTCCATTACTCGAGCATTATCTCCCGCTACCTGCTCCGTCAAACTCAGCAAGCGGCCAGGCAAAGTACTTTTCTCATACTGCCAGGAGCGGGTCAGTGAACGCTCACGTTCACCATGGAAACCAATATTTGTAACGGAAAGAAAAATACGTCCGGCATTGTCGTTCAACGCAATTGTGGTTCCCGCATCAGAACTCTGCTCACAGAGTACATGCCCTAACAAATCGGTCATGTAGATAAAATTCACCTCCCCGTTAACATATAAACGAGGGTCTGCACTCTGTTGCAAAAAGCCCCGCGCATTGAACCCATGCCTGGCTATACGTTCGCTGGTAACTGCCGGGGTGTCTGGGTGCCGGCAGTACGCAATATTGCGGACATTTAGTCCACGATTATCAAGGACTTTGACTGACGGGGTTTTTCCAAAAATCGTCAACATAAGCATTCTCCTGTCGTTTTTATCGAGGCGCTAAATCTGCGGATCGCTTCAAAATGAGTTAATGGCAAAATAATAAAGTTCGCCACTCAAGCACAGGAAAGGAGGGGAAAGTCACTGGGGTAACATCTTAAAAAACAAAACAAAAAAACGGGAACGCTAAACGTTCCCGTACAAATTAAGATTTTTCATTACCCTGGGGGTATTTGAGCTATGCGTTTTTCAGCACTTCGCTGACAATCTCTACCGCTTCTTTTTCGATCTGCTTACGGTGTTCAGCACCGAGGAAGCTTTCACAGTAGATTTTGTAGGCGTCTTCGGTACCTGACGGACGCGCGGCGAACCAGCCGTTGTCGGTCATCACTTTCAGCCCGCCAATGGATGCGCCGTTGCCCGGTGCCGCAGTAAGACGCGCGGTAATCGGGTCACCAGCGAGGGTGCTGGCGCTAACCATTTCCGGAGAAAGCTTAGACAGTGCCGCTTTCTGTGCGGAAGAGGCGGAAGCCTGCAAACGGTTGTAGCTCGGCGCACCGAAACGTTCTGCCAGCTCATCGTAGTGCTGCTGCGGGTTTTTCCCGGTGACGGCGGTGATTTCCGCAGCCAGCAGGCACATGATGATGCCGTCTTTATCCGTTGACCACGGGGTGCCGTCGAAACGCAGGAAAGAAGCACCCGCGCTCTCTTCGCCACCGAAGCCGAAGCTGCCATCGTGCAGACCATCAACAAACCATTTAAAGCCGACCGGAACTTCCACCAGCTTACGACCCAGATCATTCACCACGCGGTCGATCATCGCCGAGGAAACCAGCGTTTTACCAACGGCAACGTCTTTGCCCCACTGCGGACGGTGCTGGAACAGGTAGTTGATCGCCACCGCCAGGTAGTGGTTCGGGTTCATCAGACCAGCCGGAGTAACAATGCCATGACGGTCGTAGTCCGGATCGTTGGCGAAGGCCAGATCGAACTTGTCACGCAGCGCCAGCAAGCCCGCCATGGCACACTCGGAGGAGCAATCCATACGGATAACGCCATCTTTATCGAGATGCATGAAGCGGAACGTCTGATCGACCTGATCGTTAACAATGGTCAAATCCAGCTTGTAGTGCTCAGCAATACGTTTCCAGTACTCGATACCGGAGCCGCCCAGCGGGTCAACACCCAGTTTCAGGCCCGCTTTCTGGATAGCCGCCATATCGACGATATCCGCCAGCCCTTCAATAAACGGCTGTACCAGATCTTTTTCCGTCACATGACCAGACGCCAGCGCGGCATCAAGCGTAATGCGTTTTACGCCTTTCAGGCCATCTGCCAGCAGTGCGTTAGCGCGATCCTCGACCACTTTGGTGACGTTGGTATCAGCCGGGCCACCATTGGGTGGGTTATATTTGATACCACCATCTTCCGGTGGGTTATGCGACGGCGTAATAACGATACCGTCCGCCTGCGCGCCGCCGTTTTTGTTGTGAACCAGGATAGCGTTTGAGACGGCAGGCGTCGGCGTGAAGCCGTTATTTTCCTGCACGATAATGTCCACACCGTTGGCTGCCAGCACTTCCAGCACAGAGATAAACGCCGGTTCAGACAGCGCGTGGGTATCTTTACCCACATAGCACGGGCCGGTAATACCGTTTTTCGCACGCTCTTCGGCGATAGCCTGAGCGATGGCGAGGATATGCTGCTCGTTGAAGCTGTGGCGACCTGCGCTGCCACGGTGGCCGGATGTTCCGAACTTCACCGCATGTTCTGAATTTCCGACTTCCGGTTTCAGCACGTAATACTGCGCAGTAAGCTGCGCGACGTTGATTAAATCGCCCTGTTGTGCAGGTTGACCCGCACGCGGATGGTTAGCCATTGCCTGGTCCTTTCAATGCAAGGATTAAATTGTGCCGCAAACTTTTTCAATCAATTCCGCGGGGAACTGCATTGATTGCATGATGTGCTCGATCATGCTGCATTTACGACCCGTATTGGTATTAGTGATGACCCAGTAAGGGGTGTTCGGCACCTGTTTCGGCTTGGTTTGATTGCCGTTTTGCAAAAGCGTTTGCTCGTTCGCGGCAAAGTATACGCGGGTGCGCCCATGCAGAGACTCGGTGGACTCCGTAAACCCTTTTTCATCCAGTAAGTAGAGTGTAGACAGCACCAGCAGGAAACGATTGACCGCCTTTTTCTGCTCGGCATATTCATCAGACAGAAGCAGCTCGCGAACGGCACGGACTTTGTCTTTGGCGGTGTTGGTCGGTTTACTCCCTTCAACGGTGCTGACAGTACGCGTCTCTTTTACCGGCGCGAGGGAAGCGGCAGGCTGTGATGATTGAGGTACGGCGGAAAATTTTAACATACGCCGTAAAATGTCGGATGCGCTCTCGCCAATGTGCTTCGTGTGGCTGGCAATATAACTGTAGAGCTCATCATCAACTTCGATCGTTTTCATCTTAATCCAGTGCGATATCTTATCTGAATACAAGTGTTGGGATTATAAAGTGAAATCTCAACAGCGGATAGCGTCAAACCAGGATGGCGGCAAAACTAAGAGTAATTCTTAACCTTGCGGCCGGGCGGCAGAATGTTCAACATAATAACCTAACCCGAATGAGTGAAAAAAAGAACTTTGCCATGAAATTGAATACGCGCGCGCAAACTGCGCAACATCCGCACAACAATTCTCCGATCGTACTTGTTCACGGTCTTTTTGGTAGCCTCGATAACCTTGGCGTGCTCGCCCGTGAGCTGGTTCAGGATCATGATGTGTTGCAAGTGGATATGCGTAACCACGGTCTTTCAGAACGCGCTTCAGAAATGAACTACCCGGCCATGGCGCAGGATCTGCTGGATACGCTGGATGCCCATCAGCTCGATAAAGCGACCTTTATTGGCCACTCCATGGGCGGTAAAGCGGTGATGGCGTTAACAGCGCTTGCGCCGGAGCGTATTGATCAACTGGTGGCGATTGATATTGCACCAGTGGATTACCAGGTGCGACGCCATGACGAAATTTTTGCCGCCATCAATGCGGTGAGCGATGCCGGGGCATCCACTCGCCAGCAAGCCGCGGCCCTGATGCGCGAACATATAAATGAAGAAGGTGTCATTCAGTTCCTGCTGAAATCCTTTGTCGACGGCGCATGGCGTTTCAATGTGCCGGTGTTATGGGATCAATACCCGCATATTGTCGGCTGGGAAACGATTCCTGCATGGCATAAACCGACCCTGTTTGTTCGCGGAGGAAACTCCCCTTACGTCACTGAAGCCTACCGTGACGCGCTGCTGGCGCAGTTCCCGCAGGCGCGAGCACATGTGATTGCAGGTGCAGGTCATTGGGTACATGCCGAGAAACCCGATGCGGTTTTGCGCGCTATCCGTCGCTATCTCGCTGAAAAGACAAATTGATTAAAAAGGCGGCGACTGGTCGTTTCAACGCGCCCGGTCGTTGGCGTGTCCGTTGTGCTGATGTATGATGGCGCGCTATTCAGCCCGGGCGCGCCGCCCGATTGCTTGTTTTTCCCGTAGTATGCTTAGACCATGGCTAAAGAACAAACGGACCGTACGACACTAGATCTGTTCGCGAATGAGCGTCGCCCGGGACGGCCGAAGACAAACCCGCTCTCGCGCGATGAACAGTTGCGCATCAATAAACGCAATCAGCTAAAACGCGATAAAGTTCGTGGGCTTAAGCGTGTCGAATTAAAACTTAACGTGGAAGCCGTCGATGCGTTAAACGAACTGGCAGAAGCGCGAGATATGAGCCGCAGCGAGCTTATCGAAGAGATGCTGCTGGCGCAGCTGAAAGCTTTGCGCGGCTAGCGAATCCTCCGAAACATCATCGAAATAACACTTTCATGTGTCATACAGTGCAGTCCGACGCGATAGCAGTTTCCGCGTGCTTCCCTGTTCTGCTATGATTGCCCTTATCTGTGGGCGTAGCGCCATCACCATACTCATTAAGTTTCAAGAGGTTATTTTACTCATGGCAATTACAGGCATTTTCTTCGGCAGCGACACCGGTAACACCGAAAACATCGCGAAAATGATTCAGAGTCAGCTTGGTAAAGACGTTGCCGACGTACATGACATTGCCAAGAGCAGCAAAGAAGATATCGAAGGGTATGACATTCTGTTGCTCGGCATCCCTACCTGGTACTATGGTGAAGCGCAGTGCGACTGGGATGACTTTTTCCCGACGCTGGAAGAGATCGACTTTAACGGTAAATTAGTTGCGCTGTTCGGCTGTGGCGACCAGGAAGATTACGCGGAATACTTCTGCGATGCACTGGGCACCATTCGCGATATCATCGAACCGCGCGGCGCGACCATCGTTGGCCACTGGCCGACTGCGGGCTACCATTTTGAAGCCTCTAAAGGTCTCGCGGACGACGACCACTTCGTTGGCCTGGCGATTGACGAAGACCGTCAACCCGAGATGACCTCAGAACGCGTACAGAAATGGGTAAAACAGGTTCGTGAAGAGCTGCACCTGGACGATATCATTAACGCCTGATTTTCTACGGCGTAATCTGTGGGTTACGCCGTATTAATAGATAAAAGCAATGGAAATAATTGCTACAAATTTTTAACTTTTTTCTCCATCGCTGTACAATGAGCCCTGCTAAACTGGGTGCCGTCGCAAAGGACTTTGCTGGCGACACCACGTTTTATAAGCTTACTTTACTTGAGGGCTTGCAGTTTTCATCCAGCCATGGCAGTTCTATAATGAGACGCATTACCCCAGGTGCATTCCTTATAACTTCCGCTAAGGAAGTGAATCGTATAGCAACAGGACAGATTCCGCATGACTGACAACAATACCGCATTAAAGAAGGCCGGCCTGAAAGTCACGCTTCCTCGGTTAAAAATCCTTGAAGTGCTTCAGGAACCGGATAACCATCATGTCAGTGCGGAAGATTTATACAAACGACTGATCGACATGGGCGAAGAGATCGGGCTGGCAACGGTTTACCGTGTACTGAACCAGTTTGACGACGCCGGGATTGTGACCCGTCATAACTTCGAAGGCGGCAAGTCCGTTTTTGAACTGACTCAGCAACATCACCACGATCACCTGATCTGCCTCGATTGCGGCAAGGTGATTGAATTTAGTGATGACTCCATTGAAGCGCGTCAGCGTGAAATTGCCGCGAAACACGGCATTCGCCTGACTAACCACAGTCTTTACCTTTACGGCCACTGCGCCGAAGGTGACTGCCGCGAAGATGAACACGCGCACGACGCGAAATAACTGCTTTTGAAACCTAAAAAGCCAGCCTGACGGTTGGCTTTTTTTTGCCTGCAACATCGGCAATAAAAGAAAAAACCCGGCAAGCTCGCGCCACCGGGTTTAATCGCTGCATCACATTACGCTTTTACGCTATCGACACGGCTAAAGCGTTTACCGTCCGGGCTGGCGGTGCGCACCTGCACTTCCCCGCTCACCTGCGGACGCGCTTTATCGTCGTAGCGCTGCCAGTTTTTGCCACCGTCGGTTGAGAACTCAACCACCATGCCAGGGAAGCTGGTATTGGCTTCAAGTTTTCCACCGACCACGCGCGCGCCCGGTACTGGCAGGCGGTAATGAACCCCGGCCTTATCCAGTTTCGCCAGTTCGCGATGACCTAACAGGTTCGCAAAGCGTTGCCAGTCACGTTCCAGCGCTTTCACATCCACCAGATGTGTCACGCCGCCTTTGTATTCACGTCCGGCTTTGTAATCCTGCTCCCAGCCCGCACGATGCCATGCGCGTTCAGCCACCGAAACCATACGTGGATAGATCATGTACTCCATCTGGTTATCGGTGCGCACCACTTCGCTCCACAGCTGCGCGGAAAGGCCATACGCGCCAGGCCACGGTTTATCGGACTTCGCGCTAAACGGGTTGCCATCACGATCGAGCGAGGTTTCCGCGTTCTGCGGCATGTTGTCCGGGGCGAAGCTGAAAATCTTACGTTCATCGCTAAAACGCGTGCCCCAGTAATAGCCGCTTTCCGCCGGGTTGACCTCATTCGGGAAGTCGAGATACACATAATCAGGATTGGAGACGACAACACGGAAGCCTTTGTTCGCCCAGTCATTCACCGAATCAAAACCGCCCCAGTAGAGCGTATCCCAGAAGTTAACATTGACATGATCGGTGGCGAACACCGACGCGTCTTTGGCATCTTTCAAACCGTCCTGCCACGCCTGCATAGTATCAATGCCGTGCGCTTTCACCAGCTTGCTGACTTCCACACCGAAATAGCTGGAGAGATGTTCAACATCGGCAACTTTGCCCTCTTTGATCATCGCCTGGCAGGCTTGCGATTTCGCCCATGGCTTATCCTGATTGCTCTGATCGATAATGCCTTTGCCCGCTTCCGGTTTTTTCTGATCCGTATAACCTGCGCCCAGATAGATATTTTTCGCTTCGTCACCGCCAAAATGCCAGGTATTCAGCGGCAGCCCGGCTTCTTTATGCATTTGCTGGATTTCACCAATCACTTTGTCCACAAAGTTACGCGACGAATCAAGGCACGGATTGAGATAGCCGGTACGGTTATAGAACTGCACACCGGTGGTGTTCGAGGTGTCTGTCGGATCCAGCAGACGATATTGATTCGCCTCTTTCTCTTTGCCCGCTTTCATCAGGCGATCGTAACGCGCTTCCATCGCGATCACCGCTGCACGCGCATGAGCTGGCATATCGATTTCCGGGATCACTTCAATCTGTCGCGCTTTGGCGTATTTGAGGATCTCAATGTAATCCGCACGGCTAAAGTGGCCGCTGCCGTTGTTGTTACTGTCCGGCCCGGAGCCCAACTGTGGCAACAGACACGTTTTCTCACTCAAATCATGACAACGTTTGCTGCCGATATCGGTCAGTTCCGGCAAGCCGGGGATCTCAATACGCCAGCCTTCATCATCCGTAAGATGGAAATGGAATTTGTTGAGTTTGTACGCCGACATCTGATCCAACAGACGCAGCACCGCCGCTTTACTGTGGAAGTTGCGACCGACATCCAACTGAATGCCGCGATAGTCAAAACGCGGCGCATCTTTCGCTTCAAGCGCGGCAATCTTCATCTCGCCCGTCGCAGGAACGAGCGACAGCAGCGATTGCAGACCGTAGAACACGCCCGCCTGATCGTAGCCGGTCACCACGGTTTCCTTCGTGCCAATGTGCAGACGGTACGCGCCAGAAACCGCCTCATCGCCGCTAAAGACGTTGCTGGCAATTTCAGTCCGCAGCGGATAATTGCCCTCTTTCACCCCCAGCAATGCAAAACGCGATTTTACTGCATCCTGTGCATCGGCACTGAGCGCTGAGAGATCCAGCTTCACGCCCTTACTCAGGTCGACATCCTGCCCGTGGATGTTAACGTGCTGCGGTGTTGGCACAATCTGACCACGTAGCGATGCGAGGTTTAGCGTTTTCACATCGCTATTTTTCTCAAAACGCGCCTCGGCAGTCATCAGGATATTTTTGTCGCCCGGCGTACGTTTCCACTGATTATCAAGCGGCGTAACGAAGCGGGATAAATCTTCCGTGTCCGTATTAGCAATGACTTTCGCCGTCGCGCCGTCGGCGGTGACGTACCAGCGCGGCAACACATCGGTGATAAACAGCTGCCAGTATTCATTGATAATCGGGATCTCTATCGCCTGCCTGGCCGGGAAACCGGTGAATTTGTCGGTCGGTTCCAGCTTATGCAGGTCGCCCATAATGTGGGTTACTTTGAACTGCTCGTTTGCTACCTCCAGCACCGGGCGAATGCTGTGAAAATAGATGGCCCACGCTTTGTCGGTTACCGCGTCGCCATTATTGGTCAGTGTGATCACCGCTTTGTTGCAGGAGGCCCAATCGGCGCCGAGTTTCGCGCAGTCAACGCCGTGTTGCGCGGCGAAATTATCTTTCACCGCATAGTTAAGATGAAACTGGCTGATAGCATCCACGGTACTCTGATTCGCCAGCGCCGCAGTGCTGCCCAGCATCGCCAGTACGGCACTGGCGAGCATACTTAAACGAATTGTTTTCATTACGTATTCCTTGTAGTTTGCCGGGCCGAACCCGGCATGCGCTCATCAGAAAATGGTAAACGGTGCGATAACCATAAACTTCACATCGCGCTCATCCTGGAAGATGTTGCCATAACCGCCGCTGTAGCTCGGGATGTCGGAATGGTTGTCGTACTGGGTGAAGTGCAATTTGAACATCGTGCCTTTCGCACGCCCTTCCTGCAGGGTGTAAATTGCATCGAGGCTGTAAGAAGACTCTTTCAGGCGGTAGTTCGGATCGTAATAGGCATCTGGCGTTGCCATATCTGCGGGTTTCGCATCCCAGGCGTAAGCGTAAGACGCGCCCACCGTCCAGCCCGGCAGGTTCCAGTTTTTCAGGTCGTACATCGCACCGAAGAACACCGCTTTTTCGCCGTTGGCGTTAAAGTCAGAGCGGTTATCCCACCAGATATCCAGCCGACCGTTGGATGAAGCGTAAGTCGGCGTCATACGTTGCAGGAAGTAGCCCTGCTGGCCATCCGCTTTTACCCACGTTCCTTCCAGACGCAGATCGACCTGCCCCACTTTGTAGCCAAATGTCAGCGCCTGCAGCCACGCCGTGCCGTCATAAATATCGTTTACGCCGCCATTACTGACTTTGTCGCGTGTGCCATAGAACTGGTAACTGGTGCTCAGCGGGCTGCCCGCGATATCGAATTTGTAGCTGGCTTTTGCGAAATATTGATCGACATACCCCTGAGCCTGACCAAACGCGGCTTCCAGGATCAGATCGTTTTTAAAGTCATATTTCGCGCCAACCGAATGCAGGTAATCAACTTTGGTCTTTTTATCGTTTTGATAGAACTTGTCCATCTCGATATGCCACGGCGATTTGTACTCGTTGGTCCACATGTAGGAGAAACTCAACGCCCCGGCATCGCCGTAGTCAAAATTCGCCCCGGCTTCAGCGCCCTGATAAGTGCCTGGCATAAAGCTCCAGTGCGGCGCTAACAGCGTCTGGCCGGTTGGCTGGATGTAACCTGCGCGCGCCCATACCGGGCCATATTTAAATTTCGCCGCGGCTTTATACAGGCTGACCCCGCTCTTATCACCTGACCAGTCTTCTTTGTAGGCTTTATTGCTGGAGGAGAAAGCGATTTCGTTCGGATGCGCGCTGTCGCCGTTTTCCGCCATCTCGATGGCGGTGAAGGCAGCAATATCCAGACCAAACATATCGGCGGCGTAACCGGACTGGAAATCCAGGTTCGCGTTCCATGTCGAGTGGGAAAGGTTGGTTTTGTATTTATCTTCCAGAACATCTTTGCGGTCACGTTCACGCTGCCAGTAATAGATACCGCCGGTGAGCGTGGAATCATCGATAAAGCCTGCTGCATGAGCCTGTGGAGAGACAACCCAGCCCGACATTGCTGTGACACCGGCGATTGCCAGCGCCAGCGTACTACGTTTGCCACTAAACGTACGCATGAGTGATTCCTTCTAGACGTATTAAAAAATCGCCGGAGATGACGAAAAAAGGTCAAATAGTTTAGGTAGTTACGAACCCCCCCGAATTCACTACCGACTTAAGACTATTTTTCGCGACGCGAATTATCAATGTTTTTTAGCGGCAAAATGACAGGATTATGACGAAGAGCACATATTCCGTAGTGTTTTGAAACATGTTACATAAAACAGGAAAACAACAAATAAAAATCGGAAAAACAAAGATATTAATACTAATTGATAGCGATTACACATTAGAATCGACTTTTAAAACCACAAAAATGCTTTCCATCTGTTCAGTAAAAGCATCAATGAGAAGACATATTAATTCGCGTCGCGAATGTATATAAAGTGTAACAAGCTAATGGATAAGCAAAAAAAAGCGCCGCTGAAAGCGGCGCTTTAACCCAATGGTTTCTGGTTGACTTACTCAGTCGCCGATTTTCGCCCAGGTATCGCGCAGACCCACTGTGCGGTTGAACACCGGTTTGGAAGCGGTTGCATGACGGCTATCGAGGCAGAAATAACCTTCACGTTCGAACTGGTAAGCTTTGCCCGCCTCTGCTTCTTTCAATGACGGTTCGGCGTAGCCTTGCTTAATAACCAGCGATTCCGGGTTGATGGTCGACAGGAAATCTTCGGCCGCCCCCGGATTCGGGACGCTGAACAGACGATCATAAAGGCGGATTTCGACCGACAGCGCATGCTGTGCGCTCACCCAGTGAATAACCCCTTTCACTTTGCGACCATCGGCCGGATCTTTGCTCAGCGTGTCCGCATCGTAAGAACAGAAAATAGTGGTGATGTTGCCGTCGGCATCTTTCTCCACACGTTCTGCTTTGATGACGTAAGCGTTACGCAGACGAACCTCTTTACCCAGTACCAGACGCTTGTACTGTTTGTTGGCTTCTTCGCGGAAATCTGCGCGATCGATCCAGATTTCACCGCTAAACGGCACGTCACGTGTGCCCATTTCCGGCTTATTCGGATGGTTCGGCATGCTAACGATTTCGCTGCTGCCCTGCGGGTAATTTTCGATAACCAGCTTCACCGGATCGATAACCGCCATTGCACGCGGTGCGTTTTCATTCAGATCTTCACGGATGCAGGACTCCAGAGAAGCCATCTCAATGGTGTTGTCCTGTTTGGTGACGCCGATACGTTTGCAGAATTCGCGGATAGAGCCTGCGGTGTAACCACGGCGGCGCAGACCGGAGATGGTCGGCATACGCGGATCGTCCCAGCCTTCAACATGCTTGTCAGTGACCAGCAGGTTCAGCTTGCGCTTGGACATCACAGTGTATTCCAGATTCAGGCGCGAAAATTCGTACTGGCGCGGGTGAACCGGAATGGTGATGTTATCCAGCACCCAGTCATACAGACGGCGGTTATCCTGGAATTCCAGCGTACACAGTGAATGAGTAATGCCTTCCAGCGCATCGCTGATGCAGTGGGTAAAGTCGTACATCGGGTAAATGCACCACTTGTTACCGGTCTGGTGATGTTCGGCGAATTTAATGCGATACAGCACCGGATCGCGCATCACGATAAACGGCGACGCCATATCGATCTTCGCACGCAGGCACGCTTTACCCTCTTCGAAGCCACCCGCGCGCATTTTTTCAAACAGCGCCAGGTTCTCTTCCACGCTGCGATCGCGATACGGGCTGTTCTTACCTGGTGCCGTCAGCGTACCGCGATATTCGCGGATCTCATCAGCGGAGAGCTCGTCAACGTAGGCCAGGCCTTTGTTGATAAGCTCGATCGCGTATTCGTACAGCTTGTCGAAATAATCCGAGGAGTAGCAGATATCGCCAGACCAGTGAAAGCCCAACCATTGCACGTCGTTCTTAATAGATTCAACGTATTCGATGTCTTCTTTTGCAGGGTTTGTGTCATCGAAACGCAGGTTGCACTGCCCCTGGTAATCCTGGGCGATACCAAAGTTCAGGCAGATCGATTTCGCGTGGCCAATGTGCAAATAACCATTTGGCTCCGGCGGAAAACGGGTATGGACGGTAGTGTGCTTACCACTGGCCAGATCTTCATCAATGATCTGGCGAATAAAGTTAGTCGGGCGGGCTTCTGCCTCACTCATCACAGGTTCCTCAAGGCGTAAACAACGTATAACGGCATATGATCTAATAAGAGGACGCAGGAAACAACCTTTACTTATACAAATCACTGATGCCCGGAAGAAAGGTATTCAGCTACGTCCTGCGCTTGTCGGCAGCGTAAATCTTGCGTGGTCGGTTTAAGGATGACCGGGCTCGCTATCTCATCGCCCTCGCCTTTTTGCGGAACATAACCCGGCGCTTCAATACACCAGCCCCACGAATAGAAATTCGTCCCGTGCAAAAAGAAAATCATATTTTCCCACTGGGATTTTTTCTCCACGTCGATATGGCCTTGCCGATCGGCTCGAAACGCTTCCGGCGGCGGATAGTACCCCGGCGGTGAACGCCCGGTGCTGACCCACATCATTGCCGTTGAGATCGGTTCCCCGGCCGGATTACGCACATCCACTTCATAGTGTGGACGCAGCGTGGCGTAACGTGGAATACAGCCGCTTAACGTCAGTGCGATAAAGAACGCGCAAATTATCCTTTTCATATCATCCCCTTGATAAAAGCGACATCAGTATGGCACTGATTAAATGCAAGGCAAAAAAAAGCGGCGGAGGATATTCCCCCGCCGCTTAAGGCATGAAAGCTTACTCAGGAGCTATTAGCCTTTAATTTCATACAGCGGAGTCTGACCAGCAACCACCGCGCCCTGCGCCTTGATAACCAGACCGCTAAAGTCGTCGATATTGCTGACCACCACCGGGCTAATCATTGAACGGGCATTCGCGTTGAGGTATTCCAGATCCATTTCGAGGATCGGCTGTCCCGCTACCACTTCCGCACCTTCTTCAACCAGGCGAGTAAAGCCCTGGCCGCCCAGCGCCACGGTATCAATGCCCATATGGACAACGATTTCCGCACCTTTCTCGGTTTCCAGGCAGAAGGCATGGTTAGTGTTGAAAATTTTCACAATGGTGCCCGCAGCCGGAGAAACTACGGTTTTATCCGTCGGTTTCACTGCCACGCCATCACCCACGGCTTTGCTGGCAAAGGCTTCATCCGGCACTTGATCCAGCGCCACCAGTTCACCGGTTACAGGCGATACCAATTCAGCGATGGTTGTCGCGTTCGGTACCGCCTGCGGCTTTACCGATGCCGCCGGAGCCGCTGCCGGAGCAGCATTGGCTGCAGCCGGGACATCACCTGCCGTTCTCATCGCGTCGGCAATTTTTTCCGCCACGAAACCAACGATAATCTGCACGCCGGTTTTGTTCAGGCGAATAACGCCTGAGGCGCCAAGACGTTTCGCCATGGATTCGTTCACCAGCGAAGAGTCTTTCACCGTTAAACGCAGACGAGTGATACAGGCGTCAATACCGGTCAGGTTAGAAGACCCCCCAATCGCGGCGATATACTGACGCGCCAGGCCACTCACATCCTGCTCGGTGTTACCGCTGACATTCATATCCTGACCATCCGCTTCGTCGCCGGAAACAGCCAGTTCGCGACCCGGAGTCAGCATGTTGAACTTGGTGATAGCGAAACGGAAAACCACGTAATAGATAACGAAGAACACCAGACCTTGCGGGATCAGCATCCACCACTGGGTCGCCAGCGGGTTGCGCGAGGAGAGCACCATATCCACCAGACCGGCGCTGAAGCCGAAACCGGCAATCCAGTGCATGCTCGCGGCGATAAATACGGAGATCCCTGTCAGCACTGCATGGATCACATACAGTACCGGCGCAACGAACATAAAGGAGAATTCCAGCGGTTCAGTGATACCGGTAAAGAACGAGGCAAACGCGCCCGCCATCATGATACCCAGAACTTTGGCTTTATTTTCCGGACGTGCACAGTGGTAAATCGCCAGCGCCGCGCCCGGCAGGCCGAACATCATGATCGGGAAGAAACCTGCCTGGTAACGGCCAGTGATACCGACCACCGCTTTACCGGCTTCAATAGACTGCGCGCCACCAAGGAAGTTAGGAATATCGTTAATACCTGCTACGTCAAACCAGAACACAGAGTTGAGCGCGTGGTGCAAACCGACCGGAATTAACAGGCGGTTAAAGAAGGCGTAAACGCCAGCGCCCACGGAGCCGAGTTTCTGAATGCTTTCACCAAATTCCACCAGACCGCTAAACACGACCGGCCAGATATACATCATGATGAAAGCAACAACGATCATCACAAACGAGGTGAGGATCGGCACCAGACGGCGACCGCTAAAGAAGGAGAGCGCTTTCGGCAGCTCAACGCTGCTAAAGCGGTTATAGAGTTCAGCGGCAATAATCCCCACCAGAATACCGACGAACTGGTTTTTGATTTTGCCAAACGCGGCCGGAACTTGATCCGCAGGGATTTTTTGGATCATTGCCACTGCTGCCGGTGAACAGAGCGTGGTCAGAACCAGGAAGCCGACAAAGCCAGCCAGCGCCGCAGCACCATCTTTGTCTTTTGACATACCGTAAGCGACACCCACCGCGAACAGCACGCCCATGTTATCGATAATGGCGGAGCCGGACTGGATGAAAAACGCCGCCAGTGCGTTTTGACCACCCCAGCCAACCGGGTCAATCCAGTACCCGACACCCATCAGAATTGCCGCCGCAGGCAGCGTGGCGACAGGCACCATTAGCGCACGGCCGATCTTTTGCAGATAACCTAGAATACTCACTTTTATTCCCCCTATGAACCCGATGAGAGCTCACTGAAACAGTCGTTTTTTATTGTGTCACTAACCCTGAAATCACGGCTATTTTCTCACTACCTGACAGAGTGTGTGAAAAATTAATTCGCCTCGCAAATTAAAAGCGTATTTTCTGTGATTAAAATCACTAAGTATCGTCAATCACCCTCCCAATCACTGGCAAACAGGTAAAACTTATTTTATGATTAAAAATATCAGGACGGATTGCTCCCTTCTCTCTGGCGCGAACCAGGTTACGCTTAACGCTGAGTTAGCACGCATTCCGCCAACTTTCTTCATTTAACTTTAGAGGTGAACAATGAGACTGATTCCCCTGGCGACAGCTGAACAAGTCGGCAAATGGGCAGCCCGCCATATCGTCAATCGTATCAACGCGTTCAAACCAACCGCAGACCGTCCGTTTATTCTCGGCTTACCAACCGGTGGAACTCCGCTCACCGCGTACAAAGCGTTAGTTGAGATGCACAAAGCAGGCCAGGTTAGTTTCCAGCATGTTGTCACCTTTAACATGGATGAGTATGTCGGCTTGCCGAAAGATCACCCGGAAAGCTACCACAGCTTTATGCACCGAAATTTCTTCGATCACGTTGATATTCCGGCTGAAAATATTAACCTGCTTGATGGCAACGCGCCGGATATTGACGCAGAATGTCGCCGTTATGAAGAAAAAATCCGCTCTTACGGCAAAATTCACCTGTTTATGGGTGGCGTAGGCAACGATGGGCACATCGCGTTTAACGAACCGGCGTCTTCGCTGGCCTCGCGCACCCGTATTAAAACCCTGACCCATGACACTCGCGTGGCGAACTCTCGCTTCTTTGACGGCGACGTTAATCAGGTGCCGAAATACGCACTGACCGTTGGCGTGGGTACGCTGTTGGATGCGGAAGAGGTGATGATCCTGGTGCTCGGCGGCGTGAAAGCGCAGGCGCTGCAGGCGGCTGTTGAGGGCAACGTTAACCACATGTGGACCATCAGTTGCCTGCAGTTACACCCGAAAGCCGTCATCGTCTGTGACGAACCGTCCACGATGGAGCTGAAAGTGAAAACGTTGAAATACTTCAACGAGTTAGAAGCGGAAAATATTAAAGGTCTGTAAGTCAGTTCCCGCTCCGCGAGGCGGATCCTGCGGAGCGGTATACCTAGTTAACCGGGGGTCGTTATGTATGCTTTAACCCAGGGCCGAATCTACACCGGCCATGAAATTCTGGATGACCATGCGCTGGTCATCGCCAATGGTCTGATTGAACGCCTTTGTCCGCTGGCTGAGCTGCCAACAGGAATTGAACAACGCTCGCTGAATGGTGCCATCCTTGCCCCCGGTTTTATCGACGTGCAGCTCAACGGCTGTGGCGGCGTACAGTTTAACGACACCGCAGAAGCCGTTAGCGTAAAAACGCTGGAAATCATGCAGCAGGCAAATGAGAAATCCGGCTGCACCAGCTACCTGCCGACGCTGATTACCACCAGCGATGAATTAATGAAACAGGGCGTGCAGGTAATGCGCGATTACCTGGCTAAATACCCAAATCAGGCGCTGGGCCTTCATCTGGAAGGGCCGTGGCTGAATATTGTTAAAAAAGGCACGCACAACCCGGAATTCGTGCGTAAACCGGATCCGGCGTTAGTCGACTTCCTGTGCCAGAACGCCGATGTGATCACCAAAGTTACGCTGGCCCCGGAAATGGCGGGCACCGAGGTGATTCGCCAGTTAGCTGATGCGGGCATTGTGGTTTCTGCCGGTCACTCCAATGCAACGTTAAAAGAAGCAAAAGCCGGTTTCCGCGCCGGGATCACGTTCGCCACACATTTATATAATGCCATGCCGTATATTACCGGCCGTGAACCCGGTCTGGCAGGCGCAGTGCTTGATGACACAGACGTTTACTGCGGCGTGATTGCAGATGGCCTGCATGTCGATTACGTTAATATCCGTAATGCTAAGCGATTGAAAGGCGACAAACTTTGCCTGGTAACTGACGCGACAGCGCCAGCAGGCGCGAATATTGAGCAGTTCATTTTTGCTGGCAAAACAATATACTACCGTAATGGACTGTGCGTGGACGAAAACGGAACGCTGAGCGGTTCCTCCCTGACGATGATCGAAGGGGTGCGAAATCTGGTAGAGCATGTCGGCATTGCGCTGGATGAAGCGCTGCGTATGGCAACCCTCTACCCCGCTCGCGCCATTGGCGTTGACGAAAAGCTGGGAAGTCTCGCCGCGGGGAAAGTGGCGAACCTGACGGCGTTCACGCGCGATTATAAAATCATCAAGACCATCGTTAATGGCAACGAGGTCGTCACTGCATAAAGAGACGGTATGACATCAGGCGGACAAGCTCAAATCGGTAACGTTGACCTCGTAAAGCAGCTTAACAGCGCGGCGGTTTACCGCCTGATTGACCAACACGGCCCCATTTCGCGCATTCAGATTGCCGAACAAAGCCAGCTTGCTCCCGCCAGCGTGACAAAAATCACGCGCCAGCTCATCGAACGCGGGCTGATCAAAGAAGTCGATCAGCAGGCCTCCACCGGGGGCCGCCGCGCTATCTCCATTGTTACCGAAACCCGCAGTTTCCAGGCTATCGGCGTGCGCCTCGGGCGTTACGACACCACACTGACCTTGTACGATTTAAGCAGCAAAGTGCTGGCGGAAGAGCATTACCCGCTGCCCGAACGTACCCAGGAAACGCTGGAACACGCGCTGCTCAATACCATCAGCCACTTTATTGAAACCAGCCAGCGTAAGATCCGCGAACTGATCGCGATTTCCGTTATTCTGCCGGGCCTGGTAGACCCGGAAAGCGGTGTGATTCGCTATATGCCGCATATTCAGGTTGAAAACTGGGCGCTGGTGGAAACCCTTGAAGAACGTTTCAAATTGACCTGTTTTGTCGGGCATGACATTCGCAGTCTGGCGCTGGCCGAGCACTATTTTGGGGCAAGCCAGGATTGTGAAGACTCCATTCTGGTGCGCGTGCACCGCGGGACGGGCGCCGGGATTATCTCTAACGGGCGCATTTTTATCGGTCGTAACGGCAACGTCGGCGAAATTGGACACGTGCAAGTCGAGCCACTGGGCGAACGCTGCCACTGTGGCAATTTTGGCTGTCTGGAAACTATCGCCGCCAATGCCGCAATAGAACACCGCGTTCGTCACCTGCTGGAACAGGGCTACCAGAGCCGCCTGACGCTGGAAGATTGCTCTATCAAAACCATCTGCAAAGCCGCCAACAAAGGCGATGCGCTGGCCTGTGAAGTGATTGAATATGTTGGTCGCCATTTGGGTAAAACCATCGCCATTGCCATTAACCTGTTTAACCCGCAGAAAGTGGTGATCGCCGGGGAAATTGTTGACGCAGAAAAAGTGCTGCTCCCGGCCATTGAGGCGTGCATTAACACTCAGGCGTTAAAAGCGTTTCGCAAAAACTTGCCGGTGGTGCCTTCCGCGCTGGATCACCGCTCGGCGATCGGCGCGTTTGCGCTGGTAAAACGCGCTATGCTGAACGGTCTGCTGCTGCAACGTTTGCTGGAAAACTAACAGCGTCTATCGTTAATACTTATTTTTTTATCCGGACAGTCCATGACCATTCAGAATGTAATCTGTGATATTGACGGCGTGCTGATGCACGACAACGTTGCCGTACCGGGTGCTGCGGAGTTTATCTCCCGCATCCTTGAAAAAGGCATGCCGCTGGTACTACTGACCAACTACCCTTCGCAAACGGGCCAGGATCTGGCGAACCGCTTTGTCTCCGCGGGGATTGATGTGCCTGCCAGCGTCTTTTATACCTCGGCGATGGCGACCGCTGATTTTCTTAAACGCCAGGAAGGGAAAAAAGCCTATGTGGTGGGCGAAGGCGCACTGATCCACGAGCTTTACAAAGCTGGTTTTACCATTACCGATATCAACCCGGATTTTGTCATCGTTGGCGAGACCCGCTCCTATAACTGGGAAATGATGCATAAAGCAGCGTTCTTCGTGGCGAACGGCGCGCGCTTTATCGCCACCAACCCTGACACCCACGGTCGTGGATACTACCCAGCCTGCGGTGCGCTGTGTGCAGGTATTGAAAAAATTTCCGGCCGCAAACCTTTCTATGTCGGCAAACCCAGTCCATGGATTATCCGTGCGGCGCTCAACACTATGCAGGCGCATTCCGAACAGACGGTGATTGTGGGCGATAACCTGCGCACCGATATCCTGGCGGGTTTCCAGGCCGGGCTTGAAACTATCCTGGTACTCTCTGGTGTGTCACGCATCGATGATATCGACAGTATGCCGTTTCGCCCGTCGTGGATTTACCCCTCGGTCGCGGAAATCGACGTTATCTAAACTTCACCACGTCTTCGGGCGTGTTTTTTTATTTTCGCCCCTGTCAAAAAGAACACCATTCAATAAAAAGCGCATTATTTTGCCGATTCATCAATAACAGAGTCTTATGCATACTCTTTTTTCAGCATTCAATAATCATCATTGCACTTTTTACTTTCAGCGCGGTAAAAGGCTTGCGCGCTGCCCCGTTTTTGCGGCATTTTGACTGCAAGCACACAACATTACAGCTTTGCATTCAAGGTTAACGGAGAAGTCTATGTGTTCAATTTTTGGCGTACTGGATATTAAAACCGACGCAGTCGAATTACGTAAAAAAGCGCTGGAATTATCCCGACTGATGCGCCACCGCGGCCCGGACTGGTCCGGTGTTTATGCAAGTGATAAAGCCATTCTGGCGCATGAACGTCTGTCTATTGTTGACGTTAACGCCGGGGCACAGCCGCTCTACAACGAGAAGAAAACACATGCGCTGGCAGTGAACGGTGAAATTTATAACCACCAGGCGCTACGCGCAGAATATGGCGACCGTTACTCATTCCAGACCGGTTCTGACTGTGAAGTGATCCTCGCGCTGTATCAGGAAAAAGGGCCGGAATTCCTCGACGACTTGCAAGGTATGTTCGCTTTCGCCCTGTACGACAGTGAAAAAGATGCTTACCTGATTGGCCGCGACCATATCGGCATTATCCCGCTGTATATGGGGCACGACGAACACGGCAACCTGTACGTGGCGTCAGAAATGAAAGCGCTGGTGCCGGTTTGCCGCACCATTAAAGAGTTCCCGGCAGGCAGCTACCTGTGGAGCAAAGACGGTGAAATCCGCTCTTATTATCAGCGCGACTGGTTTGACTACGATGCAGTAAAAGACAACGTGACCGACAAAGCGGAACTGCGCCAGGCGCTGGAAGACGCGGTGAAAAGCCACCTGATGTCCGATGTGCCGTACGGCGTGCTGCTTTCGGGTGGTCTGGATTCTTCGGTGATTTCCGCGATCACCAAAAAATTCGCCGCCCGTCGCGTTGAAGATCAGGAGAAATCAGAAGCCTGGTGGCCGCAACTGCACTCCTTCGCTGTGGGTCTGAAAGGCGCGCCGGATCTGAAAGCGGCGCAGGAAGTCGCCAACCATCTTGGCACCGTGCACCATGAAATTCATTTCACCGTGCAGGAAGGACTGGATGCGATTCGCGATGTGATTTACCACATCGAAACCTATGACGTGACGACGATTCGTGCCTCGACGCCGATGTATCTGATGTCCCGTAAAATCAAAGCGATGGGCATAAAAATGGTGCTCTCCGGCGAAGGTTCCGATGAAGTGTTTGGCGGTTATCTCTATTTCCATAAAGCGCCGGATGCCAAAGAGCTGCACGAAGAAACCGTGCGTAAACTGCAGGCCCTGCATATGTTTGACTGCGCCCGTGCAAACAAAGCGATGTCCGCCTGGGGCGTGGAGGCGCGTGTACCGTTCCTGGATAAAAAATTCCTCGACGTGGCGATGCGTATCAACCCGGAAGACAAAATGTGCGGCAGCAACGGCAAAATGGAGAAACACATTCTGCGCGAATGTTTTGAGTCCTACCTGCCGGCAAGCGTGGCATGGCGCCAGAAAGAGCAGTTCTCCGACGGCGTGGGTTATAGCTGGATCGATACGCTGAAAGAAGTTGCGGCGCAGCAGGTTACGGATCAACAACTGGCAACGGCCAGCTACCGTTTCCCGTACAACACGCCAGCATCGAAAGAAGCGTATCTGTACCGCGAAATTTTTGAAGAGCTGTTCCCGCTGGCAAGCGCGGCGGAATGTGTTCCCGGCGGCCCGTCCGTTGCCTGTTCTTCCGCAAAAGCGTTCGAATGGGACGAAGCCTTCAAAACCATGAACGATCCGTCAGGTCGCGCGGTTGGTATTCACCAGTCAGCTTATTAATAAGTAATGGTTATTCTTACAGGCCCTGCGGGGCCTGTTGTTTTTTGTGCGCTGATTTAATGAATAAAATCAATTTTCGCCCAATAAAGCGTCATGCTGTTCGCAACCTAACCAAACAGTCACATTCCGGCAATTTTCGATGAAAAAGGTATTGACGCTGTAAGGCCCAATACGCATAATGCGCCCCGCAACGCCGATAAGGTAACGCGAAAAAAGATGGCTACGTAGCTCAGCTGGTTAGAGCACAGCACTCATAATGCTGGGGTCACAGGTTCGATTCCCGTCGTAGCCACCATCTTTTTTGCGGGAGTGGCGAAATTGGTAGACGCACCAGATTTAGGTTCTGGCGCCGCAAGGTGTGCGAGTTCAAGTCTCGCCTCCCGCACCATTCCCAGGTAAGCGTTGCACGGATGGGGTATCGCCAAGCGGTAAGGCACCGGTTTTTGATACCGGCATTCCCTGGTTCGAATCCAGGTACCCCAGCCATCTCTTCTTCGACTCCTGCGAAACGCACTAGTCGTTGGGGTATCGCCAAGCGGTAAGGCACCGGTTTTTGATACCGGCATTCCCTGGTTCGAATCCAGGTACCCCAGCCAGTCGATGACTGGAAAAGCAGTAAAACTTGGCTACGTAGCTCAGCTGGTTAGAGCACAGCACTCATAATGCTGGGGTCACAGGTTCGATTCCCGTCGTAGCCACCATATTTAAGGTCTAATGTTAAGACGTTAAACCTGAAAAAGATTTGTTGGGGTATCGCCAAGCGGTAAGGCAGTGGATTCTGATTCCACCATCCCGAGGTTCGAATCCTCGTACCCCAGCCATCTCAAAGACGTTTGCTTTCGCGAACGCACTTTTGGGGTATCGCCAAGCGGTAAGGCAGTGGATTCTGATTCCACCATTCCGAGGTTCGAATCCTCGTACCCCAGCCAACAAAACAAAAAAGCTCGCTTCGGCGGGCTTTTTTGTTTTCTGCACATCCCCGGATGTTGGTAGTTAATCACTGCATAAACCGTATGGTAATTTACCCGCCTCTCTCCTCTGAGCCGGCATGATGAACTATCAAAACACTGCCCTGTTAATTTATGCCCCGCTGTATGTACTCTTTGTGGTGACCGGTTTCGGTCTTGCTTTTATGGGCCTCTCCGCGCCGATCTTTTATGGCCTCTGTATGGGGTTGATCTTCCCGGTCGTCATATCCATGCGTCTGCATACGCTGAGCGAAAGCGGCCAGGCCCTGCTGCTGAAGGAGACAATTCACTGGACGGTGTATGTGCAGGGCATTCCGGTGCAGGAAACACGCTCATCGCTGAAAAATCCCTGCTTCTCTACGCCACAGCGCCTTCAGCAATTCTGTATGCGGACACTGCTCGCCAGGCTCGTGCTGCAAGTTGTGTCTGTCGCGCTAGTGGTGCAGCAGGCCAGCGCAAACCCGATCTCCCCTGGCTATGGAGCGGCAGCCTTCGTGGCGCTGATTATTCTGCTGGTGCCGCTTTACCGCACAGTGCTGTTGCTGCGCAAAATGCACAATGGCCAATGGGCGCTGCAACAGCTTGAAGGAATTGACGGGTATCAGGCCTTTTTTATCGACAAAAAAGGCGCGCACACGGCACTGGATAAGTTATTGGCCATTATGTGAGTACTGTGGGCGCTGCGCCCGCAGACCTTTTACAATCCTAATGCGTACTTCAGCGCCTGCCGTTTCAGCACACCGGCGCGATCTGCCGCCATCAGGCCGATATTGCGCAGCAGCCGCACCGGGCCGAGGGTGTTACTGAACCCGGCGTAAAACAGATCCATTCCGCTTTGCATAATAAAGTTATCCGCCATACGTCGCGTCTGATAACGCTTCAACACCGCATGGCTGGTCCAGGCTTCCGCCTGCGTACGCGCGCTGCTCAATACATCCAGCAGCGCATCCACATCGCGATACCCCAGATTAACGCCCTGCCCGGCCAACGGATGAATGGTATGCGCTGCGTCGCCCACCAGCGCCAGCCCCGGCCTGACATACTGCAGCGCATGGCGGCGAGTCAGCGGAAAAGAGGCCGCAGCAACCGGTTTAACGGCACCTAAGCGCGCCGGGAAATGTCGGGCAATCTCCTGCTCCAGTTGCGCCATCGTTAATGTCTGCAACTGACGAATACGCGCCGGGCTGTCATACCACACCAGCGATGCCCAGTTATCAAACAGCGGTAAAAAGGCATGCGGACCAGCAGGCGTGAAATGTTGCCAGGTGCTGTCACCCGCTTCGTGTTCGCACTGAACGGTGATCAACATGCAGGATTGCTGATACTGCCAGGCGTGAATGCCAATTCCCGCCGCTTGTCGTACCCAGGAATTCGCGCCATCGGCCCCTACCACCAGTTTCGCGGTTAACGTATCACCATCCGCAAACGTTAATTGCTGATGCGCATCGTGCGCATGCAGCGCGGTTAATTCTTTCGCCGTAAGTAGCGTTACCTGCGGGTGCGCCTGTAACGCCTCCCACAGCGCACGCTGGAGCACCGTGTTTTCCACCATGTAACCGAGCAGCGGCAACTTCAGCTCGCGAGCGTCGAACAGCACATGCGCATTTTCCCACTCCCAGGTTTCCAGTTGCCGATAAGGGTGACAGCGCATAGCCTGAATGCTCTCCCAGACGCCCAGCCCGCGCAGCAACGCCACCGATGCGGCACTGATTGCCGAAATACGTACGTCCGGCGGTAACGTTGCATCAAACGCCGCGGGTTCCTGTTTTTCAATCACGGTCACGGCAAAACCATGTTGCGCCAGCCCCAGCGCCAGCGCTCCGCCGACCATTCCGCCGCCAACGATGGCAACTTCAGTGGATTGATTTGTCATGGCTATTTGTCCTTCAACGAGAATCCGTTAAGTTTACCGGATTTTTTACCCCGTGAGGCTGACAACCGTCATACTGGTCAGCACGCGACCAAAGCATTACAATACGCGGCCTGCAATCCTGGCTGATACCCGTCATACTCAGGGTATACGAACTTAAGCAAGAGCAAGTCGATGACAAAAAAACTCCACATAAAAACCTGGGGCTGTCAGATGAACGAATACGATTCATCGAAGATGGCCGATCTGCTGGATGCCACGCACGGCTATCAACTGACCGAGGTGGCGGAAGAAGCGGATGTGCTGCTGCTTAATACCTGCTCAATCCGTGAAAAGGCTCAGGAAAAAGTCTTCCATCAGTTGGGCCGCTGGAAGCTGCTGAAAGAGAAAAACCCCGATCTGATTATCGGTGTTGGCGGCTGCGTGGCGTCTCAGGAAGGCGATCATATTCGCCAGCGCGCGCACTATGTCGACATTATTTTTGGGCCGCAAACCCTGCACCGCTTGCCGGAAATGATTAACTCCGTGCGCGGCACCCGTAGCCCGGTAGTCGATATCAGCTTCCCGGAAATTGAAAAATTCGACCGTTTGCCGGAACCGCGCGCCGAAGGTCCGACTGCGTTTGTATCGATCATGGAAGGCTGTAACAAATACTGTACTTACTGCGTGGTGCCTTATACCCGTGGTGAAGAAGTCAGCCGCCCTGCCGATGACATCCTGTTTGAGATCGCGCAACTGGCGGCGCAGGGCGTGCGTGAAGTGAACCTGCTCGGCCAGAACGTGAACGCCTGGCGCGGTGAGAACTTTGACGGCAGTATCGGCACCTTTGCCGAACTGCTGCGTCTGGTGGCGGCGATTGATGGTATCGATCGCATCCGTTTCACCACCAGCCACCCTATTGAGTTCACCGATGACATCATTGACGTCTATCGCGACACGCCGGAGCTGGTGAGCTTCCTGCATCTGCCGGTGCAAAGTGGTTCTGACCGCATACTGAATCTGATGAGCCGCACGCATACCGCGCTGGAATACAAAGCGATCATCCGTAAACTACGCGAGGCGCGCCCGGACATTCAGATTAGCTCCGACTTTATCGTCGGTTTCCCGGGTGAGACCACCGAAGATTTCGAAAAAACCATGAAGCTGATTGCCGATGTTAACTTCGACATGAGCTACAGCTTTATCTTCTCCGCACGCCCGGGCACGCCCGCTGCCGATATGGTAGATGATGTGCCGGAAGAGGAGAAAAAACAGCGCCTGTACATTCTGCAAGAGCGTATTAACCAGCAGGCGATGGCCTGGAGCCGCCGTATGCTTGGCACGACGCAGCGCATCCTGGTGGAAGGGACTTCTCGTAAGAACATCATGGAGCTGTCCGGCCGCACCGAAAATAACCGCGTGGTGAACTTCGAAGGCAAGCCAGAGATGATCGGTAAATTTGTCGATGTGGAAATCGTTGATGTCTACCCGAACTCCCTGCGCGGCGTGCTGGTGCGTACCGAAGAAGAAATGGGTCTGCGCGTGGTGGAATCGCCACAATCTGTTATTGCCCGTACGCGTAAAGAGAACGACCTCGGCGTCGGTCTGTACCAACCGTAATACCACCGGCCTGCCATTTCTGGCAGGCCTTGCTTTTCCCCTCGCCGGCCCCAACATCTTGCGCAATGCTTGCGACTTCTTTATATGCCGTGAATAATTCCCTAATGGGCATAGCCCTCGACACATCGAAAAGAGGAACAGTTTGAATATAGATACGCGTGAAATTACCCTTGAGCCAGCGGACAACGCACGTCTGCTAAGTCTGTGCGGCCCGTTTGACGACAACATCAAACAACTGGAGCGGCGACTGGGCATCGAAATCAACCGCCGCGATAATCACTTCAAACTCACCGGACGCGAAATTTGCGTTAATGCCGCCGCCGATATTCTGCGCACCCTGTATGTCGATACCGCGCCGATGCGCGGCCAGATCCAGGATATCGAACCGGAACAGATCCATCTGGCTATCAAAGAAGCGCGCGTGCTGGAGCAGAGCGCCGAGAGCGTGCCGGAGTACGGCAAAGCGATTCATATCAAGACCAAGCGTGGTGTGATTAAACCGCGCACGCCGAACCAGGCGCAGTACGTCGCCAATATGCTCGATCACGACATCACCTTCGGCGTTGGCCCGGCGGGAACCGGTAAAACTTACCTCGCGGTCGCCGCAGCAGTGGATGCACTGGAACGTCAGGAAGTACGCCGCATTCTGCTGACGCGCCCGGCGGTAGAAGCAGGTGAAAAACTCGGCTTCCTGCCCGGCGATCTCAGCCAAAAAGTCGATCCTTATCTGCGCCCGCTGTATGACGCGCTGTTTGAAATGATTGGCTTTGAACGCGTCGAAAAGCTGATAGAGCGCAACGTCATTGAAGTCGCGCCGTTAGCCTATATGCGCGGCCGTACGCTAAACGACGCGTTTATCATTCTTGATGAGAGCCAGAACACCACCATCGAACAGATGAAGATGTTCCTGACGCGTATTGGCTTTAACTCCAAAGCGGTGATTACCGGCGATGTCACGCAGATTGACCTGCCGCGCAATACCAAGTCCGGTCTGCGTCACGCCATTGAAGTGCTGGCGAACGTCGACGAAATCAGCTTTAACTTCTTCCACAGCGAAGATGTGGTGCGCCATCCGGTGGTTGCCCGTATCGTTATCGCCTATGAAGCCTGGGAAGAGGCCGAACAGAAACGTAAAGCAGAACTGGCCGCCGAGCGCAAACGCGAAGCCCAGGAGCAGGAGCAAAAATGAGTCAGGTGATCCTTGATCTACAGCTGGCGTGTGAAGATAACAGCGGCCTGCCGGAAGAAGCGCAGTTCCAGAAGTGGCTTGACGCCGTTATCCCGCAGTTTCAGGAAGAAGCGGAAGTCACCATTCGCGTGGTCGACAATGCGGAAAGCCATGAACTGAACCTGACCTACCGCGGGAAAGATAAGCCGACTAACGTGCTCTCTTTCCCGTTTGAAGCGCCGCCGGGTATCGAAATGCCGCTGCTTGGCGATTTGATCATTTGCCGCCAGGTTGTGGAACAGGAAGCCCAGGAGCAAGGCAAACCACTGGACGCACACTGGGCGCACATGGTGGTGCACGGTAGTTTACACCTGCTCGGTTACGATCATATTGAGGATGATGAAGCCGAAGAGATGGAAGGGATCGAGACAGAGATAATGCTTGCTCTGGGCTATGAGGATCCGTACATTTCCGAGAAAGAGTAAGTTGGCGCGCAGATTGCTGCGCGCCACTCGCTAAAAATGCCGTCCGGCGCTGAGTTTACGCGCGACGAGCGACAGATTAACCAACACGAGAACCCACACGACGCCATGAGCGACGATAACTCACACAGTAGCGACAACACCACCAACAAAAAGGGATTCTTCTCCCTTTTACTCAGCCAGCTCTTTCACGGCGAACCGAAAAACCGTGATGAACTGCTGGAACTGATCCGAGACTCCGGGCAGAACGAGCTTATCGACAACGATACGCGCGACATGCTGGAAGGGGTAATGGATATTGCGGACCAGCGCGTTCGCGACATCATGATCCCCCGCTCCCAAATGATTACCCTGAAACGCAACCAGACGCTGGACGAATGTCTCGATGTCATTATCGAGTCTGCCCACTCGCGTTTCCCGGTGATTAGCGAAGATAAAGATCACATCGAAGGGATCCTGATGGCTAAGGATTTGCTGCCTTTTATGCGCAGCGACGCCGAAGCGTTCAGCATGGAAAAAGTGTTACGCCAGGCGGTAGTGGTGCCGGAAAGCAAGCGTGTTGATCGCATGCTGAAAGAGTTCCGTTCCCAGCGCTACCATATGGCTATCGTTATTGATGAGTTCGGCGGCGTTTCTGGCCTGGTAACGATTGAAGATATTCTCGAGCTTATTGTCGGCGAAATCGAAGACGAATATGACGAAGAAGAGGATATCGATTTCCGCCAGCTTAGCCGCCACACATGGACAGTACGCGCACTGGCGCCGATTGAAGATTTCAATGAAACCTTCGGCACCCACTTCAGTGATGATGAAGTAGACACTATTGGCGGTCTGGTGATGCAGGCGTTTGGTCACTTGCCTGCGCGCGGCGAATCGATTGACATTGATGGTTACCAATTCAAGGTCGCTATGGCTGATAGTCGACGTATTATTCAGGTCCATGTCAGAATGCCGGATGATTCTCCGCAACCGAAACTGGATGAGTAATGTAAATGGTATTTGCCGCATTGTTTGAGCGCCAGCGCATACGTCTGCTGCTGGCGTTGTTATTCGGAGCCAGCGGAACGCTGGCTTTTTCTCCTTATGACTTCTGGCCCGCCGCACTTATCTCTCTGATTGGTCTACAGGGTTTAACCCTGAATCGCCGCCCGTTGCAAGCTGCCTGGATTGGTTATTTCTGGGGGCTTGGCCTGTTTGGCAGCGGTGTGCACTGGGTATATGTCAGCATCGCCCAGTTTGGCGGCATGCCTGGCCCGGTTAATATATTCCTCGTGGTGCTGCTGGCGGCCTATCTGTCGCTCTACACCGGGCTGTTCGCCGGTATTTTGTCGCGTCTGTGGCCGCATACAACCTGGTTGCGCCTGGCCGTTGCCGCGCCGGTCGTCTGGCAAATTACCGAGTTCCTGCGCGGCTGGGTGCTGACCGGTTTCCCGTGGCTCCAGTTTGGTTACAGCCAGATAGATGGGCCGCTGAAAGGTCTTGCGCCGGTGCTTGGCGTTGAAGCAATCAATTTCTTACTGATGGTGGTGAGCGGTCTGGTGGTACTGGCGATAGCGCAGCGTCGCTTGCGCCCGCTGGTTGTCGCCGTCGTGCTGTTCGCTCTGCCCTTCCCGCTGCGTTATATCCAGTGGTATCAACTGCTGCCGGAGCGCACCACTCAGGTGTCGATGGTGCAGGGGAATATTCCACAATCAATGAAGTGGGACGAAAACCAGCTGCTCAATACGCTGAAAATCTACAGCGAAGCCAGTGAGCAGGTGATGGGTAAATCGCAGCTGATTATCTGGCCGGAGTCTGCCATTCCGGATCTGGAAATTAACCAGCAACGCTTTTTAAGCGCCATGGATAATCTGCTGCGGGCAAACAACAGTACGCTTATCACCGGGATTGTCGATTCACGTCTCAATAAGCAAAACCGTTACGATACCTACAACACCATCATTACACTGGGCAAAGACAACGCTTATAGCTACAGCTCAAGCGATCGCTACAACAAAAACCATCTGGTACCGTTTGGCGAGTTTGTACCTCTGGAGTCGATTCTGCGTCCGCTGGCACCCTTCTTCGATTTGCCGATGTCCTCATTCAGCCGTGGCGCTTATGTACAGCCTCCGCTGTCGGCGCATGGGCTAACGCTGACGGCGGCAATCTGCTACGAAATCATCCTTGGCGAGCAGGTACGTGATAATTTCCGTCCGGATACCGATTTCTTGCTGACCATCTCGAACGATGCCTGGTTCGGCAAATCCATCGGCCCGTGGCAGCACTTCCAGATGGCGCGGATGCGTGCGCTGGAACTGGCGCGCCCGCTGTTGCGGAGCACCAATAATGGCATCACGGCGGTCATTGGCCCGCAGGGTGAAATCCAGGCGATGATCCCGCAATTTACTCGTGAAGTATTAACCGCGAAGGTGACGCCAACCTCTGGTCTCACGCCGTATGCCCGCACGGGTAACTGGCCGCTGTGGATTATCACCGCCTTGCTGGGTTTTGGCGCCCTTGTGATGGGCTTACGTCAGCGCCGACGTTAATCCCTCTCCTCGTTGTTCTGCCCGGTGGCGATCTGCTTGCCGGGCATCCTCTCTTCGCTACACAAAATTTACGATTAGGCCGTTTTGGCATGCGGTTTGCTTATATCTATCAGGCAGCTATGTAATCCGCTTATGTGCAACTTATGTCGCACCAGCAGGAAACAGTAGCAGCACCATTCTGGTGCAATGGAAGATTTTTGCCTCTAAACGGTGCGGCGCGCCTCGCAAAAATAAACAATACCGCAGCAAAATCTTTACATTAAGCCAGACTGAATGTAACAAACACACACGACACTGCACGATATTGTCGCAGAACAACAAAAACACAATACACACAATGGGTATCAATACGCGTCTCTGGCGCTGACGATAAAGGAGTCTGGATATGCAATTACGTAAACTGGCCGCCGCGATGCTGGTGATGGGACTGTCCGCCGGTCTGGTGCATGCTGAAGATGCAAAACCTGCCGACGCAGCGCCGGCTGATCAACAAGCTACACTGGCTAAAATTGCTAAAAACGGCGTTATCGTCGTCGGTCACCGCGAATCTTCCGTACCGTTCTCCTACTACGACAATGAACAAAAAGTCGTGGGTTACTCCCAGGACTACTCCAACGCTATCGTTGAAGCGGTGAAGAAAAAACTGAATAAGCCGGATCTGGCGGTAAAACTGATTCCAATCACTTCACAAAACCGTATCCCGCTGCTGCAAAACGGCACCTTCGATTTTGAGTGTGGTTCCACCACCAATAACGTTGAACGTCAGAAACAAGCGGCGTTCTCTGACACCATTTTCGTGGTTGGCACACGTCTGCTGACCAAAAAAGGCGGCCCGATTAAAGACTTCGCCGACCTGAAAGGCAAAGCGGTTGTTGTGACTTCCGGCACTACCTCAGAAATCCTGCTGAACAAGCTGAACGATGAGAAGAAAATGGATATGCGCATTATTAGCGCGAAAGACCATGGCGACTCGTTCCGTACGCTGGAAAGCGGTCGTGCGGTAGCCTTTATGATGGATGACGCGCTGCTGGCGGGTGAACGTGCGAAAGCGAAAAAACCGGACAACTGGGACATCGTTGGCACGCCGCAATCAAAAGAAGCCTATGGCTGTATGCTGCGTAAAAACGATCCTGAGTTCAAAAAGCTGATGGATGACACCATCGCTCAGTTGCAGACATCCGGTGCGGCGGAAAAATCCTTCGATAAATGGTTTAAAAACCCAATTCCGCCAAAAAACATGAACCTCAATTTCGATCTCTCTGACGATATGAAAGCGCTGTTCAAAGAACCGAATGACAAAGCTCTGAACTAATTAAAACCATTAGGGGCGGGTTTACCTGCCCTCTCGATTGTCGAAGTAGCACGGACAGACTATATGCTGAGTGGTCGTTCCCCACTCAACACGAAAACTCGCTCTTCACACAATCTTCGAGGGTAGCGCTGCTACCCTTTTTTTTCCGGAGTAGATTTATGTCCATAGACTGGAACTGGGGGATCTTCCTGCAACAGGCCCCGTTCGGCAACACCACCTATCTTGGCTGGCTATGGAGTGGTTTTCAGGTCACTATCGCGCTTTCCGTGACGGCCTGGATTATCGCTTTTCTGGTCGGTTCCCTGTTTGGCATTCTGCGTACCGTCCCTAACCGTTTCTTGTCCGGCATTGGCACCCTTTATGTCGAACTGTTCCGCAACGTGCCGCTGATTGTGCAGTTTTTTACCTGGTACCTGGTGGTACCGGAACTACTGCCAGAAGATATCGGCATGTGGTTCAAATCAGAACTGGATCCGAATATCCAGTTCTTCCTCTCATCAATGATCTGCCTTGGGCTGTTTACCGCCGCTCGCGTTTGCGAGCAGGTACGCGCCGCGATTCAGTCGCTACCGCGCGGGCAAAAAAATGCCGGTCTGGCAATGGGGCTGACGCTGCCGCAAACCTACCGTTATGTATTGCTGCCAAATGCCTATCGCGTGATTGTGCCGCCGATGACCTCGGAAATGATGAACCTGGTGAAAAACTCGGCCATCGCCTCCACTATCGGCCTGGTCGATATGGCCGCGCAGGCGGGGAAACTGCTGGATTACTCGGCACATGCATGGGAATCCTTCACTGCCATCACCGTCGCGTATGTGGTGATTAACGCCATCATCATGCTGGCGATGAACCTGGTTGAACGCAAAATTCGCCTGCCGGGCAATATGGGGGGCAAATAATCATGTATGAGTTTGACTGGAGTTCTGTGATCCCTTCCCTGCCCTATCTGTGGGCCGGGCTGGTGGTGACGCTGAAAATCACCGCTATCGCTATTGTGGTCGGCATAATCTGGGGAACGCTGCTGGCGGTGATGCGCCTGTCGACTTTCGCCCCGCTGCGCTGGTTCGCCAAGAGCTACGTGAACGTGTTCCGCTCCATTCCCCTGGTCATGGTGCTGCTGTGGTTCTATCTGATTGTGCCGGGCTTTCTGCAAAACGTGCTTGGCCTGTCACCGAAAACCGATATCCGCCTGATTTCCGCGATGGTGGCCTTTTCAATGTTTGAAGCGGCCTACTATTCAGAAATCATTCGCGCCGGCATCCAGAGTATCTCCCGCGGGCAGTCCAGTGCCGCACTGGCGCTGGGGATGACGCACTGGCAGTCGATGAAGCTCATCATCCTGCCGCAGGCGTTTCGCGCCATGGTGCCGCTGCTGCTTACGCAGGGGATCGTCCTGTTCCAGGATACCTCGCTGGTGTATGTCCTGAGTCTGGCGGACTTCTTCCGCACGGCCTCAACAATTGGCGAGCGTGATGGAACGCAGGTCGAAATGATCCTGTTTGCCGGTGCAGTTTATTTTGTTATCAGTCTTAGTGCTTCGCTGTTGGTCAGCTGGCTGAAGAAAAGGACCGTCTAATGATTTCCCTGAAAAATGTTTCTAAATGGTATGGTCACTTTCAGGTGTTGACCGATTGCTCCACCGAAGTGAAAAAAGGCGAAGTGGTGGTGGTTTGTGGGCCGTCCGGCTCCGGTAAATCCACGCTGATTAAAACCGTCAATGGTCTGGAACCGGTGCAAAAAGGCGAGATTCTCGTCAACGGCACCAAAGTGAATGACAAGAAAACCGATCTGGCAAAGCTGCGTTCTCACGTCGGGATGGTGTTTCAGCACTTTGAACTGTTCCCGCACCTGTCGATTATCGAAAACCTGACGCTGGCGCAGGTAAAAGTGCTCAAACGTGATAAAGCCGCCGCACGGGAAAAAGGGCTCAAGCTGCTGGAGCGCGTTGGTTTGTCAGCGCATGCGAATAAGTTTCCGGCGCAGCTCTCCGGCGGCCAGCAGCAACGTGTGGCGATTGCCCGTGCGCTCTGTATGGATCCGGTGGCGATGCTGTTTGATGAGCCGACTTCCGCACTCGATCCAGAGATGATCAACGAAGTGCTGGATGTCATGGTTGAACTGGCAAACGAAGGCATGACGATGATGGTGGTGACCCACGAAATGGGCTTTGCCCGCAAAGTGGCGAACCGGGTAATCTTTATGGATGAAGGGAAAATTGTCGAGGATTCAGAGAAAGACGCCTTCTTCGATAATCCGAAATCCGAACGTGCAAAAGACTTCCTCGCAAAAATCCTGCATTAACAACCTGCGCCTGCCCGCTCCGGGCAGGCGCTTTCTGGATTATGGTTCGAACGGGCGGCGCTGGAATTGGTCATGTCCGCATTTCGGGCATAACGGCAACACATCCGGCGTATAGACCGCCAGATGAAAGTGGCACTTCTCGCAGACCAGATTCCCGAGTCCTACCACTTCGCCGCTGTGATACACACCGTGGTGATTGAGATCCTGGAACACTTCACGCCACTCAAGCTGCGTTTTATCGGTGATATCCGCCAGTTCCTGCCAGATACTCTCTTTAATCACCCGCATAAATACGCTGTCGGTGACTTCTTCCTGGCTTTCGCTGTAACTGAGGGCGAACTCCTCCAGATCGCGGCGAATGGCGCGCATCAGCTCGTCAACCTCGGTGCGCGTTAACTCACCGGTCTTCGCCACGCGCAGGCGCGCTTGTTCAACCAGGGCGTCAATATCACGCTCTCCATTGCGTAGACGCTCGGTCAACGCCGCCACCAGTTCACGGTAAAAATGAGCAACCTTGTTCATCGTTTCGCCTCCCGGTTCAGTAACTCTCTCTAATGGTAGACGTTATTTCTTACTCGCTGTGCCGACTCGCCCGCACTGTCGACAAAAAATTCGCCGCCAACGGCTGCGGCAATTTCATTCCCGCCTCGCGGAAAGGCTGTTTTGAGAGTGGCGTTTGGGCTATGCTATGCCTTTCGAAAAATCACGTAACAACGCTACATTTGTAGCTGTAGCAAAAACAGGACTACTGGCTGCCATGCAAGAGCAATACCGCCCGGAAGAGATAGAATCCAAAGTACAGCGCCACTGGGAAGAGAAGCGCACATTTGAAGTCACTGAAGACGAGAGCAAAGAGAAATACTATTGCTTGTCGATGCTCCCCTATCCTTCTGGCCGACTACACATGGGCCACGTCCGTAACTACACCATCGGCGATGTGATCTCCCGTTATCAGCGCATGCTGGGTAAAAACGTGCTGCAGCCGATTGGCTGGGATGCGTTTGGTCTGCCAGCTGAAGGCGCGGCGGTAAAAAATAACACCGCACCGGCACCATGGACTTACGACAACATCGCGTACATGAAAAACCAGCTCAAAATGCTGGGTTTCGGCTATGACTGGAGCCGCGAGCTGGCGACCTGCACCCCGGAATATTACCGTTGGGAACAGAAGTTCTTCACCGAGCTGTACAAAAAAGGTCTCGTCTATAAGAAAACCTCCGCGGTGAACTGGTGCCCGAACGATCAGACCGTGCTGGCGAACGAACAAGTTATCGACGGCTGCTGCTGGCGCTGCGATACCAAAGTTGAACGCAAAGAGATCCCGCAGTGGTTTATTAAAATCACCGCTTACGCTGACGAGCTGCTGAATGACCTGGATAATCTGGATCATTGGCCGGATACGGTGAAAACCATGCAGCGCAACTGGATTGGCCGTTCTGAAGGCGTGGAGATCACGTTCGACGTACAGAACAGCGACCAGAAACTGACGGTCTACACCACGCGCCCGGACACATTTATCGGCGCAACCTATCTGGCCGTTGCGGCAGGCCATCCGCTGGCGCAGCAAGCTGCCGCGAGCAAACCGGAGCTGGCGTCCTTTATCGACGAATGCCGTAACACCAAAGTTGCGGAAGCCGATATGGCGACGATGGAGAAAAAAGGCGTTGATACCGGCCTTAAAGCCATTCACCCGCTGACCGGGGAAGCGATTCCGGTATGGGCGGCAAACTTTGTGCTGATGGAATACGGCACCGGTGCGGTGATGGCCGTTCCGGGTCACGATCAGCGCGACTACGAATTTGCCACGAAATACAATCTGCCGATCAAGGCGGTCATCCTCAACGCTGACGGCAGCGCGCCGGATCTGAGCGAACAAGCGATGACCGAAAAAGGCGTGCTGTTTAACTCTGGCGAATTCGACGGTCTCGACTTTAACGCTGCTTTTAACGCCATTGCCGACAAACTGGCGGCCAAAGGCGTGGGCGAGCGCAAAGTGAATTTCCGTCTGCGCGACTGGGGCGTTTCCCGTCAGCGTTACTGGGGCGCGCCCATCCCGATGGTGACGCTGGAAGATGGCACCGTTATTCCAACGCCGGAAGATCAACTGCCGGTTATCCTGCCGGAAGATGTTGTCATGGACGGTATCACCAGCCCGATTAAAGCCGATCCTGAGTGGGCGAAAACCACCGTCAACGGCCAACCGGCGCTGCGCGAAACCGATACCTTCGACACCTTTATGGAGTCTTCCTGGTACTATGCGCGTTACACCTGCCCGCAGCACAACGAAGGCATGCTGGACCCGAAAGCGGCAAATTACTGGCTGCCGGTAGATATTTATATTGGCGGCATCGAACACGCCATCATGCACCTGCTCTACTTCCGCTTCTTCCACAAACTGATGCGCGACGCGGGCATGGTGAACTCCGATGAGCCGGCGAAACAGCTGCTGTGCCAGGGCATGGTACTGGCCGATGCGTTCTATTACGTGGGTGAAAACGGCGAGCGTAACTGGGTTTCGCCGAAAGATGCCATTGTTGAACGTGACGAGAAAGGGCGCATTGTCAAAGCGACCGATCCGGCGGGCCACGAGCTGGTTTATACCGGCATGAGCAAAATGTCCAAGTCGAAAAACAACGGTATCGACCCGCAGGAAATGGTTGAGCGTTACGGCGCGGACACCGTGCGTCTGTTCATGATGTTTGCATCGCCAGCCGATATGACACTGGAGTGGCAGGAATCCGGCGTAGAGGGCGCGAACCGCTTCCTGAAACGCGTCTGGAAACTGGTTTATGAACACACCGCTCGGGGTGCTGTTGCCGCACTGGATCTGGCTGCGCTGAGTGAAGATCAGCAAGCCCTGCGCCGCGACGTGCATAAAACCATCGCGAAAGTTTCCGATGATATTGGTCGTCGTCAGACTTTCAACACCGCTATCGCGGCGATTATGGAGCTGATGAACAAACTGGCGAAAGCGCCGCAGGAGAGCGAGCAGGATCGCGCCTTAATGCAGGAAGCCCTGCTGGCGGTGGTACGTATGCTTAACCCGTTCACCCCACACGCCAGCTTCACGCTGTGGCAGGAACTGGGCGGCGAAGGCGACATCGACAACGCACCGTGGCCGGTAGCTGATGAGAAAGCGATGGTTGAAAACACCACGCTGGTTGTCGTCCAGGTCAATGGTAAAGTGCGTGGTAAAATTACTGTTGCCGTTGACGCGACGGAAGAACAGGTGCGTGAACGCGCAGGCCAGGAACATCTGGTAGCAAAATATCTTGATGGCGTGACCGTGCGTAAAGTGATTTACGTACCGGGTAAACTGCTTAATCTGGTCGTTGGCTAAGCGCGGGAGGAAGCGTGCGATATCTGGCTACATTGTTCGTATCACTGGCGGTGCTTATCACCGCCGGATGTGGCTGGCATCTGCGTAATACCACGCAGGTGCCGAGCGAAATGAAAACGATGTTCTTTGATTCCGGGGATCCGAATGGCCCACTGAGCCGCGCGATCCGCAGCCAGTTGCGCCTGAATGGCGTCGAACTGTTGGAGAAAACGTCCACACGTCAGGATGTGCCTTCTTTGCGTCTTGGTGCCGTAACGTTCTCCCGTGACACGGCTTCTGTTTTCCAGGATGGCCGAACTGCGGAATATCAAATGGTGCTGACCGTAAACGCCAGCGTACTGATCCCGGGTCATGATATTTACCCGATCAATACCAAAGTTTATCGTTCCTTCTTTGATAACCCGCAAACGGCACTGGCGAAAGCCGCAGAGCAGGAGATGATCGTTCAGGAGATGTACGACAAAGCAGCCGAACAACTGATTCGTAAGCTGCCTAGCGTACATACGGCAGATGCGAAAAGCACGCAGGACGCCGCCACCTCGACGACTGGCTCCTCTTCCACGCAACCGGGTAGCTAATGCTCAGGTTGTATCCGGAACAACTCCGCGCGCAGCTTAATGAAGGGCTGCGCGCGGCGTATTTACTCCTCGGTAATGATCCGCTGCTGTTGCAAGAGAGCCAGGACGCCGTGCGTCAGGTCGCCGCTGAACAGGGTTTCATCGAACACCATACCTTTACACTGGATGCCAGCACGGATTGGGATGCGATTTTCTCCATCTGCCAGGCATTGAGTCTGTTCGCCAGCCGCCAGACGTTACTGTTACAGCTGCCCGAAAATGGCCCAAACGCGGCTATCAATGAACAGCTGGCAAAGCTGGTTAGCCTGCTGCATGACGACCTCATTTTGACGGTGCGCGGGAACAAGCTGACCAAAGCGCAGGAAAACGCGGCATGGATAACGCAGTTAAATAATCGTGCCGTGCAGGTAAGCTGCCAGACGCCGGAGCAGGCGAATCTGCCGCGCTGGGTTGCCGCCAGAGCAAAGCAAAACAAACTGGAACTGGACGACGCCGCCAATCAGTTACTTTGTTATTGCTACGAAGGAAACTTACTGGCACTGGCACAAGCGCTGGAACGCCTGGCGCTACTGTGGCCGGATGGCAAACTCACCCTGCCCCGTGTGGAACATGCGGTAAACGACGCGGCGCACTTCACACCCTTCCACTGGGTTGATGCGCTACTTGCCGGGAAAAGCAAACGCGCGTTGCACATTCTCACCCAGTTGCGACTGGAAGCGTGTGAGCCGGTGATCCTGCTGCGTACCGTGCAACGGGAATTGCTGTTGCTGGTGACATTGAAACGCCAGTCAGCACACACGCCATTGCGTGCGCTGTTTGACAAGCATCGGGTGTGGCAAAACCGCCGGGGTGTCACGGGCGATGCGCTTAATCGCCTGAGCCTCGATCAGTTACGCCAGGCAGTCCATTTGCTGAGCCGCATTGAGTTGATTGTGAAGCAGGATTTTGGGCAGTCGGTCTGGGCCGAGCTTGAAGGGCTTTCTCTGCTACTCTGTCATAAGGCACTGGCAGACGTTTTTATTGATGGTTGATATGAATCAGTTGCAGGCACTGTTTGGCGGTACATTCGATCCGGTCC
Organism: Kosakonia sp. AG348; assembly: GCF_003337365.1. Classification (NCBI taxonomy): domain Bacteria; kingdom Pseudomonadati; phylum Pseudomonadota; class Gammaproteobacteria; order Enterobacterales; family Enterobacteriaceae; genus Kosakonia; species Kosakonia sp. AG348. The sequence goes on from NZ_QPJR01000001.1 coordinate 596,260, forward strand.
ATTATGGACACCTGAAACCTGTGGAAGCGCTGGCGAACCAGATTGGCCTTTCCAGGGTGATCATCATGCCCAATAACGTGCCGCCGCACCGTGCACAACCGGAGGCCAGCAGCCAGCAACGCAAAAAAATGGTCGAGCTGGCCATTGCCGACAAGCCCTTATTCACCCTTGATGAGCGCGAACTTCGCCGCGACACCCCATCATATACGGCGCAAACCTTACAGGAGTGGCGGGAAGAGCAAGGTACGCAACACCCACTGGCGTTTATCATTGGCCAGGATTCACTGCTCACCTTCCCCACCTGGCATCACTACGAGACCATTCTGGATAACTGCCATCTGATTGTCTGCCGCCGCCCGGGTTACCCGCTGACGATGGAGCAGGACGCGCACCAGCAATGGCTGGAAGCCCATCTCACCACCAATCCTGAAGAGCTGCATGTTTTACCCGCCGGACGGATTTACCTTGCCGAAACGCCGTGGTTCAACATTTCGGCAACGCTTATCCGTGAACGGCTGGAGCACGGTGAAAAGTGTGATGATCTGCTCCCTGAGTCCGTCCTGGCATATATCAACGAGCAGGGTTTGTACCGCTGATCACCGCCGTCATGGCAGCGATGAGCCGATCATTCTCCCTTTCGCTTCGCACCGCCACACGATAATAGCGCGCATCGAGCCCTGGATAATTGGCGCAGCTACGAATCAAAATGTGGCGGGAAAGCAAGGCCTGTTGTAACTCCAGACCCGGCACGTCACAGCGCAAAAAAAGATAGTTTGCACAGCCAGGCCAGACCGTTAACCCCGGCAGCACACCAAGCGCGGCGAACAGACGCGGACGTTCATTATTGAGCCAGTTCCAGCTTGCCTGCTGATAGTCACTGTCCTGCAAAATCACCTCACCGGCGAGCGCGGCAAAGGCATTGATGGACCATGGCATCTGCGCATCGCGCATAGACCGGACTTGCTGTTCGTTGCTGCCCAGCACATACCCCAGTCGCAGGCCAGGAATGGCGTAAAACTTGGTGAGTGAACGCAGCACCCAAACGTGCGGATTGTTTGCCAGATAAGGAATAAAACCTTCGCGTTCGGCAATAAAATCCATGAAGGCTTCGTCGAGGACAAGCGTAATTCCCAGCGATTTACAACGGGCGGCAATCGCGTGCAGCAGAGCCTCGTCCGGCAACAAACCGGTGGGGTTATTGGGTGTACAGAGAAATAAACAGTCGAGATCGGCGGTCAGCGCGCCCAGCAACGCATCAGTAAGCTGCCAGCCATCAGTCTCACGTAATTGATAGTCGCGAATCTCGCAGTCCACCAACGCCAGCGCCCGGCGATACTCGGCAAACCCAGGCGTTATCAGCATCGCTTGACGTGGCTTAAGCATGTTGACCAGCGCAAAGATCGCTTCCGTTTCACCATTTCCGGCAAGTATCCATGAAGCAGGCACCTGGTGATGAGCCGCCAGTACCTGATGCAGACGCTGATACTCAACATCCGGGTAGCGCTCGGCGAGCGACAGATTATTTTGCAACGCGTGTTTAAGCGATGCTGGCATGCCAGCCGGATTAATGTTGGCACTGAAATCAAGCAACTGCTCCGCTGATATCCCCAACAGCTCTGCCGCCTCACGCGTGTTGCCACCATGCGCACTGTGAAACAAAGCCATCTTCCGCTCCGGTTAAAAGCCGTTATCTTAAACGAAAAAGAGGCCGTGATTGAGGGCGCGATGGTAAACTTTGCGCACAAATCCAGACGGGAGACCATCATGCGACTCTGGCTGATACGCCATGGAGAAACCGAAGCGAATGTCGCCGGGCTTTATAGCGGTCATTCACCGACTCCGCTGACGCCCAAGGGGCTGGCGCAGGCGAAAACTCTGCGCGATTTACTCGCTCATGTACCCTTCGATTATGTGCTGTGTAGCGAACTGGAGCGCGCGCAGCAGACGGCCGCACGCGTGCTGGAATCGCGCACGCTGACCGTTCATACCACACCATTACTTAATGAGATGTTTTTTGGCGACTGGGAAATGCGCCATCATCGCGATTTAACGCGAGAAGATCCGCAAAGCTATGCCGCCTGGTGTACCGACTGGCAGCACGCCGTTCCAACCAATGGTGAAGGATTTCAGGCATTTTCTGCACGAATTGAGCAAGTTATTGCGCTCGTTGCCGATATAAAAAGTCAGCACAAGAATGTGTTGATCGCCAGCCATCAGGGAGTGTTGAGTTTGTTGATCGCCCGTTTGCTTAACATGCCTGCTGCATCACTGTGGCATTTTCGTGTTGATCAAGGGTGCTGGAGCGCTATTGATATCCATGATGATTTCGCCACGCTGCGGGTATTAAATAGCCGGGCAGCATGGCACGCGGACGATGCATAGTCTGTTTTTCATGCATCCTATTCACACCGCTGATTCGGTCATTGACACGCCCTCACAGGCTGTTATCCTCCGCGCGCAGAAATTGTTTTACAAAAATGGCAATGCATTCACGCGCCCGTGATGGGATGATAGCCAACTTTTAAACTTGCCGGGTCTCTCATACCCCGACAATCGATGCAGTTCAGGTATAATGTCAGGCCGTTCATTAACAGTACATTTTTCATTCACCCCAGGGGGAACACTTGCAGGGTAAAGCACTCCAGGATTTTGTTATCGACAAAATTGATGACCTGAAAGGTCAGGATATCGTCGCCATTGACGTTCAGGGTAAATCCAGTATCACCGACTGCATGATTATCTGCACCGGTACATCTACGCGTCACGTTATCTCTATTGCGGATCATGTGGTGCAGGAATCGCGCGCCGCCGGCATGATGCCGTTGGGTGTCGAAGGTGAAAGCGCCGCGGACTGGGTCGTTGTCGATTTAGGCGATGTAATTGTCCACGTCATGCAGGAAGAGAGCCGTCGCCTGTATGAACTGGAAAAACTCTGGGGTTAATGCGTGAAACTGCAACTGGTCGCCGTCGGCACGAAAATGCCGGACTGGGTACAGACAGGTTTTAGTGAATACCTGCGCCGCTTTCCAAAAGATATGCCGTTCGAGTTAATCGAGATTCCGGCGGGAAAGCGCGGCAAGAACGCAGATATCAAACGCATTCTCGATAAAGAGGGTGAACTGATGCTGGCCGCGGCTGGCAAAAATCGTATCGTTACCCTCGATATTCCGGGCAAACCCTGGGATACGCCGCAGCTGGCAAACGAACTGGAACGCTGGAAGCAAGACGGGCGCGATGTCAGCTTGCTTATTGGCGGGCCGGAAGGGTTATCCCCGGCCTGCAAAGCGGCGGCAGAACAAAGTTGGTCACTCTCTGCGCTAACGTTACCTCACCCGCTGGTGCGCGTGCTGGTTGCCGAAAGCCTGTATCGCGCATGGAGTATTACCACCAACCATCCTTATCACCGTGAGTAACGACGAGTCTTGGGTAGATTAAGCAGCGGATGAAATTACAGAATTCTTTTCGCGACTATACGGCTGAGTCCGCGCTGTTTGTGCGCCGGGCGCTGGTCGCTTTTACGGGGATTTTGCTGCTTACCGGCGTGCTGGTAGCCAACCTTTATAACCTGCAAATCGTCCGTTTTGCGGACTACCAGACCCGCTCCAACGAAAACCGCATCAAGCTGGTGCCTATCGCGCCAAGCCGCGGCATTATCTACGATCGCAACGGTACGCCGCTGGCGCTGAACCGCACCATCTATCAGGTCGAGATGATGCCGGAGAAAGTTGATGATGTGCAGCAAACGCTGGATGCTCTGCGCGATGTGGTGGATCTGAATGACGACGATATTGCCAACTTCAAAAAAGAGCGCTCACGCTCGCACCGCTTCACCTCAATCCCGGTAAAAACTAACCTGACGGAAGTTCAGGTGGCGCGCTTTGCGGTGAACCAGTACCGTTTTCCCGGCGTTGAGGTCAAGGGCTATAAGCGCCGCTTTTATCCGTATGGTTCTGCGCTGACGCACGTTATTGGCTACGTGTCGAAAATTAACGATAAAGATGTCGAACGGCTGGATAAAGAGGGCAAGCTGGCAAACTACGCTGCCACCCACGATATCGGTAAACTGGGTATTGAGCGTTATTACGAAGATGTGCTGCACGGTCAGACCGGTTATGAAGAGGTGGAAGTCAACAACCGCGGCCGCGTGATCCGTCAGCTCAAAGAGGTGCCGCCGCAGGCCGGTCACGATATCTACCTGACGCTGGATTTAAAACTCCAGCAATATATTGAAACGCTGCTCGCCGGTAGCCGTGCCGCCGTGGTCGTGACCGATCCACGCAATGGCAGCATTCTCGCGCTGGTGTCGATGCCAAGCTACGACCCGAACCTGTTTGTCGATGGCATTTCCAGCAAAGATTACTCTTCACTGTTAAACGACCCAAATACGCCGCTGATCAACCGCGCCACACAAGGGGTTTACCCGCCTGCGTCGACGGTAAAACCGTATGTGGCCGTTTCCGCACTCAGCGCCGGGGTGATCACGCGCAATACCAGCTTGTTCGATCCCGGCTGGTGGCAATTACCCGGCTCGGAAAAACGTTACCGCGACTGGAAAAAATGGGGTCACGGCCACCTGAATGTTACCAAGTCGCTGGAAGAGTCCGCCGATACCTTCTTCTATCAGGTCGCCTATGATATGGGCATTGACCGCCTGGCAGAATGGATGGGCAAATTTGGCTACGGTCACTATACCGGCGTTGACCTCTCGGAAGAGCGCGCCGGGAACATGCCAACCCGCGAATGGAAACTGAAGCGCTTTAAAAAGCCGTGGTATCAGGGCGATACCATTCCAGTAGGGATCGGCCAGGGTTACTGGACAGCAACGCCATTGCAGATGAACAAAGCGATGATGACACTGATCAATGATGGCGTTGTTAAAGTGCCGCACCTGCTGATGAGCACGGTAGAAGATGGCAAACAAGTGCCGTGGCAACAGCCTGCCCAGCCGCCGGTGGGTGATATTCACTCTGGCTACTGGGAGATTGCCAAAGACGGGATGTATGGAGTAGCCAACCGTCCGAACGGTACGGGTCATAAGTATTTCGCCAACGCGCCGTACAAAGTTGCGGCGAAATCCGGTACCGCCCAGGTCTTTGGCTTGAAAGCCAACGAAACCTATAACGCCCACCGTATTGCCGAACGTCTGCGCGACCATAAACTGATGACGGCATTCGCCCCTTACGACAACCCGCAGGTCGCCGTCGCCGTCATTCTGGAAAACGGTGGCGCTGGTCCGGCGGTGGGTACGATTATGCGCCAGATCCTCGATCACATTATGCTTGGCGATAACAACACCGAGCTGCCAACGGAAAACCCGTCCACGGCAGCAGTGGAGGACCAATAACATGACGGATAATCCGAACAAGAAATCGTTCTGGGATAAAATCCACATCGATCCGGTGCTGCTGCTGATTATCCTTGCGCTGCTGTTTTACAGCGCGATCGTTATCTGGAGCGCCAGCGGCCAGGATATCGGTATGACCGAGCGCAAAATCGGCCAAATCGCCATGGGGCTGATTATCATGGTTATCCTGGCGCAGGTGCCGCCACGCGTTTATGAAGGTTGGGCGCCCTATCTCTACATTTTCTGCGTCGTGTTGCTTGTCGCGGTGGATGCTTTCGGCGCTATCTCAAAAGGCGCGCAGCGCTGGCTCGATTTGGGCGTGGTGCGTTTCCAGCCTTCGGAAATAGCCAAAATAGCCGTACCGTTGATGGTGGCGCGCTTTATTAACCGCGATGTCTGCCCGCCTTCGCTGAAAAATACCGCAATCGCGCTGGCGCTGATTTTCGTGCCGACGCTGCTGGTGGCGGCGCAACCGGATTTGGGAACCTCGATCCTCGTGGTGCTCTCCGGGCTGTTTGTGCTGTTTCTTTCCGGGTTAAGCTGGCGATTGATTGGCATTGCCGCAGTGCTGGTAGCGGCATTTATCCCGGTGTTGTGGTTCTTCCTGATGCATGATTATCAGCGCCAGCGCGTGATGATGCTGCTCGATCCGGAAACCGATCCGCTCGGCGCGGGCTATCATATTATTCAGTCAAAAATCGCCATCGGCTCTGGCGGTCTGAGCGGTAAAGGCTGGCTGCATGGAACCCAGTCGCAACTGGAGTTTCTGCCCGAACGCCATACCGACTTTATCTTTGCCGTGCTGGCAGAAGAGCTGGGCCTCATCGGCATCCTGATTTTGCTGGCGCTATATGTGTTGCTGATTATGCGTGGGCTGTGGATTGCCGCCCGGGCGCAAACCACGTTCGGACGCGTTATGGCCGGTGGTTTAATGTTGATTTTGTTCGTTTATGTGTTCGTAAATATTGGTATGGTGAGTGGTATCCTGCCAGTGGTGGGCGTTCCGCTGCCACTGATCAGTTACGGGGGTTCTGCCCTGATCGTACTCATGGCCGGGTTTGGTATCGTTATGTCGATCCATACCCACAGGAAAATGTTGTCAAAGAGCGTATAAGAGGTGGGCAATGCGTAAGCAATGGCTTGGGATCTGCATAGCAGCAGGATTACTGGCGGCATGTTCGAACGATGATGGTCAGCAGCAGACGACCGTAGCGCCGCAACCTGCGGTGTGTAACGGCCCTGTCGTTGAAATCAGCGGTGCGGAGCCTCATTACGAAGCGCCTGTCGCCACGGCGAATCAGGATTATGAACGCGACGGTAAGCGCTACAAAATCGTGCAGAATCCGGCGAACTTTAGCCAGGCGGGTTTTGCGGCGATTTACGATGCCGAACCCGGCAGTAATTTGACCGCCTCCGGCGAAGCGTTCGATCCGATGCAGCTTACCGCAGCACATCCGACGCTGCCCATTCCGAGCTATGCGCGTATCACTAACCTGGCGAATGGTCGCATGATCGTGGTGCGTATTAACGATCGCGGGCCCTACGGTAACGATCGCGTAATTTCCCTGTCTCGCGCGGCAGCGGATCGACTGAATACCTCCAATAACACCAAAGTGCGTATCGATCCGATTATCGTTGCGCAGGATGGTTCCCTTTCCGGCCCGGGTATGGCATGTACGAAAGTTGCACAGCAAACCTACGCCTTGCCAGCGCGTCCCGATCTTGGCGGCGGTCTCGGCAGTGTCTCTTCGGCTCCGCAGCCTGAAGAACCGCAGGGCAATGTACACGCGATCAGCAATGATACGCTGAAAAGCGACGACACCACTGCTGCGCCGGTACGTAGCGGTGGCTTCCTGGGCGCGCCGACCCCACTCGCCTCTGGCGTACTGGAAGGAAGCGCTAATACTTCCACCGCGACAACAGCGCAACCTGCAACAACATCTGTGACGCCAACGGCTACGCCGGCCGCGCAGACTGCTCCGGCTGCGCAAACGTACACACCGACGCGCACTTCGCCCGTTACAGCACCGGGTTCGGTACAGGGCAACGTACATACGGCCGCGCCTGCCAGCAGCGCTGCGGCGGCAAGCAGTGGCGGTTATATGGTGCAGGTGGGAGCCGTCAGCGATCAGACCCGTGCTCAGCAATATCAGCAGCGCCTGGCGCAGCAGTTTGCGGTTCCTGGCCGCGTCACGCAAAACGGTGCTGTCTGGCGCGTACAGTTAGGGCCGTTCAGCAACAAAGCGGACGCCAGCGCGTTGCAGCAACGTCTGCAAAACGAGGCGCAATTGCAGTCATTTGTCACGAATGCCCAGTAAACTTGCGAAGGTGTCTGACTTTGTCAACTTATGTCAGCAACATTAACAAAGTCATGCTGAAAGTCAGATGCCTGCATGTATAGCTTTTGCTATAGTAAGGCACTTTTTTAACTCCATCACGGATGTCGTTGTTCGACCATGAAGACCACTTTTTCCGTTCGTTTTATGCAGCGCCTGGCGCTCACCACGGCGCTGACTGCAGCCTCTCTTTCCGCTGCGCATGCCGATGACCTGAATATTAAGACCATGATCCCGGGCGTTCCGCAGATTGACGCGGAATCCTATATCCTGATCGACTATAACTCCGGCAAAGTGCTGGCTGAGCAAAACGCCGATGCGCGCCGCGATCCGGCAAGTCTGACCAAAATGATGACCAGCTATGTCATTGGCCAGGCCATGAAAGCGGGCAAATTTAAAGACAGCGATCTGGTCACGATTGGTAACGACGCCTGGGCGACCGGCAACCCGGTGTTCCGTGGCTCTTCCCTGATGTTTCTGAAACCTGGTATGCAAGTGCCGGTTTCCCAGTTGATCCGTGGTATCAACCTGCAATCCGGTAACGATGCCTGCGTGGCGATGGCCGATTATGTGGCGGGCAGCCAGGACGCGTTTGTCGGCCTGATGAATAACTATGTGAAAGCACTGGGCCTGCAAAACAGTCATTTCCAGACCGTACATGGCCTGGATGCTGATGGTCAGTACAGCTCCGCGCGTGACATGGCGCTGATTGGTCAGGCACTGATCCGCGATGTGCCGAACGAATACTCCATTTATAAAGAGAAAGAGTTCACCTTTAACGGCATTCGTCAGACCAACCGTAATGGCCTGCTGTGGGATAACAGCCTGAATGTTGACGGGATTAAAACCGGTCATACCGATAAAGCGGGTTATAACCTGGTGGCGTCAGCGACCGAAGGCCAGATGCGCCTGATATCTGCTGTAATGGGTGGTCGCACGTTTAAAGGCCGTGAAACCGAAAGCAAGAAACTGCTGACCTGGGGCTTCCGTTTCTTTGAAACTGTAAGCCCAATTAAAGCCGGTAAAGAGTTTGCTTCAGAGCCTGCATGGTTTGGCGACAGCGATCGTGCTTCGCTGGGTGTTGATAAAGACGTGTACCTGACCATTCCGCGCGGCCGTATGAAAGATCTGAAAGCCAGCTATGTGCTGAATACCAGCGAGCTGCACGCACCGCTGCAGAAAAATCAGGTGGTTGGCTCTATTAACTTCCAGCTGGATGGTAAAACCATCGAACAGCGCCCGCTGGTGGTGCTGCAGGAGATCCCGGAAGGTAATTTCTTCGGCAAAATCATTGATTACATTAAATTGATGTTCCATCACTGGTTTGGCTAAAAATCGAACACTTGAAAGTGTGATTTCCATCCCCATATACTTAGCATCTCAGAAAAACTCCTGCCCTTGCGGCAGGAGTTCTTATTTTTTACGCCGGAGCTGACATGAAAACCAATCTTAAAGAACTGCTTGAATTCCCGACTCCTTTTACTTACAAAGTGATGGGTCTGGCGAAACCAGAGCTGGTTGATCTGGTGGTTGAAGTGGTACAGCGCCATGCGCCAGGTGATTACTCTCCGCAGGTAAAACCGAGCAGCAAAGGCAATTACCACTCGGTATCCATCACCATTAACGCTACGCATATTGAGCAAGTTGAGACGCTGTACGAAGAACTCGGCAATATCGAAATTGTTCGTATGGTGCTGTAATTGTTCATCACGTTACCCGGAGCCATTCGGGTAACGTTTTCGCTGTGATATACTTCCCCCACTCTTTTTCTCCCCCGGGGATGCCGTTTTGTCTCAGGACACCATTCTTATCCGCAATCTTGGTTTGCAGCCTTATGATCCGATTTCTCTGGCAATGCATGAATTCACTGATACTCGCGACGAGACGACGCCGGATGAAATCTGGCTGGTAGAACACCATCCCGTCTTTACGCAAGGCCAGGCCGGCAAAGCCGAACATGTGCTCGCCCCGGGGGATATTCCTGTGATCCAGAGCGATCGCGGCGGCCAGGTAACCTACCATGGACCAGGCCAGCAGGTGATGTATGTATTAATTAATCTGAAGCGGCGCAAAGTAGGCGTGCGCGAACTTGTCACATTGCTGGAAAATACGGTTATCAATACGCTGGCCACACTCGGGATTAACGCACAGGCGCGCGCTGACGCACCGGGTGTATATGTGCAAGGCAAGAAAATTTGTTCCCTGGGTCTGCGGATCCGTAAAGGGTGCTCATTCCATGGCCTGGCGCTGAATATCGATATGGATTTGGCGCCGTTTATGCGCATCAATCCTTGCGGTTACGCCGGTATGGAAATGACCCAGGTCAGCCAACTGGTGGAAAATAGCGATATGGATAAATTAAGGACGATTCTTATCCAGCAATTTTTAGCGCTACTAAACAATCCACCGCATCAATATATGAGCGCTTAATATATCATGTATAGAAGCCCGCATTTTGTGCGGGTAGTTATTTATTTGGCCTGTTAGCGCTTTACAATAGAAGCCATATTCTCTATTTTCAACCTGCCTGCTTTGTCGGGAAAATTAGCATTAAAGCACGTTGCCAGGCTTTGTATACACGCTCCAGTCCAATCTTTTTTTAGTGTATTGTCTGGCCTCGCGATGAAAAACTACGTCATGATGACGAGAGACAGGATGTTTACTCAAGTTAATAATCAACAAAAAAAATAAATTCAACTATCATTCAGATTTTGAATGAATACGGAGCACAAGCGTGGATAATAATAACCTGCAGGAAAAGCGAATAACCGTGCGCCCCGACGATGATAAGCCGCAAGTCTTCAGAACGCTGCGCAATATTGATCTCAATTTACTGACTATTTTTGAGGCAGTATATGTGCACAAAGGGATAGTCAACGCGGCGAAAGTGCTCAATTTAACGCCTTCCGCAATTAGCCAGTCCATTCAAAAATTACGCGCAATATTTCCCGATCCGCTTTTCATTCGTAAAGGTCAGGGCGTGACGCCTACGGCTTATGCTTCCCATCTGCACGAATATATCAGCCAGGGACTGGAGTCTATTCTTGGCGCATTAGATCTGACCGGCAGCTATGACAAACAACGTACGATTACCATCGGCACGCCACCATCGATTGGTGCATTAGTTATACCTGTTATCTTCCAGGCAATAAAAGAGAGTTCGCCGCATCTGATGATGCGTAATATTCCTGTTAACGATGCGGAAAGCCAGCTCAGCCAGTTTCAAACCGATTTAATTATTGATACGCATATTGCAGGCTCTCGTACCATTAATCATCACGTCCTCTATAGCGACCGTGTCATGCTGGTTTGCCGCAAAGGGCACCCTTGTTTAAATGGGCCGATTAATGAAGCGGTTTTACAGCAGTACGAACATACGCTGCTCATGCTGGAAGGGCAAAATCTTAGCGGGCTGCGCCAGCGTGTACAGGATCTTTTCCCTGAGCGTCAGGTAAGCTTCAGTAGTTACAATATGTTTACGATTGCGGCACTGATCGGCAACAGCGATATGCTGGGATTAATGCCATCGCGGCTGTTTACGTTATTCAGTGGCTGTTGGCCGCTGGTTGAAATTGATTATCCGCCAATCAGTAACGAGCACCTTGAAATCTCGCTTTTTTACAATAAGTTGAGCCTGCGTGACCCGGTGCTGGAAAGCGTTATTAACGTTATACGACGGGCTTTTTAACGCCCGTCCGTGCCAGGCGAAAGCGCTAACCCTTATTGGTCATTTGGCACAAAACAACAACTATTTTACAAATTGCCCCGTTGTCAGGCTGCTTTCTATCCCCCATCAATGGTATACTGCACGCAAGTTAATTCAAAAATAGTTGATAAATACAACATTCATTTGAATTGAAATGCTTACTTCGTTATCCGCAACTGGAACACGCACGCTATGAGTAAACCCATTGTGATGGAACGCGGTGTTAAGTACCGCGATGCCGATAAAATGGCGCTTATCCCGGTTAAAAATGTGGCGACAGAGCGCGAAGCTCTGTTAAGAAAACCGGAATGGATGAAAATCAAACTCCCGGCCGACTCCTCCCGTATCCAGGGTATTAAAGCAGCCATGCGCAAAAACGGGCTGCACTCTGTGTGCGAAGAGGCTTCCTGCCCGAACCTTGCTGAGTGTTTCAACCACGGTACGGCAACCTTTATGATCCTTGGTGCTATCTGCACGCGCCGTTGCCCATTCTGCGATGTGGCACACGGACGTCCTGTGGCACCGGATGCCAACGAACCGCAAAAACTGGCGCAGACCATTGCTGATATGGCGCTGCGTTATGTGGTTATCACCTCTGTAGACCGTGACGATTTGCGTGATGGCGGTGCTCAGCATTTTGCTGATTGCATTACCGCCATCCGTGAAAAAAGCCCATCGATCAAAATCGAAACGCTGGTGCCGGATTTCCGTGGCCGCATGGATCGTGCGTTGGATATACTCACCGCCACGCCGCCGGATGTCTTTAACCACAATCTGGAGAACGTGCCGCGTATTTACCGCCAGGTTCGCCCGGGCGCGGATTATAACTGGTCGCTGAAACTTCTGGAGCGTTTTAAAGAAGCGCATCCGGAAATCCCCACAAAATCCGGTCTGATGGTTGGCTTAGGTGAAACCAACGCAGAGATCATTGAGGTTATGCGCGATCTGCGCCGTCATGGCGTGACGATGCTGACGCTGGGCCAATATTTACAGCCAAGCCGCCACCACCTGCCGGTACAGCGCTATGTCAGCCCGGATGAGTTTGACGAAATGAAAGAGGAAGCACTGGCGATGGGCTTTACCCATGCGGCGTGTGGCCCGTTCGTTCGTTCCTCTTACCATGCCGATTTGCAGGCAAAAGGCGTGGAAGTGAAGTAATACTTGCTTACACAGCAGACAAAAAAACCGGCTTCTGCGCCGGTTTTTTTTCGCCTGTCAAAGCCGCTGTTACTCTTTGTGAGAGAGTTTTTCTGCTGTGACTTCGTCAGCTTTTTTCGCTGCATCATCATCGTTCATGGCTTTTTTAAAGCCTTTGATGGCTGCGCCCAGGTCACCACCGAGCGTACGCAATTTTTTGGTTCCAAACAGCAGAACAACCAGTGCGGCCACAACCAGCAGTTTGGTAATACTAATCTCACCCATAGATACCTTCTTTCGTAAAACAGGCTGCATAAAACGCCATTATAACCGGACTTCATTAACGGTCATTCGACGCGCGCACACAATAGCAATGTGTAACGAGATGAATCAAGTGTTGTTTAAAAAAACATCACAATAAATGCGGTGCAGCGAAACGGCGATTACGTAACACCGGCAGTGCCTCGCGCGTCTGCACCACACGTTCAGGCGATACCTCGGCGAAAATAAGCTGTGGCGCTTGCGCCGCCGCCGCAACCGTCACGCCCTGCGGATCAACGACCCGGCTCTGCCCGATATTTTTATTGCCGCATTCGCCTGCCGCGACAATATAACATGTTGTGTCCAGCGCCCTTGCCGAGAGCAGCGTCGCCCAGTGCTGCTCCTTGAGGGGACCGCGTACCCAGGCGGCAGGCAACACCAGCAGTTCTGCCCCCTGCAATGCCAGCGACAAAGCCAGCTCCGGGAAACGCAGATCGTAGCACGTCATCAACCCGACCTTCATGCCCTCCACCTCAATCAACGGCGGAATATCGCGCCCGGCGTCCACCCGCGCAGATTCCTGCATGTTGAATGCGTCATACAAATGCAGCTTGGCATACTGCGCGATCACCTCTCCACCGCGCAATACCACCAGCGTATTAACTGCCCTGCCCTCGGTTGACGGAACATGCACCGTCAACACCGTCGTCAACGCATTACGCTGGCTCTCCGTACGCAACAGGCTCAGAAAGCCGCCATCAAGCGTCTGCGCCGATTTGACCGAAAGGTGTGGGTCAGCATCATCTCTTGCCAGTAATGCCTCTGGCAGCACCAGCAGCGACGCCTGACGCGCTACCGCCTGTGCCATCAACGTAACACACGTCTGCGCATTGGTCCGCCAGTCTGGCGTGACCGCAAATTGCCCGGCTGCAACAATCATCTTTAGTCCTCTCGCTTCGTCACGATAGCCAGAAAATAGCCGCGACGCTAAACTCAACACTCTAACAAATCAAATAGCAGGATCTCACGGTGTTACAACTTCTTTTAGCGGTATTTATTGGCGGTGGAACCGGCAGCGTTGCGCGCTGGATGTTAAGCATGAAACTTAATCCGGCGCATCAGGCGATCCCTGTTGGGACGCTCACCGCCAACCTGCTCGGCGCGTTTATTATCGGTATGGGGTTAGCGTGGTTCAATCGGATGACGCACATCGATCCCGTCTGGAAAGTGCTGTTAACCACCGGTTTTTGTGGCGGTCTGACTACCTTTTCTACCTTTTCCGCAGAAGTGGTGTTCTTGTTACAGGAGGGGCGAATTAACTGGGCGCTGCTGAACGTGGCGGTAAACCTGCTGGGCTCGTTTGCTATGACGGCACTGGCGTTTTGGCTATTTTCCTCAGGTAATGCAAACTGAAAGGATAAAAAAACCCGCCTTGCGGCGGGTTTTGGAATTCTTACTGTACGTACGTAGCTGAATTAAACAGGCATTACGTTCGCAGCAGATGGGCCTTTGGCACCGTTAGTGATTTCAAACTCAACGCGCTGACCTTCAGCCAGGGTTTTGAAACCATTGCTCTGGATTGCAGAGAAGTGTACGAACACGTCTTTGCTGCCATCTTCCGGAGTAATGAAACCGAATCCTTTGGATTCATTAAACCACTTAACGTTACCTTTAATCTTAGACATCAAAATTACCTTTACATGAAAAATCGACACAAATGCTGTGTCGGGTATCAGTACAACAATTGTGACGACTTTTGTCCAGTCGTTATTCGTGAAAAAGTGATAAATGTCGCTAACTTTTTTGCAAAAGTGAGTTTATTCCGCGTTTTAGGCGATGATGAAAATTTGTACATCGCGTTAACACCTCGTTTGCAGCTAAAACTGAAAGCGCATCCAGGCAAAGTAAACGTTCCCGTTGTTATAGGTGCCCGGAATGTAGGTCATCTGGAAGGTCGCCGGGCCATAACCGACAGATGCCAGCGGCAACAGCACCGGAACGGGAATGTACTTCCAGTTATCACGCGCGGTAAACCCGGCCGTATAACCCAATCCCAGACGGAAGTTATCATCTGCCAGCGGACGCCATGTTTTCTCCCATCCGTAGCCGCCAATCGGCTCCCATTTGTTAAATGAATCTTTAAATGCCATCAGATAGAGGCCGTGCCAGTTCCCTTTTTCGTCCCAGCGTGACTGACCAAAACCCGCGCCCCATGGACGTTCGTTATAGCGGTCCGTTTTCTCCTTGTCATAGGCGAAACGCGCATGCCAGGTGATAGCAGGAACATAGAGATCATAATGCTCTGGCTGCTGCCAGGTTTGCTTCACATTGTCAGTAAAAGTCGAGAACCAGGAATTCTCTGCAGCAAGCGCTGTGGTAACCACCGAAAACTGGCAAAATAAAGACAAAATAATAGCTAAAAACTTCTTATTTACAGACACCGTATTTATTCCATGTTATGCAACAACGTATATTCTTGGGCATGTTATCTGAATGGTTCCTTAACAAGATCGGATTAATTCTGAAAAAACCTACGGAATAATCGCAGTATTACGTCACTAAACACAGAATATCGTTCAATGCGCCCCATCACAGGGGCGCAAAAAAGCGACTAACGTTTGCGATGCAGTAAGAAATAAACTGCCGGGATAACCAACATCGACAGCAAAGGTGCCGTTATCATGCCGCCAATCATCGGCGCAGCGATACGGCTCATCACCTCCGAACCGCTGCCACCGCCCCACATAATGGGAAGCAGCCCCGCCATTATCGTCGCAACCGTCATTACCTTTGGCCGCACGCGGAGTACCGCACCTTCATGGATTGCCTGTAGCAGTACCTTATTTCCCCCCTCCGGTTCACGTGTGCGATATTTCTTAAGCGCGTGATTAAGATAGAGCACCATAATAACGCCGAACTCTGCCGCCACGCCGGCCAGAGCAATAAAACCGACCGCCCCCGCCACGGATAAATTATATCCCAGCAGCCACAATAACCAGACACCGCCAATCAACGAGAATGGTAATGTCCCCATTATTAACAGGGCATCAGATATACGCTTAAAGGTAATAAATAGCAGGACGAAGATAATCATTAGCGTTACCGGCAAAACGATTTTCAATTTTGCCGTGGCGCGTTCCAGATATTCAAACTGTCCGGACCACGAGAGCGTGACCCCCTGCGGCAGTTTCACCTGCTGCGCTACACGCTGCTGCATCTCGTCCACTGCCGATTTCAAATCGCGACCGCGCAGGTCAACGTAGATCCAGTTTGAGAGGCGCGCGTTCTCGCTTTTCAGCATGGGCGGCCCCTCTTTCACCACGATATCCGCCAGTTCACCTAACGCGATCTGGCTGCCATTTTCGGTGATCACCGGCAATTTACGCAAATCATCGACGTTATCCCGTATTTCTCGCGGGTAACGTACATTGACAGGATATCGCTCCCGCCCCTGCAGCACTTCGCCAATATTTTCCCCACCAACCAGCGTAGAGACCAGCGATTGCAACTCTTTTACCGACACACCATAACGCGCAGCCTGCTGCCGGTTAATGTTGATATCGACGTAGCGCCCCCCCGCCAGACGCTCGGCCAGTGCCGATGTTACGCCTGGCACTGTTTTCACCACCTGCTCGATTTGCTGCGCCACCCGTTCAATATCAGCAATATTATTTCCGTTCACCTTAATCCCCACCGGGCTTTTGATCCCGGTTGCCAGCATATCCAGGCGGTTACGGATAGGCGGCACCCAGACATTGGCAATGCCCGGCACCCTGACGGTTTTATCCAGTTCTTCCACCAGTTTTTCCGGCGTCATGCCTGGCCGCCACTGGTCGCGTGGTTTAAAGCGAATAGTGGTTTCCAGCATGGTTAATGGGGCAGGATCGGTCGCGCTCTCTGCTCGGCCTGCTTTACCAAACACGCTCGCCACTTCCGGCACGCTTTTAATCAGCCGGTCAGTCTGCTGCAATAAACGCCCGGCTTCCCGCGCAGAGATCCCCGGTAACGTCGACGGCATATACAGTAAATCGCCTTCGTTGAGCGGCGGCATAAACTCACTGCCCAGCCGACTCAACGGCCATAACGTTGCCAGCAACAGCAACAACGCCACCGCCAGTGTCGCTTTCGGCCACGCCAGCACTTTATCCAGCAGTGGCTCATACAGGCGAATCAGGAAACGGTTAATGGGGTTGGCTTTCTCATCAGGGATCTTGCCGCGAATAAACAAGCCCATCAGCACCGGAACCAGCGTGATACCAAGCCCGGCCGCTACAGCCATCGCCCAGCTCTTGGTGAATGCCAGCGGCGAGAACATACGCCCTTCCTGCGCTTCGAGTGAAAACACAGGAATAAACGACAGGGTAATGATCAGCAGGCTGCAAAATAACGCCGGCCCCACTTCGACTGCAGCCTGTTCTGAAAAATGCCAGTAATCCGCTCCGGTCGGCTGTCGATCAGGGTTATCGTGCCGCCACTGCTCCATCACCTTGTGCATATTCTCAATCATCACAATGGCCGCATCCACCATCGCACCGATAGCAATCGCAATCCCGCCCAGCGACATGATATTGGCGTTGATGCCCTGGTAATGCATGACGATAAACGCGCCGAGGATCCCCAGCGGCAGTGACACAATTGCCACTAATGCCGAACGGAAATGGAACAGGAACAGCGTGCAAACCAGCGCAACAACGATAAATTCCTCAATCAATTTATGCGTCAGCGTTTCAACCGCGCTCTCAATCAGCGTCGAGCGATCATAAACCGGTACGATCGCCACACCGTCGGGCAGCGTTTTTTGCACCTCGCTGAGTTTCGCTTTCACCGCATGAATGGTATCGAGCGCGTTTTTGCCATAACGCATAACGATAATGCCGCCCGCGACTTCACCTTCGCCATTATATTCCGCCACGCCGCGGCGTAGCTCAGGCCCCAGGCGCACCGTCGCTACATCTGAAAGCATCACCGGTACACCATCCCGGCTGGCGATCACTATCTGGCGAAAATCTGCCAGTTGCCGCAGGTAACCGGTGGTACGCACCATAAATTCGGCTTCTCCCATCTCCAGCAGCGCACCGCCGCTCTCCTGGTTCGCCGCCTGCACAGCGCTGACGATCTGTTCATGGGTAATATTCAGCGCCCGCATTTTCGCGGGATCCGGCACAATCTGATATTGCCGAACCATACCGCCAACACTTGCCACTTCCGCAACGTTCGGCACGGTTTTAAGTTCAAATTTCAGCGTCCAGTCCTGCAACGCGCGCAAATCCGCCAGATTATGTTTACCGCTGCGATCCACCAGCGCGTACTCATAAATCCAGCCCACACCGGTTGCATCCGGCCCTAACCCAACGTTCACGCCCGCAGGCAATGAAGACTGGATTTGGCTTAAGTTCTCCAGCACACGAGAACGCGCCCAGTAGAGATCGGTATCATCATCAAACAGCACATAGACATAGGCATCGCCAAACATCGAATAGCCGCGCACCGTTTTCGCCCCCGGCACGGAAAGCATGGCGGTAGTCAACGGATAAGTCACTTGATCTTCAATAAGTTGCGGCGCTTTACCCGGATAGCTGGCACGAATAATCACCTGTACATCAGAGAGATCCGGCAGAGCATCCAGCGGCGCGCGCTGGATTGACCAAATCCCCCAGCCGGTGAGCACCAGCGCGGCCAGCAGGATTAACAAGCGGTTACGCAGCGAGGCGCGAATCACGGCAGCAATCATTTCATCGTCTCCTGCGTGGGCATCAGATGAGTAATGACAGCACCCTGCTCGTCATCGAGCGTAAAGCTGAACATCACCTTATCGCCCACTTTGATGGCGGGTTCAGGCTGTTTAAGAACGAAGTCCATCGTCATCGCTCCCCAGTTCAGCGCCGGAATCGGCTGGTGCGACAGCGTGATGCTACCAGCATCAATTGCTTTCACCACACCGGTTGCGTCGTAGGTTTGCACTTTCTTCGCGGGAGTTTGCGGCGCCTGTTGGTGCGGCAGTGCGCTACGCAAGCTCGCTTCTGAGTCAATCAGGAACTGGCCGGAGGTCACGACCTTATCGCCCTCCTGTAATCCGGACAGCACTTCGGTCCAGCCCTCTGCCTTACGCCCGGTAGTGACGTTAACGGCCTGGAAATGCCCGTCACCCGTCGCCAGTAACACGCGGCTTGCCGCACCGGTTTCAATCAGTGCCTCTTCCGGAATAGCCAGTACCGCGGGTTGTTGTTGCGCCGATGCAGGCTGCGTTACGGTCAGGAACATGCCGGGTTTAAGTTTTTGCTGTGGGTTATCCAGCACGATACGCGCTTTCAGCGTCCGGGTGGTGGTTTCAAGCTGCGGCAACAACTCACTGACGCGGCCGTGAAACTGCTCACCCGGCCAACTACCCGATGTGGCAATAATTTCGCTACCCGCAGTAAGCGCCTGCGCCTGGCTTTGCGGGTAATCGACCACCAGCCAGACAGGATCAAGGTTCGCCAGCTCAAAGAGAACTTGCGTAGCGGCAACTTGCGCGCCTTCACGGGAATCAAGTTTCACCACATAGCCGTCGCGATCGGCGCGCAGCGTGAGCCGGGTTTGCGGTTTCCCGCTACGCTCAACCGCGCGAATAATGGCATCCGGCATAAATTGCAACGCCAGCCGCTCGCGGGCGGCGCGTGTCAGTTCACCATCGCCCAACTGGCGCACCGCCAGATACTCCTGCTGCGCCGTTGTCCATTGAGGGATCCACAGTTGCGCCAGCGCTTCGCCTTTCTTCACCCACTGTTGCGGCGCGCGAACAAACAGTTTTTCCACCACGCCCGCCGCCGGAGACGGCACGCTCTGAATGCTGCGCTCATCGGTGGTTACCGTGGCAAAGGCGGAAAACGCGTCAGCAAGCGCGCGTTTTTCCACCTTCGCCGTCGTCATCCCCAGGTTTTGCTGCTGCTGCGCACTGACGCTAACACCGCCGCTGGCAGGTGTTTCATCGGCATAACGCGGCACCAGCGGCATATCCATAAACGGGGATTTACCCGGCTTGTCAAAACGCTGATCCGGCACCATCGGATCGTACCAGTAGAGCACTTTTCGTTGTGTTGTTTGCTCGCCTGAAGCCGCAGGCGCACTATGCTGGCGACCGGCGAAATACCCTACGCCCGCCGCCAGGCAAGCCGTAATCGCGATGGCTAAAATCGTTTTTTTCATTACCTTAACTCCTGCGGGATCAGCCAGCGGATTGCGGCCCATTTCTGCGCCATCTCTTTCTCGGCCTGGTTCGCGGCCAGTTCGCTATCGAGCACATTACGCCGGGCCTCCAGTAACCCGGAGAGATCCGATTGCCCCGAACGGTATTGCGCCGCCAGTAACGTGGCTCGCTGACGAACCAGCGGCAGCACCTCGTCACGCTGGCGCATCCACAGCGTTTGCGCGGCGTTATATTCGGCAATGAGCGAATGCAGCTGTGCGGCGTGATCGCGCTCAGCCAGCGCCAACTGGTCGTTAGCCTGCATAGTGCGGGAAACATCAGCGGCGTGATCTTTATCCTGACGGTGCGACTGGAACAGCGGCAGATCGACGGTAAACATCACCCCGGCCATATCTTCATACCCTTCGGCGCGGCGTCCGTACCACACTTCCACCTCGACATCCGGAATGGCGGCAATGGCGGATTCGGCGGAACGGGCTTTCGCGCTGTTAGCCATACTGGCCGCAGCGATAATGTCCGGATGCTGCGCAATGCCCTGCTCCAGCGTTTTTTCATCCGCAGGCAGACGTTGATACCGTGGAAGCTCGCCGGAAACGGCACTCACATCCTCGCCAGTCAACTGCGCCAGGCGAGTTTGTGCCAGGTGCACATCGCGTTCGGCGAGCGTGAGCTTGTCGCGCATTGCACTCAGGCCAACCCGGAAAGCCAGCACGCTGTCAGGTGCAGCATTGCCCGCTCCCACGCTGGCGCGCTGCGCGCCCTGCTGGCGTTCGGTTTCTGCCAGCAGTTTGCGCGCGGTCTGCAACGCCTGTTGTGAAAGCGCTAAGTCGAGCCACGCCTGGGCGGTGTCGCGCTGTAAATTGGCGCGCACGACGGCAGATTTGGCGCTAACACTTTGCGCTTCGGCTAACAACGTATCGGCTTTACGATCGCGTTTTTCGGCGCTGACATACTGCTGCATGATCCCGATCCGCTGCATCGTCATCCCTTCGCGGGTTAAACGGCGATCGTTGTTGCCCTGTACCGGGACGTTTTCAATACCAAATTTCAGCTTCGGGTCGGGTAACTGGCGGGCAGAATCTGCCATCGCATCCAGCGCCTGCGCTTCGTTGCGGTTAGCGGAAAGTTCGGCGGAATAGCGCTCAGCGGCGGCAAGGGTTTGCGTCAGCGTCAGTGACTCCGCCTGCGCGGCGGAGCACATCAGTCCAAGCAACACCCCGCCGAGCCGCAGGCTCAGCGAGTAACGTTTCATTGTTGCCCCCGGTTAGCGTTGCGGCGTTAATGAAACGAGCTGGTAGCCGTTTTCGCTTTGCACAAAGCTGAACTCGACCTTATCGCCCACGTTCACCGGTGCAAACGTGCTGCCTTTGGCCAGGGCAAACTGCATGGTCATTGGCGGCCAGTTCAGCGCGGGAACAGCGTGATGGGCAATAGAAATCGCATCGGGGGTAATTTTCTTGATAACGCCCTGGCTTTGATAGGTCTGCGCTTGAGCGTGCATGGCACCATGCGAAGACATATCGTGCATGCCGTGCATTGCGGGCATATCTTCCGCGTAAGCGGCAAGGGAGAAAAACAGCACGCCAGAGAGCATGCAAAGAAGAGAAGAACGCATAATAAAACTCCTGTTAAACAATGAAATTAATAAAATTCAATGGATTAACAGGTTTTTATTCACGGAACCGGCAAAAACGAATCGTTGCCGGCGGGCCTATAGCGGGAGGGGTTAACGACCATCCGTCATGCGCGACGGGGGAACAAACAGGTTCAGCGACCACCAGCGTCAGCGAAACGGGCAGCGCTACCAGTGAAGCGTTATCGGTATCTTTTTGCGCCAGATCCGGTACACAATGCTTTTCGCACAGCGGCGTTTTCATCATGTCCATATGCGGCGCGCTGTCCGACATCATCATTCGATGGTCCATATGCTGAACCAGCATATGTTCACCCTGCACGCTGACACTGCAGTCATGGGAAGCGAGCGCCACCTGGCTTTGAATCAGCAGCCAACCAAACGCCAAAAGCAGCATCAATAGATGCCGCTTAATAAAGCGCAATCGGTATAGCCAGCCTGCGTGCATAACGTCGCCATGGGTGAAAGGAAAGTAACGGCGAGTATAAGCAGCATTATTTTTAATTTTAAAGCGTTTTTTAACTAATTTACGCCCGGAAATAAAGCGCAACCGAAACCGTTAAATTTATTAACTTATTAGCGCCTTTTAAATAACAAATTTATCATTTCCTATTAATCCCAATTATTGCTTAAGCAGTATTAATTAAGTGGGGTGATAACAATTTGACGCGATTATTCGCTCAACACATCGCTTTGTTGATTTTAATCATCTACCCGCTGGCTATTATTCGGCACATTGCGTTGCCAGTTTTTTTACTTACTTTTCATTCAGGTCAACCTCCGGGGCCAACAACATGTTATTAACACTCATTGAACTGCTGATAGGCGTGGTGGTGATTGTCGGC
The DNA here is from genome assembly GCF_003337365.1 of Kosakonia sp. AG348. NCBI lineage: Bacteria > Pseudomonadati > Pseudomonadota > Gammaproteobacteria > Enterobacterales > Enterobacteriaceae > Kosakonia > Kosakonia sp. AG348. The sequence goes on from NZ_QPJR01000001.1 coordinate 618,708, forward strand.
GTGGCGCGCTACATCATCAAAGGCTACTCCGCCACCGGCGTGCTGTTTGTCGGCGGTCTGGCGCTATTAATTGTCAGCGCGCTGATGGGCCACAAAATATTACCAGGCAGCGCCACCAGCACTGGCTATAGCGCTACCGATATTGTCGAATACATTAAAATCCTGCTGATGAGTCGCGGTGGCGATCTCGGCATGATGATCATGATGCTGTGCGGGTTTGCCGCTTATATGACCCACATCGGCGCCAATGATATGGTGGTGAAGCTGGCTTCGCGGCCGCTGCGCTTTATCAACTCGCCTTACCTGCTGATGATTGCCGCCTATTTTGTCGCTTGCCTGATGTCGCTGGCGGTCTCTTCCGCAACCGGCCTTGGCGTGCTGTTGATGGCAACGTTGTTCCCGGTGATGGTCAACGTCGGTATCAGCCGTGGTGCGGCAGCAGCCATTTGTGCTTCTCCGGCGGCAATCATTCTTTCGCCCACCTCCGGTGACGTAGTGTTGGCCGCGAAAGCCGCAGAGATGCCGCTTATCGACTTCGCGTTTAAAACCACCCTGCCCATCTCTATCGCGGCGATTATTGCCATGGCGATTGCCCACTTTTTCTGGCAGCGCTACCTGGATAAAAAAGAGCATATCGTCAGCGAAATGCTGGATGTGAAAGACATCACCACCAGTGCGCCTACTTTCTACGCCATTCTGCCGTTTACGCCGATTATCGGCGTGCTGATTTTCGACGGCAAATGGGGCCCGGAACTGCATATCATCACCATTCTGGTGATTTGTATGTTGCTGGCGGCAGTGCTGGAATTTTTACGTGGTTTCAATACACAAAACGTCTTTTCCGGGCTGGAAGTGGCTTATCGCGGTATGGCTGACGCGTTTGCTGGCGTGGTGATGTTGCTGGTCGCCGCCGGGGTTTTCGCCCAGGGCTTAAGCACCATTGGCTTTATCCAGAGCCTGATTTCGATTGCCACCTCGTTCGGTTCAGCGAGCATTATTTTGATGCTGGTGCTGGTCACGCTGACCATGCTGGCGGCAATGACCACCGGTTCCGGTAACGCGCCGTTCTACGCCTTTGTCGAGATGATCCCGAAACTGGCGCACGAATCCGGTATCAACCCGGCTTACCTGTCGATTCCAATGTTGCAGGCGTCCAATCTTGGTCGCACCATATCTCCGGTTTCCGGCGTGGTAGTTGCCGTGGCGGGGATGGCGAACATATCCCCGTTTGAAGTGGTAAAACGGACTTCGGTACCAGTGATCGTCGGTCTGATTGTGGTGATCATCGCCACCGAAGTATTAGTCCCGGGTGTCGCAGTACATTAATTTATAAATGCCATTTATGAAAAAGCGCCTGCCCGGCGCTTTTTTTATGGTTTAATAACGCATGGCAATTACCCGGATACATCCATCAGGAACCGATATGTTTATAAAGGGATTCTTCACCTGCGCAAGCCTTGCCGCAACGCTGTTCTCCGTCGCTTATGCCGCACCGCTCAAGCCCACACAGTATGGTGACTTTGACCGCTATGTTCTGGCGCTCCCCTGGCAAACCGGTTTTTGCCAGAGCCTGCACGCGCAAGGTCGCAATGAGCCCGATGAGTGCCGACCGCAAAAAGAACCCGCCAACAAAGCCGATTATCTGACCGTGCATGGCCTGTGGCCTGGCCTGCCGAAATCCATCGCTGCGCGCGGTGTCGACGAGCGCCGCTGGATGCGCTTCGGCTGCGCTACACGCCCGATTCCAAACATGCCGGAGGCGAAAGCCAGCCAGAAATGCGCCGCGGCGGAAACCGGCTTGTCGCTGGAAGTCGCCAATAAACTCAACGCTGTGATGCCGGGCGCGGGCAGTACCACCTGCCTTGAGCGTTATGAATATGCCAAGCACGGCGTCTGTTTTGGCTTCGATCCGGACGACTATTTCGGCGCGATGGTACGCCTGGACACGGAAATCAAACAGAGCGCGCTCGGCCAGTTTCTGGCTGAAAACTACGGGAAAACCGTCACCCGTGACGCATTCAACGCCGCCGTCGCGAAAGCGTATGGCGATCAAAGCGTAAAAGCGGTGAAACTGACCTGTAGCGGCAACCCGGCGTGGCTGACGGAAATGCAGATCGCCATCAAAGCCGGGGCGATAAATGCACCGCTCGCAGCCACCTCTTTGCTGCCGCAACCGCACCCCGGCAACTGCGGAAACAGCTTCGTGATTGATAAAGCGGGCTACTGATAAATCATAATTCCGGCAAATGTGCGCGGCATCACTTCACAGCGCGCTGCCGTGTCAGTATTATCCCCTTTAGACAAACCCTCGCTGCCAGTCGGCGAGGGTTTTTCTTTGGATCAATCACCTGACATGGAGTACCAGATGTCCAGACCTGCCATTATCATTAATGAGCGAGACGCCGAGCGCCTCGACCGTCTGCTTGAGCAGCCCGCTCACGCTAACCTGCCGGTCGCGGATGCGCTAAATGAAGAGTTGGATCGCGCCCAGATGTGCGCACCAGAAGCGATGCCACATGATGTGGTGACGATGAACAGCACGGTAAAATTCCGTGAGCTGAAAAGCGGTGAAGAGCGCGTGCGCACGCTGGTTTATCCGGCGAATGTGACCGACAGCGCCAGCCAGCTTTCGGTGCTTGCGCCTGTCGGCGCAGCGCTACTGGGTTTGCGCGTTGGCGATACCATTCACTGGGAACTGCCGGGCGGCACCACCACCGACCTTGAAGTGCTCGAACTGCTGTACCAGCCCGAAGCCGCAGGCGATTTCATGCGCTAAGCCCCGCCCTGCGTTGTTATGCAGAGGATGCGCCCGCATCCTCTTTCCGTTCCCGCCCGTTTATTCTTCAGATTTGCCATCCAGGCAGCAAAATATTCCTCCCGTTTATGATTCAATCAGAAGGACATAATCTACAGGGAGAAACGTTTATGTATCAGACAATCATTATGCCGGTCGATGTTTTCGAAATGGAGTTAAGCGACAAAGCCGTGCGTCACGCTGAATTTCTCGCGCAGAGTGAAGGCGTTATCCATCTTTTGCATGTACTACCCGCCTCTGCCAGCCTGAGTCTGCACCGTTTCGCCGCTGATATACGCCGTTTCGAAGAGCATCTGCATCAGGAAGCGCAAACACGCCTTAGTACCATGATCACGCACTTTCACATTGATTCTTCACGCATTCATGTTCATGTCCGTTCAGGGAACGTGCGCGATGTGGTCAATGAGTTAGCCGAAGAGTTGAATGCCGATATGGTGGTGATTGCCTCGCGCAATCCGTCCATCTCCACCCATCTGCTCGGCTCGAACGCCGCGAATATCGTGCGCCACGCGCACATTCCGGTGCTGGTGGTGAGATAAAGACGCTCTGGCGTAAAAAAAGAGGCTACCAACGGTAGCCTCTTTACATTTGCAGGTATTGTTTACTTTCTTATTTTTGCTTACGCAGTTTTCGTGCGGATAAGGTAGTCAAAGGAACTCAGAGAGGCTTTGGCACCTTCACCCGTGGCAATAATGATCTGTTTGTACGGCACCGTGGTGCAGTCACCGGCGGCAAACACGCCTTTCACGCTGGTTTCGCATTTCGCGTCGATAATAATTTCGCCCATGCGGTTGCGCTCAATCGCGCCTTCCAGCCAGGTGGTGTTCGGCAGCAGACCAATCTGCACAAAAATCCCCGCCAGCGCCACGCTGTGAACATCGCCGCTCACACGATCGCGGTACTCAAGACCGGTCACTTTGCTGCCGTCGCCTTTCACTTCGGTAGTCTGCGCGTTCAGAATAATGTCGACGTTTTTCAGGCTGCGCACTTTGTCCTGCAACACCTGGTCAGCTTTCATTTCCGGGGCGAATTCAAGCAATGTTACGTGCTCGACAATCCCCGCCAGATCGATAGCCGCTTCCACACCGGAGTTACCACCGCCGATCACCGCCACGCGCTTGCCTTTAAACAGCGGGCCGTCGCAGTGCGGGCAGTAAGTCACACCTTTGGTGCGATATTGATCTTCGCCCGGCACATTCATGTTGCGCCATTTCGCGCCGGTGGCAATGATAATGCTGCGCGCTTTCAGTACCGCGCCGGACGCGGTTTCAATCTGGTGCAGACCGCCTTCCACCGCCGCAGGCACCAGTTTGCTGGCGCTCTGGCTATCAATTACATCGACGTTGTAATCCGAGACGTGCGCTTTCAGCGCGCCCGCCAGTTTCTGGCCTTCTGTTTTCGGCACAGAAATGTAGTTTTCAATATCAACAGTATCCAGTACCTGGCCGCCGAAACGCTCGCCCATCAGGCCGGTACGAATGCCTTTACGCGCTGAGTAAACCGCCGCCGCCGCACCCGCCGGGCCGGAACCGACAATCAGCACGTCGTAAGCGTCACGCTTGTTCAGCTCTTCCGCCGCGCGTTTTTCCGCACCGGTATCAATTTTGGCGACAATTTCGCTCAGCGTCATACGCCCCTGACCGAACTCCTGGCCGTTAACGAACACGGCCGGCACACCCATCACGTTACGATCGGTGATTTCGTTCTGGAACGTACCGCCATCAATCGCCGTGTGTTTAATGCGCGGGTTCAGCACCGCCATCAGGTTCAGCGCCTGTACCACGTCCGGGCAGTTATGGCAGGAGAGCGAATAGTAGGTTTCAAACTCAAAGTCGCCGTCGAGATCGCGGATCTGCTCAAGCAGCGCCTGCGCCTCTTTTGACGGATGACCACCGGTCCACAGCAGCGCCAGCACCAGAGAAGTAAATTCGTGACCCAGCGGCGAACCGGCAAAACGCGGGCCGTTATGCGAGCCAGGGTTAGTGATCAGGAACGACGGTTTACGCACCGCCAGGCTATTGTCTTCTTTAAAGGAGACCTTGTCTGACAGTTCAGCGATTTCGCCCAGCAGTTCTTTGATTTCTGCCGATTTCGCGCTGTCATCCAGCGTAGCAATCAGCTCAACAGGTTTAGTCAGTTTCTCAAGGTAGGCCTTGAGTTGGGTTTTCATAGTAGTGTCGAGCATAACGTTCTCCCTTAAAACATCATCATGCAAGCCGAATTGTTTAAGGCTGCATCAATGCAACTTGCATCATGGTGCTGAATAAAACGGGCACCCAAAAGTACCCGTTTGCCAGATAATTTCCCCAGTATTTCGCGCCAGAGCAAGGCGGCTGGCCTGAGAGTCCCGGGGGGCTTACAGCAGTAAGTGACCGGGGCGAGCAGGCGACGCCAACGCCGCTATGGCGTGAAAGACGACAGGAAATTTAGATTTTACCAACCAGATCCAGGGACGGAGCCAACGTCGCTTCACCCTCTTTCCATTTCGCCGGGCACACTTCACCTGGGTGAGAAGCCACGTACTGTGCTGCTTTGATTTTACGCAGCAGGTCAGATGCGTCGCGGCCGATGCCTTCAGCGGTGACTTCGATAGCCTGGATGATGCCCTGCGGGTCAACAACGAAGGTGGCGCGATCGGCCAGACCTTCATCTTCACGCATGTTGTCGAAGTTACGGGTCAGGGCGCCAGTCGGGTCGCCGATCATCGCGTATTTGATTTTCGCGATGGTTTCGGAGCTGCTGTGCCACGCTTTGTGGGTGAAGTGGGTATCGGTGGAAACAGAGTAAACGTCCACGCCCAGTTTCTGCAGCTCTTCGTAGTGGTCAGCCACGTCGCCCAGTTCAGTCGGGCATACGAAGGTGAAGTCAGCCGGGTAGAAGAAGAAGACGCTCCAGCGGCCTTCGGTATCTTTCTCGGTTACTTCGATGAACTCACCGTTTTTGAACGCCTGGTTTTTAAAAGGTTTAATCTTGGTATTAATTAAGGACATCTATACTTCCTCCGTGTTTTCGTTGGGGTGTAAGTTAACGAACTTCGATTGATTGAGCCAATGCGTTTGCTTTATCAAATCAATAAGTGTTAGCTAACAACCCGCAACGAGCAACCTTGTGAACGGCTGAATTGCCAAAAGTAAAAAGGCCACCGCGACGGGTGGCCTCGATACCTGAAATACCCGTGGGTAACTTCAGCGCCAGCAAGCTGGCTTTGCGTTGCGCTCATAACCTGTTGGTCATCAAGCGTTGTTGATTACACCACTGCGGGCACGTGAGGACAATGCCTTGCCCGGCGGTCTTACCGATGGTTGTGATAGGTTTTCTCTACCCTTGCTCTTTCCCACTGTTTTTATAAGGATTTTTATGCTCAAGCGCCTGTTAATGCTGACCCTGCTCCCGCTGACTCTGCACGCCGAAGAACTGCCTGCGCCGGTAAAAGCCATTGAAAAACAAGGCATCACCATCATTAAATCCTTCGACGCGCCGGGCGGCATGAAAGGCTATCTCGGTAAATATCAGGAAATGGGCGTCACCATTTATGTCACGCCGGACGGCAAACACGCTATCTCCGGCTACATGTACGACGATGCAGGCACCAACCTGAGCGAAAAGCTGATCGCCAAAGAGATTTACGCTCCGGCAGGCCGTGCACTGTGGCAGCAGATGGAAAAAGCCGACTGGCTGCTGGATGGCAAAAAAGAGGCACCGCGCGTGGTGTACGTCTTTGCCGACCCGTATTGCCCGTACTGCAAACAGTTCTGGCAGCAGGCACGCCCGTGGGTGGAATCCGGCAAAGTGCAGATCCGCACGCTACTGGTTGGCGTGATCAAACCGGAAAGCCCGGCAGCCGCAGCAGCGATTATGAGCGCGCAGGATCCGGCAAAAAGCTGGCACGACTTTGAGCAGTCGAACGGCAAAATGGCGCTGACGTTACCGAAAAGCGTACCGCCGGAAATGATGAAAAAGCTCAACATCAACCAGAAAATCATGGACGATCTCGGTGCGAACGCCACGCCTGCCATTTACTACATGAATGAAGACAATGTGTTGCAGCAGGAAGTCGGTTTGCCGGACGCGGAAAAACTGAACACGATTATGGGCGAGAAGTAAAAGCAGTCACGGCGGCGCAGGCAGCACCGCCGTTAACCTGTTACAGCTTACACAGGCGCTCTGCCGCCGCCAGCAGCGTCGATTCCTGTTTCGCGAAGCACAGACGAATCAGTTTGTGCGGGAAAGGATCGGCGCAGAACACCGACAGCGGGATCGCCGCCACGCCAACTTCTTTGGTCAGCCACTGGCAGAAACTCACATCGTCCAGAGCGGAAATCGCACTGTAATCCGCCAGCAGGAAGTAGGTGCCTTCGCACGGCAAAATCTCCAGCTTGCTGCGGCTGAGCGCATTGACCAGCACATCGCGCCGCGCGCGGTAAAACTCCGGTAGCTCACGATAATGTTCCGGCTCGGCGCGCAGCATATCCGCCAGAGCCAGTTGCGCCGGAGTATTCACCGAGAACGTCAGATACTGATGAACCTTGCGCAGCTCCGCGCTGATGGCGGCAGGCGCCACGCAGTAGCCCACTTTCCAGCCCGTCATATGGTAGGTTTTGCCAAATGACGACACCGCCACCGCCCGCTCGCGCAATTGCGGATGCGCCAGCACGCTGGCATGGCCCTCTTCGGCAAAACAGATATGCTCGTAGACTTCATCGCTCAGCACATAGATTTCGCGTTCGGCAATCGCCTGCCACAACGCAGCGAAATCCGCCTTTTGCCACACCGTCGCCGACGGGTTGTGCGGCGTGTTCAAAATCACCAGCCGCGTGCGGTCGCTGAGCAGCCCCGCAAACTGCTGCCAGTCGACGCGAAAATGCGGCGGTTGCAGCGCAATGCGTTTCAGCACCCCGCCGGATAGCTCGACCGCTGGCGCATAACTGTCATAGCTCGGATCAAAGCAGATCACCTCATCACCCTGGCGCACCAGCGCAGTAATCGCCGCGTACAACGCTTCGGTCGCCCCGGCGGTGACGGTGATATCGGTATTCACATCCGGTTTATGCCCGTACAACGCGGCCGTTTTATCGGCAATCGCTTCACGCAGCGCCTGCACACCGGTCATCGGCGCGTACTGATTCGCCCCCTGCGCCACATGAAACGCCAGCCGCTCCTGCAAATAGCGTGGGCCGTCGAAATCCGGGAAGCCTTGCGACAGATTAATCGCCTGGTGCTGCTGCGCCAGGGCGCTCATTTGCGTAAAGATGGTAGTGCCAAGCGCGGGAAGTTTACTTTGTGGAATCAGTGCGTTATTGCTCATTATTAGCTGCCTGCCTGTTATACGCGTGTTGCCGCCACTATAACACGATGCTAGTATTTGGCAATCAAGACGCTTAGACGTCTATACGATAACAATATTCCTTATAAGGAAGGGTGATGACAGACAACCTGCAACTCCAACAACTCGTTGCCGCCTGCCACTGGATAGGCGCGAAAGGCTGGGCACCCGCCACCGGCGGGAATATGTCCGTACGCCAGGACGCCGACTGGTGCTGGCTGAGCGAATCCGGCAAAGACAAAGGCAGCCTGACCACGGCGGATTTTTTGCAGGTGTCGATTGCCGATAACCATGCCCCTTCCGGTCGTAAACCCTCGGCGGAAACTGGCCTGCACACCTTGATTTACCGCCTCTACCCGCAGGCCAACGCAGTGCTGCACGTACACACTGTGAACGCGACGGTGCTGTCTCGGGTGGAGAAATCCCCTGCCCTGCTGCTGAACGGTTTTGAGATGCAAAAATCCCTGAGCGGCCAGACCACGCACCTGGACACCGTGCCGGTGGCCATTTTCGACAACGACCAGGATATCGACGCGCTGGCGGCTCGCATCGCCGACTATGCGCAGACCCATCCGCTGCGCTATGGTTTTCTGCTGCGTGGCCACGGGCTAACCTGCTGGGGGCGCGATGTCGCCGAAGCCCGCCGCCACCTGGAAGGGCTGGAGTTTTTATTTGAATGCGAAATGCAGCGTCGCCTGCTGGAGAGACCATGATCCGCGCTATCGTTACCGATATTGAAGGCACCACCAGTGATATCCGCTTTGTGCACAACGTCCTGTTCCCTTACGCCCGCGAGCGCCTGGCAGCGTTTGTCACAGCCGAGCAGTACAACGAACCGGTGAGTACGATCCTGGATAACCTGCGGGAAGAGATCGCCCGGCCACAAGCCAGCACCGCCGAACTGATTGACGTGCTGTTTGCTTTTATGGATGAAGATCGCAAATCAACGGCGCTGAAAGCGTTGCAGGGCATCATCTGGCGCGACGGTTATGTGAACGGCGATTTCAAAGGCCACCTTTACCCGGACGTATTGCCCCAGCTTGAGAAATGGAAAGCGCAGGCTATTGATCTGTATGTATATTCCTCTGGCTCGATTGCAGCGCAAAAACTGTTATTTGGCTACAGCGACGAAGGTGATATTACTCCTCTGTTCAGCGGGTATTTCGACACGCTGGTTGGCGCGAAACGCGATGTGCAGTCGTACCGCAATATTGCTGCGCAGATTGGGTTGCCGCCCGCGTCCATTTTGTTCCTCTCCGATATTCACCAGGAGCTGGACGCCGCCGAAGCGGCAGGTTTTCGCACCACGCAACTGATTCGCGGCGATGATGACGCAGCCAGCCATCATTACCAGGTTCCCTCTTTCAGCAACATTAAGCCGGAGCAGATCCCTTCATGAGCGCACTGACGATTTACACCGATACCGATGCCAGCACGCCGGTGTGGCACAGCACCGACTCCACAGAGATCCAGCAAAAACTGAACGCCAAAGGTGTGCGTTTTGAACGCTGGCAGGCCGACCGCGATCTCGGCGCAAACCCGACACCGGAGACGGTGATCACCGCTTACCAGCACGCCATCGACAAACTGGTGGCCGAGAAAGGTTATCAAAGCTGGGATGTGATCAGCCTGCGCGCCGACAACCCGCAGAAAGAGGCGATGCGTGCCAAGTTCCTCAATGAACATACGCACGGCGAAGATGAAGTGCGCTTCTTTGTGGAAGGCGCGGGCTTGTTTTGCCTGCACATCGGCAGCGACGTTTACCAGGTGCTGTGTGAGAAAAACGACCTGATTTCCGTCCCCGCCGGAACCCCGCACTGGTTTGATATGGGCTCAGAGCCGAACTTCACCGCCATCCGGATTTTTGATAATCCAGAGGGGTGGATCGCGCAGTTTACCGGCAGTGAAATTGCGGGTGGGTATCCGCGGTTGGCGTGATAATAAGGCTCCTTTTGGAGCCCTATTTTTAGATTTTCATGGTGGCTATCTAACCTCCATACAGGCATCTAAGGGATCACTTTTTTGTATATCACGTCGATCCCATTCCCAACGCAGCAACCGCTTGCTACACCCTGCTTTGTTGGCGCGCCATCTTCTTTCATCGCATCAAATGACTGAGCGGAAAATCGCCGCAGAAGAGTATCTGATCTAACCTATACGGCTTCCACTACGCGCAGTTAACGCTTTTGGGAGCCTGCCCGGTTCACGCTTTTTTAAGCGCCTTTATGATGCACGGATATTCTTCTGAATAGACACAAGCCACTTACTCACCTCCTTTTGCTAAGCCAAAACCCCCATATCCCTGCAAGCCTTCATTCCTGAATGGGATACGTTTTTTGGAGCGCAGTGTTTTACGGGAAAAAACGATATCTCATTATTTTCACAACGCCTTTGTTACGACGAAACATTTGTGATCCCTGCGTAATAGACCGCGCCCCGCACTGGCAATCTCCCCCGCCACCGGCGACACTCTTTAAGCCGCCAGCACAGATAAAGGAGCGAAACATGACGGGTGATTTTTACTGGATTAACGAACCGCAGCAGTGGCGTGAAACGCAGGGCAAAATGGAAGTGGTCACGGATGGCAGCACCGATTTCTGGCGCAAGACCTGGTACGGGTTTGAGCGCTTCAGCGGCCACGGTTTTGTGCGCGATGTGACGGGTGATTTCACCTTTCAGGTACGGATTCAGGCGCGTTTTTCCGAGCTGTATGACCAGGCGGGCGTGTTGTTGGTCGCGGACGAACAGAACTGGCTAAAAGCCGGGATTGAGTTTAATGATGGCGCGCCCGCCATCGGCAGCGTGCTGACGCAGGGTTATTCAGACTGGGCGACCGGTATTTTCCCAGGTGACGCGGGCGATTTCTGGCTGCGCCTGAGCCGCAAAGGCGACGCGCTACGGCTGCAATACTCCATCGATGGTCACATCTGGCCGCTGCTGCGGCTGTGCCATTTTCCCCACTCGCGTTGCGCGGTTGGCATGATGTGCTGCACACCGGAACGCAGCGGTCTGGAAGTCGTCTTTTCTGAAATGGCGCTCACGCCGCTGCTGGAAAAAGATCTCCACGATCTGAGCTAGGTTCACCAGAATATCAGCGCCTCAAGTACAGCGCAGGCAGTCGACGCGTTATTGACGCTACAGGCTGCCTTACCCAGCCAGGCCGAGAAAAATACTCACTCGTAAACATCCTTCTCTAATAATTTCGTTGATAAACTTTTTCTTGTGCTACACATTATTTCAGCTTTACTAAACTCTCGCGTTAAATAGTGGTAAAAATACAGAATATATTATTCACTCAATACCAACACGCTTTGAATATATTATATAGATAATACTTTAGTCATTTCATTAAAAATTTAGCGCTTGTATTTAAAGGTTATTTTCCCGAACACTTACCGAGCTAATGAAAAAGTAAAACTCACCTCTCTTTTTATTCATTTCGCTATGAAGGTTTCACTTTAGTCGCCGATAAAAATAGTGTTCCCCTGGATATGGAAAGTACCTGAGGCTGTTATGACCATTCTTAAGAAATTATTAGTCGTGTTTGCTATAACATTTGTTGCCATGATTGTGCTCGGTGGTCTTAGCATCCGGGCATTAGATAATGCGCAATCACGTTTCGATTACGTTGTGGAAAATAGTTTACCGAGTATCAGTAAGCTCAGCGAGGCGCTCCAGCACCGCGAAGAGGCGCGTCGACAAATCCTGATGTCACTGTTGGTCACCGATGAGACGGTGTTTGCCAAACATATGGCGCAAGCGAAAGATGAGCTAAATAAAACTAACGAGATATTTAAATATTATCGTGAAAAGCTTATTAGTGACGACATTGATGCACAGCAATTAAAAAAGACGCAAGATTCCTTTGATGACTATTTGCAAAAAGCAGAATCCATGGTTGGTGTTTATCACAGCGAAGGTGTTGAAGCGGCTCGAAAAATGGTTTCTGATGGCGGTATAACTGCCAATGCCTCTGTTGCTCTGAGCGCAAATATTAAAGATATGTTGACTCATAATTATAATATTGCTGCTAAATACGCCGAAAATAACCATGCACAATATATCAATACTTTTTGGCTATTAGTGGGAACCATTATCTTTTTGCTGGCGTTAATTGCCGTATTTGCTTCGTCAATTCTGAGCTATTTAAACAAGGGTTTAAAAAGCCTGCAAAAAAGTATGGAAACCATCAGCAGCACGCTGGATCTGACGCTTAAAGTTGATCTGCATAAAAAAGATGAACTGGGTGCAACTGCCAGCAGTTTTAATAACCTGATGGAGAAAATCCGCGAAGTGTTGAGCAGCGTAAAAGATGCCAGCAACGAAGTGGATGTCGCGGCGAGCGAGATCGCCAAAAGCAATGATGATCTGTCATCCCGCACCGAATCGCAGGCCTCATCGCTGGAGCAAACCGCCGCCAGCATGAACGAATTGTCAGCCACGGTGCGCCACAATATGGATAACGCCCAGGAGGCGAACGCCTTTATTGGTCGCGTACAGTCGATGGTGAATGAAAGCCATCGCGAGCTGAGTTCCCTGCAAAAATCCATCGACGATATTTCCGCGTCTTCGGCGAAAATCTCTGAAATCACCGACATTATCGACGGCATCGCCTTCCAGACGAACATCCTCGCGCTCAACGCAGCGGTGGAAGCCGCCCGTGCCGGTGAGCAGGGCAAAGGCTTTGCGGTGGTGGCCGGCGAAGTGCGATCGCTCTCGCAGCGTTCCTCGGTGGCGGCACGTGATATTCGTGGTTTAATCGATGAAGCCATCAAGAATGTCGGTCAGGGCGTCAGCTATGCGGCCAACGTGACCACGCGGATGAACGAGGCGCTGGGCGCGGTTGATGAAACCACGGTACTGATTAATCAGGTGAATAACTCTTCAACCGAGCAGAGCCACGGTATTGAGCAGGTTAACGTGGCGGTCAGCCAGATGGAGGGCAACCTGCAGCAGAACGCCGCCATGGTTGAAGAGATGGCCACCGCCGCGAACTCACTCAGCCACCAGGCCGGTAAACTGCTTAACGATGTAAACGCCTTTAAGCTGTAACCCATCATTGTCAGGCAAGTGCCCCCTACGCACTTGTCTGACAATCTTACCTCTCTCCGGCTTTCCTCGATAAATCCCCCAAATATTTACTTTTGATGCATTCACCCTGAAACTGCTTAGCACCAGTGCCAGACTCTGCTTTGCAACGCAATACAAACAGAAAATCACACAGGCCTACTTTGGCATGGCATTGCGGGGCGCTGGGCCATAAAAACCCTGGCGGTTTGCGTAGCTAAAACGATAAAAAAATCGTTGAGTTAATTCGCAAGCGTGATTTTGATATACCCTTTGAAGCGAACAGAAAAAGGATTAGCCTTCTGCCATGCAAATCATAAAAATTGCACTTGTCATCGTATCGCTATCAATTTTCAGTGCGGGTGCCATCACGCTTGATTCAGGCAAAGCTATCCAGCAATGCCTTACACTGCCTGCCTATGGTGATGAAAAAAACCAGACACAATGCAAAGAGGACTTGAAAAATAAATCAGAAAAATCACTACAAGAAACAATCACTAAGATAAAAACACGGATAAACAACGATTACGATACACCCTATCACCTTAATGATCCTGAAGGCAGTGAGATAAAAGATCTGTTTTGGGAGAGATTTAATAAATCTCAACAGCTTTGGATCGCATCACGAAATGAGTTCTGTGCAGCGTCAGCGTTATTAGTTGGCGAGTGGGCGGCAAGCCAGGATGATTTACAGACGCAATGCATTATTAATCAAAACACTGATCGCGAGCAGTTATTAAAAGCGACCTATATAAAATAAGCTGCCAGGCACCTTTATGCCGGAGTATTTTTTCTGTCGCAGGAAATAAATCTGGTGGTGATCTTCCCGGCTTCTACAATAAGCCTAACGCTTCCGGTAAATGGCTAATAAACGCGGTTTTATCGGCTGGATAGTGCCGCGATAACTCAATAAATATCGCCGTCAGGTGATGTTTATCATCTGCGTTTAATGTTTGCAGTTCAGCGGCAACCTGCTCCAGCGCGTTGATGGCGGCGTCCTGATCCAGTTGGTTTTCATCGGTGAACTCAAGGAAAATAGCCAAATCGGCGACCACCTTCGCCAGCGCAATTTCACAACGTGTTGGCAATTTCACCTCTCCTAATGGATGCATTTTCAGTTTTTTCGGCGCAAATATCACAAAGCGGAACCGCCTTCTTTAACTATCAGCGCTTTCATATGTTCAATACTGAAACCACCCCATTTACCGCCGTAGTCGTTAAAAATCTCTACGGCAAGGCGGTACTCCTCTTCGCTGATGGGCGCGTCTTCTTCGACGATATAATCGCAGATTGTTTCAAATGCTAAGCCGCTTTCACCGAAATCGACATATTCAATGGCAAAGCGCAGTTTCTCTGCATTCACGCGGCCAGCAAAACGCGCACCAAAGGTTTTAATGCCCTCGCGCATTATGATCCTCTTTTTTCCCGCGATTCGTTGACCAGCGCGCAAACCACCGGCACAGATACCGCCAGCAAAAACAGCATAATGCTGATCATTGCGTTACCCGCGTTTTCACGCCAGTTACCAAGCAGCGCTGAAAGCAGAAAAAATCCCACACCGCAGAGCAGCATCACTTTGCCAAAAAGGCGGTTCGCCCGATACCAGGCCGTGTCATCCCGCAAGGTTAGCGCGGTGCGCACACCGTAAAAACGATTGGGTTTGATACGTTGTCGCGCCAGCGGAATCGCAATCGCCATTAGCACCAGCATCCCAACGCTGAGGGAGAGAAAGATGTCGTTCATTGCAGGCTCCTTATGCTGAGCAGACATACATTCCGGACGTTTGTTATGGCAAAACATCATGTGCCCGACAACGGGATAAAGCAACGGCTATCCCTTGAGCGGGATCGCGCATATGTTTAGCGGAGAGATAGAAACCCGCACACCGGACGGTGCGCGGGAAAGTGCGAGGTTTAGAAGAAGGTCAGCAGGCTGAGGTTAAAGCGGTTGTCCTGCGATTCGCCGCTTTGATTGCCGCGCGCGTACTCCAGCGTTAGCAAGGCGCTGTTCGGGCTCGCGGCCTGGCTGGCGCTCAGGCGCAAACCGGCACCATACGCGCTACCATGCACCTCTTTTTTCTCCAGCGCCGTCGGTTTTGCCTGGCTTACCGAACCCAGCGAACCGAAGACGTATGGCATTACCGCGCTGCCAAAGTCGGGTGCCCAGGAGAACGCACCCAGCGGCTGCGGTAAGCCAACTTCAGCACGCGCGGCCAGAGCGCTATCGCCGCTGACCGTGCCGGAATCAAACGCCGACAGCCAGCTGCTGCCGCCAAGTGAAGCCTGCTCAGAAGACGGCAGGGCCTGGTCAAACGAGGTTTGCGCCAGGCCAGAAAGGGAGAGTTGTACTTTGCCATCCACCAGCGGCTGGCTGTAGTTCATGGTCAGCTCCAGTTTCTGGAAATCGGGATCGGCACCGTTTCGGCTCATCGGCAGATCGATGGTGCCGTGGCGTGCGCCCAGGCCGTCGATACCAAAAGAGGCCGTCAGGCTGGAGGCGAAACGCGCGTCAAAATCGGTGGTGTAATCCATCGACTGTGCCACGCGTATAATGCGCAGACGATCCTCGGTAAACGGCACGTCGGTGTTATTGAACTGCAAGTGCTGCGTTTCGTTTTGCACATCCAGCGACAGCAAAGTCGAGGTGTTAAAATCACGCGCACGCACCCAGTGGTAACCCAGGCGTGTCGACAGGCGCTGGAAATGATCGCGCGAGGTCAGCCCGCTGTCGGTTTTCGGTTTGGTGCGGCTGTCCACCCCTTCGACGTTCATCCACAAACCATCTGTGCCAAGCGGTACAACCACGCCGAGCGCCCACTGGCGGTTACGTGGCTGCGTATCCGTAAACGGGTTATCGCCGCGCGGGTAACCGTTCAGGCGCGCGTATACCTGCTCGCCAAAACCCGTCAGGTTATTAAGCTGCCCGCCAAGCCCGAGTGAGTATTTACCCAGTTCGTCAGAAAGGCCGTTATCAAAGGTGACCAGCCCGGCAAGCGGATCGTAGCGGCCATCAACAATCAGCATCGTTGAGCCCGGTTTGCTGCCCGGTTTGAGGGTCGATTTCAACATCACGCCCGGCGTGTCACCCGCCAGCAGCAAACGCCGCTCGAGCGCTTTACGGGTTAAATGTTTCTCGCCCACCAGCGGTTGCAACAGGCTTTCCACCCGGCGGCGCGCGGTGTCCGGCAGCGCGGAGGCATCCACTTTTTCCACGTAACCGTCGGTTACCACCACATGCAGCGGCGCACCATCTTTGATTTGTTGCGGCGGCAGGCTAACGCGCGCCAGCAAGTAACCCGCTTTGATATAGGCGGTTTCCAGTTCCTGCGCGGCGGCAAACAAATTCGCGGCAGAGACGCGGCGACCTTTGACGCGCGATTCAATGCGCGCAGTTTCGCTCGCTAACTGCGGAAAACCGCCTTCAACCAGCAGACCGGCTGGCGTGACAAACAGTTTTTCCGCGCCGTTCGGCGCAGTAAGGCCGGTGGTGGCAGGCAGCGTAATGCCGCCGCCGGTGTGCTGCTGAACCGGCGCATAAGAGGGTTGTACCAGTTGACCGGCGCTGGGCGCCGCCATCGCGGCTCCTGCGTGTAAGCTCGCGGCGATACTCAGGCTCAGCAATGTCGGTGCTAAAAGTGAAGAGTGTGAAAATAAACGCATGAGTTATCTCTTATTTTTACTTGCCGGAGCAGGAAAGGGCCAAATCGGCGCCCATGGAACAAACCGCACCCGCCAGGCGAGGATCCGCCGTGGCGATAACCGTGTTATCCGCGCTACCAGCGCTGCTGGCATCATGGGTCACCAGCATCGTGTTACCGGTTAACTGACGCGTCACATCCTGCGCAAAGACACGGTTGCCAATGGTGGCGGCTAACGGCGTCGCTACCGGTGTTGATGTCGGAGTCGGGGTTGGCGTCGGGGTTGGCGTGCCCGGCTGGTCATTTACCACAAGCGTACCGTCGATATAGTTGATGGTGTAATTACCCAGCCCGTTACCGGTGGCATTGGCGGCAATCACCGCGTAGCTGCCCGCAATGGCGGTGCTGTCTGCGCCGTCACTGGTGACATCCACGTGCGCGATAGCATCGCTGTTCAGCAGGCCGCTGGCGCTATAGCCCAGTTGCGCGGTACTTCCAACCGTTTTGCTGCCGCTATTCGCGGTGATGGTCAGTGCAGCAGGTGTCACGTTCAGCGTGCCGTTGTAGCTAATAACGTAGTTGGACAAACCGCTGCCGGTTGCACCGCTACCATTGATGCCATAGCTGCCAACATTAGC
This sequence comes from Kosakonia sp. AG348, assembly GCF_003337365.1. Lineage (NCBI taxonomy): Bacteria > Pseudomonadati > Pseudomonadota > Gammaproteobacteria > Enterobacterales > Enterobacteriaceae > Kosakonia > Kosakonia sp. AG348. The sequence continues at coordinate 636,188 of NZ_QPJR01000001.1, forward strand.
CGTCGCCGCTGCACCTGCGCTGCTCAGCGCCACGCCGGTCACCGTGTCGCCATTGAGCAGGCCGAGCACGCTGTAATCGCTCAGGCTGATAAGGTCGCCGTAGGTTTTGCTGGCGTTGCCGGCGTTGATCACCAGTTGTGCCGGCGTCACGTTCAGCGAGCCTGCACCGTAGCTGATGGTGTAATTCGACAAGCCGTTGCCGTTCGCATTGCTGGCGTTGATGGCATAACTGCCCACGCCTGCGGTGATGGCGGCCCCTGCGCTGTTAAGGGCGACATTCGTTACCGTATCGCTGTTTAACAAACCCACAATGCTGTAGCCACTTAGGTTCGCCGCATCGCCATAAACCTTGCTGGCGTTCGCGGCGGTGATGGTCAGTGTCGCGGGTGTGACGGTCAGGTTGCCGTTGCGATAGACAACGTTGTAGTTGCCAAGCCCGGTGCCTGTCACGTTGCTGCCCACAATGCTGTAGCTGCCAACGTTAGCTGTGGTGGCAAAGCCCAGGCTGGTATAGGTCAAGCCGTTCACGGAGTCGCCATTGACCAGGCCTTGCGCGGAGTAATTCACACTTCCCGGGAACTGACCATACGCTTTGCTGGCGTTAGCCACGTTAATGGTCAGCGTAGCTGGCGTCACCGTGGCGCCAACGCCCACAATGCTGGCTGGCTGCCCGTTGGGTTTAAGCGCGCTGACACCGGTGGTGTCCAGTGCATAGCTGCCGACGTTATCGGTGCTCCTAAGCCCGTTTGTCAGGCTGCCGCTGATAGCGTTCCAGAACCCGGCGCCGTAGTAAGTTGTAATCGGGTTCGTACCGTAGATAGCAGTTTGCGCCACGCCAACAATACCGGACACGCCGAACAGCGCTGGTGTAGCGGAACCGGTGGCCGGTGCCCAGACTTTATTATCCAGCCCGATAAAATTCGCGCTGTTGTTCATTTGCGCGGTGGTTAAACCGGTGATCGCTTCCGTACCGTTGGCACCGCGCCCGATGCCTGCCGCGACGTTATCGCTATTCCAGTAGAGATTACTCTGCATTCCGCTACCGCTTTTGGAACCCACCACCCCGCCAATCGCGCTGGGTGTGGAGGTCACGTTGATGGTATTGGTTGCAATGCTATTGCTGATCGTTCCGGTGTTACTGCCTGCCAGTCCGCCTGCCTGCGCGTTCAAACCGGCGTTAATCACGCCGGAGGAGTAGACATTGTTGATACTGCCGGCGTTATTACCGGTCAGCCCGCCGACATAACCAATCGCACCGCCCATCCCGCTGCCGGTAACGCTACCGGAAACGTAGCTTGCGCTAATCGTGCCGCCCGCCATGTTGTAGCCGGTCAGACCGCCGACATACTGCAAGCCGTTGCCGCTGGTGCCGGAGAGATTCAGGGAGCCGTCGAAATAACTTTGCGTAATGTTTTTGCTGTTCTGCCCGACCAGACCGCCCCAGTAAGACCAGTTAGAGCTGTTCGTCGCGCTAATTGACGCCCCGGAACGGCTGTAGGAGATCTGCCCGGCGTTGTTACCCACCAGCCCGCCCATGTAGGCTGTGGCATCGGACGAGCGGGTCAATGAGCCAAGCACCGTAGAATAGGCGATAGTGCCGGTGTTGTAGGCTGCCAGCAGTCCGGCGTAGAACGGCGATGTCGAAGACGCGGTGAGCTGCGCCGAGTTCAGCCCCATGTTGCGGATGGTGCCGGTGTTATAGCCAAACAAGCCAACATAGGTATCCGCACTGTTAATGGTCAGGCTGGAGATGGTGTGCCCAAGCCCCGTGAAGATGCCGCTAAACGGCGCACTGGACGAGACGCCAACCAGTGAAGAGGTATATGTGTTGCCAATAGCAAGAATGTTTTGCGCCAGCGCGTATTTGCCGCCAAGCCCGGTGCTGTCAATGGCATCGAGATCCGCCATCGTGCGGATCAACGTGTAATTCTGCCCACCAATGGTCAGTGAGGCATTCGCGCCAGGTATTGTTATCTGTTTGCCGGAGAGCAGCGTGTAATCTTTGCCGATGCCATAGTTCAGCGCCAGGCCCGCATTCGCTCCCGTCGCCGAGATATTACCGTTAAGAATGATGTTGCCAGCCGCCGCCAGCGTTAAGGTGGTGTCGGTCGTCCAGCCAAGGTTCGTGGCAAGCGTGATGTCGCCATTCTGGCTGCCGGTCGAGCCGGTGGAGACCGTGACGTTGGCGGTCGAGAGCGCGTTTTGTAACGTGGTCACGTTAATAACACTATCATCCGCGCTGGCGCTAAAACCGGAGCCACTATCCGCCGCCGAGGAGATGACCACGTTATGCGGATCGAGCAGCAGATTGCCGAATTTGCCGCTTTGCGCAGAGAGATCGGTGCTGCCGGTATAGGCCAGTTTGGCTTTGCCGGAGACTTCCGCTTCGCCGCCTTTGCCGGTGCCCGCGCCGCGTGCGCTGATTTTACCGCTGAAGGTTGTCTGGTTATCCGACCACACCACCACATCGCCGCCATTCCCCTGGACTGTCGCATCAGCGGTGATACGGCTGGCGCTGTCAATGTGTGTATCCGTGGCGCGTTGCGTGCTGCCTTTGCCCTGACGCTCGCCGCCAATGTTAATGTTACCGCCGCCGGTTTTGCCGGAAGCGTCCACTTTCGCCCCCGCCAGTGCAATGTTATCGCCGGTGACAGTGATTTTCCCGCCTGCGCCGTCGCCCGATTTCGCGCTCAGCGCGCCGGAAAGCACCACATTGCCGCCTTCACCGCCGCTAATGACGATGGAGCCGTTCTGGCCGCTAACGCTGTCGGCTTCGACCACGCCGCTCAGGTTGATGGCGTTACGCGCCGCATTGCGCGCCGTGGCGGCTGTCATCACCACCGAGCCGCCCTGTGCCGACACCGTGCCGCTATTTTGGATCAGCGCCTCTTTCATGCCGGAATTAGCCGGTACAGCGACCTGCAGGAAGCCATCGCCGGAGAGATCCAGGGTGGCAGATTCGCCCGCGCCCAGCCCCACTTTGCCGACCGGGACGTTGATTAAGCCGTCGTTTTTGACATTGCCGCCAATCAATGCGGCATAGCCGCCGCGACCAACGCTTATCACGCCTGCGTTGCTCACTTCAGCCGATGAACCGTTGCCGGTGAAGACGCGCTTCCCTTTGAGGAAGTCTTCATCTTTGATGTCCAGCGTCGAAGCAACAAAGCCGCCGCCGGTTTTCACCGTGCCACCCGGTGTAATGGCGATACCGTTCGGGTTCACCAGGTAGACCTGACCATTAGCCGTTATCGAACCGGCGATGGTGGATTTTGTTGTGCCAGTGACGCGGTTAAGAATGGCGGAAGAGCTGCTCGGCTGAACGAAATCGACCGAATTGCCCTTGCCGACGGAGAAACTGTTCCAGTTAACGATCGCCGTGCCGGAGTGCTGGTTCACCGTGACGGCGGAACCATTTTGCCCAATGGAGACCTGCCCCGCCGCGACATTCGCACCGGTGGGCAACTCGCCCGCCAGCGCCGGTGCGGCGCAAAGGGCACTGACAAACAGCGCGATAAAACGTTTTGTAAAAACCGGTGGCGTGTTACTGCCCTGGTGCTGAGTTGAAGAACGGCAAAACGATGATGTCATGAGCATCATTCCTGTGATGGCAAGAAGAGTAATGGGGTGTTTACTCGCAAGCTGCTCTTTGCAGAGCAACATTACATCCCTTGCTGATAAACAGGTCTGAACTGTCGCTATCGCAGAATTATGTAAATGCGCCGTAACAATAAGGTTATCGTCACCTTAAGATAAATCTTTATCATTTCGGACATATCTCGTTGCATCTTTTCACAAATAAAAATAAGCGATTGATTAGCTGAATGTTCTGCCGGGTAGCAATGTGCTGACCCGGCCAGCCGGAGTGGTCAATGCTGGGGCGTTACGCGGTTGATGCCCATCGCCATCACCTGTGCCGGGTCGAACAGCGACAAACTTTCCACCTGCGAGAGCAGCAACACTTTGCGAAAATCGAGCGCCGAGCGTGGTTCTGAAGCAAGGTCGATACCATGCTCGTCATACCAGGCGCTGTAGTTATGCTCGACGTGCAGATCGAGGGTGTTTTCATCGCGATAGCCGCTAAGCATGGGGATCAACACAATGTTGTTCGCATCGCCGCTATCAAAGGTGGCCGTGTGGATCATGCCAATGTAAATGCGTTGTGACTTGAGGGTGATCCACGCCAGATCGCCCTTCTCCATACACTGATAAATCAGCCCTTCCACGCCGTTAGCGCGCGAGAGGTGTTTATACAACTCGCGCCGACCGTTGCTGTCGAGCCTGGCGCTACCGGACCAGTTCGAGCGCCACAGGCAAAACAGCACCGCAAACGCGAGCATAATCACCACCGGCGCCTGGATGCCTAAAAAGCTCCAGTTCATAAAGCTCATATGCAGGTGGTGCTGCTCCGGGCCAAACACCGCTGGCCACGCGTTCATCACCGTAGAGGTGATCAACAGACACAGCCACAGTAGCCCCGTCGCCAGAATCCCCTGTAACACGAAGACGCAGCCATACAGCGCCACGAGGAAATAAACATCCCAGCCGAAGCTGCGTTTGAATTTAAAACGGGTGGAGAGATCGTGCGAGGTATACCAGTAGCCACAAACCATTAACACCATAAAGATAGCGGTTCCCATGCTACGCCCTCTTCAACGTGTCGACGTGGCGTTTGAAATCTTCCTGCACGCGCTGGCAATGAATATTCACCGAGGTATTACCATCAGCATCAACCACAATGCGTTCGCCATCTTCAATGGCATCCTGAATATCGTTGTGACTCATCACCTGTAACAATCGGTCCGGGCTTGCGAATAATGAATACAGCATTTTTTTCATTTCGTACCTCCGCAGCCAAGTATAGAAACCCTGCCGCGCGTATGGCGTTTTTCATCCGGATTCTTACTGCCGCACGGCTTTTCGCTCAGGTTGTCACTTTTAGGCAACAGGTTGTCCGTTACGCGGGGGCGACGAATAGTCGCGGCGTGGAAACTGACACCACACCCTGCGGAGACCCAAAAAATGTTAACGACCCCTGCTGAAAAATATCAACGCCACATGCCCGTAACGCTGCGCGATCGCCGCTGGCCGGATAACACGCTGACCCGCGCCCCGCGCTGGCTTTCGACCGATTTACGCGACGGCAACCAGGCGCTCGCCGAGCCCATGGACGCCGCGCGGAAACTGAAATTCTGGGAATTGCTGCTGGACTGCGGTTTTAAAGAGATTGAAGTCGCTTTCCCGTCCGCGTCGCAAACGGATTTCAATTTCGTGCGCCAGTTGATTGAGGAACACCGTATTCCGGACGATGTGACCATACAGGTGTTAACCCAGGCGCGGGAAGATTTGATTACCCGCACGTTCGCCGCGCTGCAGGGCGCGAAGCGCGCCACCGTGCATCTGTATAACGCCACCGCCCCGGTGTTCCGTGAGCAGGTTTTTCGCCAGAGCCGCGAGGAGATCGTCGCGCTGGCGGTAAACGCCGCGCGGCAAATTCGCGACCTTTGTGAAAGCGCGCCAGAAACCGAGTGGATTTTCCAGTACTCGCCGGAAACCTTCTGCTTTACCGAAGCGGAGTTTGCACTGGCGATTTGCGAAGCGGTGGCCGATGTCTGGGAACCGGGCGCGACACGACCAATGATCGTTAACCTGCCCGCCACGGTGGAAGTGAGCACGCCAAATGTCTATGCCGACCAGATTGAGCATTTTTGCCGCCACTTCTCGCGCCGCGAGCAGGTGTGCATCAGCGTGCATACCCATAATGATCGCGGCACCGGGATTGCCAGTGCGGAACTGGCGCTGCTCGCCGGTGCGGAGCGCGTGGAAGGTTGCCTGTTTGGCAACGGTGAGCGTACCGGCAATGCCGACCTGGTGACGCTGGCGCTGAATCTTTATACCCAGGGCATCGCGCCGGAGCTGGATTTTAGCCAGATGAAAAAGGTGGTTGAGATCGTCGAAGAGTGCAACCAGTTGCCGGTAGCGCCGCGTCATCCCTATGCCGGAGAACTGGTGTTCACGGCCTTTTCCGGCTCTCACCAGGATGCAATAAAAAAAGGCTTTGCCGCGCGGCAAAACACCCCGCATGCCTTCTGGGAAGTGCCCTATTTGCCGCTCGATCCGGCTGATATTGGCTGTAGTTATGAAGCGGTTATCCGCGTCAATAGCCAGTCAGGCAAGAGCGGTGCGGCATGGCTGCTGGAGCAGAACCACGGCCTGAATTTGCCGCGCAAACTTCAGCAGGAATTCAGCCAGCATGTGCAAAACGCGGCGGATGCGAACGGAAAAGAGATGTCGCAAATGGCTATCTGGAACCTGTTTCGCCAGACTTACGGGCTGGTGGAACATCCGCCACTGCAACTGATTGAATATGTCTGCACCAACCAGCCAGGGCAGCGCACCACGTTACAGGCGGAGATCCTTTGCCACGACAAAAAACTCAAACTCGACGCCAGCGGCAACGGCTTTCTTTCCGCCGCCATCACCGCCCTGTGCCGCAGCTTGCAGGTGGAGATCAACATTGAGAGCTACCACGAGCATACGCTCGGCAAGCACAGCGACAGCCGCTCGGTCGCCTATGTCTGCTGTGAGGATAAACACGGCGCGCGCGCCTGGGGTGTCAGTATCGATAGCGACATTACCCGTGCCTCGTTGCAAGCGGTGTTAAATGCCGCTCAGCCGTTCATTACGAAGTAAAGTAATCGCCGGGCGGCACGCCCATTACCCGGCGAAACATGGCGCTGAAGGCGCTGGGGTTGGCGTAGCCGCACTCCAGCGCCACCTGCGTGACCGGCTTACCCTGCGCCAGCCGGGTTAACGCGGCCAGCAAACGCGCCCGCCGTAACCATTCGCTGAACTGTAAACCGGTCTGCTGGTAGAAATGGCGCGACAAGGTGCGCCCGCTCATGTTGACCTGGCGGGCAGCGTTTTCCAGCGTCCACTCACCCGCCGGATCGCGCCGCACCGCGTCACAAAGCTGCCTTAACCGCGCGGAAGTGGGTTCCGGCAGGCAAAACGGCAGCGTATTCATCAGGCGGATTTCATCCAGAATCAGTTCGTAAATGCGCTCCGCACGGCTGCCAGCCTGATACGCCTGTGGCAATTCCAGCGCGTTCAGAATCAGCGCGCGCAGCAAATCACTGACCCGCACCACCTGGCAGACCACCGGTAAATCGGCCCGCGCCAGCGGTTCGACAAACACGCCGCGCGCCTGCACTTCCCCGTCAATACGCAGCGCATGAGAAACCTGCGCCGGGATCCACACGCCACGCCCTGGCGGCACAATCCACATGCCCTGCTGCGTTTCCACGCGGATCACGCCACTCAGGGTGTGGATCAGCTGCTCGCACGGGTGAGTGTGCCAGTGCTCATGCTCCCCGTGCCGGTAATCATGGGCGTAGGGGATCACTGCACGTTGGGAAAAATCGAGGGCGAATGTCTGTTTCACGGCGCGACCGTTGTTATGTTGCAGGGTGACATTACCTTAATCACCGCCGCGCTCGCTGTCATTTATTTCTCCCGGCACAGCGGGCAGTTGTGGCAATATTCCACCGGCGTTGAGGCTTTGTAATAAAAACAGCAGGTGCGGCGAAAACGCACCATCTTGCCCGCTGCGTTCTTTTGCGCAGGCCGGCGAAAGCGCCTGAGCGGATTCCAGGGCGCAGCAAACAGATCGGGTGTGGCGGCGTCCAGCAGCCAGGCGAAATCCGCCTGCTGGCGCTGCGTCTGCTGCGCGTTCAGCCCCTCCATTCGCCCCTGGTAGAGCGAGTAAACGCGCACGGCGGTGTTTTCCCACAAAATAGCTTCCGGCAGGCCGCTTACCCGCGCCAGGCTCTGCCACAACGGCGATAAATAGTCGCGAAACAACGCGCCAACCACCGTTTCGCGCCATGCGTCGCGCTGGCCGGAAAGGTAATGCGTTACGTCAACATCCACCGACAGCGACGAGCTCCACAGCCCATTGTCGTGCGCGTACTCCACCCGGCTGGCGTAAAGGCTTAACGGCAAGCCTTTATCAAACACGCTCATTGCGTACAGCACATTGCCGGTCGCGAGGAATGCCAGCCGTTTGGCGAGCAGCGACGCGGCAATCGCCAGATCGGGCGCGCCAATCAGCGGCATCACCCGCGCTAACAGCGCGCGACAGCTTTGTGCATCCAGCAGCGCCTGTGCCGGTACGCTGCGCGCATCGGCTTGCGAGCGCGAACGCAGACGGAAAGTGTGTTGCAGGTACGAACGCTCTTCAACCGTCAGCATCGGACGCTCCCGGAAAAGGAATGCACAACGGTGTGTGGAAGAAAGGATCGTCAATGATGCGACAGCGCAGATTAAACACCTCGTTGACCAGCGTTTCGGTCATTATCTGCTGCGGCGCGCCCTCGGCATAAACCCGCCCGTCATGGACGGCGACGAGGTGATCGGCATAACGGCAGGCGAGGTTGAGATCGTGCAGCACCATCACAATGGTTTTGCCCTGCTGCCGGTTGAGCTGGCGCAACAGTTCAAGGATCTCAATCTGGTGCGCCAGATCGAGATAGGTGGTCGGTTCATCCAGCAAGAGTGTCTCCGTGGCCTGCGCCAGCGTCATGGCAATCCACACGCGCTGGCGCTGCCCGCCGGATAACGCATCCACCGGGCGATGCTGCAATGCGTCGGTTGCGGTCAGGCGCAGCGCGGCATTCACCTGCAGCTCATCCTCTTGCGACCACTGGCGCAGCCAGTTCTGATACGGAAAACGCCCCAGACTCACCAGTTGACGCACCGTGATACCTTCCGGCGCGACAGGCGTTTGCGGCAAAATGGCCAGCTTGCGGGCAATTTCCGCCGTATTGCTGGCGTGAATGTCCAGGCCATCGAGAATAACGGTGCCGGAATGCGGCGTCAGCAAGCGCGCCATGGCTTTAAGCAGTGTGCTTTTGCCGCAGCCGTTGCTGCCAATCAGCACCGAGACTTTCGCGCCAGGCAGGGTTAAATCCAGCGCGTTAATCACCTGCCGCTGTTGATAGCTGACGCTCAGTTTTTGCGTTGAGAGAGACACATTTTCCCCATCAGATTACGTCCGCTGCCGAATCAGCAGCCACAAAAAGAACGGCGCACCGGCCAGCGCCACAAAAATCCCTGCCGGTAAATCAGCAGGCCGGAATAGCGTTCTGGCGAACAGGTCAGCGATAACCACCATACTGCCCGCGCTACAGACGGTGACAAACGCCTGGCCGAAAAAGCCATTGCGCACCACAAGCCTTGCCAGGTGCGGCGCAATCAGCCCGACAAACGCCATCGCCCCCACCTGCGCAATCGCCCCGCCGGAGAGCACCACACAACTTAGCAGTAACAGCACCCGCAGCGGCTGCACCCGTACGCCAAGGCCGGTGGCCAGCGCATCGTCCAGTTGCAGGGTTTTCAGATAGCGCGCCAGAAACAGCAGCACCGGCAACGCCCACACATACACCGCCAGCAGGCGCAGCACTTTGTCCCATGTAGCGGCATACACGCTGCCGCTCAACCATACCCAGGCGGAAAAGGTGGTGGTCAGCGGGCTGAAGACCAGCACCAGCGTCACTACCGCGCCCGCCAGGGCTGAAACGCCAACGCCGGTGAGGATCAGCCGCAAGGGTGTCAAACCGCTGCGCCACGACAGCAGAAAGATCAGCCCGACGGCGCAGGCCGCGCCGCCCATCGCCGCGTACGGCAAGGGTGCGCTGCCATATTGCAGGCTGAAAAAGGAGAGCCACAACAATGCCCCGGCACTCGCCCCGGCGGTCACGCCGAGCGTATCCGGCGAAGCTAACGGGTTACGCACCAGCGTTTGCAGGATCACCCCGGCAAGCCCCAGCCCGCCACCTGCCAACATCGCCAGCGCCACGCGCGGCAGACGCAACTGGTGCAGAATAAAGCTGTGCGCGCTGGCATCCGGCTGCACCAGCAACCGAAGCGTTTGCGCCAGCGAGATCACCACATCGCCAGTGTTCAGTGCCACCAGCGCGATCAGCAAAGTCATCGCCGTACAGCCGAGTAATAGCGGCAGTAAACGCCGGGAGTAGTGGCGGGAAAACGGCCCGCAGCGCAAAAGCTGACTATCCGACATGGTTCCCCCTGCGTTGCGCCAGCAGGATAAAAAACGGCGCGCCCATCAGTGCGGTCATCACCCCGACCGGCAGCTCCTGAGGCAAAATAACCACCCGCGCGGCGATGTCGGCGGCCAGTAGCAGTAACGCGCCGAGCAGCGCGCAAGCCGGAAGCGTATAGCGCAGGTCGCTGCCAAATAACTGGCGCGCCATATGCGGCACCATCAGGCCGACAAAACCGACATTTCCCGCCAGCGCCACGGCGCAACCCGCCAGCCCCACTACCAGTATGCTCGCCAGCAGACGCACCAGCGCGATATTCAGCCCCAGCCCACGGGCAATCTCTTCTCCGGCGTTGAGCACGTTCATCTGCCCGGCGAAAAAGCAGGCGGCCACCACCAGCAGCGCACCGGGGAGCAGCATCGGGTAGACGAGCTGTACGTCATTGCCCGCAAGGCTACCGGCCAGCCAGAACAACATGGTGTCGAGACTTTCCTGATCGATAACAAGAATGGCCTGGGTAAAGGCATTGCACAGCGCGGTGATCGCCACCCCCGCCAGTACCAGCCGCAGTGGATTAAGCTGCCCGTTGCTGACTTTACTGGTAAACCACACCAGCGTGCCGGTGGCGCAGGCACCGCTAAACGCCAGTAACAGCGTGATCCACGGGTCGCCGATGGCAAAAAAACTGCCCGCCAGCACAATTAACAGCGCCGCGCCCGCATTGACACCAAACAACCCCGGCGAGGCCAGCGGATTGCGGGTCAAGGCCTGCATCAACGCCCCCGCCACGGCGAGAAACGCACCAACGCCAACAGCCAGCACTGTGCGCGGCAGGCGCGAGGTGCGAATAATAATATCCACCGCGCTGGTGGGATCGGCATGCAGCAGCGCCTGCGTCAGTTGGCTGAGTGAATAAAACCGCACGCCGGTCATCATGCTGAGCAACATCAGCATTACCAGTAGCAGGCCGCCGAGCAGAAAACGCCCGCTCATACGCGCCCCCGGTTGAGTGCCTGTTCGACATCACGGAGGATCTGGTTGGCGCCAAGAATGCCGCCGGATAAGCTCCACGGCACGCTATCCACTTCCCACAGTTGCCGCGTTTTCACCGCGCGCAGTTGCTGCCACAGCGGGTGCGCGGTGAGGGCGTGGTACTGTCGCGTGATGGCCGGGCTGTTGGCCCGCAGCAAAATAAAAAACAGATCGGCATCCAGCAGCGGGATATTTTCCATGCTGGAAAAGCGCAACGACGCGCTGTGCGCCTGCATGGCCTGCGCATTCCAGGCAAATCCCACTTCGGACATCACCGAACCGGGAAAGCTGTTCGCCACATAGCTGCGAATGTGATCGGGTCGCACTTCAATTACCGACACCTGCGGCGCACGCTGCCCGGCAAAACGTTGTTGCAGCAGGCTGCGCAGCGTGGCGATACGCGCATCCCAGCGCTCAAGGAGTTGTGCGGCGGAGCTGGTCAGGGCCATTTTTTGCGCCACCACCGTCAGCGTTTTTTTGAATTCAAAGACATCGTCGAGCAGCGTAACAGGTGCGATTTTCGCCATCAGCGGCGCGACATCCTGATGGCGAAAGCGGGAAGCGAAAATGATATCGGGTTTCAGCAGCGCGATTTTTTCCAGCGCAGGCTGCGTCTCCAGCCCCAGTTGCGGCACGCCGGAAAGCTGCGGGCGCAAATAGCGATACACCGGTTTTTCCGCCCAGGATTCAACAATGCCGCAGGGCGTAACGCCCAGCGCGGCCAGGCTGTCGGTGGCCCCCTGAAACAGAGAAACCGCGCGCGGTACGCCGGGTTTGGCAAACAGCAATGGTGAGACACTGCACAACAGTAGCGCCTGTAAGCTGCGTCGGCGCGAAAGAGAGAAAGCGAGTTCGTTTTTCATCATCCACTCAAACCGCCCCGCTAACCGGGGCGGTGACACTCAAAAATCGAGACTGTAGCCCAGCGTCGCGGTGCGACCCCGACCGGCGAAATAGCGATCCGGATCGACAGACGCGCTTTGCGAATAGTAGGTGATGTACTGTTTATTCAGCAGGTTAGAAACCCCAAGGCTCATCTGCCCGTACGGCAGCTTGTAGCCGACCGCCGCATCCACCAGCGCATAACCGGAAAAGTCTTTTTCCGCATCGTCGAATGTCTTGCTGAGCGCCCAGTTGGCTTGCAGGAAGGTGCTCAGTTGCGCATTCCAGTTTGCCGACCAGCTGGCGATGATGCGATCCGGGGCGATATTTAAGCCATCGAGTTTCGCATCCAGGCTGCCGTTGTCATCGCTGTCATACCGGCCGCGCATGTGTGACCACGACAAGGTTAACTTGTGATCGGCATTCGGGCTGTAACCGGCGCTCACTTCCACACCGTCAATCTCGGTCTTTTCGCGACGGGCGACAAACGCATCGTTGACCAGCTCAACGCGGCTGCCGAGCTTCGAGGTGGACTGGTAGTAACTGGCTTCGAAATCAAACGGCGCGTGTTGTACGCGAAAACCGATTTCGCTGTTTTTGGTGACAATCGGTTTCAGACCGTTGTAGTCATCCAGTTTGATGCCCGGCGTGTCGATGCCGCGCAGCACGCGTCCGACATCCGGCACGGTAAACCCTTCGCTGTAGCTGGCAAACAGGCTTAACGGTTCAACCGGTGTCCAGACCACACCGGCGTTATACAGCGTCTGGTCGAACGATGGCGTGCCCCCTTCTACCGTCACGCGGTCGTTGGCCCACACGGTTTGATAACTGTCGATATTCAGCCGGGCATATTCATAGCGAACACCGCCGCTTAATTTCACCGATTCAACCGGCGTGTATTCCAGTTGCAGGAACGGAGACAGATCGGTGTAGTTAATTTCCGGAACGTAGGTGCGCCCGGTAGCCCATAAATCCTGTTTCGAGTTATCAAACAGGGTATCGAAACCCACCGTCGCTTTAATGCGGTCATCCCAGAGATCGTCTTTGGTGAGCGCGATTTTGCTGCCGTACTTATCGGTATACGCACGGCTCTGATCGTACAACGTGCCGAGGGGAGCAATAGCCGGATCCTGGAACGACGAGGAATTGGTCGCGCCGAACAGTGCTTCATAGCGCTGATAATAGGCCAGCGCCGTCAGCTTCATGTCTGCCAGATTGTAGTTATCGTAGGTGGCTCCCACCGTCCACACATCGTTATGCGGTGCGCTGCCCGGCGGGTTACCTTTTTTCGATGTGGTTACTTCACCGTCATCGCGATCGCCTCGCACGCTGACATAGTTATCTTTGTTTTTCAGGCGGTAACGGTTAAGGCTCAACTGTACGCGCTGATCGTTATCCAGCCAGTAACCCACTTTCGCCAGCAGATCCCAGGCGCGGGAGTCCATCAAATCGCCCTGCGTGTTATCCACGCCAATCGCGTGGTTATTGGCGTCTTTGAACAACCCCTGATCTTCGTAGCTCAGGGCGAACAGGTAATCGATGTACTCTTCGCTGCCGTTGATGCTGTAGTTGGTTTTATAGGAAAGCGTATCGCGGTTAAATTCCGCGGTGGGCGTGGTGGTTTCCACGCTGACATGCTGGTTGACGGTGCCCGGTTTCGCGCGTTTGGTGATGATGTTGATCACCCCGCCCGTCGCACCGACGCCGTTGCTGGCGTTCGCCCCTTTGATTACCTCAATGCGCTCGATCATCGAGGCGTCGATAGTATGCATTTCGCGTCCGGTCGGGCGCAGCGGGTTTGATTGTGGGATCCCGTCAATCATCACCAGCGGTGTGCGCCCGCGCAGCGTTTCGCCGCTGCCGGACATTTTCTGCCGTGACGGTGAAAACGACGGCAGCAGGTTGCTGAGGATCTGCGAGGTATCGGAGGTAATTTGCCGCTGCTGGGCAATCTCTTTTTCGCTGATGACTTTGATGACCTGCGGGGAATCATTACGCGAACCGTCGGTGCGGGTGGCGGTCACAATCAGTTCATCATCACTGTTTTTCGCATCCTGCGCATAAAGTGGCGAGGCGAAAAGCAGAGCCATCGCGCCGTACAAAGGGGAAATTCTCATCTAAACAACCCTCAATTTTTATTATTCCCCACCGTTTGCGGGGATCATTCCGTAACAAAATCAAATGACAACAATAAGAAACATTTTGATACCGATTATCATTATCGATAAAAGAATGTAAAGTGAATATTTTCCAGGCGAAATTGAGGGCCGCCTGAAGAGCGAGACGTGAATGGAATAAACGCAACACATAAGCAAAATTAATTAAATTTTGTGTAAGCGGTCTACCCTTTAACAAGCAGATCCTGTGGCTTATCCCGCTTGTTTCCACCAAAAGGAACGACCAATGCAAACACTCTCCGGGCCATCGCGCGCGACGCTTGCGCTTTACGAACTTTTTAATCCGCTGCCTACCGGCTTTTTTGTGGCGGCGTGGATCTTCGATATTCTGTACCTCAAAACCTTTCAAATTATGTGGACCGACGCGGCAAGCTGGCTTATCGCCATCGGTCTGTTGATTGCCATCCTTCCGCGCCTAATCAGCCTTGTGCAGGTTTGGGTAACGCAGCGCCATAGCGTTACTAACGCGGAAAAAATCCATTTCTGGCTCTGGCTGCTGGCGATTGTGCTGGCGATTTTTAACGCCTTTGTGCACAGCCGGGATGCTTACGCGGTGGTGCCGCTTGGCGTGATCCTCTCAACGGCGGTAGTGATTTTGCTGCTGATTGCCCATCTTCAACTCGCCCTGCGCATGCGTGTCCAGTAAGGAAACAAACCATGAATATACCTAATCGCTTACTGACCGTTGCCGCGCTCACCGCCCTGCTCACCGCCTGCGATCAGGGGGCAAACATAGACCCGATGAAGCAAGTTGGCCCAGAACCAGAGTTGCCAAAAGCGCAGAATTTCCTGTTGCCGCCGATGCAGGTGCCGGAAGGCGTGGCGTGGAAAGCGGGAGAAACGCCAACAGTTCCGCAGGGGTTAAAAA
This sequence comes from Kosakonia sp. AG348, assembly GCF_003337365.1. Lineage (NCBI taxonomy): Bacteria > Pseudomonadati > Pseudomonadota > Gammaproteobacteria > Enterobacterales > Enterobacteriaceae > Kosakonia > Kosakonia sp. AG348. The sequence goes on from NZ_QPJR01000001.1 coordinate 651,208, forward strand.
TCGAAAAAATAGCGGATGGCCTGCTGCACCCACGCCAGCTGTACGTTTTACCGAATAACGACATCCTGGTCGCCGAAGCCAATGCCCCGGCAAAACCGACCACGCGCCCAAAACAGCTGATTATGGGTCTGGTGCAAAAAGCCTCCGGCAAAGGCGGCCCCGGCGGTAACCGCATCACGTTGTTGCGTAACGCTGGAGGCACATGGCAAAAGCACACGTTTATTGAAAACCTGCACTCACCGTTTGGCATGCAGTTGATAGGAAATACCTTGTGGGTCGCCAATGCCGACAGTCTGGTGAAATTCCCGTATCAACAAGGAGAAACCACCCTCAGCGCGCCGGGAGAAACCGTCACCGAACTGCCCGGCGGACCGATTAACCACCACTGGACAAAATCCCTGCTCGCCAGCCCCGACGGCAGCAAACTCTATGTAGGCGTGGGTTCCAACAGCAATATCACCGAAAACGGTATCGGCGCGGAATATCGCCGCGCAGCGGTGCTGGAAGTGGATGCCGCCACCGGCGCGAGCCGGATCTATGCCAGCGGGCTGCGTAACCCGACCGGGCTGCAATGGGAGCCAGAAAGCGGTGCGTTATGGGCGATCGTCAACGAACGCGACGAAATTGGCTCCGATCTGGTGCCGGACTACATGACATCGGTAAAAGAGAAGGGTTTCTACGGCTGGCCATATAGCTACTTTGGGCAGCACGTGGATGAGCGCGTCAAACCACCGCGCCCGGACTTAGTGGCGCAGGCCATCAAACCGGATTACGCGCTTAGCTCGCATGTCGCACCGCTCGGGTTCTTGTTCTATACCGGCGACAATATGCCGCAATATCGCGGCGGCGCGTTTATCAGCGAGCACGGAAGCTGGAACCGGAAGCCGCTCAATGGCTACCAGGTGGTGTGGGTGAAATTTGCCAACGGCAAACCGGTTGGACAACCGCAGCCGGTGGTGACCGGTTTTCTTACCGATGATCAGAAACAGGTGCGCGGGCTACCGGTCGGGCTGGCGATGGATAAACAAGGCGGCGTGCTGATTGCCGACGATGCCGGTAACGCCATCTGGCGAATCAGCGCGCGCTAATCTTGTCGCTGCCTGTTCCCTGCTTTATAACGTTCAGACACGCTTAATGGATGAAAACGATGGATAGCAGATTGCAGGCAGCGATTGCGCTGCGCAAACAGGGTCAACACGATAAAAGCCGTCAGGCGCTGCAAGCGCTGGCAGAAGAGCCCGCGCTACGTGCGCAGGCGTTGCTTAATATCGCTTGGTCGTATGATAACGAAGGCAAAGAGCGCGACGCCGAGCCTCATTACCTGGCGGCGCTTGCGGCCGGATTAAGCGGTGAAGATAAGTTCGAAGCGCAGTTTGGGCTGGCGTCAACGTGGCGCTGTCTTGGCAAATACGCACAGGCGAAAAGCTTGTTTGAAGAGATCATGGCAAGCTGGCCGCAGGCCACCGAAGTGCGGCCATTTTATGCTTTGTGTCTGCACAATCTTGGCGAACACGACAACGCCATTGCCGTGCTGCTGGCGTCGATTATTCAGCATCCCGACGCCCGCACCGAACCCTATAAAGCCGTGCTGCACCACTACGCGCAGCACCCGCATCAACGCTGGTGACCGGTGTAGCGGTGCCGTTTGCCGCAGTGGACGGCGCGCTGGGACTAGCTTGCCTGCTGGGTTAAACCGTCAATGATCACCTGCTTCATCCCTTGCGAGCAGGGTTCCACGCGCCCGCGTACACCGTAGACCTGCGCCAGACTTTCCGGCGTTATCACCTCGCCCGGCACGCCGTTCGCCACGAGCTCGCCTTGTTTGAGGATCAGCACATGGTCGCCGTGGCGCAGCGCGATATTGATATCGTGCACCACCACCACGGTAACGATATTGCGGCTGCGCGTTTCCCGCTTCACCAGATCCATCACATGGAACTGGTAGTTGAGATCCAGCGCGCTGAGTGGCTCATCGAGCAACAGCAGTGAAGGCTGGCGGATCAGCGATTGCGCCAGCCCGACTAACTGTTTCTGCCCGCCGGAGAGCTGGTCGAGGTAGTGCAGCGCCAGATGCTCGATACCGAGCTGGCGCAGGAGCGACATCACTTCCGCCTGCTTTGCCGCGCTGTGTAAGCCGCCGGAAGCACGTTGTGCGACGATAATCGACTCCAGCACATGCAGATGAACGCCCGCTGGCAGCGATTGCGGCAGATAGACGACCTGCTCGGCACGTTTTGCAAACGGCTGGTCGAGCAGCTCTTCGCCATCGAGCAGCAATTCCCCTTCTGCTTTGTTCAGCCCGGCCATTGCCCGCAGCAGCGTCGATTTGCCGCTGCCGTTTGGCCCAAGCAGAATTGTCACTTTGCCGCGCGGCAAATGGGAAATATTGAGATCGCGAATAATCTGTCGCTTGTGATACCCCGCGCCAAAACCGCGCAGGCTCAGGCCGCTCTGGCTCATACACTCCCCCGGTGGCGCACAATGATGGTGATAAAGAACGGCACGCCAACCAGCGAGGTGACAATGCCCACCGGAATAATTACCCCGTCGATCAGGTTTTTGGAAACGATAGAAGCCAGCGATAACACCAGCGCACCAATCAACGCGCTACCCGGCAGATAAAAACGGTGATCCTCGCCAAACAACATGCGGGCGATATGCGGAGCGACCAGGCCGATAAAACCAATCGGGCCGACAAACGCTACCGACAGCGCCGACAAAATACTGATGCGCAAAAGCGTCGCCAGCCGCAGACGACGCACGTTAATGCCAAAACTTATCGCCCGATCTTCGCCAAGGCGCAGCGAGGTCAGTTTCCATGAACTGAGCATCGACAGCGGCATGATCACCGCCAGCGCCAGTAGCAAAATGCCAAGTTTCTCCCACGACGCGCGGGCAATGCTGCCCATGGTCCAGAACACCAGCCCCTGCAGCGTGTCTTCGTTGGCGATAAATTGCAGCATCGACACCAGCGCGTTGAAGGTAAACACCTGCGCGATACCGAACAGCACCACGCCGGAGGTCGCCACCTGCGTCCAGCGGGTAATACCGTCCAGCAACAGCGCCGCCAGCAGTGCAAAAAGAAACGCGTTCGCCGAGATAAACCACTGCCCTGGTACGCCGGGAATACCGATACCAAGTACAATCGCCAGCGCCGCGCCAAATGCCGCCGCCGACGACACACCCAGCGTAAATGGGCTGGCTAACGGGTTATTCAGGATGGTTTGCATCTCCGCACCCGCCAGCCCCAGCGTCAACCCAACAATGATCGCCATCAGCGCGTACGGCATGCGGATATCCCAGACAATCACCCGCGTTCCGGCATCGGCGCTCGCCGGGTCAACCAGCGTTTGCCACAGCGTATCCAGCGGCAAACCAGAGGGGCCGAGGGTGAAATCCAGCAGCATTGAGGCGGCAATGAACACCACCAGCAGCGCCAGTAAACTGACGCGGCGGCGAAGAATCACGCGGTAATTGAGCATCAGGCTGTCCGCAGCCGTTTCCTGCCTCTGCTCGTTTGTTTCCAGCGTGGTACTCATTTGCCCTGCTGCCAGCTATAGACGAAGTTGTTATCCGGCAGTTTGGTGAAGTTTTTGATGATGTGATGGTAGGTCGCATCCGGGTTCAAATCCGCAAACGCCTGCGGATAGATATCTTTCGCCAGATATTCCATGCCGACAATGTTGTACGGATGATTGTAGAAGTGGTGGTAAACGCCATACACACGTTTTGCACTGACCGCCGGGATCTGCGCGACACCGGTGCGTTGCAGCAGCACCTGCGCCTGTTTATTGACCTCATCTTGTGAGACGTTCAGCCCGAGCGGCAGTACCTGGCTGTTACCCCGTTTAGAGCCGGTCATGATATAGACATCCGGGTTGGCGCTGATGAGTTTTTCAAGCGAGATAAACCCGGTTGCACCCGGTAGCAGCTCAGAGCCAAGGTTCTTCGCGCCGACCGCTTCAACCAGCCCGCCCCAACCGCTGTGCCCGTGGGTAAAGCAGCAGCTATCCGCGTTACCGGCCAGCGCTTCGACGAATACCTTCGGTTTCGGGTTGATGGCGGCGGTTTTCTGCTCAATCGCTGCTAATTGCTGGCGATAATAGGCGGTGTACGCCGCCGCGTTGCTTTCGCGGTTAATCACTTTACCCAGCAGATCGATACTCGGCGCGGTGTCTTTTGCCGGGTTCACTTCGTAATCAACAAACAGTACCGGAATGTTCAGCGCGGTCAGTTTAGCCAGCACGCCGCTATCGGCCAGCGCCGGTTTCGCGCGCAGCTGCGCAATCATCAGATCCGGCTGTTTCGCCAGCACGCTTTCCAGATCAACATTGCCTTTATCGCTAAAGCCCATGTCCATAATGCGGGTCGCTTCCGGCCACTGGGTTTTCAACATTTCCCAGGTGGCAATGTCCTGTTTTTTCGCCAGATTGTTCCATGCCACCAGCCGTTTAAACGGATTGTCGCGATCCAGCAGCGCCATCGTCATGATGTCGCGCCCGTCCTGCAAAATAATGCGTTGCGGTTCGTGTTCAATGGTCACTTTGCGGCCATCGAAATCGGTTACGGTGAGCGGATATTGCGTGGCGTGCGCCAGCATGGGAACAGCGAGTAAAGCGGAGAGCACGAACGTAAAGATTGATTTCCCTTGCATAAAAAAACAACCCTGCAGATAGTCAGATATTAATGATTTTGATAATTATTATCATGTCAAAATAAACGAAACATATACAACATCAAAAAATAGGCTGACCGCAACCCCGCGTTAACATCCTGATTCGTTTTCTCTTTTGCTGACATCGTTTCTTACGGATTTTCACCGCCGCGATGGATTACCTTCGTGCTTTGCCAAAAACCTGCGGAAACGGTTGATGAAATACGCTCTGTTTTTATTCCTTTGTACCTTTATCTCCAGCGTGCGGGCGGATGATGCCGTCCGACTTCACTGCCCGACGCGCGGCAACCTGACGGTCTCTTTTTTTGACTACAACCTGATAACCATGAAGTGGAGCGACCATTTTCAGGTCGCGGCGGGCAAAGAGCGCAGCAAAACCAAAGCGGGCGTCCCGTTCTGGAGCACTACGTTTGGTAACGGCGACAACTTAGCCTTTTTCCCGGATTCCGGTCAGTACTATCTTTTTTATGCTGGCGCGAATGCGCCTGAACAGTGCAGCGAGCTGGGCAGTTTTGTCTACCCGGTGATCACCCCGCCGCGCTATGACAAAAACGCCAGTACGCCGCAAAGCCAGGCCAGCACCATTGACAAGGATGTGATTTTGCTGCACCCGGCGACCTGAATTTCCCCTACCCAATCCAGTAGCCTCCCTTTGTGACACGCCGCAAGGCGTGTATGCTGCCAGCGCCGCTGCGGCATACAGGGAGGTCATCATGCAAAAATTCATTATGTTGATAGTTATCGTGTTGCTTTCGGGCTGCGCGACGACGTCGCCAATGCCGGAATGGGACAACATCACCGCGCTTGAAGTGCGCCAGGATCGCATCACCGCCTATTCCGACCATTACGCCTACAACTTCATCCGTAACGATCCGCATGCTGATGCCTACGCCCGGTACGCTGAGTTTTATCAGGAGTTTGCCAGCCATGTTCCCGGCGTTGCCGTGAACTTTGTGGTGAAAGATAAAAAGGTGACGGCTGAGTACAAAGCGCTCGTTGATGCCTCCGGACTCAGTGCCGCGCAAATTGAGCGCCTGCGTTATCACTACGGGGCAAACATTATTGAGCCGAATAAAAAGCTGGCGGTGACCTTCAGAGCGCAGGGTGACGTGGTCTACATTTTGCAACACCCGTACGGCCCTGATACCCGTACGCTGGAAAAACCGGTGACCGTCACGATTAACGACACCACCAAACAGCATGTCTCGTGGACGGCGCCCCTACTGATCCCGGCGTTTCCACTGATTATGATTTACGGCTGCGCCACCGGGCCGTGCGTGTGATCGGCGCCGTTTCCCAAACAGAGAGTTACCGCCGTCTGGCAAGCAAACAGCGGTGTTAAGCCGGTACGTTGGTAATTAGCGTGGCTGGAAGATCCCGTTCGCCACATCAGCAGGTGTCACCACGCCGCTGTCGAGTACCCAGCCGCTGATGAGCGCCGCTGGCGTGACATCAAATGCCGGGTTGTAAACCCGCGCATTTTCCGGCGCCCAGTTCACTGCGCCAAAACTCCCGGCCACCCCGGTCACTTCCGCGGCAGCGCGCTGCTCAATGGGAATGGCATCGCCATTCGGGCAGTGCGGGTCGAGCGTGGTTTGCGGCGCAGCCACATAAAACGGTACGTTGTGGAATTTCGCCAGTACCGCCAGCGAATAGGTGCCGATTTTGTTCGCCACATCGCCATTGGCGGCAATGCGATCGGCACCAACCCATACCGCATCCACCTGCCCTTTCGCCATCAGGCTGGCGGCCATGGAATCAGTAATTAACTGATACGGCACCCCCAGCTCGCCCAGTTCCCAGGCCGTTAGCCGCCCGCCCTGTAATAATGGGCGGGTTTCATCCACCCATACATGGGTAATTTTTGCCTGCTGATGCGCCCGCGCAATGACACCCAGCGCGGTGCCGACGCCCGCTGTCGCCAGCCCACCGGTGTTGCAGTGGGTCAGCAGTCGGCTGCCCGCTTGCACCAGCGCGCTGCCCGCTTCGGCAATGTTGTCGCACAACTGTTTATCTTCTTCGACAAGCCGCAGCGCTTCGGCGGTTAACGCCGCCACAAAATGCTCCTGCGTGAGCGCCTGTTTCATGCGATCAAGGTTATTCATCAGGTTCACCGCCGTCGGGCGCGCCGCGCGCAACGTTTCCAGCGCCTGCGCCAGTTGGTCGCGGTTTGCGCCCTGTTCTGCCAGCAGCGCCAGCAATAAGCTGGCAGAAAGGCCAATCAACGGCGCGCCACGCACCCGTAGGGCATGAATATGGCCGACAAGATCCTCTACCGTGCTGGCCGGTAGCCACTGTTTCTGCTGCGGTAAGGCCTGTTGGTCGAGAATAAATAATTGATTGTCGGCGACTCGCAGGCTGGTGGTCTGTAATGGCTGCATTGCGTTAAATCCCTGTTGCGTTGTTGTAGCGTATTGTGTCAGGATGACATTCGGATGTATAGACGTCTAAATGGCTTTATTAGCAAAAGAGGATCGAGGCAATGTCGCAATACCGTACCTTCTCCGCCCGCGATGCCGTGGCGTATGCACAACAATTTGGCGGCCTGGACAACCCGTCCGAACTGGTGGACGCACAGGAGGTGGGCGACGGTAACCTCAATCTGGTGTTCAAAATCTTCGATACCCAGGGTGTGAGCCGCATTATTGTCAAACAGGCGCTGCCCTATGTGCGCTGCGTGGGTGAATCCTGGCCGTTAGCGCTTGATCGCGCCCGGCTGGAAGCGCAAACGCTGGTCGAACATTACCAGCACAGCCCGCAGCATACGGTAAAAATCCACCACTTCGACCCGCAACTGGCGGTGATGGTAATGGAAGATCTCTCCGATCATAAAATCTGGCGCGGCGAGCTCATTAACAATGTGTTTTACCCGCAAGCGGCTGCGCAACTGGGCGAATACCTGGCGCAGGTACTGTTTCACACCAGTGATTTTTACCTCCATCCGCATGACAAAAAAGCGCAGGTCGCACAGTTCATTAACCCGGAAATGTGCGAAATCACTGAAGATCTGTTCTTCAACGATCCCTACCAGGTCCATGAGCGCAACAACTACCCGGCTGCGCTGGAAACGGAGGTCGCCGCCCTGCGCGATGACGCGCAACTGAAACTGGCGGTGGCGGCGTTAAAGCACCGCTTCTTCTCTCACGCCGAAGCACTGCTGCACGGCGATATTCACAGTGGCTCGATTTTTGTCGCCGACGGTAGCCTGAAGGCGATTGACGCCGAGTTTGGTTACTTCGGCCCCATCGGTTTTGATATCGGCACCGCCATCGGCAACCTGCTGCTCAACTACTGCGGTTTACCAGGGCATCTGGGCATTCGCGATGCGGCCAGCGCGCGTGAACAGCGTCTGGCCGATATTCAAACCCTGTGGACCACCTTTGCCGAGCGCTTCCAGGCGCTGGCGCGAGAGAAAACCCGCGACGCGGCACTAGCACAACCGGGCTACGCCAGCGCCTTCCTGAAAAAAGTGTGGACCGACGCGATCGGTTTTTGCGGCACGGAGCTGATTCGCCGCAGCGTTGGGCTTTCACACGTCGCCGATATCGACACCATCAACGATGAAGAGATGCGCCACGCCTGCCTGCGCCACGCCATCACGCTCGGTAAAGCGCTGATTGTCATCGCCGAGCGCATTGAGAACGTCGATGAGTTGATTGCCCGCGTGCGTCAGTACAGCTAACGCAGCCCTCTCCCCCCGTCGGGGGAGAGAACCTCACTACCCCAGATACTCAATTATCGACAACCCGCCGTTGTAATCGGTGCTGTAGATAATGCCGTTCGCATCAACAAACACATCGCAAGACTGGATCACGCGCGGGCGTGCAGGCCGCGTATCCATCATCTTCGCTGGCGCGGCAGGCACCAGCGCGCCGGTTTCCACCGGGCGATACGGGTTAGAAATATCGTAAGCCCGCACGCCCGCATTCTGGTAAGTGGCGAAAATCAGCGTCGAGCTGATAAAGCTGCCAGGGCGATTTTCGTGCAGGTTGTGCGGCCCGAAATGCGCCCCTTTCGCCACATAATCGGTTTCGTCCGGCTGCGGAAACGTCGAGATGCTTACCGGATTTGACGGCTCACGAATATCAAACAGCCAGATCAGCTTCTCGCCATCTTCCTGATTGTCGAGCACCGCTTCATCCAGCACCACCAGCAAGTCCCGGTCCGGTAGCGGTAGCGCGGTGTGCGTACCGCCGCCAAACGGCGGGCTCCAGTTGCGGTGGCTGATCAGCTTCGGCTGGGTTCTGTCTTTCACATCCAGTAGCGTTAACCCGCCGTCGCGCCAGCTACCGTACGCCGTATCCCCGGCGATAATCGCGTGGTGTAGCGCATAGCGTTTGCCTTCCGACCACGCTGGCGTTTCCCCTGCGGCCTGGTTCATTCCCGGCAGCCACCAGCGCCCGGCAACCTGCGGTTTACGCGGATCGGCCAGATCGATGGTCAGGAAAATATAGTCGGTAAAGCCGTCGATCAGCGCCGAGACATACGCCCAGCGCCCGCCCACATACCAGATACGGTGAATGCCGATGCCGTTGAGCGACAGAAAGCTGATTTCGCGCGGTTTATCGGGCGTGGAGATATCAAAAATGCGCAGTCCGGCGCTCCAGCCTTTGTCCTGCACATCGCTGACCGTCTCGCCGACCGAGCGGGTGTAGTAGACCTTTTCATCGGCAAAGCGCGCATCGGCGAACAGATCGCGCGCGTTGATTACTAAAAGCAGATCGTCATGGGCTTGCAGATGCACATTCCAGGTGCCCGGCGGGGCCGGGACGTAACCGGCGGCTTTCGGGTTTTTCGGGTCGCGCACATCCACTATCGAAAACCCCTGCGACACCATATGCCCGATATAGGCAAAGCCACGGTGCACCATCAGTTGCACACCGTCCGGGCGACCGCCCTGGTCGCTGTGACCAATCAGCCGCATATTGCGGCTGTATTCAGGACGCGGTAATTCACTCGCCATGTCCGTTCCTTACTTGTTTTTCGCTTCCAGCGTGGCGAACCACGGCGCGATAAAATCTTCCGTCTGACCCCAGCCCGGAATGATTTTGCCGAGCGACGCCACATTCACCGCGCCCGGCTGGCTTGCCAGCAGCGCTTGCGGAATGGCAGCGGCTTTAAAATCGTAGGTGGCAGGGGTCTGTTCACCGGCAATTTTATTGGCGATGAGGCGCACGTTGGTGGCACCAATCAGTTTCGGATCCACCGCCACGCTTACTTTCCACGGGCTGCCCGACTCGCGCATCAGTTGCAGATCCTGGTTGGAAACGTCGATGCTGTAGAGTTTGATCTCGGTGCGACCGTTCTCTTTCAGCGCTTTATACGCGCCCTGGCTGAACGCATCCCAGGTGCCCCAGATCGCATCAATCTGCCCTTTCGGGTATTTCGCCAGCACCGCGCCCACTTTATTTGCCGTGTCGCCCTGCACATCGGAAGAGACCGCGCCAATCGACTCCAGCTCTTTAATACCTGGATTGGCTTTCAGCAGCTCGGCGTAGGCGGCCTGGCGGCGCTCCATCGGCGGGAAACCGGCGACCCACAGTTTGATAATGTTGGCTTTACCGTTGAAATCTTTCACCAGCTCGCCAAAGGAGAGTTTGGTCAGCGAGGCGTCATCCTGCTGCGTCACCGTCACGCCCGGAATTTCACCGTTAACAGCGGTATCAAACACCGCCACTTTGATGCCCGCAGCCACCGCTTTTTTAATCAGATCGGTGGAGTACGGATCGCGCCCCTGCGACAGAATAATGCCGTCATATTTCTGGCTGATCGCCTGGTTAACGAAATCCTGGAATTTGGCGTCATCACCGTTGCTCAAAAACGTGCTGATTTTAAAGCCGAGTTTTTTACCTTCCTGCAACGCGCCGGAGACAAACTGGGTGGTGTTATCGTCTGAACCCAGGTTGCGGATAAGCGCAATGCGTATCGGGCCGTGGTGATTAGCAATGGCGTCCGGCACCGGCGCAGGTGTCGTGGCGTGTCCTGGCAGCGCGCTCAGTAAGCTCAGCGCCAGCAGTGAGAGTGCAATTTTTTTCATCTGTTTTCCCCTGAAGAATTAACGACGCTGGAAGTAAGTCAACGCAAGGGCACCGGCCAGCACCAGCCCCTTAATAATGTCCATCGCGTAATAGGGCACCGACAGCATCACCAGCCCGTTTTGCAGCACGCCGAGAATAACCGCTCCCACCAGCGTGCCGAGCGCATTCGGTTTGCCGGAACCGGCGAGCGAGAAACCGATCCACGCCGCCGCCACCGCATCCATCAAATAACCGCCACCGGCGTTGACCTGCGAAGAGCCAATGCGTGACGCCAGCAGAATGCCGCCCAGCCCCGCCAGCAGCGAGGCGATAACATATGCCGCCACTTTGTAGCGCGTGGTACGAATGCCGGACAGGCGCGCCGCTTCCGGGTTGCCGCCAATGGCATACATGCGACGACCGTGGGTGGTCAGCGACAAACCCAACTGCGCGACAACCGTCACCACCAGCATAATGATCACAATGGTCGGCACCTGCCCGAGCAGACCAAACGCCGCCGGAATGGTGCCCTCCGCCATATCGCCGCTCGGCAGCACCATATTTTCGGTAATCGAACCGCCATAGCTGTAGGTCATTGCCACACCCTGAATCACAAACAGGCTGCCAAGCGTCGCCAGCATGTCGGGAATGCGCAGCACCACAATTAAAAAGGCGTTGAACAAGCCCACCAGCGTACACAGTGCCAGCGTGATAATGATGGCTTCGGTGGTACCAACGCCGTGCCAGACAAACAACGAAATCACCAGCGCATTCGCCAGTGAGGCGGTGGAACCGACCGACAGATCAAACCCGCCGATGGTCAGCGAAATAGAGACACCAATCGCAATCACCGTGACGATGGCGATCGAGCGCAAAATGTTGATGATGTTGAAGGGATCGAGGAAGTTGTCCGACGCCACGCCAAAGATGGCGACAAGCGCGACCACGGTAAGCAACATGCCCCATTTATAGAGAAAATCAAAAAACTGCTGGCGGGGCGTCGCCGCCGCATTGACTGAAAGGGCCTTACTCACGGCGCCGTTCCTCCGGTGGAATAATAAAGAAGCGTCTCTTCGCGGGCATCCTCGCCCTGCACTTCCGCAACAATGCGCCCATCCCACAGCACACAAATCCGGTCACACAACCCCACCAGTTCGGCGAATTCACCCGAGGCGTAAATCACCCCTTTGCCTTCGCGCGCCAGGCCATCAATCAACTGGAACAGGTCGGTTTTCGCTTTCACGTCCACGCCTTTGGTCGGCTCATCGAAAATCACCACATTGGCGTGACCGCGCAGCCATTTGCCAATCGCCACTTTTTGCTGGTTGCCGCCGGAAAGACGGCGCAGCGTCTGCCCCGGCCCGGTAGTGCGTACGCCAACGCGGGCAATCACTTCCTGCGCCCAGCGCCAGGCCTGGCGATGCGCAAAAAAGCCCCAGCGCGAGAAACTGTTATCCGCGCTAATGGACAAATTCATACTCACCGGCTCATCAATAAAAATGCCCTCTTTGCGCCGCTCTTCCGGCACCAGCGCCAGCCCGCGCATCACGGAATCGGCCGGATCGCGCGGCCGCCACGGTTGGTTATTCAGCTCGCCACGGTTGATTCGGCTTTTACTCGCACCGAACAGCGCTTTACACAGCTCGGTTTTCCCCGCCCCCGCCAGACCAGCAATGCCGAGAATTTCCCCTTTACGCAGGCGCAGCGAGATATCTTTCAGCAGCCCCTCGTCGTGCAAGCCGTCAATGCTTAGCAGCACTTCATCACTGTGCGGTGGACGGGCTGGCGGATAGATATCGCTCAACTCATGACCGAGCATCTTCTCGACAATCGCTTCGCCGCTCAGGGCATGCATCGGGCCGGATTCAATCAGTTTGCCGTCGCGCAGCACTGTTAAGGTGTCGCAAATCGCGTTCAGTTCGTGGATGCGGTGCGAGATAAACACCACGCCAATGCCCTGCTGTTGCAGGCATTTGACCACGGTGAACAAGCGCTCACTTTCGTGCTGATCGAGCGGTGCGGTGGGTTCATCGAGAATTAAAAAACGGCAGTGGTGCGAAAGCGCGCGCGCCAGCAGGATCTGCTGCTTTTCCGCCAGCGTGCAGCTATCGATCGAACGTTTTACATCAAACATCACATCGAGTTGCGCCAGCGCCTCGCGCGCCGATTTTCGGATCTCGCCCCAGCGGAAACGATGCCCGCCTTCCGCCAGCTTATCGAGCATGATGTTCTCGGCAATGCTCAAACCCGGGATCAGCGCAACATCCACTTCCTGCTGCACCAGATGAATGCCCAGCTGTTTGGCATCGCGCGGGGTGCGAATCGACACCGCCTGGTTATTGATGGCGATTTCGCCTTCGTAATGGTCGTACGTGCCGCACAGCACCGCCATCAGCGTCGATTTCCCCGCGCCGTTCGCGCCGGTTAAGGCATGCACCGAGCCGCCGCGCAGGGAGAAATTGACATGCGACAGCGCCTTAAAGCCGCCAAAGGCCAGGCTTATGCCGCGCATTTCAAGGTGGTTGCTGCTCATTCGCACGCTGTTCCTGCAATTAATAGGTTGATTTAACGAATTTTTCACAGCCTCGCTTGACTGGCAACGACAGAAAATGCATAAGATAAAGCTAAATATTATTAGCCATCCGGATGTCCAGACATAACATCGGGTTAGCGATCACGCACAAGGACACAACACATGAGCAGCACTGATATCCGCGTCGTACCCGGCCCGGCCAACTACTTTTCCCACGCCGGTAGCCTCGCGCGGTTGCATGATTTCTTCAGCGAAGAACAACTGGCGCGCGCGGTATGGATCTATGGCGAGCGCGCCTTTGCCGGGGCAAAAGCGTTTTTGCCACAAGGGGTTAACGCGCCGGGCGCGAAACACATTTTGTTTAAAGGCCACTGTAGCGAGCACGACGTGAACGAACTGGCGCAGCAGGCGGGCGACGATCGCGCGGTGGTGATTGGGCTTGGCGGCGGCGCCTTGCTGGATACCGCCAAAGCGGTGGCGCGCCGTCTTGGTTTACCGGCGGTCGCCATTCCGACCATCGCCGCCACCTGCGCGGCGTGGACGCCGCTGTCGGTGTGGTATAACGACGCTGGTCAGGCGCTGCACTTTGAAATTTTCGACGACGCCAATTTTCTGGTGCTGGTTGAACCGCAAATCATCCTTAATGCGCCTGCGGAATATCTGCTGGCAGGCATCGGCGATACGCTGGCGAAGTGGTACGAAGCGGTAGTGCTGGCACCACAACCAGAAAAACTGCCGCTCACCGTACGTCTGGGGCTAAACGGCGCACTGGCGATCCGCGATGTGTTGCTACAGAGCAGTGAACAAGCTCTTGCTGACCAGCAGCGCGGCGAGGTGACGCAGGCATTTCGCGATGTGGTGGATGCGATTATTGCCGGGGGTGGGATGGTCGGCGGGCTGGGCGAGCGTTACACCCGCGTTGCCGCCGCACACGCGGTGCACAACGGTTTAACCGTGTTGCCGCAAACGGAGAAATTCCTGCACGGCACCAAAGTAGCGTATGGCATTCTGGTGCAGAGCGCCCTGCTCGGCGAGGACGATGTGCTGGCGCAGTTGATTAACGCCTATCAGCGTTTCAACTTGCCGACCTCGCTGGCAGCACTGGACGTGGACATTAATAACCGCGCGGAGCTGGATAAAGTGATTGCTCACACTCTGCGCCCGGTGGAGTCGATTCACTACCTGCCGGTGGAACTCTCCGCCGATACGCTGCGCGCGGCGTTTGAAAAAGTGGAAGCACTGTCGCGCTAATCGCCCCTCTTTGCGTAATGCCGCCGGTAAACGCCTTACCGGCGGCATTTTCTTTTACGCCCGCAGCGGTGTACCGCGAACCGGGCGATCGCCTGCAACAAAGTAATCCGCATTGCTGCGCGGCAGCGGCGTGCGGCCACGGATGTTATCGGCAATCTTCTCGCCAATCATAATGGTGGTGGCATTGAGGTTACCGGTGATGATCAGCGGCATGATCGAGGCATCCACCACGCGCAAGGCTTCCAGCCCATGAACACGCCCTTCGCCATCGACGACCGCCATCTCATCGCTGCCCATTTTGCAGGTGCCGCACGGGTGATAGGCGGTTTCGGCGTGGTTACGCACAAACTCATCCAGTTGCTCATCGCTCTGGCACTCAATGCCCGGGCTGATTTCCCGCCCGCGATATTTGTCCAGCGCCGGCTGGTTGATGATCTGCCGGGTGATACGAATCGCGTCGCGGAATTCGTGCCAGTCCTGCTCATGGGCCATGTAATTAAACTGAATGGCCGGATGCTGGCGCGGATCGCGCGATTTCAGACGCACAAAACCCCGGCTTGGCGAGCGCATCGAACCCACATGACACTGGAAGCCGTGCGCTTCTACTGCATTTGAGCCGTTGTAGTTAATCGCCACCGGCAGGAAATGGTACTGAATATTCGGCCAGGCGAACTCCTCGCGGCTGCGGATAAACCCGCCGCCCTCGAACTGGTTGCTGGCCCCAATACCCGTGCCGTTAAACAGCCACTCCGCGCCAATTTTCGGCTGGTTCCACCACTTCAGCGCCGGATAGAGCGACACCGGCTCCTTGCACTCATATTGCAGGTACATTTCCAGGTGATCCTGCAAGTTTTCGCCCACGCCCGGTAAATCATGCACCAGCGGAATATCGAACTGCTTGAGCAGATCAGCGGCACCAACGCCGGAGCGCTGCAAAATTTGCGGCGAAGCAATCGCCCCGGCGCAAAGCAACACTTCCCGGCGCGCATGCACCTCATGTACCGTGTCGCTGGAGCCGTGCAAATAGGCCACGCCGACAGCGCGTTTCCCCTCAAACAGAATGCGATCGGTGGTGGCATGGGTAATGATTTTCAGGTTCGGCCGCGTTTTTGCCATGTCGAGATAGCCGCGCGCGGTGCTTGAGCGGCGGCCTTTCGGCGTGACAAAGCGATCCATCGGGCCAAAACCTTCCTGTTGGTAGCCGTTAAGATCGTCAGTGCGCGGGTAACCGGCCTGCACGCCCGCCTCAATCATCGCGGCGAACAGCGGGTTGTTGCCCGGCTTGCAGGTAGTGATGCTGACCGGGCCGTCGCCACCGTGGTAATCGTTCGCGCCGATATCGCGCGTTTCCGATTTACGGTAATAGGGCAGACAGTCGCGGTAGGTCCAGTGCTCAAGACCCGGCTGCTGCGCCCAGTTATCGAGGTCCATCGCGTTGCCGCGCACGTAGCACATGCCGTTAATCAGCGATGAACCGCCCAGCCCTTTACCGCGCCCGCACTCCATGCGGCGGTTATTCATGTGCGGTTCAGGTTCTGTTTCATAAGCCCAGTTGTAGCGCTTGCCCTGCAACGGGTAAGCCAGCGCCGCAGGCATCTGCGTGCGGAAATCAAAACGGTAATCGGGACCACCCGCTTCGAGCAGCAGGACATTCACATCGCTCTCTTCGGTCAGTCTTGTTGCCAAAACGTTCCCTGCGGATCCGGCTCCAATGATGATGTAATCAAATTCCATTCGTCGCTCCTCAGGTTAAAACTTTATTCAAAATACGGACTGAAAACGGCTCAGCTCGAGCTGGACGGATTTGACCTGCGTATAGTTTTGCAGCGTCATCAGGCCATTTTCACGCCCAACGCCGGAGTGCTTGTAGCCGCCCACCGGCATTTCAGCGGCGGATTCCCCCCAGGTGTTGATCCAGCAAATACCGGCTTCAATCTGGTGAATGACACGGTGCGCGCGGTTAAGATCCTGTGTCACCACGCCCGCCGCCAGGCCGTAATCGGTAGCGTTGGCGCGGCGCACCGCTTCCTCTTCGCGCTCATAGGTCAGAATCGACATCACCGGACCGAAGATCTCTTCACGCACGATGGTCATCTCATCGCGACAGTCGGTAAATACGGTGGGTTCGACCCACGCCCCGTGGTCGAAGTCACCGCCGGTCAGACGCTTACCGCCGCACAACAGGCGCGCGCCTTCGTTGATGCCGCTTTCGATATAACGCATTACGTTGTCGCGGTGCGCAAAACTGACCAGCGGCCCGAAATTGGTGTTCAGATCGTTGACATCACCGGCTTTAATGCGCGCCACGCGCTCAACGATTTTTGCTTCGAACGCCTGCTGCAAGGCCTTCGGAATAAACACGCGCGTGCCGTTGGTACACACCTGGCCGGAGCTGTAGAAGTTCGCCATCATGGCGATATCGGCGGCGAGATCGAGATCGGCGTCGTCAAAGATAATCAGCGGCGATTTACCGCCCAGCTCCATGGTCACGTCTTTCAGCGTCGAACCAGCCGCATTCGCCATCACTTTCTTGCCGCTGGCAACGCCGCCGGTGAAAGAGACTTTGTCGATGCCCGGATGGTCGGTCAGCAACTGTCCGGTCACCGCGCCGCTGCCGTTCAGCACGTTAAATACGCCGTCTGGCACGCCAGCTTCGCTGTAAATTTCCGCCAGTTTCAGCGCCGTGAGCGGCGTGACTTCGCTCGGTTTAAAGATCATGGCGTTACCGGCCGCCAGCGCAGGCGCAGATTTCCACAGCGCAATCTGGATCGGGTAGTTCCACGCGCCAATCCCGGCCACCACGCCAAGCGGTTCGCGGCGGGTGTAGACAAACGAGGTGTCGCGCAGCGGAATTTGCTGACCTTCAAGAGAGGGGATAAGCCCCGCGTAATACTCGAGTACGTCCGCGCCGGTGACGATATCAACGGCCTGGGTTTCGCTCAGCGGTTTGCCGGTATCCAGCGTTTCCAGCGCCGCCAGTTCATCATTGCGCTCGCGCAGAATATCGACGGCGCGGCGCAGGATGCGCGAGCGCTCCATGGCGGTCATCGCGGCCCAGATTTTCTGCCCTTTTTGCGCACTGGCAACGGCGCGATCGACATCGGCCTGCCCGGCTTCGTGCACCTCGGCCAGCACCTCGCCGTTCGCCGGATTGATGGTCTGGAATGTGTTACCCGCCGCAGCCGGAACGTATTGACCATGGATATAGAGCTGCTGTTCTGCGAATCGGGACATACTTCCTCCTTCTCAGTGATTCGTCGCGCCAGCCAGTTGCTGGCGAATGAATTGGGTGGTGAGCGTTCTGGCAATGTCCAGGTTAAAGGGTTTGCCGCTCAGCGCCGCGCGAAGCCAGAGGCCATCGATCAACGAGGCAAGGCCATGCGCCGCCAGCCGTGCCTGTTCACGCGGTAGATCGCGGCGAAACTCCGCCGCCAGCGTGGAGAACAGCCGGCGGCTGCTGACGCGCTCCAGGCGACCAAGCTGCGGCTGATGCATACTGCTGGCCCAGAAATCGAGCCAGGCTTTCATCGCCGCGCTGTGGACCTGGCTGTCATCAAAATTGCCTTCGACAATCGCCAGCAAACGCGTTTCGGTACTGGCCTGCGCGAGCGGTTTTAATCGCTGCGCCACGGCGTCGCGCAACTGGCGGGTGATGTCGCGCATGGTCGCTTCCAGCAGACCATTTTTGTCCCTGAAGTAGTGACTGATGATGCCGGTCGATACGCCAGCGCGGCGCGCAATTTGCGCAATCGTGGCGTCGTTAATTCCTACTTCGTTAATGGTACTCAGGGTCGCATCAATCAGCTGCCGACGGCGTATCGGCTGCATTCCCACCTTTGGCATGGCTCCATCTCCACCGCAATGTAAGGGCCTTATTTAATCTTTTTTTGATTGCACGTTCAATATAAAAAAAGATTTTGTTAGGATACTGTGCTTCAATTGTTAAATAAACGAAGCGGGAATGTATAAGCTAAATACGGCGACGCAAACCGTGAGAACAGAGAGGAGCAAACGCGATTAAACAACCGATGTTTGGCATTAATATTTTGAAAAATTACAGGAAATTAACCAGAGGTAACCGATGATTAATCCACCTGCCAGTGAAAAAGACAGAATCAATCCCGTGGTGTTTTACACCTCTGCCGGACTGATTCTGACATTTTCACTGGTCACCATTTTGTACAGCGATTTCGCTGCGACCTGGATCCAGACCACCGTTAACTGGGTCTCCTCCACCTTTGGCTGGTATTACATGCTGGCCGCAACGCTCTATATTGTCTTTGTTATTTATATGGCCTGCTCGCGCTACGGGGCGATTAAACTCGGGCCGGAGCAGTCCAAGCCGGAGTTCAGTTTGCTGAGCTGGTCGGCGATGCTGTTTGCCGCCGGGATCGGTATCGACCTGATGTTCTTCTCCGTCGCGGAGCCGGTCACGCAGTATATGCAGCCGCCGGAGGGCGCAGGCCAGACGATGGAAGCCGCACGCCAGGCGATGGTGTGGACACTGTTTCACTACGGTTTAACCGGCTGGTCGATGTATGCGCTGATGGGTATTGCGCTGGGCTACTTCAGCTACCGCTATAATCTGCCGCTCACTATTCGTTCTGCGCTGTACCCTATTTTCGGTAAACGCATTAACGGCCCGATTGGCCACACGGTGGATATTGCGGCGGTGATCGGCACCATTTTTGGTATTGCCACTACGCTCGGTATTGGCGTGGTGCAGCTTAATTACGGGCTGAAAGTGCTGTTCGACGTGCCGGAAGGGCTGACCGCGCAGATGGCGCTGATTGTGCTGTCGGTGGTGATCGCCACCATTTCGGTCACCTCCGGGGTGGATAAAGGCATTCGCATCCTTTCGGAACTAAACGTGGCGCTGGCGCTCGGGCTGATCCTGTTCGTGCTGTTTATGGGCAAGACCGATTTCCTGCTCAACGCGCTGGTGCTCAACGTTGGCGATTACATCAACCGCTTTATGGGCATGACGCTCAACACCTTCGCGTTTGATCGCCCGACGCAGTGGATGAACAGCTGGACGCTCTTCTTCTGGGCCTGGTGGGTGGCATGGTCGCCGTTTGTCGGGCTGTTCCTTGCACGTATTTCCCGCGGGCGCACCATTCGCGAGTTCGTGCTCGGCACGCTGATTATTCCGTTTACCTTCACCTTGCTGTGGCTGTCGGTGTTTGGCAACGCCGCGCTGTATGAAATTATCCACGGCGATGCCGGTTTCGCCCAGGAGGTGATCGCCCATGCCGAACGCGGGTTCTACAGCCTGCTGGCGCAATATCCGGCGTTCAAACTTAGCGCTTCTGTCGCGACCATTACCGGCCTGTTGTTTTATGTCACCTCGGCGGATTCCGGCTCGCTGGTGCTGGGCAATTTCACCTCAAAGCTGAAAGATATCAATAGCGATGCGCCGAACTGGCTACGGATTTTCTGGTCGGTCGCTATCGGCGTGCTGACCATGGGCATGCTGATGACCAATGGCATTTCCGCGCTGCAAAATACCACTGTGATCATGGGTTTACCGTTCAGTTTTGTGATCTTCTTTATTATGGCCGGGCTGTATAAATCGCTGAAAGTGGAAGATCACCGCCGCGCCAGCGCCAGCCGCGAAACCGCACCTTATATTCCGGCGAGCAACGACCGCCTGAGCTGGAAAAAACGCCTCTCGCGGCTGATGAATTATCCGGGTACGCATTACACCCGGCAGATGATGGAAACGGTGATTTACCCGGCGATGCAGGATGTGGCAAAAGAGCTGGAACTGCGCGGCGGACGGGTATCGCTTGAAAATGTCGCGCCGGAAGAAGGCCAGCCGCTGGGCTACCTGGATCTGCGCGTCCACCTCGGTGAGGAGCAGGATTTTGTCTACCAGGTGTGGCCGCAGCAATACTCCGTACCGGGCTTTACCTACCGCGCACGCAGCGGCAAATCGCACTACTTCCGACTGGAAACCTTCCTGCTGGAGGGCAGCCAGGGCAATGATTTAATGGACTACAACAAAGAGCAGGTGATCATCGACATACTGGATCAGTACGAACGCCACCTGAACTTTATCCATCTGCACCGCGAAGCGCCGGGCAATAATATTGTTTTCCCTCAGCCATAACGCAACGGGCCACTTCGGTGGCCTGTTTTTACGGCGCAGGCCACAATCCCATTGCCATACGCGCGACGCCGAGCAGCGTTTCCCGGCTCGCGCCATCGCGCGCCTGAATCGACATCCCCTGCTGAATGCTGACATACAGCCGGGTCAGCGCATCGATATCGGTGGTCTCAGGTAACTCGCCGCGCTGCTGCGCCTCGCTCAGGCGCGCTTTTAGCTGTGCAACGCCGCCATTACGCAACTGACGAACCCGCTCGCCCAACCGTTCATGGCCTTCGCTGGCAACCGCTGACAGCGTCACCATGCAGCCATGCGGCAAATCGCAGCGGGTTAACACCTCAGCCGATCGCTCCAGCCACGCCGCAATGGCTTTTTTCGGCGATGGCTCGCTTGCCATATCGCCCCAGATCGCTGGCGCAACGCACTGTTCGTAGTGCTGCAACACCTCGTCGTAGAGATCTTCTTTGCTACCGAACGCCGCATACAAGCTGGGCGATTTAATGCCCATCGCCTCATACAGATCGTTCATGGATGTCGCGGTGTACCCCTTCTGCCAGAAGAGTTTCATCGCGTTATTCAGCGCCTCGGTACGGTCAAATTCCCGCGGTCTTCCCCGGCTCACTTTCGCCTCCTCGCATTTTGTGCTGATCGGTATCTTAATAAGATTGACGAATGTATGGAAGCCTGTTTATTTTAATTATGTATCAATCGACACATAATTACGGAGCCACCATGTCACATTCACTTGCAGGAAAACGCGCGCTGGTCACCGGTGCGAGCCGCGGTCTGGGAAAAGCTATCGCCTTAACGCTGGCGCGGGAAGGAGCGGACGTCGCCATCACCTGGGAGAAATCCGCCGATAAAGCACAAGCCGTTGTGGAAGCAATCCGCGCGCTGGGGCGTAACGCCGTGGCGATCCAGGCCAACAGCGCCGAACCACAAGCTGCCCGCGCCGCTGTTGATCAAACCGTGCAGCAACTCGGCGGGCTGGATATTCTGGTTAATAACGCCGGCATCGCGCGCGGTGGCCAGTTAGAAGCGATGTCGCAGGAGGATATCGATGCGATGATCAACGTGAATATTCGCGGCGTGGTCTACGCCACCCAGGCGGCCATTGCACACCTGCCCGACGGCGGGCGCATTATCAATATCGGCAGTTGCCTCTCCGATCGCGTGCCGTTTAAAGATATCGCCATCTATTCGATGACCAAATCCGCGCTGAACTCATTAACACGCGGGCTGGCGCGGGATTTGGGCCCACGCGGCATTACCGTCAATATGGTGAAACCCGGTTCGACGGACAGCGATATGAACCCGGCGGACGGCGAAGGCGCGGAAGAGCAACGTCGTATGATTGCGCTGGGGCATTATGGTGAAGCGCAGGATATCGCCGAAGCGGTCGCTTTCCTTGCCAGCCCGGCGGCGAAGCAGATTACCGGGGCCGATATTGTTGTTGATGGCGGCACCAACGCCTGATCCTGGCGAAAATAACTGGCCTATAGCTGAAAGCTTTCCAGAAGCACCAGCCTGGCTGGGGATTTTCTGTAGATAAAGAAAAGCGGCGCATGTGCGCCGCTTTTTGAGCAAGACGAGAGTTAACAGCAGCGTGCACCGCCCTTTCCGCCGTAGCGCGCATCCTGGCGCTCGCGGAAAAACTCCTCATAAGTCATCGGCGTCTGCTCCGGGTGCGTCACGCGCATATGCTCGACATAGTTGTCATAATCCGGAACGCCAATCATCATTTTCGCCGCCTGGCCTAAATACTTCCCGGCTTTTGAAAGCGTATCGAACATAAACCCTCCGCGTTACGCGATTAATGCACACTTTTTGCCTGGCCGACAATCTGCTCAACGTCGCCCGTCATTTCCTGGTACGGCGTCTCGTTCGCGGTCGGTTGATCCTCTTTCAGCGCCGCCAGCGCGGTTTTCAGCGAGTAGAACGCCAGTACCACCACCACGACCATAAAGAAGATGGTCAATCCAGCATCGAGACGGTTATTAAACACCAGTTGCGCCAGTTGAGACTGGGTATATTGCGCCGGAATATTGCCGCTGTCGATCATCGCCTGGAACTTGTTGGCGATGGCCAGGAAGCCGACTTTCGCATCCGGGCTAAAGGCTTTTTGCCAGCCTGCGGTGAGCGTACAAACCAGCAGCCAGGCAGTTGGCAGCAGTGCCACCCACGCATAACGCTGGCGTTTCATCTTGAACAGCACCACCGCACACAGCATTAGCGCCATGCCCGCCAGCATCTGGTTGGCGATGCCAAACAGCGGCCACAGGGTGTTAATACCGCCGAGCGGATCAACCACGCCCTGGTGCAGGAAGTAGCCCCACGCCAGCACGCACAGCCCGGTCGCCAGCAGGTTCGCGGGCAGCGATTCCGTGCGTTTGAGGTTCGGTGAAATCACGCCCAGCAGATCCTGCAACATAAACCGCGCCGCGCGTGTCCCGGCATCCACCGCCGTCAGAATAAACAGCGCCTCAAACAGAATGGCGAAGTGATACCAGAACGAGACATCCATCAGACCGCCGAGCGCGCCGTGCAGGATATAAGCCATGCCCACTGCCAGCGTCGGCGCGCCGCCCGCGCGTGAAATGATCGACTGCTCGCCCACTTCGCTGGCAATCTGCCTGAGCGCATCCGGGGTGATACTAAAACCCCAACCGCTCACCACCTGCGCCGCCGACGCTACTACATCGGTGGTGCCCGCAGGGGCTAAGACCGCCATCGGGCTGTTCATCGCAAAGTAAACGCCCGGATCGATAATGCACGCCGACACCAGCGCCATGATCGCCACGAACGACTCCATCAGCATGCCGCCGTAACCGATAAAGCAAGCTTGCCCTTCGCTGGCGAGCATTTTCGGCGTGGTGCCGGAGGAAATCAGCGCATGGAAACCGGAAACCGCGCCACAGGCAATGGTAATAAACAGGAACGGGAACAGATTACCGGTCCACACCGGGCCAGTCCCATCGACAAATTTGGTCAGCGCAGGCATGGTCAGCGTCGGGCGCATGATCAGAATGCCGATCGCAAGGCCGATAATGGTGCCGATTTTCAGGAAAGTAGAGAGATAATCACGCGGTGCCAGCAGCAGCCACACCGGCAGCACTGAGGCGACAAACCCGTAGCCCACCAGCATCCACGTCAACTGCACGCCGGTGAAATCAAAGTACGGTGCAATCGCCGGGTTTGCCGCCACCCAGCCGCCAGAAATAATGGCGAACACCAGCAGCACCAGACCAATCACCGACACTTCGCCAATTCGACCGGGGCGCAGATAACGAATGTAGATACCCATAAAAATCGCCAGCGGAATGGTAAAGGCGACGGTATAGGTTCCCCACGGGCTGTGGGTCAGCGCTTTGACGACAATCATCGCCAGCACCGCGAGGATGATCACCATGATCATAAAGGTCGCCACCAGCGCAATCACGCCAACGGTCGGCCCCATCTCCGCTTTCACCATCTCACCGAGCGAACGCCCGTCCCGACGGGTGGAGATAAACAGCACCATGAAATCCTGCACCGCACCGGCCAGCACTACGCCTGCGAGGATCCAGATCATGCCCGGCAAATACCCCATTTGCGCCGCCAGCACAGGCCCTACCAGCGGGCCTGCGCCGGCAATCGCCGCAAAATGGTGACCGAACAGCACTTTTTTGTCTGTCGGCACGTAATCAAGACCATCGTTGTAGCGCACCGCCGGAGTCATGCGCGTCGGGTCAACCTGTAGCACATTTTTAGCGATGTACAGGCCGTAAAAACGGTAAGCGATAAGGTAGATACAGACCGCGGCCACCACGATCCACAGCGCGTTGATCTGTTCGCCGCGGTTAAGCGCGATATAACCGAGGGCGAATGCGCCAACCAGCGACAGCACGCCCCAAATAAGGTATTTCCCTGAGTTGTTCATAGCGGGTATCCGTTGAGAGACAGAGAGATGTTACATTTTGTATCTATATCAACTCGCGGATTTTAACAACTTTGAAACATGGGAAATTTGCCCTGCCACCAGGCATTTACCTGATTGTGTTACCGGGATCGCAAGAATGCGCCCTCTCCTGTCAAAGAGAGGGCGAGATTACCCCAGCACCGCCGTGCTGAGACGACAGGTGCAGCAGCGTCGGCCTTGTTCGTCGAAGACCACAATTTCCCAGCTTTGGTTCTGCCGGCCAAGATGCAGCGGCTGGCAAACACCGCGCACTTTTCCCTGCGAAACCGGGCGATGATGGGTGGCGTTTAATTCCGTGCCCACCACGCACTGGCCATCGCGGGTCATCAGGTAACCCGCCATCGATCCCAGCGTTTCCGCCAGCACCGCCGAGGCACCACCGTGCAGCAGACCAAACGGTTGATGCGTGCGGCTGTCTACCGGCATTTCCGCTTCAAGGAAATCATCACCGATGCGGGTGTAAGTAATCGCGAGATGCGCCACCAGCGTGTTTTCGCTGGTGGCGTTCAGTTCATCAAGGGTTAAATGACGTTTCCAGATCATCTATGCCCCCAGCGTCGAGCCGCCATCCACCACGATATCCTGCAATGTGATATGACTTGCCAGATCGGAAGCGAGGAACAAAATGGTGTTCGCCACTTCCTGCGGGCGGGCGATTTTCCCCAGCGGGATGCCGAGCTTGAACTGCTCGCCAAAACCGCGAATACGCTGCTGTTCGGCGTCATCGCTCACCCACAGCAAACGCTGCATATCGGTGTCGGTCGATCCCGGTGAAACCACATTGCAACGTACATGGCTTGCCGCCAGCTCAAGGCCAACGGTGAGCGCCAGGCTTTTGAGCGCCGCTTTCGATGCGCCATAGGCGCTCATGCCGATACGCGGCGTGTGCGCCGCGTCGGATGCGACGGTGACAATCGCCCCGCTCTGCTGACGGCGAAATTGCGCCATCGTCTGCTGAAACAGGTTAAACGCCCCGCCGACGTTAACAGCGAAGGTGTTGTGCCAGGCGTCTGCTGTCAGTTCATCGGTGGCGGCCATGTGCAACACCCCGGCGGCGTTGACCAGCACATCCAGCCGCTCGCATTGCGCCAGCACGCGCTGGCATACCACCTGTACTTGTGCGGCGTCAGCAACGTCCAGCACTTCACAGGAGAAAGGGTAATCCGTGCCGCCAAAGGCGAGATCGAAACCGATCACGTGCGCGCCCGCCCCGACAAACGCCTTCGCCGTGGCATAACCGATGCCTTTACCGGCCCCGGTCACCCAGACAATTTTGCCGGTAAAATCCAGACCAACCATTACTTCACCTCACGCGAAAGCAGCGTCCACCAGGCGTCAATGGTCGGGTTTTTCGCCAGCATCACAAAGTCGATATCGCCATGTACTTTGCGCCAGCGCGCGGCGAGCGCCATCATGCGCACGGAATCGAGGCCGTAGTCGATGAGATTCTCGTCATCTAATGGTTCGTCGGACTCATCCAGCAGCGGCAGGATCAGCATGCGTAATGCCGCTTTGCTGCCCGGCACAGGCAGTAATTCTTGCGTCATCACCACGCGACCAGCACGCCCGGCGACATAATTAAGCGACATCAAATGCTCTTCGCGGCTGAAATCCGCCAGCGCGTCGGCAACCATAAACGGTTTGATATCGCGCATAAACGCATCGGTGGCGGTGGTCATGCAGCCAATGTGTGAATACACCCCGGTGATGAGTAACTGGTTACGGCCGGTCTCTTTGAGCATCTGCTCCAGCGGCGAGCGGTGAAACGCGCTGTAGCGCCACTTCACCAGCACGGTGTCGGCCTCATCCGGCGCGAGCGCAGCAACAATTTTTTGCTGCTCCGGCGAGCGGGTTAAGCCTGGCCCCCACATATCGTTGAGCAGCGCCCGGTCTTCATCGTTCTGCTCTTTCGGCTGCGCGGTGTAGTACACGGGAATAGCGTTTTGCTTGCAGAAATCACGCAGTGCGGCGATGTTCGCCACCACTTGCTGCATCATCGGGCAGTTTTCGCCCCAGAAGTTAACAAAGTAATCCTGCATATCGTGGATCAGCAGCGCCGCACGTTCCGGCTCAAACGGCCAGCTCACTTTGTTTTGCGGGATATCGGCCGCGCCAGGCAGCGCGTAGCCCTGTAGTTTTGGAATCGCCATCTTCTCTCCTTTACGCCGGTGCGCGTTGCGCTAACCACTGACGTAACTGTTTTTTATCGACCTTACCCACCGGCGTCAGCGGCAGCGCGTCCACACACTCCACGCGATCCGGCAGTTTGAACTCGGCAACGCCCTGCTCGCGCAGAAAGCGGCGGACAGCTACCGCGCGCAGCGGCGTTTTCACCACCAGGTAAGCGCAGCTTTTTTCACCCAGCAGGCTGTCTTCCATGCTGACCAGCGCGGCGTGGATCACCGACTCATGGCGCAGTAGCAGATTTTCGATCTCCTCGGCGGCAATCTTCTCGCCTCCACGGTTGATCTGATCTTTTTCCCGCCCTTGCACGGTGATATAGCCCTGTTCGTCGATCGAAATCAGATCGCCGGAGCAGTAAAAACCGTGTTCGTTAAAGGCGCTGGCATTATGTTCCGGGCTGTTAAAGTAGCCGCGAAAAGTGTACGGGCCGCGCGTCATCAGGCGGCCAACGTGGCCTGGCGGCAGCAGATTGCCGTTTTCATCCGCCACCCACACTTCATCATCCGGGCACATCGGGCGGCCTTGCGTGTTGATAATGCGGTCAAAGGGATCGTCCAGACGGGTGTAATTCACCAGCCCTTCCGCCATGCCAAATACCTGCTGCAACTGGCAGCCGATCTCCGCCGGAATACGCGCCGCAAGCGTTACCGATAAACGCGCCCCGCCGACCTGCAACAGCCGCAGTGAGGCGAGTTGCGCATTGCTGCCCCACTCGGCGATCGCCTGTAACCACAGGCTTACCGCCGGCGGCACCAGCGCGGTAACATTAATCTGGTGTTTTTCAATCAGCGGGAAGCAGAGCGTGGCGCTCGGATCGGCAGCCAGCACCACGCAGCCTCCGGCGTGGAAGACGCCAAGCGCGCCGGGGGAACTCAACGGGTAGTTGTGCGCCGCCGGCAGCGCGCAGAGGTAACGGGTTTGCGCGTTAAATCCGCAGATCTCGTTACTGCGCACAATGCTGTAGTAGTAATCATTGTGCGTGCGCGGAATGAGTTTCGGCGTGCCGGTGCTGCCGCCGGAAAGCTGGAAAAACGCCACTTCATCGGCAGGCGTTGGCGTGGCGATAAAATTATCCGCCGGGCGGGCAATGGCGTTTTCCAGCGCCTGCTCGCCGCTGTCGCCGAGCAGCAGTACGGTGCGCACCGACGGGTGCTGTGCAACAAACGCGGCGAGGAAATGGTCATTCTCAAACAGCGTGTGGGCGCGATCGGCAATCAGCAGCGCCGGCGCGATTTGCGCGGCATACGCGTTCAATTCGCTGCGCTGATGGCTGAACAGCGCGTTGACTGGCGCCACGCCGATTTTCAGCAGCGCGAAGAAAACAATGTAGAACTCGCTGACGTTGCCCAGCTGCACCAGCGCGGTTTCCCCGCGCCTGATGCCCTGCGCCTGTAACGCCGAGGCCAGATTGTCTGCGGCATCGTTGAGCTGGCGGTAGCTCAAGCGGCGTTCGCCCTCTATCAACGCCGTGGCATCACTGCGCGCGTGGCGGGTCAAAATATCGGTCAGCGGTAAATCCTGCCAGTAGCCCTTTTCACGGTAACGCTCGGCGAACTCGTGCGGCCAGCGGGTAAACGGAATGGTCATGGTTGATCCTCAGTGCAAACCAAATGCGTTCAGCATGGTGGTAAGCTTGACGCCGGTTTCGCGCCACTCGGAAAGCGGCGAAGAAGCCGGAACAATCCCGGCACCGGCGAACAGACGAACGTGGTTATCGTGAAGCCGCGCGCAGCGAATAGTGACCACCCACTCGCCGTTACCCTCGGCGTCGCACCAGCCAACGATGCCGCCAAACAGCTCACGGTTGAAGGGCTCCAGCTCGGCAATCACCTGTTTCGCCACCTGGTGCGGGAAGCCGCTCAGCGCGGGCGTCGGGTGCAGCAGGCAAGCCAGCGTCAGCGCGTTTTCCCCGGCGACTGCAGTGCCGGTAATCGGCGTGGCCAGGTGCCATAAAGTGGGGGTAGTGACCAGTTGTGGTGATTCCGGCAATGTCAGGGTTTGGCTGCGCGGCTGCAGCACGTTTTTCATCGCCTGAGTCACCAGTTCGTGCTCGTGCCGATCTTTTTCCGAAGCCAGCAGCTTGTTGCCCGCTTCGCGGTCAAGAATGTCGTCCGGCTGGCGACGGGCGGAACCGGCTAACGGCAGCGAACTGAAGTGCTCCTGCTCTTTGCGCAGCAACAGTTCCGGGCTTGCGCCCAGCAGTACGCCGCCATCCGGTAGCGGAACGTGGAAGTTGTAACTGGCCGGGTTCTGGGCAATCAGGCGCTCTAACAGCACGCCGCTGTCGATACGGCGGTCGGTGGTTAACTCAATCAGACGCGAGAGCACCACTTTGTCGACTTCCGGCGTGGCGGTGCGCGCGGCGGCATTCGCCACCATCTGCATAAACGTCTCCTGCGATGGGATCGCCTGCTGCGCCGTGACGTTCGGCATCGCGCTACTGGTGAAATAGCGCGCGGATCGCTGTTTCTCGGGGCGGGAGAAAGTTTGCCAGCTGTGCGGGATAAACAGCGCAGATGGCTGGGTGGTGTCGAAGGGGATCGCGCCAACCATCACCGGGTGGGCAATGCCCTGCGCTTTCGCATCGGCAAACGCCTGAGCCAGTTTTTGCTGGAAAGCACTCTCGGGCGCATCGCCGCCCGCGGCAGGCTCGCAAAAACGCGCCACGCACCCGGAGGTGGTGAAACTGCGGTACGGCGACATAAAGAAAAACTGATCCGCGGCCAGCGTCTTCGCAGACTGCCGCGTTTCCTCAGCCAGGGACGTATCCATATCATCCTCCAACAGTGATAAATTAACTAATAATGATTATCATTTGTGTTTTTGAGTCGGTAAGATAAAAAGTTATTGCCCGCTCTGTCAACAGCAGATTGTTCTCTCGCGCGGCGAATGCTTGCATCTGCTTCATTCAGATATGAAAATGAGAAGCATTAACTTCAACAAAAACAGGATATGCGTTGTGAGATGCTCTTTTTTGCGCTGTAAACCCTTAGTGTTTTTAGGAATTTTTGTTTTAGGAATTACCTCAGCGATGGCGGCAGAGTGGCCTCGCCAGGTCACGGACAGCCGTGGAACGCACACGCTACCGACTAAGCCGCTGCGTATTGTTTCCACCAGCGTGACGCTCACCGGTTCGCTACTGGCGATTGATGCGCCAGTTATCGCCAGCGGCGCGACCACGCCAAATAACCGTTTCGCCGACGAACAAGGCTTTTTGCGCCAGTGGGGGGAAATTGCCCGGCAGCGTAATGTCGCGCGGCTTTACATTGGGGAACCCAACGCTGAAGCCGTCGCTGCACAAATGCCGGATTTAATCCTGATCAGCGCCACCGGCGGCGACTCCGCGTTGCCGCTGTATGATCAGCTATCAACCATCGCCCCGACGCTTATCATCAACTACGACGACAAAAGCTGGCAGGCGCTGTTAACGCAGCTTGGTGAAATCACCGGTCACGAAAAAGAGGCAGCGGCGCGTATCAGCCAGTTCAATCAACAGCTTGCGGACGTTAAAGCCCGCATGAAACTGCCGCCGCAGCCGATCACCGCGCTGGTTTATACCCCGGCGGCGCACGGCGCGAATCTGTGGACTGAAGAGTCCGCGCAGGGAAAATTGATGCAGCAACTGGGCTTTACCCTCGCGCCGTTACCGGCGAATCTGCACACCAGCCAGAGCCAGGGGAAACGTCATGACATTGTCCAGTTAGGCGGCGAGAATCTGGCCGCCGGGCTGAATGGCGAGGCGCTGTTCCTGTTTGCCAGCGACCAGAAAGACGCGGATGCGCTCAGCCAGAACCCGCTGCTGGCGCACCTGCCCGCGGTGCAAAATCACCGCGTGTACGCACTCGGCGCGGAAACTTTCCGCCTTGATTACTACAGCGCCACCCGCGTGTTACAACGCCTGGCGGCGCTGTTTGGTTAATCAGGCTTCGGCGGCGGGCTGCACCTGGCGAAAACGCCGCAGCTCGCCGAGCACCACCATCAGCAACACGCCCACTATCGCCAGCACAAAACCGCTGATGCTCGCCGATGCGGCGGGCGTCATCATTGACGCCATCGCGCCCAGCAGCGCGGCACCAATGGCGTCACCCGTGACGTTTTGCGCCGTCCATAAGCCGTTAATTCGCCCGAGCATCGCTTCCGGGGTTTGCGTTTGCAGCAGCGTGTATTGCAGCAGCGAACTCACCGCCGTCAGCCAGCCGCACAGCGCCAGAAACAGCACGCCCAGCGCCCAGACGGGCATCAGGCTGAATAAACCGATGGAGATAAACGCGCCAACGGACGCCAGCAGCATAATCACGCCGGGGCGCTCACTGTGCGCCAGCTTGCCGCTGGTTAACGCGCCAATGGCCGCGCCGAGCGGCAGCGCGGCATACAGCAAGCCAATTTCTGCCGCCGACATGTTCCAGCTTATCGCCAGCGCCGGGTAGAGCACGCGCACCGCGCTTGCCATCGTCAATAACCCACCAAGCAGCGCGATGCCGCCAATCAAAGGGTTGTGCAGTAAAAATTGCAGGGCGCTAAGTAGCGATTTCAGCGGGTGCTCGCGCGGTTGTGGCGGTGGCGGTAATGCAGGCAGGCTCAGTAACGGCAACAAGGTGGTAAACGTGCCCGCCGCCGCCAGCCCGTAGTTCCACGCCACGCCGCCGGTTGCCAGCAGCAAACCGCCGCACATTGGCGAAATAACGGAACCCAGCCGCACCGTCAGCATGGTAATTGCGCCAGCGTGCATCAGGTTTTCCCGCCCGACCAACGCAGGTGTCGCCGCCAGCAGCGCCGTTACGCCCAGCGCGCCGAAAAAACCATCCCACAAACCGAGCAGATAAATTGCCAGCAGCGAAGGCTCCGGCAACAACGCATTCAGATACAGGCCGATAAAACCGACGCCGCAGGTGGAACGCGCCAACAGAATCAGTTTCTTGCGTTCAAAACGATCCGCCAAAACACCACCAAACATCAGGCCGACGAACATGGCGCTACCGGTCAGCGTAACGGCAAGGCCAACTTGCCAGCTGGAGTGGGTCATCGTCTGGATTTGTACCGGCACCGCTACGCCCAACAAGCCCAGCGAGAGAATCGAGATAAAACGCGCCAGAAATACCGCGCGAAAAGCCGGATGCGTACGCAGCAGATTCAGGTTCAACAGCCAGGATTGTTGCTTCATTCCAATGCCTTAAATACATACTTTCTATGTCCATTCGCAGGCTGCGCATGGTAACATACCAAAACAAGATCGATAACGATAATTAATATCATTATCAAATTTGGGACGTTTTATGTCGTGTTCTGCTTTCCCGGCGCGCCCCGTTACCCTCGCCGGGTTATTGATATTGCTGGTTGTCGCCGTTGCACTCAGCCTGTTTATTGGCGCAAAACCTCTGCCCGCCGCGGTCATCATCGACGCCCTCACTGGCGTCTGTCAGAGCGCGGACTGCACCATCGTCAACGATGCCCGTTTGCCGCGAACGCTGGCAGGTTTACTCGCGGGCGGCGCACTGGGCATTGCCGGGGCGTTAATGCAAACGCTCACGAGAAATCCGCTCGCCGATCCAGGCTTACTCGGCGTTAACGCCGGTGCCAGCTTCGCCATTGTGCTCGGCGCGGCGCTGCTGGGCGCTGTCTCCCCTGTCGAACAATTACTGCTCGCCTTTTGCGGCGCACTGGCGGCGTCGCTGCTGGTCGCCTTTACCGGCAGCCAGGGCGGTGGGCAACTCAGCCCGGTTCGCCTGACGCTGGCGGGCGTGGCACTGGCGGCGGTGCTGGAAGGATTATCCAGCGGTATTTCATTGCTTAACGCCGACGTTTATGACCAGTTGCGCTTCTGGCAGGCCGGTTCGCTGGATATCCGCACCCTGCAAACGCTAAAAATTGTTCTGATCCCGGTGCTGCTGGCAGCGCTCATGGCGTTGATGCTGAGCCGCGCGCTTAACAGCCTGAGCCTCGGCAGCGACACCGCCACGGCGCTGGGCAGCCGCGTGGCGCGCACGCAGTTGCTCGGTTTAGTGGTGATCACGGTGCTGTGCGGCAGCGCGACGGCGGTTGTCGGCCCGATTGCCTTTATCGGCCTGATGATGCCGCACATGGCGCGCTGGCTGGTGGGCGCGGATCACCGCTGGTCGCTGCCGGTCACCCTGATTGCCACCCCTGCCCTGTTACTGTTTGCCGATATCATTGGCCGCCTGCTGGTGCCGGGCGAACTGCGGGTTTCCGTGGTCAGTGCCTTTATCGGCGCGCCGGTATTGATCGTGCTGGTGCGCCGCGCACGCGGAGGCAACTTATGATGGCACCCTCCCGCCGCCTGCTCGGCAGTTGCGTGTTTATGGTTATCGCCGCGTTGCTTTTAGCCAGCTGGGGTTTACGCAGCGGTTCGGTGACGCTGGCGTTTTCACAGGTACTTGACGCGTTCACCGGCGACGCGCCGCGTGCCATGCAACGGGTCGTGATGGAGTGGCGCTTGCCGCGCGTGCTGATGGCGCTGCTGGTGGGCGCAGCGCTTGGCATGAGCGGCGCGATTTTCCAGTCGCTGATGCGTAACCCACTCGGCAGCCCGGATGTGATGGGTTTTAACACCGGCGCATGGAGCGGCGTGCTGGTGGCGATGGTGCTGTTTGGTCAGCATCTGGCCGCTATCGCACTGGCGGCGATGGTCGGCGGTATGCTCACTTCGCTGGTGGTCTGGCTACTGGCCTGGCGCAACGGCATTGAAACATTCCGCTTGATCATCGTCGGTATTGGCGTGCGCGCAATGCTGGTGGCGTTTAATACCTGGCTGTTGCTGCATGCCTCGCTGGAAACCGCGCTCTCCGCCGGGCTGTGGAACGCCGGGTCGCTCAATGGCCTAACCTGGGCGAAAACCGTCCCTTCCGCACCGATCATGCTGGTGATGTTTCTTTTTGCCGCCCTGCTGGTGCGCCGTATGCGGCTACTGGAAATGGGCGATGACAGCGCCTGTGCGCTCGGTGTCAGCGTTGAGCGTTCGCGCCTGATGCTGATGCTGGTGGCCGTTGCACTCACCGCCGCCGCAACAGCACTGGCGGGGCCGATTTCGTTTATCGCACTGGTCGCGCCACATATTGCCCGTCGCGTCAGCGCCACTGCACGCTGGGGATTAACCCAGTCCGCGCTGTGCGGTGCGTTGTTGTTGTTGCTGGCGGATATGATTGCCCAGCAAGGTTTTACGCCTTATCAGTTGCCGGTCGGCGTGGTGACCGTCAGCCTCGGTGGCATTTACCTTATCGCCTTGTTAATTCAGGAGTCTCGCAAGAAATGACCGATTTATCTGCCCGTTTGCGCGGCGAAGCGCTCACCCTTGGCTACGGCAAAAAAGTGGTGGCCGAACACTTAAGCGTGGCGATCCCCGACGGCCATTTTACCGCCATTATCGGCCCTAACGGTTGCGGGAAATCCACCTTACTGCGCACGCTGAGCCGCCTGATGACGCCCGCGCAGGGCCATGTTTATCTTGATGGCGAGCAGATCCAGCGCTATGCCAGCAAAGAAGTGGCACGCCGTATAGGGTTGCTTGCACAAAACGCCACCACGCCCGGCGATATCACCGTGCAGGAACTGGTCGCTCGCGGGCGCTATCCGCACCAGCCGCTGTTCACCCGCTGGCGCAAAGAGGATGACGAGGCGGTGCAGCGGGCGATGCGGGCCACCGGGGTGGAAAGCCTGGCCAGGCAGAGTGTCGATACGCTCTCCGGCGGGCAACGCCAGCGCGCATGGATTGCCATGGTGCTGGCGCAAGAGACGGCGATCATGCTGCTTGATGAGCCAACAACCTGGCTGGATATCAGCTACCAGATCGACTTGCTGGAACTGTTGAGTGAGCTGAATCGCGAGCAGGGCTACACGCTGGCAGCGGTGCTGCATGATTTGAACCAGGCTTGCCGCTACGCCACGCATCTGATTGCGCTGCGCGACGGCAAAATTGTGGCGCAGGGCGCGCCAAAAGAGATTGTGACCGCCGAGCTGATTGAGGCGGTGTACAGTATGCGCTGCATGATCATTGACGATCCCATCGCCCATACCCCGCTGGTAGTGCCGCTCGGGCGTTGCGGGCGGTAATCACATCGGGTGTTATTTACATAAGATCGGTATTACCGCTAAGCCCCCGCATTTTGCGTCATCGTTCTCTGAACGTGTTTACTGACAAATTTTTTGGGCACCAGCACCTGAGGCCGATACATGACCGAAAGCACGAGATCAAACTCCTGCGGTGTTCTGGCGCTAAATATTTTTTTCTGCCCCTCTGCGGATAAATTTTTCGCACTATTGACTATTCTGTAAGCCAGGCCCTCTTTAAGATCTTTAATATCAAAAACGGTTTGATTAGCCGCTTTCGCTATTTTTTCCCGATTTAAAAAATTTATATCTGACTTATTCTTCAGTAGAGCGAGTTGCCTTTCCAGCCCCGTTTTTTTATGGCGGACATCAAACAGTAAGGTATCGTTAATGGCGACATGTGCATAATTCATATATTTATAATTCACGGTTTCACGTAGTGGAATTTCATATTTATTACCCCCCAGCACACTGGTTAACTTACCTTTCGCCCCTACGACTTCCAGTGAAAAAAAGGAAAAGTCGTCCGTTTTTAATTGTGAAATATCTACCGGCGTGCTATTCAATTCATTAAAAATTATTTTTTTCTTTTCCAATTCGACTCTTGAATAAAAAACACCTTTAGATAAATCCGCATTAGAAAAGTGAACCAAATTAAAATCTATTCTCTGAAACCGATTAATAAAGCCAGCTGCTTCAGGTGATAAAATCTTATTGGCTGATTTTATATCTTTTAAATTCTGTTTTGCTTGTTGCAGAAAGGATGCATAATCACTGAACCCACTCCATAATTCGCCTTCCGCCATTCTCTGGTAACTTAAATTCGCCCGTTTCTCTGGAGAAATACCCCACCATTTAAATGAGAACAGACCTGAATCATCGCTTAATACAATGGGATTGTTATTAACCATCTGATAGATGTTTATCCCGTCCACCGTCCCCGCCGGATCCGCGCTCAGCCACCGTCCCGCCCACGGCTGATAATAGCGGTAGCCGTAGTAATAAAGCCCGGTTGCGTCCTGCTCTTTGCCGGAGTAACGAATCGTTTTGTAATCCGCCTCAAGCTGGCTGCGCGCGGCAAACAGCGCCGTGCCGCCGAACGGGTAATACTCCTCCTGGCTGATAAGCTCGCCGCTGCTGTCCACTTCCAGACTGCTGCTGCCGGTGAGGTTGTCGTAACTGTAGCGCACCGCGTCATTGCTTATCCCGGCAGGCTGCCCGCTTTCCCAGTGCAGCACCCGTACCTGCGCGCGTCCGGCCACGCCGACGGTTATCACCTGTAACGCCTCTGTGGCACTGTTGCGCAGTTCCAGACCCGGCAGGTAAATCACCCGTCTGGTCTGCGTGCTGTTGCCGGTCAGCTGCGAGGTGATTTTCACGATGCGCTGGCTGCCGGCGTCGTAGCGGTAACGTTCGCTGTCGTCCGCGGCACCACTGCGGGTGACGGGCGTGACCTGCTGTAATTCCTGGCGCGCCGTCCACAGCAGGCTCTGCCCCGGTAAAAGCTGTTTCTGCTGACCACCGGCAATGAACAGCGCCTCCACATCCGCCGGGTTTTCGGTGAGTGTGCTGATTACCGCCCGGTTGCTGCGGTCGGATACGGTGATGCTGGTGGTGTAGTTATTGCCGGATGCGGGCGCGCTGTGCTGAATTTTCGTCAGATTACCGGCGTTATCGTAGCTGTAAATGCGGGAGTAGTTCGTGTACGTGGCGTCATCAAAAGAGGAATACGCCGGAAGGTTGCTGTTCTGCTGTACCGCGCTGGCCATTTCGCGCCCGCTGGCGCTGACCAGCTGGTACAGGCTGTCGTAGGCGTAGTGATTTTCGGGAACGACTTCCTGATTGCGCCAGAAACGGGTCTCCTCGGCATCGCTGGTAATCACCAGCACGTTACCCACCGGGTCGTACTCGTAGCGCAGGTCCTGCAGCACTTTTGCCGGTGTCATACGTTCCGTTTTAATGCCAACCAGCCGCTGGGTTTCCGCTTCATACGAATATGTGGTCACCACGCCGTTGCCGTGCTCCTCGCGCAGTTTCTGCCCGGCAGCGGACCAGGTCAGGGATTTCACGATAATCTGCTCGGAACCGCCATTCACCGTCAGCCAGCTTCCCTTCAGCAGCCCCGCCACGTCATAGGCCACGCGCTGCATATTGCCTCTGGCATCCGTGGTGGTGAGTACATTTCCGGCGGCGTCCACCGTGCTGGTTGTGGTATAGGTTTCGCCCGCCAGCAGGTCGTTCCACGCGGAAGCATCCGCACCCTGCCAGTCTGCGTCGGTATCGTCCGGCAGTAACTGGCGGGTGACGACAAGCGGCACACCGTTCAGGGAAACGCTGCCCGTCGAAAGCAGACCTGCCGGGTCGTAGTGTCTGACAAGCTGACCGGCAAGATTGTGGCTCTGTTCATCTGCGGAATGACCGCCCCGGACAAACCGCTCCGTGATGCGCGCGCTGCCACCGGCAACCTGCTCGGTAATGCCGAGCAACCGCCCCGGCAGGTCTGCCGCTTCATACTGAAAAGTGCGGGTCACCGCGGCGCTGCGGTCATTCTCTGAGCCAATATTGCTGACCTGCAAAAACACCCGCCCGGAGGCGTCACTGAGCACAACCACCGTGCCGGCATCCGCGCTCTGCGTACGCAGCGGTGCGCCGTTCAGGTCGGGGAGATAACTGAAATTCGCCCGCCCGGCGGCATACAGACGCGGGTCGGCACTTTGTGACGGCAAACCGCGCGCATCAAACTGATGGCGGGTGATACGCTCGTCGGTGGTGTCCGGTGTTTCCGGATGGCGGTGATAAACGATGTCACGCACCGCCAGGCCACGGTTATCCAGCACCACGACGGTCGGGGTTTTAACATAGAGGGAAGTCGTCACAACGCACTCCGGGCGAGTGAAAATAATGCTTAAATTATAAGCAACAAAAAAAAGAACAGCCGTGGGATTTGCTACATGAAACATCTGAAATGCAGACCCCTCTTTACCGAGAGGCCCGCGGAACATCACTGCGCTAATATTTCCCTTAACACCGGCCCAATATGCTCAAACGCCTGCGGCGAGATAATCTCGACGTGGGCGCAATCCTGACGGTAAACCTCCAGTTCACGAACCCACGGTGCCCAGGTTGTGTGCGGATCGGTGCCTGCGGGTAAGGTGCGCCCGGCGACAAACAGCGTTGCTTTCCCGTCAAATGGCAGGCTGTGGGCGGTGGTCAGCAAGCGAACCGCATCGGCATAGTTGCCCTCGATAACGGAGAACAGCTCGCCGGAGGCTTGCCCCTGCTGCGCGGCGAGAAACGCCTGACGCTCGCGTTCAATCTCTGCCAGCACTTCCGGGTCCAGCCCGTTTGCCTCTTTCTCTGCCCAGTTTTGCGTTTCCGGCGGCCAGGTATCGAGCAGCCCGAGGAACGCCACGTCCTCACCCCGCTGCCGCAGACGCGCGGCAATGCCCTGCGCTAACGTGCCGCCGAGCGAATACCCGAGCAGGTAATACGGCCCGTGCGGCTGCTGCGCAAGTAGCGTCGCCAGGTGTTGCTCACAGGCTTCGTCTAACGTCGCGGCTCGTTGCAGAGGGCCATCCGGTCGCGGTGACTGAATACCGGTGATCGACCAGCGCGGCGCAAGGTGACGGGCCAGCACGCTAAACTGCCAGGCAAAACCGGACGCCGGATGGAAGCAAAACAGGGTCGGCCCGTCGCTTTGCCGCAATGGTAGCAAGGTTTCCAGCCCCAGCCGCCCGGTCTGCTCCGCCGAAAGCGCTTGTTCGAGCAACGCGGCAAGTTTTTCTACCGTGGAAGCGACCATGATTTGCCCTGGCGTGACCTGCCGTTCGCACTCGCGGCTCAGTTGCGCCGCTAGGCGCATCGCCAGCAACGAATGCCCACCGAGCGCGAAGAAATCCGCCTGCGCGTCGTTCACTTCGCATCCGAGCAAACCGGAAAATGCCTGCGCGATCAGCGTTTCCATACCGGCGTTGAGCGGGCGGCCGCCCTGCTGCACCGCCAGTTCAGGCAGTGGCAACGCTTTTCTGTCGAGTTTACCGTTGGCGCTCAGCGGCAACGCGTCCAGTTGCACCAGCAACACCGGCACCATATGCGGCGGTAGTTGCTCACGCAGTTGCGCCAGTAGCGCCGTTGTCTCCAGCGGCTGTGCGGAGGCAGAAACCACATAACCGACTAACTGGCGTGCATCGCCGCCGCTGGCGGTGGCCTGATTGAAGACACAGGCATGTGCCACCGCCTGAGCCACATCTGGCAGCGCCAGCATGGCACGGTCGATTTCACCTAATTCAATGCGCTGACCGCGAATTTTCAGCTGGTCGTCGCTGCGCCCGAGGTATTCAACCGCGCCATTTTCCAGCCAGCGTGCGACATCACCGGTGCGATACATGCGTTCGCCTGCGGCAAACGGATCGGCGATAAAGCGGCTGGCGGTGAGATCCGGGCGGCCAAGATAGCCCTGCGCCAGCTGGATGCCGGTGAGGTAGAGATCGCCCGCCACGCCCGGCGGCGCCGGACGCATCATCGCGTCCAGAATGCGCAGCCCGGTGTTCCAGACCGGGAAACCAATCGGCACGCTGTTGCCGCGTACACCCGCCAGCGCTTCGCCATAAGCCGGATACCAGCTCACATCCACAGCCGCTTCCGTCGGGCCGTATAAATTATGCAGCGGCGCGCCAGTCAGCTGCTGCCATTCGCGACAGAGCTCGGCAGGCAGCGCTTCGCCACTACAGAACACCTGTTTTAGCGTGCGGCAACTGTGCTTTGCGCTTTCCGGCGTGAGTGAGGCGACAAACGCGGCCAACATCGACGGCACAAAATGCGTGGTGGTCACGCCGTAATGGGTAAAGAAGTCCTGCAACGCTTGTGGATCGCGGTGTGCATCCGGTTCCGCCATCACCAGCTTTGCCCCGGCGATAAACGGCCACCAGAACTCCCACACCGACACGTCAAAACTGCACGGCGTTTTCTGCGCCACCACATCCTGCGCGGTGAGCGGGTAGCTTTCCTGCATCCACAGCAGACGGTTGACGATGGCGGTTTGCCCGACCATCACCCCTTTTGGCCGCCCGGTGGAGCCGGAGGTGAAAATGATGTACGCGGTATGCTCCGGACGCGCCAGATTGAGCGCGTCGCTGCCGTGGGTTTCCAGCGGGGCTTCGTAGCAGAAATGACGAAGCGCGGGAATATCGGCAAAGCGCGCCCGTTGGTTCTGCGCAGTGATCAGCAGACGCGGTTTGGCATCGTCGAGCATCATTTTCAGCCGCTCGTCCGGGTAACCGGTATCCAGCGGTAGCCAGGCGGCACCTGCTTCGACAATGCCGTGCAGCGCCAGCGTCAGGAACACCGAGCGCGGCAGCGCCACCGCCACGCTGTCGCCGGGCTGAACACCAAGCTGGCGAAGCTGGTGCGCCAGCGCCACAACCTGTTCGCGCATTTCGCGATAGCTAAATTGCCACTGCGCATCTGCCAGCGCGGGGGCATCCGGCGTTTTCGCCGCCTGCGCGGCAACCAACGCGCTTAAGGTGGTAGTCGGCAGTATCTTGCCGGTATCGTTAATGTCTGCCAGCCGCTGCGCTTCTGGCGATAAGAGCAACTCAGCATCGCCGCAGCGCAGATGTGGATTTTCGGCAAACTGCCTGAGCAAATGCCCCAGCCGCCCGACGTGTGTTTTTAAGGTGGATTCATCATAACGGCTGCGGTTCGCCAGCACTTCCAGCGATAACCCGCCCTCTTCGTGCGGGAACAGAGCGATTTCCAGATCGTTCACGGGGCCGGTTGCCAGCGTGTGCGTGGTGCCTTTAATGCCATCAACATCCAGCAGATAATCAAACATTTTGACGTTAAATACC
This sequence comes from Kosakonia sp. AG348, assembly GCF_003337365.1. Taxonomy (NCBI): domain Bacteria; kingdom Pseudomonadati; phylum Pseudomonadota; class Gammaproteobacteria; order Enterobacterales; family Enterobacteriaceae; genus Kosakonia; species Kosakonia sp. AG348. Next base: position 691,845 of record NZ_QPJR01000001.1, read on the forward strand.
GGGCCGAACAGCGGCTCGTCGCCCGCTGCACGCCCGGCGTCACGCACAATTTGCTCGGCGTCATAACGCTGGTGGCGACGCATCGCTTTCAGGCTGCCCGCAAGCGTTGTCGCCAGCGCGGAGAGCGTTTGAGTACCATCCAGATGAATGCCCAGCGGCAGTACGTTAAGCACCGGCCCGGTAGCGGTTAACGCCGCCGAACCCATGCGGCGCATAAAGATAAACCCGGCGGCATAGTCGGTGCGTCCGCATAGCCGACCAAGCCACAGTGCGGCCAGCGCCAGCGCCAGATCGGCGGGTGAATTGTGGCTAAAAGCCTGGGTTACGCGGCGAAATGCCCCGGCATCCATCGCCACGTTGAGACGTAAAATATCGGTTGTTGCCGCGCGCCCCGGCAGTGGCGTGTCGGAAAGGGAGACCGGAGAGGGTAACGCGCTGCGCTGCTGTGCCCAAAAAGCGCGGTCACGCTGCCAGGCATCGCTTTCACGATAGCGCTGATACTCTTCCACCACCCCGGCAAACGGCGTAAAGGGCGATGTCGGTGTTGCCTCGCCGCGTCGCCATGCGCTGTAAATGGCGGCAATCTGGCGGGTAATGGCCGGAAAACTGAAGCCATCAACCAGCAAATGGTGATAACGCTGATACCAGTACCAGTGCTGCTCGCCCACGCGTAACAGTTGGTGGCAAACCAGCGGATTACCACTCTCCACGCGCAGGTTTTGCGCCAGGTCGGCCTGCATTATCTGTAATGCAGCAGCGTGCGGTTGGCGACTGTAACACAGATCGACGATCGCCGGCAGGGCAAAGACATGAGCCTCGTCGACCCACTGCCACACTTCGCCGTTCTCCTCTTCAAAGCGCATACGCAGCGTATCGGCCTGCGACAAACCGCTGGCAATCGCCTGAGCCAGCAGTGCGGCGTCGATATCGCCCTTCAGTTCAACATAGTGCGCCACGCTCCAGGCGTTGGGCAGCGTGGAGAGTTTTTCCGCCATCCAGATCCCCGGCTGTGCGGCGACCAGCGGTAAACGTTGGGTCATTTTCCGCTCCTCATTGCGCATGGTGCGCCGGGGTTAATGTTTGCCAGTTTGCCGCCAGCCAGGCGTTGCAGTCGTCCTGCGGTTGCGGCTCGCACACCACGTTCCAGCCTGCGGGAAGCGCGCACTGCGCGGGCCACAGGCTGAACTGCCGCCGGGTATTTTGCAGAATATAAAATTGCCCTTGCGGGTTATCGAAGGGGTTGGTGAATTCCATAGCAAACTCCTGTCGTAGAAAGGTGCGATTAACGGGCGCGGGTAAGCGGCTGCCAGAGGGTGATAAGCCCGGAGGTCAGCCCGCCGCGCCAGCAAAGCGCATCGTGTCCGCCGTCAACCTGACGCCAGAAAACCGACTGCTGTGTGCGTTGTAACAGGGGAAAAAGCGCCTCGTTGGCGCGAAAAATCAGCGGTTCGCGCACCCCGGCCTCCAGCACAATGCGCAGGCCTTGCGGGTTCAACTCACCGTTTTTAAGGTGTTCGATAATGATGCCGTCACGCTCGCCGCCGCGATGCGGCCACCAGAACGATCCGGACTGGCTCAACACGCAGCCAAACCGCTGCGGCCAGTGCAGCGCGGCATAAAGTGACGACAGGCCGCCAAAACTCTGCCCGGCCACCACGGTGCGATCCGCGCTGTCGATGAACGGCGCAATGGCACGGACCTGCGGTAATAACTCGTCCTGTACCGCCAGCCAGAAATCGGCATTGCACGGCAGCTCCAGGCTGCGGTGGGTGTTATCAATCACATCAATCAGCACATACACCGCCTCCGGCAATTGCCCGGTATTGGTCAATGCAGCCAGCGCAGGCCATACCGGCATGCTTTGCGCCCAAAACTGCCCGTCGAGCAGGATCGCCAGCGGGCGTTCAGCGCTATGGCTGTTGCCGGTGGTGTAAACCCAGACACGGCGCGTGTTGTTCAGGCGCGTACTGCGCCATTGCAGGCGCTGCGGTTCGTTGAATGGCGTATCCGTTTCGCGCCAGCCAGGCTGTAACGGTGCATCGGGCATTTCCAGCGCCGAAACGGGATGGCCACGCCCGCCGCGCCAGCTTTGTGGATTGAGCGGATCGGCAATCGCGCGCGGCAATAGTTTTCGCCAGCCTTCGCGCAGCGCGGTGCGATCCGGCGGCGTAAGTGTGAAAACGTCGGCGGCGAAATCGTCGCTGTTTTGCGAAGGAATCAAGCAGTAGCTGCCGCGCCAGCTGTCGGCAAGCGTGGTTTTCCAGTACCAGACATCGGTTCCGGCAATACGCGTCAGCGATTGCGGCGTCGATTTTTGATGGTGATCGGTCACGCCGGTAATGTAGATCCACACCTGGCGCACGCGGGAGGTTGCTTCTGTCCCGGCGGGATCGCGCCACCAGAAAGTGACCTCATAATTTCCCTGCGCGTTTTTGACCCATTCGGGCCCCTGTTTCGACTCCCACCAGGCATCACTTCCCGTTGTTGACGTCACGGCTTTCACCTCAAATATGCTGTGGAAATTTTTGCTTGTAGATCAAAAAATATCGATAATATTATTGATAATTATTTTCATTTGCAATAGCGTGTTGGCGCGCTGTGGAAAGCGCGTCTTTCACTTAAAACGGCCGCCGTGGGCGAATTTTCTCAGGAGTGAGCGCCTCGCTACGAGCTGGCTTCATCATGCCGCCTCCTCTCCCCTGGGAAAGGAATTGACGGGGATGCGGCGACGAAATGCAGGTAAAAAATGAATAACAAAATCAAATCCCTGGCCGTTCTGGTCAATCTGGGGATCTACGGCGTTGCTGTGCCAGCGTTGGCGGCAGAAACCCGCACCGCTTCTGGCGAAGAGACGATTGTTGTCACGGCTGAGCAGCAAAATTTGCAGGCACCAGGCGTTTCCACCATCACGGCAGACGAAATTCGTAAGAACCCGCCTTCCCGTGATGTCTCCGAAATTATCCGTACCATGCCTGGCGTGAACTTAACCGGTAACGCCACCAGCGGTCAGCGCGGGAACAACCGCCAGATCGACATACGCGGCATGGGCCCGGAGAACACGCTGATTCTGGTGGATGGCAAACCGGTCACCAGCCGTAACTCCGTGCGTCTTGGCTGGCGCGGCGAGCGCGACAGCCGGGGCGACACCAACTGGGTGCCGCCGGAGATGATCGAGCGTATCGAAGTGATTCGCGGCCCGGCGGCGGCGCGCTACGGTAACGGCGCGGCGGGCGGTGTGGTGAATATCATCACCAAAAAAGAGAATACTGGCGAATGGCACGGCTCGTGGAATACCTATTTCAACGCGCCGGAACACAAAGATGAAGGGTCAACCAAACGCACCAACTTCAGCCTGAGCGGCCCGCTCGGTGGCGATGTTAGCTTCCGCCTGTACGGCAACCTCGCCAAAACCCAGGCCGACGCGCAGGACATCAACAAAGATCACCAGTCTGAACGCACCGGCACTTACGCCAACACCGTCGTTGCCGGCCGTGAAGGTTCAATCAACAAAGACATTACCGGCGTCGTGCGCTGGGATTTTGCCCCGATGCAGGCGCTGGAGTTGCAGGCCGGTTACAGCCGCCAGGGCAACCTCTACGCGGGCGATACGCAGAACACCAACAACGACAGCAGTACCAATAACTACGTCAATGAAAACTATGGCAAAGAGACCAACCGTCTCTATCGCCAGAACTACTCGGCGACCTGGACCGGCGGCTGGGATAATGGCGTCACCACCAACAACTGGGTGCGTTATGAACACACCCGTAACTCACGCATCCCGGAAGGGCTGGCAGGCGGTACGGAAGGCCTGTTCAACGCGCAAAAATTCTCTGATATCGACTACAGCGATCTGTTGCTGCACAGCGAAGCGAGCGTACCGTTTGAACTGCTGTTCAAGCAGAACCTGACGCTCGGCGCCGAGTGGGATCACCAGGGCATGAAAGATTCCACCTCGAATACCCAGACCTTTATGGGCGGCAATATTCCGGGTTACAGCAGCACCGGCCGTAGTCCCTACTCCAATGCCGATATCTTCTCGATGTTTGCCGAAGACAACATTGAGCTGACCGACAGCACCATGCTCACTCCGGCGCTGCGCTTTGATCACCACACGATTGTTGGCAACAACTGGAGCCCGTCGCTGAACTTGTCTCAGGGCCTCGGCGACGATTTCACCCTGAAAATGGGCATCGCCCGCGCGTACAAAGCACCAAGCCTGTACCAGACCAACCCGAACTACATTCTCTACAGCCGTGGTCAGGGTTGCTACGCGGTCACCGTGGATGCTAACGGCCGAGACATCGGCTGTTATCTGCAAGGTAACGACGATCTGAAAGCGGAGACCAGCATCAACAAAGAGATTGGTCTGGAGTTCAAACGTGACGGCTGGCTGGCGGGTGTCACCTGGTTCCGTAACGACTACCGCAACAAGATTGAGTCAGGCTACTCGCCGGTTGGGCAAACCTCTATCAAGAGCGGCAACTCAAACCTGAACACCTATATCTACCAGTGGGATAACGTGCCGAAAGCAGTGGTGGAAGGGTTAGAAGGTGCGTTGAATGTACCGGTAAGCGAGACGGTAAACTGGACCAACAATGTCACCTACATGCTGCAAAGCAAAAACAAAACCACCGGTGAGCGTCTGTCGATCATTCCTGCATACACCTGGAACTCCACGCTGAGCTGGCAGGTTACTCAGGATGTTTCGCTGCAATCCACCTTTACCTGGTACGGTAAACAGCAGCCGAAGAAATATGACTACAAAGGTAACCGCGTCACCGGTTCCGCCACCAACGAAGTGAGCCCGTACAGCATCGTTGGCCTGAGTGGCACCTGGGACGTGACCAAAAACGTCAGCCTGACGGGCGGTATCAGCAACGTGTTCGATAAACGTCACTGGCGTGAAGGTAACGCCCAGACCACCGGCGGCGGCGCAAACTGGATGTACGGCGCGGGTGCCGCAACGTATAACGAGTCGGGCCGCACCTGGTATATGGGGGTAAACACCCGCTTCTAACCGCTGTCCGCCTTCTCCCCCGCCGGAAGATCCCCCGCTTCCCCACGGGGAGAAGGGCACTTACGTTATCAAGCGATGGAAAAATGAAAACGGCACGCCACCTGAAACGGTGCGCGTGCCGGATTTATCTATTGCCCGGACAATGCCGCCGGGCGGGGTTTATCAGAACGCTTCCCAGTCATGTTCCGGCGCTTTGCTGCCGCCTGCAAGCGCAGGTCGGCGCAAGGCTTTCCCCGCTTTTGGCGCAGCCGCTGACGGTTTGCCGGTAGTCCCCTGCTCTGCATCGCCTGGCAGTTTAAACACCGAGACAATTTCCGTTAACTGGAACGCTTGATGCTCCAGCGAAGCGGAAGTGGCAGAAGATTCTTCCACCAGCGCGGCGTTCTGCTGGGTCACGCTGTCCATTTGCGAAATCGCCGTGCCAACCTGACTAATCCCTTTGCTCTGCTCCACGGACGCCGAGGCGATCTCGCCCATGATATCCGTTACGCTGGTGACGGAACGCAGGATGTTGTCCATCGATTCGCTGGTCAACGTCACCTGGTCAAAACCGTTATTGACGTTCGTGACCGACTCATCGATCAGCACTTTGATCTCTTTCGCGGCTCCAGCGCTTCGCTGCGCCAGATTACGCACTTCGCTGGCGACCACCGCGAACCCGCGCCCTTGCTCACCGGCACGCGCCGCTTCAACAGCGGCGTTGAGCGCCAGGATATTGGTCTGGAACGCAATGCTGTCGATGACGTTAATGATGTCGGTGATTTTCTGCGAACTGTTGGTGATATTTTTCATGCTGGCGATGACCGCCTGCACGCGCTCTTCCCCTTTGTTCACGGCGGCTGACGCCACGTGTGCAAGGTTGCTGGCTTCGCTGGCGTTGTCGGCGTTCTGTTTGACCACCGCGCTCAGCTCTTCCATGCTGGCGGCGGTTTGCGTCAGCGCGGCGGCTTGTTCTTCTGTGCGCGAAGAGAGATCGGTGTTACCGGACGCAATTTCGCTCGCCCCCTGGTAAATTTCACCCGCACTGTTACGGATCTGCGTAACGGTGTTCACCCAGTTGTTCTGCATGGTTTCCAGATAGGGAATCAGTTGCCCCACTTCGTTGTTGCCCAGATCTTTTGTCGGCTTATCCAGCTTGCCCACCGACAACACCTGCAGATGTTGCTTAACCCACTCCAGCGAGCGCGCCAGGCACAGCGCCAGGTAACGCTCGGACATCACCAGCATCGCCAGGCCAATGATCATGGCGATGATAATGATGGCGCGCGTCAGCGAAACCCAACTGGCAATACGCGCGTTAGCGGCGGATTTCAGCTCGTGAATTTGCTGGTTATACGCGACGATCGCCTGTGAGAATCCGCTGCGCAGCGGGCTGAACTGCGCTTTCGACAACTGGTTATAACTCTCGGCATTGTCGGCTTTAACGGCGGCGAACATCGGCGTAATGGCCTGATTAAACAGGTTCAACGAGCTGTTATAGATATTATCGATGGCCTCGGTGCTGATATTCGCATGATCGGTCACTTTGAACTGATTTAAACCGTTTTGCAGAAAATCGATATCTTTGCCGATACGATCGAGGGTTTGCTGGTAGTTTTGCGTATCGTTATTGGCCTGGAAAACCAGCGCGCGGTCCATCAGCAGTTTGACCTGGTAATAGCGATCGCTGGCGTTGTTGATGATGTCGCCGTTAATTTGCTGAACGTTGGTGAGTTCCACTTCATCGGTTAAGGCGCTCAACGCATGTAACGAATAAAACGAGACACCGCCCCAGAGCAAAGTGAAAATGACCAGGATCGCCAGCATCGCGACCTTGATTTTTAAATTTCGAATAAAGTGCATAAAAAACCCCGGTAAATAGTTGTGAAATAACGTTTTAAAGCAGCGATCTCCTCGCTGTCATAAACCCCATCGGCTAAGTTTCCGGGTTAATTAAGAATAAAAAGAAGTAAGGCAATAACCTTTCTATTGAAATGGTGATAACACGTAGTTTACCGTGGCTTAACTTTTGAAACGGAAGTAAAGTGGTAATTTGGCAGGCGTTTAACCGGTAAAGATGTCGAGTTGCGTGGCGCGCGGAAGGGGTAAAGCGGGGGGCATCGGCGGATACCGATGCCACGTTCATTAAGATGACGAGGGAGCAAAGAAGGCGCTGAGTTTTTGTTTTTGCCTGCCCTGCTCGTCAAAGTTACTGGCCGCCAGCCAGGCGGAAATCGCCGCGTCGCGCTGCGGCCATTCGCTATCCAGCATGGATAAATAGTCGGTATCGCGGTTGCGCCCTTTACGCACCATATGCTGGCGAAAACGTCCTTCCCAGCTAAAGCCGAGACGTTCGGCAGCGCGGCGGGAAGCAACGTTGAGCGTGTCACACTTCCACTCTACGCGGCGGTAGTTGCAGGCAAACGCGTGGCGCAGCATCAACCAGATGGCTTCCGTTCCCAGCACGCTATTTTTCATGCGCGGTGACCAGGTGACATGGCCGATTTCCACCGAGCCATTTTGTGTGTTGATTGCAAGCCAGGCGACAACGCCGAGCGCCTCACCGCTGGCACACTCCACCACGGCGAAAGGCGCGATGGTGGTGTCGATCATTTTACCCACCACCCATTGCGCCATGCTGTCCACGGTTTGTGGGCGCTCACCCGCCAGCCATGTCCAGTCGCTCTCGTTTTCCGCCTGAGAGTAAGCGCGCAAAAGAGCGTGCGTGTGTACCCTGGCGTCAAGCGGTTCCAGCCGACAGTATTGTCCGTGCAACACGCTGCGCGGCAGCGGCTGGACGCCGTGCCAGTGCGGCAACATGTCACCGACGGTTTGACCATAATGATTCAATTCCGGCACTTTTTTCTCCCAGGCAAAAAAGTTAAACAGAAAAAGAGTGTTTTAACAGCAGTTAAGCCCGGAATATAGTGCCTAAAATTGGGGGGTAAGTGGAGAAAAATCTCTTTGAAATCAGAGGACTGACCAGGTTTGGCATCAGAATAGTCTGATGCCTTTACACTTACTGACCAAAGTGGCCAAATTGAGCCAAAACCTGGTCAAAAATGGCCATTCCCTGCTGGACTTCTTTCGCGCTCATTATGCAAGGTGGCACCACATGAATGCGGTTTTCGACAACAAAAGTTAACATTCCGGCTCCGGTTAGCGCCGCCTTGATCGCAGCCATCTCTGTCGCGGCTAAAGGCGTTTTGGTTTTGCGGTTGCTCACCAGCTCCAGCGCCTGGAACATGCCGCGTCCGCGTACCTCGCCAATCAGCGGATGTTTTGCTGCCAGAGCCTCCAGCGCAGGACGCAGAACGCCGTTGCCGATCTCTGCCGCATTCTGCACCACGTTCTCCTCTTTCATCGCATCAAGCGTGGCGACAATCGCCGCCATCGCCAGCGGATGCCCGGAATATGTCAGCCCACCGGCGAAGAAATGGTCGTCAAAATAGTGAGCAATCGGCGCGGAAATCAGCACACCGCCCGCCGGCACATAGCCCGCATTCACCCCTTTGGCGAAGGTGATCAGATCCGGCACGATGCCATCCTGTTCAAAAGCAAACCAGCTACCGGTACGGCCAAAACCGGCCATCACTTCATCAAGGATCAGCACAATGCCGAACTCATCAGCCAGCGCGCGCACACCCTGCATATACCCGGCTGGCGGCACCAGAATGCCCGCCGTGCCGGGAATGGACTCCAGCAGGATCGCCGCAATTGACGACGGCCCTTCGCACTCAATCATGCGGCGCAGATGCGCCAGCGCGCGCTCGCACTCTTCGGTTTCACTGGCGGCATTAAATTCGCTGCGATACAGGTACGGGTTAAAGAAGTGAACATGCCCGCGCGAATACTCATTTGGCACACGTCGCCAGTCGCCGGTCGCCGCAATGGCGCTGCCGGTGTTGCCGTGATAAGAGCGATAGGCAGAGAAAATTTTGTCACGCCCGGTGTACAGCCGTGCCATGCGAATGGCGTTTTCGTTGGCATCCGCCCCGGCGTTGGTGAAAAAGACTTTGCTGAAGCCTTCCGGTGCCAGCTCCACAATGCGTTTTGCCGCTTCGCCACGCGCCAGGTTGGCGGTGGCCGGCGCAATGGTTACCAGCGTTTCGAGCTGCGCTTTCATCGCCGCCAGCACGCGCGGGTGTTGATAACCAATATTGACGTTCACTAACTGGCTGCTGAAATCGAGGTAGCGGTTACCGTCGTAATCCCACAGCTCGCAGCCTTGCGCCCCGGCAATCACCATCGGGTTGAGGTTGCCCTGCATCGACCATGAATGAAACACATATGACCGGTCCAGTTGACGCACGTCGTCGTTCGTTATCGCCATCTCGTTATGAAGTGCCAGTTTCATGCCAGATCCTCTCATGCCGTTGTTGTTGTCTGCATCATGCTGCGCGCCATAAAGAGGCGGGTAGAGCCAGTCGGCTTCGCGGGATGTGACACCCGTGTCACACGTCAGTGGCGTAACTGGCACTGTCTGGCAGGCGTGAGGATTTTTATAGTGGCGCAATAACCCTGCACAGGAGAAGAGAACAATGGCAGCGAAAAACGTGGTGTTCATTACCGGCGCGACCTCCGGATTTGGCGAAGCGGCGGCGCAGGTTTTTGCCGACGCGGGATGGGCGCTGGTATTGAGCGGGCGTCGGCTTACGCGTCTGGAAAACCTAAAAGAACGCCTGCATGGCAAGGTGCCGGTGCACATTATTGAACTCGATGTCCGCGATAACGCCGCGGTAAAAAAAGCGGTGGACGAACTGCCTGCAGAATTTGCCGATATCACGACGCTTATCAACAACGCCGGACTGGCGCTCGCCCCACAGCCCGCCCAGAAAGTGGAGTTGCAGGACTGGCAAACGATGATCGACACCAATGTTACCGGGCTGGTTAACGTGACACACGCGCTGCTGCCCACGCTGATTGCACACGGTACGGGAGCATCGATTATCAATATTGGCTCTATCGCCGGGCAGTGGCCCTACCCTGGCAGCCATGTGTATGGTGCGACCAAAGCCTTTGTTAAGCAGTTTAGCTACAACCTGCGCTGCGATTTACTGGGAACGGGCGTGCGGGTAACCGATCTTGCGCCGGGGATTGCCGAAACGGAATTTACCCTCGTCCGCACCAAAGGCGACAAAGCGGCGTCTGATAATTTGTATCGCGGCACGACGCCGCTCAGCGCGCAGGATATTGCCGGGCAGATGCTCTACATCGCCACCCTGCCGGATCATATGAATATTAACCGTGTAGAAGTGATGCCGGTGCGCCAGGCCTGGCAGCCGTTTGCCATCGACCGGGATTAAATCTGGAATGTTCAGAGCCACAAAATAAAACGCCCCGGCATAAATGCCGGGGCCTGCTTTTATTCTTTTTTCCTGGGTGTTTAATCGTTTTACCCCGCCCGGCGCTTATCTCCGGCACTCACTCTTAGGTGGCGTTAGCTCTTTATGGGGTGAGACCACAATAGTCCATCGGAATGTTCTGAACAATAGTCTTTTGGTTGCAATTTTCGGTTTTTTGATGCTCATCATAATTTGCCGGATCCTCCCGGTAACCCGCGTGACGACGGTCACTCGTCAGCAGGCGCTGACAATTTTCGAGCCGCAGAAAACAGACGAAGCGTGACGCGTATCGCGATGCGAGCGCAAAATTGATGAATTTTTCGCCGCCATTGTCGATAAAAGAGGCAATGCGTTATGATTGCGCCATTCGGAATTTGACTTAAATCCTTCAGACGTTTACAAAAGATACTGCCTTCCTTAAGTCCGACTTGCGTCTTTCCCGTTTTCGTCCAGGCTTCCATTTTACCCAGCGTAAAAATGGTGCGGATTGACCGGTTCAGATTTGCGTTTTACCGACTATTTTAAGATTTGCAGGCATCTGTAAGTGGAGTATCGCATGTTCTCTTTTGTCGCCCGGCAGGCGATTTTTGATGCAAATATGAACACAGTCGGTTACGAGTTGTTGTTCAGAGACAGTATGACGAACCGGTTTCCCGACGTTACGCCGGAGTACGCCACTGCCCAAATTATTGTCGAACAGTTTCTGGGCGCACCGCTGGGCCGTCTGAAAGAGTACAGCGCGATCTTCGTTAACTTCCCCTATGAACTGCTGATACAAGGGATGGCGGAAACGTTGCCGAAAGACCGCGTGATTGTGGAAATCCTCGAAACCGCCAAACCCACGCCTCAGTTGCTCAACACGGTAAAAAAACTCTCTGCGCACGGCTTTCGTATCGCGCTGGATGACTTCGCGTTAGGCGACACCTGGAACGCGTTTTTACCTTATATCAGCATTATCAAATTCGACGTGCGGGAAAATACGCCGGACGAGATCAGCGGCTATATCAATGACAAAGCCCATTTGCTGAAAGACACCATATTTCTTGCCGAAAAGGTGGAAACCCAGGAAGAGTATGAGTGTTTCCGTAATATGGGTTGTACGCTGTTTCAGGGGCATTTTTTCAGCAAGCCGGTGATCCATTCAGCCAATAAACTGTTTCAGAATCAGGAAATCACCTTAAAACTGATGAAAGAGGTGAATGCCGACTCGCCGGATTTTGGCCGAATCGAAGCCCTGCTGAAACAGGATCTGGCGCTGTCGTTTAAGATCATGCGCTATGCACAAAATATTGTCTTCAACGCGCGCGGGATTAAAAACTTCCGCAGCCAGTCGTTAAAGGACGTTATTTTTTACCTTGGCACCAATGAGTTACGCCGCTTTGTGCTGGTTTCCTGCCTGACCTCGGTCAACAAAGTAAAGACCGACGACATTTACTACCAGAGCCTGATCCGCGCCAGGTTTTGCGAACTGGCCTCGGCGCACTCCATCAGCCGTCACTCAGCCGATGACGCGTTTATCGTCGGTCTGTTTTCACAGCTCGACAGGATTTTTGAAATGCCGATGGCAGATTTATTAAGCCAGATTGATATTTCCGCCAGCGTCATGATGGCGCTTAAAGAGCAAAAAGGCCCGCTCTACCCTTACCTGCAACTGATTGAGCTGTACGAAAATCACAACTGGGAAGAGGTCAGCGCGCTCGGTCACCGGCTGGGTTTTAACCGCAGCATGGTGGCAGAGCTGATTAAAGCCGCCACCAAATGGACCAACGCTATCCCGTCAGACGTCAGCTAAGCATTTCAGTTTTCGCGCCGGAAAGCCGATTTAATCAGTAGGGTGTTATTTACACCGCTACTTTGTTTCACTCGGCTGATCACTGGACGCACATCATGGAAAAGTTAACGGTATATGGATATCGACTCGGTAACGAATATCAGGTGGAATTCGTGCCTTATAAGCAAAGTCTGACGACCTGCGCGATCCCCGGTAGCTGCACATATTTACGTAACACCATGAGCAACCTGCTGACCTATCTGCTGGCGCACGCCGTGGGGAATATTGTGGCCGACAAAACGCTGCAGATTCAGGTATGGGAAAATAATGGATTGAGTTGCTCAAGCCAGCGGCTGTGGCAAGTGATGAACAACCTGAAGCGTAAACTGGCGGTATTCGGTTTGCCCGACGACTTTATTCTGCGCGTGGCTGGCAAAGGGTATCTTATCCCGCCGGAAAAGGTGCTGACGCTGTATTGCCGGGAGACGTTTTTTCAGCAACACCTCGCGGTAGATTACTCCGCCCTGTAAGGCCAGATAATTAAGCGTAACGCAGCGCGTCAATCAGTAAGCTAAACGCGGCAGTGTGCTGTTTACGGCTGGGATAATAGAGGTAATAGCCGGGGAATGGTTCACACCAATCGTCGAGCACCGTTTCAAGTTTGCCTTCGCTAACAGCCTGCGCCACGCAATCTTCCGGTACCAGCGCCAGCCCCATACCGCTGGTTGCCGCTTCGACTCTGGAAGCCAGGTTATTAAAGGTTAATTGCCCTTCCACGCGCACGCGCATTGGCTGGCCGTCTCTGGAAAACTCCCAGGCATACAGCCCGCCAAGCGTCGGCAGACGCATATTAATACAGTTGTGCTGCTGTAAGTCATGCGGCGTTTGCGGTTTACCATGACGGGAAAAATAGCCCGGCGAGCCCACAACCACCATGCGCCAGTCGGGGCCAATTCGCACCGCGACCATATCTCTGGCAACCTGTTCACCAAGGCGAATACCGGCATCGTAGCGTTCACTGACAATATCCGTCAGGGTGTTATCGATAGTTAATTCCACTTTCACATCAGGGTAAGCGTCTAAAAAAGGCTTAATGGCTGGCCACACCGTCGAATGCAATGCGTGTTCGCCAAGCGTGATGCGGATATTGCCGGCCACGCGATCGCGCATATCGGTTAAGGCAATGAGTTCTTCCTCAATCTCTTTAAAGCGCGGGCCAATGCTATTAATTAATGCCTCGCCTGCATCGGTGGGCGCGACGCTGCGCGTAGTACGGGTAAGCAGACGAATTTGCAGACGCTCTTCCAGCCCGCGAATAGCATGGCTGAGCGCCGATTGCGAGACACCTAATTTTGCTGCCGCGCGAGTAAAGCTACGTTCGCGGGCCACCACAATTAAATAGAAAAGATCATTAAAATTATCTTTCAGCATTTCCGCCCCGTGACCAGTCCATGAAAATAGCGTTTATGCTACACTTCGGCTGCGTTTTAATATATGTCTATAATTCACTAATCCCGCAATAAAAGTGCTCTGATCGTGAAGCAGGTCACCTCTATTTATGTTAATAAGCGCCAGCCCCCTTATTTTTAATGAGCCACATTCATAACCGCAATGAGCCATATTACTTAATCAATACGCTTTATTATTCACCACGCATAAACACGCTGAAACACCATTAAAATTAACCATGCAGCAGCGGCAGATATTTAATAATTAAACATCTGCCTTTATTACCCACTTTAAATAACCACTTAATCAACCTGCATATTTAACCGCACCTTTTGCCAATAAAAGCCGGGGGAATTACCCCCGGATAGGGAAAAAAGTAACAGTAGACACAAAAAATGCAATGAGGTTAATAAAGCGTCTTAACGGTAACCGATCAAACGCGGGTTGATATTAGCGATCTGTGCGATTAAAAATAGCCAAAAAAAAGTTCCAACCGATATTTGTCAATATGTGCTAAAAAGAATTTAAATATTTACACCAGAAGAACTCAGATGATAAATAATATCCTGCAACCTGAATAATCCATGAACCACTCTCATAAGTGGCAGTGTATTCTTGTTGTTATTAAAAAACACAGTGGCAAACATCAAGGGTTTATTTATATGAAAATCTCTCAACTGAGTCTTTTCGTCTCTGCTGCGGTACTGTGCTCGTCAGTACAGGCGGCGGAAATATATAATAAAGACGGTAATAAGTTAGACTTATATGGTTTGGTATCAGCAGAACATTATTTTTCTGATAACAGCGGTTGGGACGGCGACCAGACTTATATGCGTCTTGGCTTTCGCGGTGAAACGCAGATTAATGACCAACTGACCGGCTACGGCCAGTGGCAAATGCATATTGACGCCAATAAATCGGAAGGTGATACCAATACGCCACGCACGCGTTATGGCTTCGCCGGGTTAAAATTCGCCAATTACGGTTCAGTGGATTATGGCCGTAACAAAGGTGTTTTATATGACTCCCTCGGTTATACCGATATGCAGCCCGAATTCGATGGTATGACATACGGTTCCGACCAATTTATGTTTAGCCGTGGCAACGGCATGCTGACCTACCGTAATACGGATTTCTTCGGTCTGGTTGACGGCCTGAATTTCTCCCTGCAGTACCAGGGCAAAAATGATGGCGGCGGCGAATCCGGCGCCGGTCGAAATGTATTACGCCAGAACGGCGACGGCTACGGCTTATCCGTGGAATATAACATTGGCGCGGGCGTAAGCGTTGTTGGTGCCATGACCAGCGCCAAACGTACCGAAGAGCAAAATACCGCCACCAATATCCTTGGTAATGGCGATCGCGCCGAAGCCTATTCTGGCGCAATTAAATATGACGCCAATAATATCTACCTGGCGGCGATGTTTACTCAGGCTTATAACGCTTCGCGTTTTGGCAGTGCTTCCGATACGACGACCGCCTACGGCTACGCTAACGAATCACAGATTTTTGAAGCGTACGCCAGCTACCAGTTCGACTTTGGCTTGCAGCCATTCGTGGCGTATAACGCCCTGAAAGGGAAGAATATTGGCAGCAACAGCGCGGGTGATAAATATGGCGATCAGGATATCGAAAAATATGTCGATCTCGGTGCCACCTATTACTTCAACAAGAACTTCAACATGTTTGTTGATTATAAAATCAACCTGATTGATGACGATAAATTCACCACCGCCGCCGGTATCAACACCGATGACGTGGTAGCAGTGGGTATGGTTTACCAGTTCTGAACCTGCAAAAAGGCGGCGCAGGCCGCCTTTTATTCACCGTCTTTTCCCGCACGTTTTCCTTTCATTACGCTTTTTTCCTTAGCGCTGATGCTGGCGTCGCCAGACGCCGGGCGGCATCTGGTATTTGCGCGTAAAGGTGCGTGTAAAAGTCTGCTGCGAGTCATAACCGTATTTAGTGGAGATAGCCATAATCGACTGCTCAGTCGCCAGCAGTTCATGCGCGGCGCTTTCCAGCTTTTTCTCGCGGATATAGATGCCAAGCGGTATCTGAATCACTTGCTGGAACAGGCGCTGAAGATGCCATTTCGAATACCCCGCCCGCGTGGCGACATCCTCGATCCGTAGCGGCCTTTCAAGGTTATCGTCAATCCATTGCTGGATCTCAAGAATCACCGCGTGTTGCATACCCATGGTTGAAACCTCCTTGAGAACAGGAGCATCCACCTTAGCGGAGTGATACTTACGCAAACATGACGCGAAAATAATAATTTTGTCAGAAATGTCCCTGCCGCAACGCCATATGGCATGGGGCAGCGCGCCCGTCGCGGGGTAACCTGTCAGCGCGTAACCCATCCTGACCGGCCTGCAATGCGCAAGGGAGGCGGCTGAGCGCAGCCTCCCTGTTGCCGTTTTCGGTCAGGCTATAGCGCTTTTGCCTCCCCCGCCCATTCGCGCAGGAAATGCGCGGAGCAAAGAGCAGGCTCGATAACCGCAATATCGACGCTGACCAGGCCAAATTTAACAAAAGGATCGCGTTCTATGTCATTTTCCAGACTCTGGCTGTCGCTGGCCGTCGCCAGGATAAATCCACCCGGTTTATTTTGCAGCGGCCCGGCGAAAATAATATGCCCTTTTTTGATCATCTCGCCCAGCCACAATTTGTGCGCATCAACATACGCACCGAGAATATCCGGTTCACTGGCGTAAGTAAGCGTAATTGCATATAACATAATTTATTTCCCGCAGGTTAATGTAATGGCAGCGCAGCAATAATGTTATTAATTGCCGATCGCGCGGCGGCAATTTGCTGGTGTTTAATGTCATCCCCTTTCGAGGTACCTTCCGCGCGGATAATATGAATAACGTCAATACCCAGAAAACCGAAAAAGGCACGCAGATATTTCTCCTGGAAATCCATGCCATCAAAAGGCGGCTGTAAATAAAAGCCGCCGCGGGCTGAAATAATCAACACCTGTTTTCCCTCCGCCAGCCCTACCGGCCCGGTGGCGGTGTACTGAAAGGTTTTTCCCGGTTGCGCAAGCCTGTCCAGCCAGGCTTTTAACTGACTGGAAATGGAGAAGTTATACATTGGCGCCGCGATAACAATCAGGTCATGCGCCAGGAACTCATCGACCAGTTGCTGTGAAATCTGGTGCTCCGGCTGCCTGTCGCTTGTCGGTTGACTACCGGGAACAACGCGAAATCCAGCGGCAATATCTGAGGTTAAATGGTTTATTTCGTCGCGAACCACATCGCGATAGGTTATTTCCGCTTGCGGATAATATGCTTTTATTTCCCGCATAACATCAGCGGAAAGTGCGCGAGTGACGGAATGGTCACCAGAAATACTGGAATCAATATGCAGAATCTTCATCATACTCTCCGACAATAAACACAGCAGTTATTTAAAGGATTTAGCAGCAGTATCGATAAATTTCGCCACCGCTTCGGGTTGCGAAACCATAGACAAATGTGAACTGTTAACGCTATATACCGTGGCGTGGATCTGTCTGGCTATTTTCTGCTGAACGGCGGGTAACAAAGCATGATCTTTTTCGGTCAGCAAATACCAACTCGGTTTATTTTCCCAGGCGGCATGAGTGATTTTCCCCTGAAATGCCGCGAGGGCGATCGGTTGTGAAACCGCAGCCAGCGCCCGGACATTGCTGGTTGAAATATCGTTCGCCATCACCTGTTGAAACTGGCTGGCATCATCTAACCACACCAGCCCTTGCGCATCCGGCGTTAACCCACTCATTGGCGCGTTAAGCCGCGCCAGTAAATCCGTCACCGATTCCCCCGTTGCCGGTGCCAGTGCCGAAAGGTAGACCAACCCCCGCACGTGGCTGTTATTACCGGCCTGGCTGATAACCGCACCGGCCCACGAATGACCGACCAGCAGCACATCGCCGTGCTGGCCTGCCAGCACACGCCCGGTGGCGGCGACATCATCATCCAGCGAGGTCAGCGGGTTTTGTACCGCCGAAACGTGGTAGCCCATGTTTTGTAAGCGCTCGGTCACAGCGGCCCAACTGGAGCCGTCCGTAAACGCGCCGTGTACCAACACAATATTTTTAATCGGCTGCGCGGCCACCTGCGCCGATATCACGCTCAACATGGCCGCACAAGATGCCGCCGTGATAAACCGTTTTCCTTTGCGAAAAGCGTTCCGCATGTTCTCTCCCGCCACCTACTGATGAAGTTATAAACACCATGCGCAGAGTGTAATCAGGGGTTTCTGGCGTGGTAAGATGGCGAACTTGACATTAAACAGGCAAAATCAGACATAATGCGGAGAACCACAATGCAGATAGCGATAATGGCCACGGCAGGCAGCATGATGTCTGCGATTAGCGGGCTTGCGGATATGTTCTGGATAACCAACCAGCTTCTGCCCGCCAGCGATGAAGCCAACCGGTTCAGGATCGCCATTGTCAGCCCTGACGGGAAGCCGGTCGCGGACGCGCAAGGTCGCACGATTGCGGTGGATGGCGCGTTTGCCAGCATAACCGCGCCCGATGTGATTCTGGCCTGCGGCATGGCGCTTGGCGGTAATAAACTGCCTGCGCTCACCAGCCCGGAAGCTGTCGCGTGGTTGCGCCAACAGCATCAGCGCGGTGCGAAAATTGGCGGCGCCTGCGCCGGGGGGTATCTGCTGGGTGACGCCGGATTGCTGGATGGCAGAGAGTGCGCCACCACATGGTGGCTGTATCCCACTTTCCGCGCCCGCTATCCGCGCGCCAAAATGGTGTGGGGCAAAGCGTTAATCGAAGAGCGCAACGTGATCACCACCGGCGGACCGCTATCGTGGGTGGATCTGGCGTTGCACATTATTCGCCAGCATGCCGGGGACGAAGTGGCAAGGATGGCAGCGGATATGACCGTTGCCGACAGCCAGCCGATCTCCCAGCAAATCTATGCGCCGCGCGGCTTTTTAAACACCATCGATCCGCTGTTACTGCGCGCCGAACAGCTTATCCGCTATGAAAATCCGGCCATCACCGTCGAAGCACTCGCCAGCGCGTTGAACCTCAGCCCGCGCACTTTGCACCGAAAACTGGCCGATTTAACCCGCGAAAGCCCTAAACATTTTATTACGCGTGTGCGCATAGAATCAGCCTGCCTGCTACTTGAAAACCCGTCAGCCAATATCAGGCACGTCGCCGCCGCGTGTGGCTATACGGAAGATACGGCGTTTCGCAAAGCCTTTAGCCAGCTCATAAACATGACACCTGCGCAGTACAAGCACTGGGCTGCCGCGCGAAACACGAAGCACGGGCATTAACGCCCCGCCGTTGCGGCATTTTTGTCGTCATGGCGGGGTTATCTGATCGTTTTACGAAACGCTGCATGTCCGGTTACGGGAATTCTCTTCACCGTCAATGTGCCTACAATGGACGGCACCTGCACAACAAGAGAGAATAACCATGGCATTTCAGGCTGGGCTGTACTGGATAATCGATCCGCTCTGCGGCTGGAGTTATGGCGCACTGCCGCTGATTAACCGCACGGCTGAACACTTCACTGAACGACAACATATTTTGCCCGGCGGCCTGTTTATCGACGCGCAGCGCCGCCGCCTGGACGCCGACTGGCTGGCCCATGTGCACGAACATGATGATCGGATCGCGAAATTAACCGGTATGCCGTTTGGCCGTGCTTATAAAGAAGAGTTGCTCGCCCGCGACGGGTTGCTGCTCGACTCGCTACCGGCCACTCGCGGTTTGTTAGCCTTACAGCAATCTGGCGAACCGGCTGACGCACTGCGCTTTCTTAACGCCATCCAGACAGCATGGTATCGGGACGGCCGTGATATCACCCGCGATGAGGTGGTCAATGCGGTGATTCAGCACGCCACCGGTCTGCCTGTTGTCAACGGTCAGGTGGCGGAAAGCGAAGCCCGCGCCGCCATTCAATATGGCCGCATGGTCATGGCACAAGCCGCCGGAGCGGGTTTCCCCTGCGCCGTGTTGGTGCAGGAAGATGGCCGTTACACGCGGCTTCCGGTCAGCCAGTATTACGGCAATCCGGATGCATTTATGTCGCTCGTAAAAACATATCGTTAAAGGAACTCCACCATGAACCGTAAACTACCCGGCGTATTGCTGATGCTCGCCAGCGCCTCTTCTGTTGCCGCACCGTTACAATTGCAGGTTTATAACCCGCAGGAAAAGGCGATTTTCGCCGTCTCATCCACGCTGGTTTCTGGTCCTACGGAAGCCATTTTGTTTGATGCGCAATTCAGCGTGAAAGATGGCGAAAAACTGGTGGAGATGATCAAAGCCAGCGGCAAAACGCTCAAGCAAGTGGTGATCACCTCCGGCGATCCGGATTTCTATTTTGGCCTTGAACCGATCGTTAAAGCCTGGCCGCAGGTCAAGGTGGTTGCCTCGCCGGCGGTGGTGAAACATATCGAAGCGACAAAAGAGGCCAAGCTGGCGTACTGGGGGCCGCAGATGAAGGACGGCGCGCCGCACACCTTAACCGTACCGACAGCGACCACGGCGACCCACTTTACTATCGATGGTGAAACGCTGGAGCTGCGCCATCCGCAAAGCTATGCGGCTTATGTCTGGATCCCGGCGAATAAAGCCATTCTCGGCGGCACGGCGATTTCCAGCGGCATCCACGTCTGGAGCGCCGATACGCAAACCCCGGCTGCACGTGCGCAGTGGCGTGACGTGCTGGGCGAAATGCAACGCCTGAAGCCGCAGCAGGTGATCCCCGGTCATTACCTGGGGGCGCGTCCCGCCGGTGAGCAGGCCATTACGTTTACCCTTAATTACCTCGATACCTTCGAGCAGGCGCTGAAAGCGAATAACACCTCGGCGGGCGTTATCAAAGCAATGAGCGCCGCTTATCCGAAGCTGGCAGAAGCGGGTTCACTGGAGCTGAGCGCAAAAGTGAACACCGGCGAAATGACGTGGTGATCGTCACGCGGAATCCTGATTTCCCAGATCAGAATTTACGCATCATCTGCAATATTGTTCCGCACATGCCGGGCGCGGCGTGATGAATTAAACGCCGCGTCATGAACAAGATAAGGGGGCCACTGCGTCCCCCTTTTCCATTCCTGCATCTCCCGCAACTCGCAATATGCTCACCTTCCGCGTGCCGATCGGCTGTCGGCTCGCGTCGGGATGACACGTCCCCTCACACCTTCCGGTGCGATCAAACATTGCGTTTTAAATCCTCAAAAGCCCTGGCGTGGCGAATTAAAAAAGCGTCACCGTTAATTGGCAGGCGTAGTCGTCGTCGTTGTGCTGGTTGAGGTATTACTGCCGTTATCTCCCCCGCCCATTGATAATAAAAGCAAACCGGCTACGGCAGAAACAACTGCCACGCCGGTGACGGCTGAACTGCCAACTGCATATTCCGCTGCATTCTCCCCGGCTGCTTTTCCTTCTTCTGCGGGCGCTGCGTAGCAAATTTCAGAAATAACAAATACGAAAGCGATAATAATGTATTTTAAAAGCACCATAATCCTGTCCTCATATTTATTTGGGATCATCTGCACTTTAAATCGCCATCGCAAAAACGGATCGCAAAATAGGACATTCCTCGACAATATGAAAACAAATGGGAGATTCCTCAGCGAAACCAAATTATCTCAGCGGATGCACATTTCGCTTAAAAATAAAAATAAGATAATCCTCAGTTAACAATTTTTTAGCAGTATGATAGAGATCAAAGAAGACATAGAAGAACACCACAAAGGATTGAGAAAAATTTCAAACTGCAAATTTTACACACGCACATCCAGACGCTCCAGGAGGGTGTAATATGGAAAGAAAAATAGATGTCATATTATGCAAAATCACCTGCTCTTATACCAAAAAAGGCATCACGCAATTAGTTAATGAAATCAGAAACGGCAGTGGTTTGCACATTGGAATTAACTTCACAGCTCCTTATTCTGGCCGGGGAACATTAGTGGTAACCAAAGGTAATTTTATACCCTTTACGTTGGCACATACGCCCATGATTGTGATACCCGATAAAGTTCCGGTCAGCGTTTTAATGGACATATTAACCGAATTTGTTTATGGAAGAGTCAGCCAGCATGTTAAGACGATCCGTCTGGGAAGGCGCGAAATTGCGATTCTTAAAGAGATGATTTTCGAAAAAAGTGACGAGGAGATTTCAACGCTATTAAACATCAACAAAAAAACCGTTTCATCGCACAAGGACAACATAAAAAAGAAAATCTCCGCGAGTACAAAGATTGACATTTTCTATGCGTTTAGCATTTTTTCCTTTACCGACTCCACATTAAATGAGAGTACGAGTGAAGATCCACTTTTTATGCCGCCGGGCGAGCAAATAAATAGAATGGTCGCTTACGGCTAAGAAAGAAAAATAACTACAACACTCAGCAAAATAAAAACCAGGACGCAACATGAAATTGCCTTTTTATCCCATCGATAAAAAGGCAATTCACATTAAATATCGTTAAGTCTTCTTGCCGTATTTACGCGGTTGACCCACTTTTCTTGAGCGTACAAGTCGAAAGTGCCTGTAAAAAGAATACGCGATAACGATCAGCAGCACGCCTATCAAGGCCAGGTTCATCATCACCATTTTAGTTTCACTCACAACGGGCGGGCTTTCATTTAACCGATAAATAACCGCAGCCGTCAATAGCTGACCAAAAAATAAGACTGGCCTCAACAGCACAAATAATTAAATGCTAATGATGAGATTAAACCTAAGGAAAACAATGGCGCTGCCGCGCATTGCCAGCACGAGTACGCAACACCGCTATTATCTTTAGATTTTTCATCGTTATTACCCGGCTAATTCCCCACATAAAATGGCTATTTATTCTGGCACGCTGGTTAACTGCTGGCGGATAGCATCAATAAACAACCGCAGCGCGGCGTGTTGATGTTCCCGAGACTGATACAGGCCATAAATCCCCAGTCGTTGCGGTTCGAGATCGGGTAACACCCTGACCAGTTGGCCATTATTCAGCGCCTCCAGCGCTTCCCGTTCCGGCACCAGCGCCAGCCCACACCCGGCAATCGCCGCATCGCGCAGCACCGCCGAGATCCCCGCGCTCAGATTACCGTTCGCCATCACTTGCCACGTGTTTTGTGCGCTGTCGGTGAAGTGCCACGACTGCCCGGCGAAACCGCTATAGTGGAGACAATTGTGGTGCTCAAGCTCGTGTACCGTGTGCGGTGTACCGTGCAGACGCAGGTAATCCGCCGATGCGCAAAGTACCGAGCGGCACTCGCCGAGACGGGTGGCTATCGCCCCTGCTTCCGGGTTATTGGTGATGCGAATCGCCAAATCGATGCGTTCACCAATCAGGTTGACCGGGTGGTTTCCCACTTCGACTTCGATTCTTAACGCCGGGTAACGCGCCAGAAAATCCGGCAGTACCGGCCCGATAATGTGGCTGGCCGTGAAGTGGGCACAGGCGACACGCAATGTGCCGGAGGGTGTTTCCCGCGTCGATTGCCCTTCGATATCGCCAAACAGCGGCGCGAGTTGCCGCGTCTTTTGTAGCGTATTTTCCCCGGCAGGCGTAAGCGTCAGGCGGCGAGACGAACGATGAATAAGCCGGGCGCCCGCCCATTTTTCCATCTCATCAAGGTAGCGGCTGACCATCGGGCGAGAAATCCCCAGCGCCCGCGCGGCGGCGCTCAGGCTTCCCAGCTCGCAGATGCGATTAAACACCACCACCGCCATCACTCTGTCCATCTGTGCACCTGTTCGGTTTGTGAAACGTAACGCGCATTGTTTCAGAAATGTGCCAGGCAAAACAGCCTTCCTCGCATACCTTGTGTTTTGAGTACCGCGCGCGCTTCCCGCTTTTTGTGTAAATCCGCGTTCTGTGACGCTGCCGTTTTAACGTCACATGGTGATGAAATGGCTGTCATGCCAACGAAGGCGCATGACATCTGGCGCTTTTTCAACCAGCAATGCCAGCCCTTTGCGCACGATGTCACTCATCGGTGTACTGCGCTTTACGGCACCTTCTTATCTTCGCCCTGCAATTTATGCATAAAGTTTACAGGCGGTGTGCCGTTAGTCATATCGGTGGGCCAATGCTTTGGCAATGCAAATACCTGAATGTGTTTTGAGCGGGAAACCGTGGATGAGAAAAATGATACGAAAAATATTGTTACTGCTGTCTGTTTTATCGATTGGCTATTACGCCTACTCATATTCTACGGTGATGGCAGATTTACCCTTCACGTACCAGGTACAGAATGTCTTCACAATAGTCATGTGCTCGGTGTTTGCAGCACTGTTATTTGCATCAAATAATAAAGAACTATTGTTTTTGCTAAATCGTTACTATTGCTCATTCAGCATAAGAAAAACAAACGATAGCGATAACTACACCATTTTATTCTGTTTCATGTTTCTGTCTTACGCGCATTATTATCTTTCCAGCCTGTTCTGCAGGTTAATACTGGATGTAATAGTAAAAATCGGCTTACTGGATACCTTCCTGGCGATCAATATTTACACTTCACTGTTATTTGCAGCAAACTGTTTATTGTTTGTGGTTTATGCAATCCCTGTTGTGCGGGCATTTATAAAGCGGAACGCTGAAAAAACGTCTGTAGTTTCTACCCAACAGGACGAATAAACAGACCTGCGATGCAACGTTCACTCCTTTGCAGCCCATAAAAGACTGGCGCGAGTTCGCCAGCACTTTTTTGTTATCCGGGTGCCATTTTAATATGTTTTGACTTCAATTCAGTAAGTTACCTACATTCTGACCGTTTGGATTATGTTTGTGCTTTCCGCGCACGCGCAGAGTTATGCAATCAGATGGATACGTTACCCGCCCCGGATAAAAGGTCTACGCCAAAAACCCGATTTGTTTTTTTATTTCCACCGTTATCTTTAAGTGATTATCGGATGAACACACGGTAGCGGATAATATTTAAATCAGCGCAAATGGGTTGATATAAATATGACGTCACTATACCGACCGTTTATCTCCAGTGAGAGGCGCGTTGTTTTTTTGATGCGCATCCGATAACCAAAATTAAATACCAACAGTGCACGATAAACACCCATCGTAATCATGAGGAGAGAAAGAGATGCCATCTATTTATTATCGCGGTGATAACCGTGTTATTTCCGAAATACAAAAAACCGGGTTCCAGCCGCGCATTGAATCGTGCCGCGGGCGAACTCCAGCCCAGGCTATTGCCTATATTCAGCAGCTTATTGTCACCAACGGTTTTAAAAACCTTGTTGATATTGGCGGTTACATCATAAGTAATTCTAAAGGGGATTCTGTCTCGACTTCATGTATTGAAGATGGCGCTTCTTATGGCAAACATAAATATCGCATCACCGCCCCGAAGAGTGCGCTGTTTTTTGAATTTAATCTCGACGGCAGCGTGGGAGCACAACTGCCCGATCAAGGGCATATGTATGGACGCAAGCCGTACTATATTTTAACCGACGCGAACCCTGACTTAAGCCAATACGTTATTGTTGGCACCAGAACAGCCACGCAGGAAGCCACCTTTTTTACTGATATACCCAGCGACTGGATCTCGTTACTCAGCTAACCGGATCGTGCAGCCCTGCTCGACGCGAAACAGTGCCCTCCTGCTTAGTGAGGGCACTGCTTAGGCATGAATTACCCCATGGCATCACTGTGCCAGGTTTCCCTTTTCGTTAATCTGCACCATGGCATTCTGCGCACCGGTTTGCCGCGCTGAACAGCGAATAAGTGCATGTCACAGCCGGACGGCTGCGATCATGCTGTGCAACGTTCTACCGGCGTCTGATTCACACCGTGAAACGACGCGCAATGCGCATCCCGCTCTGTGCATGCCCCCCCTTTAGTAAACGCTGGTTAAACGGCACGCCGCTAAATCCCTGGCCACAGTGTAAATTTTCCGCGTCCACTGCCGATAGCAATAGCAGAAGTGCCACTTTGACATTGACGTTGAGCAGAACACATTATGAAAAGACATCCCCTTTCCTGCCGCGCGCTGCGCGCCGCCGGATACGATCCAAACTCCTGCGTACTTGAGCTTGAACACAGCAACGGCCGGGTTGAGCAATATCTTGGCGTGCCCCCCAAAACCTGGCAGGCATTTTTGATGAGCCACGAGCAGGAAAACTATTTTCGCGAGCATATCGCCAGTAGCTACCTGAAAATTACCGTCGAGCAGGCAAATCGCAGCCGTTTTTAACCGCTGATGCGGTAATTTTTTGCCCGCGTTTGTGCTAACGTTGTCTGCCCGCAGACGATGCGGTTTGGTGCGTGTTCATGCTGGCGACAGCGTAACGAGGTGTTATGAGAATTGGTATTGCGTTTCCTATCCTGGTTTTTATTGTCGCCGTCGCCTTTCTGACGTGGTTTATCGCTGGCGGTTACGCCACGCCAGGCAGCTAACGCCCGGCGTGCTGCGCCATCGGGCGACAGATAAATATCATGGCCAGTGCGCTGAGCAACGGGATCAGCGCCAGCCACAACCAGGCGATACTCGCCGCCGCAGAAGGGGTCAGTGCGTTATCCAGTTGCCCACCTAACAGGAAGTTTCCCGCAAGCACCGTCACGCCCCCCATCGACGCCAGTGCGCCATAATGCGCGCCGAGGTTCTGGTTATCCGCGAACCATGGCACCAGATCTTTCCCCACCGGGACAATCAGCATTTGCCCGAGCGTTAATAGCGTCACCATGCAGGCGGCGGGTACATAGCGCTGCCAGTTTTCCGGTGCCGGTGTCGCGGCAAACAGTGCAACGCTGATAAATGACGCAGCCAGTAGCGCAAACCCCACCGGCAACATGCGTGCCGCGCCAATACGGCGGGCAAGCCGCGCCAGCGGCATCTGTAACGTGATGATGAGCACCGACGCCAGCATAAAGAGCGGGCCGAGGGTTTTCTCGCTGCTGCCCGATCGGCTCAGCTCAACCGGCAACGCCAGGTAAAGCTGGTTATAGCTGAACAGATAAGCACTGTAGGCCACCATAAACGCGACAAAACGCGGTTTGCGAAAAGTTTTCCACCACGGTAGCACATGCAGCGTTTCCGTTTTCCCGTTGCCACCCGGCAGACAGAAAAAGAGCACCAGCAGCGCAACCATAAACACGCCCGCTCCGGCCAGCGCCACGCGCTGGAAACCAAAACCGGCAAGCAGCGAACCCAGCAGCGGCCCGAGCACCGTGCCCAATTCGCCGCAAATGGCGAACAGCGCGAACCACTCCGCGCGGCTGCGCTTTCCCGCTTTTTCACTCTGCGTGCCCGCTTTCGCCAGCAGCGCTTCGATGGAGGGGGAAAACAGCGCCCCGCCAACGCCGGTTAAACAGGCGCCCAGTACCACCGGCAGCAGCTCCCCGCCAAACGCCAGCAGCAGATACCCGCTGATACGCACCACGCAGCCGCACAGAATAATGATCCTTGCGCCAAAGCGGTCGGATAACGCGCCGCCTAATAAAAACATGCCCTGCTGAGAGAAAGTGCGCAGACCGATGATCAAGCCAATCAACGAGCCAGAAAGCAGCAAATCGTCGCGCAGATAGATCGCCAGAAACGGCACCACCGCATAAAAACCGATATTAAAAATCAGCTGGCTACCGGCGAGCAGATACGGCGAGGTCACTTTCGACGGGGCAGAAATTTGGGCAAGCATGAAGGTTCCAAGTCAGCAAAACGCGCAAAGGTCTTTAATACCGGGGAAATTTCCTGCTGGCAACTCTCTTTAAACACACATTGAAAACAAGGTATTCATTGATAATCCCCCATATTGACAAGGCCCATGCCGCTCGGTATAAGAGCCGCCATAAGAATGATTTGCATTTACAAAACTAATACTTTCTCAAGGTCATGATGATGCCAATGTTTAAAAAATCGTTGTTTGCACTGGGGATGTTGTTTGCGGGTTCCGCTCTGGCGCAAGCCACCCATTATCCGCTGACCATTGAAAACTGCGGAGTGCAGGTTACGTTCGACAAAGCGCCGCAGCGCGTGGTGGCGCTGGGGCAGAACACGGCAGAAATCATGCTGCTGCTTGGTTTGCAGGACAAAATGGTGGCCAGCGCGTTCTGGCCGACCAAAGTGCTGCCGCAGCTTGCCGCGCAGAATGCCAAAGTGAAAGTGCTGACGGTTGAGATCCCAACGCTTGAGTCGATCATTGCCCAGGAGCCCGATTTCGTGGCCGCCCAGTTGCCGATCCTGCTGGGGCCGGACAGCAAAGTGGCGAAGCGCGAAGATTTGTCCGCCATTGGCGCAAACAGTTATCTCTCACCGGGTGTCTGCGCAACCAAACAGGATAACGGCGATATTTACGGTAGCCGTCATACCCTGTGGAACCCGTCGCTGCTTTATAAAGAGATCAGCGATCTGGCCGAAATTTTCGATGTACAGGATCGCGGCGAGAAGCTGATTGCCGGGTTTAAACAGCGCGAAGAGGCGCTGCGCAGTAAATTCGGCCACGGCAAGAAAAACCTGTCGTTTGTCTTCTGGTTCTCCAGCGCCTCGCCCTCGGCGGATGCCTATGTCGGCGGCAAGAACAGCGCTTCCGGTTATATCGCCAGCCTGCTTGGCGGACACAGCGCTATCACCTCGGAAAGCGAGTGGCCGACGCTCAGCTGGGAAAGCATTATTGCTTCTAACCCGGATGTGATTGTTGTCTCCAGTCTCGATCGTAACCGCTGGGCGCTGGACAGCGCGGAAGAGAAGATCAAATTCCTGAAAAGCGATCCGGCGGTCAGCCAGCTTGAGGCGGTGAAAAAAGGCCATATCGTGGTGATGGACGGCCAGGCGATGAACCCGACCATCCGCACGTTCTACGGTGCAGAACAAGTGGGCGCACAACTGGAGAAGTTGGGGCTGGATAAATGACCACGCCCTCACCGGCTGCGCTTAAAAAAGCGCAGCACGCGGTACTCTTGTTGTTATCGCTGGTGCTGCTCGCACTGGTGATTGCCGTCAGCGTCGGCGTCGGCGAACTGGCGATTCCGCTGAGAACCACCTTTTACGCCGTCAGCAATAAACTGGGGCTGACCAGCGAGCCGCTAAACCGTATCCATGAAACGGTGATTTGGGACTTCCGCCTAAGCCGCGCACTGGTTGCCGCCTGCTGCGGCGCCGGGTTAGCGATTTGCGGCGCGGTGCTGCAAAGCCTGCTGAAAAACGCGCTGGCAGAACCTTATGTGCTGGGCGTGTCCGCCGGGGCATCCACCGGCGCGGTATCGGTGGTGGTGTTAGGTCTCGGCGCAGGCGCGGTGTCGCTCTCTGCCGGGGCATTTGTTGGCGCGTTTGCCGCGTTTTTGTTTGTCGCCGTGTTAACCAACGGCGCGCGCGGCGGTAACGAACGCACCATTCTCGCCGGGGTCGCGGCGTCCCAGCTTTTCAACGCCATCACCGCGTACAGCATCAGCACCTCCGCCAGCGCGCAGCAAGCGCGGGATGTGATGTTCTGGCTGCTGGGCAGTTTCAGCGGCGTGCGCTGGCCGGAATTCCAGCTGGTGTTAGTCGTGGTTATCGTTGGTCTGCTGGCGTGCCTGTATCACGCCAAAGCGCTGGACGCTTTTACCTTTGGCGATGACGCTGCCGCCTCGCTGGGCATTCCGGTAGGTGCGGTACGCTTGATTCTCTTTTCCGTTACCGCACTGATCACCGCCACCATTGTCAGCATGGCAGGTTCCATTGGCTTTGTGGGCCTCGTGGTGCCGCATGTGATGCGCTATTTCATCGGGCCGCTGCACCGCCAGTTACTGGTGGCGTGTGCGATGGCCGGTGCGATTTTGATGGTGCTGGCGGATATTGCCTCGCGCACGCTGATTGCGCCGCAAAGCCTGCCGGTTGGCGTGGTTACCGCGCTGGTGGGCGTGCCGTTCTTCGCGGTTATTCTCTATCGCTCAAGGAAATTCGCATGAGTATCAGCGCCAAAAATCTCTGCTGGCGGGCAGGGAAAAAAACCATTGTCGATAACGTCTCGCTTGAAGTAGCAAAGGGCCAGACGCTGGGCCTGCTGGGGCCGAATGGTTCAGGAAAATCCTCGCTGCTGCGCATTCTGGCCGGCCTGCGCCGCCCGGATGACGGCAGCGTGATGCTGGATGGTCGCGATGTCGCAACGCTGAGAAAAAAAGCGCTGGCGCAGCGGGTGGCGTTTGTTGAGCAGCATGCGGCGACGGAAGCCAACATTCGCGTGCGCGATGTGGTGAAACTGGGGCGCATTCCGCACCACTCGCCGTTTAGCCCGTGGTCGCACAGTGATGATGAGATAGTCACGGCGGCGCTTGAGCGCGTGGGCATGCTTGAGCACAGCGAACAGGGCTGGCAAAGCCTCTCCGGCGGCGAACGTCAGCGGGTGCATATTGCCCGCGCGCTGGCGCAAGCGCCGAGCGAAATTTTGCTCGACGAGCCTACCAACCATCTCGATATTCATCATCAGATGCAGTTAATGCGCCTTATCAGTGAACTGCCGGTGACCAGCATTGTTGCGATCCACGATTTGAACCACGCGGCCATGTTCTGCGATGCGCTGATCGTGATGCAAAAAGGGCAGATTGTGGCGCGCGGCACGCCGGACGAGGTGCTCACGGAAGCGATGCTGGCCGAGGTGTTTCAGGTGCGGGCACGCATTGAGATCTCACCCGATCACGGCAAAAAGCATATTCACTTTTTGTGAAAAGCTTTGCGCCAGAACGTAGCACTGTTTTGGCGCAAAACAGGTTTACAGATCGATAACGTTGCGGCTGTCCTGCAACGTGGCATGTAACGTTTTCAGCGACACCACCGAAGATTGCTGGGTGATGGCCACAATCGCGCCTAACGATTTATCTAACAGGTCCAGATTGTTCGTTTCCAGCGCTTTATCCAGCACGGCAAACGTCTGGGTAAGCGAGGTCTGGCGCAGCGCGAAATCCTGATTCAACGCCTGCAACAACACCTCTTTTTGCGCCTGAATCCGCGCAATTTGTACTTCGGTTTCCCTGGTGATTTGATGGCGAGCCGTTTCCTGCTCCGCACGGTATTTTTGTAAATCACGCCAGGCGTCAAAAATCTCTTTCGCCGCCGAGGCCGCTTGTAACGGCGACGCTTTTGCCGCCACTTTCGAGGCGTTAAACAGTGCTTTCATATTATGCCCACCAGAATAAATAAGCTGCGTATCCCATCACGGCCAGAATGCCCGTCCCCACCAGCCCTGAGCTGTCAAAATTAAACAGACGACCTAACGCCCCGGAAAAGCCGGTGAAACTGAACAAAAAGGCAACAAGCGAGGTGTAAGTCCACTCAATGCTGTGCAGGTAATACCCCAGCGCGCCAAAAAGAAGGCACAGCACGATCCACACCAGAAACGAAGGTTCATCATCATCGGCAATTGCTTTGCGCCGCTGGCTGTCTGCCAGCCAGAAATAGAGCGCGCTCTGCTCGCCAGGTGCAAGAGACGAGACATCGCTGGTCATGGTCATGTGATCATTTGCGGCGATCAGGTTTGTCACCAGCGTATTCACACGCTCCTCGGTGAAGGCCTGCGCATGGGAAACCACCGTCACGGATTCCTGCGTTGGGCTATTCTGATCATCCACCAGACGTATCGCCAGCAACTGTTTCATCGCTTTTACCAGCAGTACGGTTTGGAGTTTCAGGAAAACGACACGCTCGTGCGCAACGTTAGTTGAGAGTGCCTGATCCAGCATCTGGTAACTTGTTTTCAGGCGCTGAGCAATACCTTCAATGGTCGAGGCATACAGCGAAATATGCTGGTTAATGGCCTGCGCTACTTCGATTACCGCATTGATTTTTGCCACTTCCTTGTTAACCGCACTGCGATATTCATACGCTTCGGTCAGTTTTTTTTCCGCATTCTGGCTGTATTTCAGCATCGCGAAAATGGCGACCGGAGCCAGCACAATGCCGCCCAGCACCATGGTGCCACCGGCGATCCCTGCGCCACCGGCGGAAAGCGCACCGCCGCCAAACCAGGCCAGCGTGGCGTTACTGGCGGCAGCGCCGGAAAGCGACGCGATCGCAGTGCCGGTAGAGGCCGCGCCGAATGTCGAAACCGCGCTCATCGAGCCGAGGGCGAGCGCCGCGCCGGTTGCTGTACCTTTCACCCCGGTGCCAATGATTTCGGTCATTTTTACCGACTGGGTTTGCAACTGCGGCGCGTCGTAGCGGGCAAAATTATCTAACACATCCTGCGAGACTTTGGTCTCCAGCCGGTTAACTTTTTGGCACTTCTCCAGTACCGACAAGGCCTCAGGGATAATGACATCCGCATAGCGTTGCTTTTGATCGAGCAGCGTGTTGATGAGCGTTGACGATGTATTTCTGGCTTCTTCCAGCCCCTCTTCCGCCAGCCGCGCTTTAAAACGCGCATTCACCACAATCTCTTCTGCTTCTTTTTTTTGCTTGTGTGCTTTAAAAATATTCAGTCCCATCGGTAACCTCGAATCATCCCACTGTGTTCCAGGCATAAAATCGGGTTATCGGCATATTCGGCTGAACGTTAAGTGAAATTTTCCCGACGCCGACCACTGCTATGCCGACCGTTCTTTTTATTGCGCGGCCTATCTCTTTGTATTTCTTCCAGAATGCCACGTTTCGTGGGGCTTTATCGCGCCACCTACCAGATCACGTAGCTCGGGTAAAACTGGCGACTCTGCAAAGAAAATAAGTAAATACAATGGGGTGAAAGCGGCGGCCAAACCGTTGCCGGGTGTACTATAGCGGTGAAAACATTCACCGGAGTCAGTAATGAATATCATTGAAATCATCATGTCGGCGGGCAAGGTTTCCGTAGATGTTGCGCTGTATACCTTGCTGCCCATCATGGTGGTGATGCTCATCATGATGAAATACCTGGAGGAGAAAGGGGTTTTAGATGGCATCGTGCGCCTTACCTCCCCCGTTCTGAAACCTTTTGGTATCAGCGGAATGGGGATTTTCGCCCTTATCCAGCTTAACTTTGTCAGTTTCGCCGCGCCTCTCGCCGCCCTGGCGATTATGGAAAGAAGAGGCACCTCCGACCGCCATCTCGCCGCCACGCTGGCCATGTTGTTCGCCATGGGTCAGGCAAACGTCTTTTACCCGCTAACGCCGTTCGGCCTGCACTGGGGGATGGCGATTGTGATTTCACTTATCGGCGGGCTTGCCGCCTCCACGCTGACCTATTATGTGTCGGGACGAAAACTCTCCGCTGCCAGCCTGCGCGACGAAGAGGGCGAATTGCACCAGGATAAACCGCGCGCGGGTTTGATTGCGGTGATTAACGGCGCAGGGGCAGATGCCATCCGCTTGTCGCTGGGTTCACTACCGATGCTGCTGCTGTCGTTAACGGTGGTGGGGTTACTGAAAGCCGCGGGCGTAGTGGAAGCCTTAACCACGCTGCTCACGCCGCTGCTGTCGTTTTTCCATATTTCGACGGTGTATGTGTTGCTGGCGTTAACCAAATGCCTGGCGGGCGGGACGGCGTATTTTGGCGTGGCGTCCGAAATGGTGCAGCACGGGCAGTTAACGGCTGAGCAAATCAACGCCTCGGCGGGTTTTCTGGTGCAGACGCTGGACTTGCCCGGTATCGGCATTTTTCTCGGCATCGCCAGCCGCTTTGTGCGTCTGTTCCGCTTTGCGCTGCCGGGCGCGATTGTCGGGATACTGGTGCGCACCGTCTTGCATACGGTGATGTTTTAAGCGTACGCCGGGTGACGCAATGCGCACCCGGCAGCCTGTTCTATTTTTTCACCGTATCTTCAAGGAAGAAACGTCCCAGCGGATTTTGGTAGAAACCTTCAATATTCTTCCGCGTCACATTGCGATAGGGGCTGTAGTAGAGATCGATCCAGTTCACATCAGCTTTCGCCATTTTTTGCAGCTCGATATACATCTGTTCACGTTTTTTCGCATCCATTTCGACACGTGCCGCCGCCACCAGCGCTTTCACTTTGTCGTTCTTATAACGCGTCATGTAGTTCATGTTCGTGTCATGGCCGAGCACAAAGGTGGTTTTCTGATCCGGGTCGAGAATGTCGTTGGTCCAGTACATCACCGAAATATCGTACTCACCGGCCACCAGCATGTCCCAGCTCTGGCTGGGGTCAACTTTCTGCAAGTTCACCTTCACGCCCGCTTTCGCCAGCTGCTGTTGCAGTAAAATGGCGATTTGCTCATCCACCTCATCCCCGGCGTTAACCACATAATTCAGCGTCAGATCGCCCGCGCCCGCCGCTTTCAGCATCTGTTTCGCTTTTTCTGGATCGTAGGGGCGACGCAAATTGTCGTTGTAGTGATAGAGCGCACCGGCCGGAATATAGGAGTTCGCCACCTGGCCGTAACCAAAGGTCACGGTTTTGACAATCGCGTCTTTATCGATGGCAAAGTCCAGCGCCTGGCGCACCTCCACTTTGCCAAGCGCGCCGTGCGAATGGTTGATAAGCAGATGATCTTCGCGGGTTGACGGATCCAGCTCCACTTTCAGATTGCTATCTTTTTGCAGGGAAGCGATGCGCGAGAACGGCACCGTCAGGGCGGCATCCAGTTCGCCGGCCTGCACTTTCAACATACGCGTGTTGTCATCCGGGATAGTCAGCCAGTCCACTTCATCAAGGCTGACATTCTTCGCCTGCCAGTAGTTCGGGTTCTTCACCAGCACGATTTTTTCGCCGCGCACCCACTCTTTTACGCTGAACGCGCCGGAACCGACCGGTTTTTCCGCGAAGGTTTCTTCGCCTTCGGCTTTCAGCGCTTTCTCGGAGATCACCGACGCGTTTGGCAGCGCCAGCTGTGACAGGAACGGCGCAGAGGGCGATTTCAGCGTCACCACCAGCGTGCGCGCATCCGGCGCTTCGGCTTTATCAATAATGCTGTACGAGTCGCGCCAGAGCGATCCTTCATCACTACGAATGCGCAGCAGGCTGAAGGCCGCATCGCTGGCGCTTACCGGCGTGCCATCAGAGAATTTGGTATCGCGGATTTTAAAGGTATAGACCTTGCCATCCGGGGAAATTGTCCAGCTTTCCGCCACGCCCGGTTCCAGTTTGGTGCCGGTTTTATCGACGCGCACCAGCGGATCAAAAACGTTGGAAAAGACCCAGTTATCCGCGTTCTGCGCCGATTTGATCGGATCAAACGTGGTGCTGTCTTCCCGACGACCAATCGTCAGAACGCCAGCCGCCTGCGCCATTTCACTGACCACACTGAGCGCCAGAAAAACGCTGGCTGCCAATAACTTAACTTGCTTGTGCTTCATCAAAGGATCCCTCAGTCAAAGGAAAAACACTCTTCTCGCCTGCGTGCGTCAGCACACAGATCCAGGCGTGATCGGCAATCTGCCGGGTCGGGGGTAATGCGCCAGTGCGGCACTGCACCTGCGCGTAAGGGCAGCGCGGATGAAACGCGCAACCTTGTGGAATGGCAACCGGGCTCGGCGGCTCGCCCGTAAGCGTCTCCTGCGGCAACGGTTTATCCGGATCGATTTCCGGGATGGCGGAGATCAGCGCAGCGGTATAAGGGTGGCGCGGATGGGTAAAGACGGCTTCTGCGGGGCCTTCTTCGACGATCCGCCCGAGGTACATCACCGCCACCCGATCGCACAGGCGGCGCACAATCGCCAGATCGTGGGCAATAAACAGGATCGCCAGCCCCATTTTTTCACGCAGATCCATCAGCAAATTGACGATCTGCCCCTGAATGGAGACATCCAGCGCCGCCACGCACTCGTCGGCGACGATCAACCGGGGTTCGATCGCCAGCGCCCGCGCAATCCCCGCCCGCTGGCACTGCCCGCCGCTCAGTTGGCCGGGTTTGGCTGCGGCGTGCTCCGGGCGCAAGCCGACCAACGTCAGCAGTTCTTCAACCCGTGCGCTAATCCGGTCGCGCGGCACTTTCTGGTAGACGCGCAGCACTTCGCTGATGCTTTCGCCTATTGTCTGCCGCGGGTTAAGCGAGGCGAACGGATCCTGAAAAATCATCGCCGTTTGCAGACGCAGCCGCGCGATGTCGCTTTTCAGACCGTGAGTGACGCGGTGGCCGTCGAAACGCACTTCACCATCATTGATCTTTTCTAGCTGCAACAGCGCCCGCCCCAGCGTGCTTTTGCCGCTGCCGGATTCGCCCACTAATCCCAGCGTTTCACCCGCGTGGATTTTGAGCGTCACCTGGTTTACCGCGTGGACCACGCGTTTTTTGCTGAGCAACCCGCCGGAAACCGGAAACGTGACTGAGACGTTATCCGCTTCCAGCAAAGGCCAGTTTGCCGGTGTCGACATTATCCCTCCCGCTGAGTCAGTGGCTGTAAGGCGTGATGGCACGCCGCTGCGTGCGTCAGGCTGTCGCGCCCGAACAGTAACGAAGGCTGCTGCTGACATGCGCTGCTCGCCTGCGGGCAACGCGGGTGAAAGCGGCAGCCGGTCGGGAAGCTCCCTGCCAGCGGCGGTTGTCCATTGATGGTGACCAGCCGTCCCTGCCCGCCTTCGCTGGAGGGCTGGCAATCAATTAACCCGCGCGTGTACGGGTGCAGCGGCTGCGCCAGCACTTCGCGTTTGCCGCCCACTTCGCATAAACGCCCGCCGTACATCACCGCAATGCGATCGCAGGTTTGCGCCACCACGCCAAGATCGTGGGTGATCATCACCACCGCCAGGCCTAACTGCTCGCGCAGGGTGCTGAGCAAACGCAGGATCTGCATCTGCACGGTGACATCCAGCGCGGTGGTCGGCTCATCGGCAATCAGCAGCGACGGTTCCGGTGCCAGCGCCACGGCAATCATCGCACGCTGGCGCATACCGCCGGAAAATTCGTGCGGATAGTTGTTAATGCGGTTTTGCGGATCGGGAATGCCCACCTGGCGCAGCAGCTCTTTGGCATCCTCTTTTGCCTGCCGACGGTTAACACCGAAATGCAGGCGGCGGCTTTCGGCAATCTGCTCGCCAATGGTCATTACCGGGTTTAAGTGGCTGGCCGGGTTCTGGAAAATCATGCCAATTTCCCGTCCGCGCACCGCCGACATCTGCGCTTCGCTAAGCGACAACAGATCGCGCCCGCCAAACCACACTTCGCCACCGCTAATCGTCAATCCCTGCCCCGGCAGCAGTCGCATTAGCGCCCGGCAGGTCACGGTTTTTCCGGAACCGCTCTCGCCCACCAGCCCCAGCATTTCCCCGGCCTGCAGCCGGAAAGAGACCTTATCCACCAGCGCGCCATCATCCCCCCGGGAAATGGTCAGTTGCGAGACGTTTAGCAAACTCATACGCGCGCTCCCAGTTTGTCGCCAAGACCATCCGCCAGCAGGCTGAAGCCCATTGCCAGCAGAACAATCGCCAGCCCCGGAAAGGTGGTTATCCACCAGGCAGTAGTGATAAAACTCTGCCCTTCTGCCACCATCACGCCCCACTCGGCCGTCGGCGGTTGTACGCCAAGACCGAGGTAGCTCACCGCCGCGCCGTTTAACAGCACCAGCACGCAATCCGACATGGAAAACACCAGCGCGCCGGTCATGGCGTTAGGCAGCAAGTGGCGAAACAGAATGCGGGCATGACCATAGCCGAGGCTACGCGCCGCCAGCACAAAATCACGCTGCTTGAGGGTTAATACCTGCGCCCGCACCAGCCGGGCGTAAGAGACCCAGCCAACCATCGCCATCGCGATGTAAAAACTGCCAAGACCCGGCCCGAGAATGGCGATAATCGCCAGCATCAACACCAGAAACGGGAACGCCAGCACGATATCGATAATGCGCATGATCAGCGCATCCACCGCGCCACCCAGGTAGCCTGACAGCGCGCCGAGCGTGGTGCCGAGCAGAAATGGAAAGATAACGCCCAGCAGACAGATTTGCAGATCCACCCGCGCGCCCCACAGCACGCGGGAGAAGATGTCGCGGCCAAAGTTATCCGTGCCAAAAAGATGTGCGCTCCCTGGCGGCAGCAAGCTGGCGGTCGCATCCTGGGTTATCGGATCAAACGGTGCCAGCCACGGGGCGAATAACGCGACGCACAGCCACAAGCCAACAATCAACAGCCCAACGCCCAGGGCATGCTGCTGTGGAATAGCGCGTCGACGTAACACGGTCAGTACGCTGATAGCACTCATAGTTTCACCCTCGGATCCAGTGCTACCGTCAGTATGTCGGCCAGCAAGTTGACGGCGACCGTGGCAAGGGCAAATACCATCACCACGCCCTGCACCACCATGTAGTCACGGCTGAAAATCGCTTTTACCAGCAGTTGCCCCAGTCCCGGAATGGCGAACACGCTCTCAATCACCACCGTGCTGCCAATCAGCCAGCCGATATTCACCGCCAGCAGGTTTAGCGTCGGCACCAGTGAGTTGGGTAACACATGCCGCCAGAAGATGCGGTTTTCCCGCTGCCCGCGCGCTCTGGCGGCCATCACGTAATCGCTGCTCATCTCCATCAGCAGGCTGGCGCGCAGGTTGCGGATCAACACCGCCGACAACGCCAGCGCGACGGTCAGACACGGCAGCACCATATGGTGCAACTGGTCGGCAAAATCGCTGCCGTAACCGGAAACCGGGAACCAGCCCAGCACCACGCTAAAAACAATGATCATCATGATGCCCAGCCAGAAGGCGGGGAAACCGAGACCGGCGGTGGTGAACAGGCGAATAAGCTGGTCGGCGATGCGCCCACGCTGACGCGCCGCCAGCGCTGCCAACGGCACCGTAAAAATAACTGCCAGCAGTACGCTGCCAAGCACCAGCCACAAGGTGGGCTCAAGGCGGGAGTTAATCAGTTTTAGGGTATCGATGCGGTAGACGATCGATTTTCCCAGTTCGCCCTGCACCAGATTGCGCAGAAAGTAGCCATACTGTACCCACAGGGGTTCATCCAGCCCGAACTGCGCACGAATACGCGCCAGTGCCGCTGGCGTGCTGCGCACGCCAAGCAGGATGCGCGCCGGATCGCCGGGGATAGCGCGCACCATCGCAAACGTGATGATGCTTATTCCCAACAACACCGGCAGTAGCTGCAATGGTCGGAATAACAGAAAACGGTAACGGTGCATCAGCATTCTCCTGTGGTGCATGCGGGGTCGTAAGGTTAAAAAAACGCCTCGCGATGGTGCGCCACTCCCCTGGTTATCCGCGCCCGGCCTTGTTTGTCGGGCGTTTTCTTTACGCTAGCGGCATCCATGGAGGCTGGGTAGTTAGCAAAAATACTAGTTTTGCTTCTCCCGCGTGACGGCACCGGAATTGCATACCTTCCTCACGCTACGGGAGAAGTCTGCACAAAGCGTGCCCGTGGCGTGGCACCGTCAACCATGAGGGGGAATGATGCGAATAAACATTGAAAACCCTGCTGCTGCTAATGGCAGCAGGCTTGAGGAGGCGTTTGCCGGGCTATTTACCCAGACGCAGGCGCTGGGTTTTGACGCGGTGATTTATGACTACACGCCGGTTCCGCGCTCGCTGGAAGGGGCGCTTATCACGCCATCGCTGCTGGAGATGCGTAATGTGCCGGAGGATATGCGCCGCTTGTGGTGCGAGCGCGGTTACTACCAGGTCGACCCGGTGCAGCACTTCGCGCTGGAGAGCTGCGCGCCGTTTGTCTGGTCCTATCAACGCCCGGACAGCGGGGCGCTGCATGGCAGGCTGGATGATAACGCCCAGGAAGTGACGCATTACATGCGCGACCACAATATGCCCTGCGGTGCCACGGTGCCGTTGCATTTGCCGCACGGCGGGTTTGTTACCCTGACCGGCATTGTCGCCAGCCAGCAGCAAGCGCGCGATATCAGCGACACGCTGGCGCAATTAACCTTTATCGCCCACCGTTTTCAGGAATCTGCCTTTCCGCTGTTTGACGCCTCGATGCTCACGTGCCGCCATGTCAAATTAAGCAACCGCGAGCGCGAGTGCCTGGCGTGGTCAGCCGAAGGATTAACGGCGAAAGAGATAGCCCGCAAGCTGCACCGCTCGGTGGCAACTGTGACGTTGCATCTGAATACGGCGGCGAAAAAACTTGGCGCGACCAACCGCGTACAGGCGGTGGTGCGGGCGTTGCACTACCGTCTGCTCGACAGCTAATAACTAGCAATTTTGCTAGTGTTCAGCGCCGCCTTCGGCGTTCTACCCTGAAAGCCAGTTCACTTAACAGGGTAGACGTCAACTATGTATACCATTCGCGAAGGCTACGTTCCCTTCCGGGAGTATCAGACCTGGTTTCGCATCTGCGGCGATCTGCAAAACGGGCAGACGCCGCTGGTGGTGGCCCACGGCGGCCCCGGCTGTACCCACGATTACGTTGATGCGTTCAAAGATATCGCTGAAACCGGGCGTGCGGTGATCCACTACGATCAAGTAGGTAATGGTCGTTCAACCCATCTGCCGGATAAAAGCCCCGATTTCTGGCAACCCGGCCTTTTTCTTGATGAGCTCAATCATCTGCTGCAGGCGCTGGAAATTGCCGATAACTACGCGCTGCTCGGCCAGTCCTGGGGCGGCATGCTGGCGGCAGAACATGCGGTGACGCAGCCACAGGGGCTGAAAGCGATGGTGATCGCCAACTCACCGGCCTCGATGGCGCTGTGGCTGGAAGGCGCGGCGAAGCTGCGCGCGCAATTACCGCCGGATGTGCAGGACACGTTGTTGACCCACGAGGCGGCGGGCACGGTGGATAGCGCAGAGTATAAAGCGGCAAGCCAGGTATTTTATCAACGTCATGTGTGTCGGCTCGACCCATGGCCTGCGGAGGTGCAACGCACCTTTGACGCCATGGAGGCTGATCCCACCGTTTACCACGCGATGAATGGTCCCACCGAATTCCACGTTATTGGCAGCATGAAAAACTGGACGATTATCGACCGGTTAAAGCAAGTGCGCGTGCCGACTTTGTTGATTTCCGGGCGCTACGACGAAGCCACGCCGGACGTGGTGCAACCCTTCAAAGACCATATTACCGGGGCGCAGTGGGTGATTTTTGAATCCTCAAGCCACATGCCCCACGTCGAAGAGCGGCCGTTGTGCATGAAGACCGTCAGCGACTTTTTACTGGCCACATGCTGAGGCTGTTTGCCCACACCAGGTTGTGTTGTTAAGCGCCGGCCAGGCGCTTTTTTTATGCGCGCATTGCGGTGTAGAGCGAACAAAGCGCCTGCAAACTTTTGGTGCCGGTGCGCTTCATTAACCCGTTGCGCTGCACGCTGACGGTGGTCGGGCTGACACCGCGAATGCGGGCGATATCCTCCACCGAATGTCCACGCAGCAGCAGGCGCATAATTTGCTGTTCGGCGCTGGTGAATTTAAATGTGCCGTGGTTGTAACCCGGCTGCTGATTCTGTGCCGATAACAAACTCATCACTTCCAGCGCCTGACGCAGCTCTTCAACGCGTAACCTTTCGGCCAGACAGAGTTTCACAAGACCAGGGAAAAGTAGCGACAGCGAGTCAAAATGGCGTTCTGAGGAGATAAAAATAGAGTAGTGCGCGGGGGGGCGGGTGAAAAACAGCGAGTACATTTCCACAATGTCCATTCCCGTGGTGACATATATAGCAGGCGCACCACTGCAAAAACGGCTGCCCTTTTCCCGGTTAAGTTGTCTGAGTATTTTCTCAATACCATAAATGAAAAGGCGATCCTTCCCGTAGATAGTCATGTAGGTACTCCAGAGGGTAATGTTTTATTATTTTCCTCTCCGCTAACGGAGGCATGGTCTTTTTTCCTGAATGTGCGGGATGTGTTCAGTCAGATCAAGCGTGATTCTGGCTCGTTTAATGTTTGTTTAGTTTGCGACAACATAAATCACCCTGATTTTCCTTTCCATACTCTCCCTGATGTGCTCAGTGTATTGCATTTTGTGTCAAATGTTCGCCTTTTATTCCAGGAATAAATTTACTGCGCTATTTATTTGGCGGGTAAACCTTACAAAGTTACATACATGCACTCTCGTATATTTTTTGATTAATTTATTGATTTTAAAGAATTTTAATAAATTAAGATTATCTTTATAATCAGCAAAATAACAATTTTAATTCTACTTTTAAATGTTCGATCTCAGTCTCAAAACATCATTTCAAAATGTGTAAAAGTCCGTTCCACTTGATAGGATAAAGATATCTTGATGCAGACAAAACCGTATTTTGTGTGGTGAATCCCCCTAAGCGGAGGGGTCATGCTGATATGAGGTTATTCTCAATAAAGTTTCATTTTTATGGACGGATTGAGGCGATCGGCACTCAATTCACCGGGAGGCACCCGGCACCACACGCCACTTTAAAAGTAACGTGAGCGTTGCTGTTGTTATCAGCAATAACTGCACCGAAACTATATTTGGCATAATTATTATGCTTGCTAATTATATCAATTTGCACTGAGAGCGAATAAACCATTCCTCTTTGAATTAAAACCATCTGCATTTTTCGCAGAGAACATCTTGTACCTTTTGACTATAAATAATAGGGGATATTATGTTGCGCACTTTGTTATTAGTTACTGTACCTTTTATGAGTATTGCCGCCCAGGCGGTAACATTTGATTATCGCCACGAATTAAATGATAGCGGCGGTAATAATCACAAAGATCGTTTATTAATGTCGCACCGTTTTGCTAACGGTTTTGGTTTATCGCTGGAAGGCAAATGGAAAGGTTCACAAAATAAAGATAAGGCGTATCACGAGACGGTAAGTAATGGTACCGAAGTGGTGGCCAGCTACGTCTATAAAATTAACCCCACCTTCCAGATTGAGCCGGGTTTCTCACTCGACAGTAGCTCCACGTCGAACAGTTATCGCCCGTACCTGCGCGGCAAAGTGAACTTCAGCAATGACGTTGGCGCAACGCTGCGTTACCGCCCGTACTTCAAACGTAACTCCAACAACATCGGTACGGCAAAAGATACCAGCGAAAACGGCTATAACCTGACGGCTGCGGTGTCATGGAAAATTTTCGGTGATTACCAACTCGATTACGAGCTGGATTACAAACATGCCACGTCCGCCGGCGTACTGATTGCAGATAATGAAAACTACGACTGGACGCACGATCTCAAACTGACATACAAACTTGATAAAAACTGGTCTCCGTATATTGCCGTGGGCAACGTTTCCGGCAGCAAATATACCGATGAGCGTCAGACCCGTTATCGTGTCGGTGTGAAATATAATTTCTAATAAGTAATTGCAGGGTAGCAAACATAAATAAGGGTTTCGGCAGAAATCCTTATTTTATCTACGAGGCGAATAATGAAACTGTCAAAAATAGCACTGGCGGTCGGTCTTCTCGGTACCTTCTCCTGCACGGCATTTGCGCAGGAGAGCGCGCGGTTAAGCAGTGTAAAAGCGTTTGCCGATACGGTCATCGATAAAGCCGGTGACAAATATCACAGCAATGTGCCGCTGCTGGCGGATGGCGTTGATCCACGCACCGGTAAGCAGATGGAGTGGGTCTTTCCGGATGGAAAAACGGCGGTACTTTCCAACTTCTCCGCACAGCAGAATCTGATGCGCGTGCTGGTTGGCCTGAGTAACCTGACGGGTGACGCGAAATATAAAAAGCGGGCGGAAGATAATGTCCGTTACTACTTCCAGCACTACCAGGACAAAAGCGGGCTGCTGCTATGGGGCGGGCACCGCTTTATCGATCTGAAAACGCTTGAACCACAAGGGCCAAGCGAAAAAGAGATGGTCCATGAACTGAAAAATGCCTACCCATACTACGACCTGATGTTTGCCGTGGATAAACCGGCAACCGCCCGCTTTATCCGCGCGTTCTGGAACGCACATGTGTACGACTGGAAAATCCTCGAAA
This sequence comes from Kosakonia sp. AG348, assembly GCF_003337365.1. NCBI lineage: Bacteria > Pseudomonadati > Pseudomonadota > Gammaproteobacteria > Enterobacterales > Enterobacteriaceae > Kosakonia > Kosakonia sp. AG348. The sequence continues at coordinate 735,116 of NZ_QPJR01000001.1, forward strand.
CCAGCCGCCACGGCGAATACGGCAAAGAGATGGGCAAACTGTGGGCCAGCCATTTTGAACAGCAACCGCCGTTCTTCGCCACCAAAGGTCTGAGCTTTCTTAACGCCGGCAATGACTTAATTTATTCAGCTTCGCTGTTGTATCAACACGATGGCGAGAAAGGCGCGCTCACCTGGGCGAAGCGACTGGCGGAGCAGTATGTGTTGCCACGCGATAAAAAAACCGGGCTGGGTGTTTATCAGTTTACGCAAGCGCTGAAACGCGCCGAAACTACCGACGACACCGATACCAACTCAAAGTATGGCGATCGCGCACAGCGCCAGTTTGGTCCGGAATTTGGCCCCGACGCGCTGGAAGGCAATATGATGCTCAAAGGCCGCACCAGCACGCTCTACTCCGAAAACGCCCTGATGCAGTTAGCGCTGGCAAAATCACTGGGCGCGGATGGCAACGACATCAAAAAGTGGACGCTGGATGGCCTGAAAGCCTTTGCGCATTACGCCTATGATGAGAAAACCAACACCTTCCGCCCGATGCTGGCAAACGGCACCGACTTGTCGAACTACACGCTGCCGCGCGATGGTTACTACGGCAAGAAAGGCACCGTGTTGAAGCCTTACCCGGCGGGGAATGAATTCCTGCTCTCTTATGCCCGCGCCTGGACACTGGCACCGGACGCAGAGATGTGGAAAGTGGCGCGCGGCATTGCCAAAGGCCAGGGGCTGGGTGATATCGGTGATCCGGGCGGTAAAAACAGCAAGCTGGATCTGAACACCAAAAACAGCGAGCCATATGCCATTTTTGCGCTGATCGATCTCTGGCAATCTACTGGCGACAAAGGATACCTGACGCTGGCTGATAAAGTGGCGGACAATATTCTGGCAACGAAACGGCTGAATAACTTTTTCATCGATGATCCGCAATATATCTATGCCAATGTCGACAATATTGCGCCTTATGCACTGCTGGCGCTGGAAGCGGCCATGCGCGGCAAACCCGATGCGGTTGCGCCATTCATTAACGGCGCGGGCTTTACCGAAGGCGCATATCTGCTGGCCGATGGCACCGTGCGCTACTCCACGCGTGATGATGAGTTGTTCATGCTCAAACCGGGTGAGCAGTTGAAACCTAACGGTAAAAAGTGATCCCTTCACCTCTCACGGTGCGCCCGTGGGAGGTTTTCTTGCGCCGTATTTTTCCCTTCGCATGCTATTCTGGCGGCATTCACGACGCCTTATCAGCGATAAGGTCGAACAAAAAATGTATTAATCTCCGCAATCCCGGATATAACAATCCGGCATTTCTCTTGCGTATTATTAGCACGCAATTTTATTTTCCGCAGATTAAATAAGATAGCGACCTTATTATCCGGTCACTAAGAAATAATCATCAAATTGAATTTAATAAGACTTAATTCAAATCAAATATTGGTAGCCGATAGAAATAACCTTTTCAAGTAATTGCTGAAAAATAATAGACGCCTGTTATGAATTCAGATAGTTTATGTGATCGAAGTCCAGGAATAATATTCTGCACTCTGATTAATTATATTTAAGTTGATTGAAATCAACATTCACAAAATAGAACATCTTTTCAAAAAGTTAAAAGACCGTTTTATTAACGCCAATCGCGTTCTGGTCAAAATGTCATGGAGGGTGAAATAGCCAGAGAGCTGGGCCAATGCCAACCTGAGGGTAATTTTTATTACCGGGGAAACAACATGAAAATACTTCGCGACATAACTATCCGCAAAATGCTGATCATCATTTTATCGCTTTTCAGCATTATTTGGGGACTGGCAACCGTCCTGACATTTCACAATTTTTCTACTATTGACCAATTACTGACGCAAAACGCCGGGCAAAAAAATGTCTACGCCTTGTTGGTGAAAGGAAACGATCAATATTTCCGCACCGTGACCCGCATGCTGCGCGCCATGGATTACCAGCAAACCGGCGACGACGAAAATGCGAATAAAACATTCGCCTCCGCTGAAAAAGCACTGGCCATTACCCAGGATATGCTGGCAAAGTTTCGCGCCAGCCAGCACCCAGGTGTTGATAGTGAAACCGTTGCCGCCATGATCCGCGACTGGGACGCCCTGCTTAATAACGGCATTGTGCCAATGCTGAATGCAGCCAAAAATAAGCAAACGGATACTTTTCGCGACTTATTTCGTAAAACCTATCCTCCGCTGAGCGTGCAGTTTGGCGCAACCGCGGAAAAATACACACAATCGATTCAGTCCAACGATTTACTGGATCAAACACAAGCCAAGGTGATTTTTAATAAATACGTGCTCGCTGCCGCCTTAATAGCCGGTATCTTCACGCTGTTTCTCACCGACCGCTACCTGGTGAATTTCCTGGTCAAACCGATTCGTGCGATTCAGACACATATGGAAACCATGGCCGCCGGTAAACTGAATCACGAATTGCACGAATTTGGTCGTAACTGTGCGGGCCAGTTGATTCCTTTCATCCGCACCATGCAGGAAAACCTGAGAACCACGGTGGAAACTATCCAGGAGAGTTCGACCAGCATTTACCGCAGTACCAATGAGATCAGAGAAGGCAACGAAGAGCTTTCCGGGCGTACCGATCAGCAAGCCGCCGCGCTGCAACAGACCGCCGCCAGCATGGAAGAACTCACTTCCACCGTGCGTAACAACGCGGAGAACGTGCGCGAAGCCCGTAAACTGACGGAAAACGCTCAGCAGACCGCGCAAAAAGGCGGCGAGATCACCGCGACCGTGGTGAAAACCATGCACGGGATTTCCGAAAGCTCGCAGAAAATTGCTGATATTACCAACGTGATCAACAGCATTTCGTTCCAGACCAACTTGCTGGCGCTGAACGCGGCGGTTGAAGCGGCTCGCGCCGGGGAGCAAGGTCGTGGATTTGCCGTGGTAGCCAGTGAAGTACGTGCGCTGGCAAGCCGCAGTGCGCAGGCGGCAAAAGAGATCGAAACGCTGATTCATGAATCCGTCTCCCGCGTAAAAACCGGAGCCGAACAGGTTCAGGAAGCCGGTGGTGCCATGTCGGTGATTATCAACTCCATTGAACATGTGAATAAACTGATGACGGAGATTTCCGTCGCCTCCGATGAACAAAGCCGTGGTATCGACCAGATTGGCCAGGCAATGACCGAAATGGACGGCGTAACACAGCAAAACGCCGTGCTGGTGCAGGAAGCGAAAGCTAACGCCGTCTCGCTGGAAAAAGAGGCCGAGCGCCTGAATAAAACCATCGCCATGTTTGATTCTGGCCTGAAAGAGAACCGCCGTAGCGCGCAGCCAGGCAGAAGCACGTTACGCCAGTCGCCGCAGCTCGCGCTGGCGTCCTCATCAACAGGTGAGAGCCGTGATAACTGGCAATCTTTCTAAGTAAATCGCTCTCCTTTCACCAAGCCCGGGGCTTCACGCTTCGGGCTTTTTTATTTATATAACAGCCATCTAACGCATTAATAATGCAGTGATTTTGATAAATGGCGGAAATATATCTGTGTGCTAAATTTCTCTGTAGACAAATCGGGGAGGGATAACGCATGAAGTTCAATGATGAGCACACGGGACTCATTGGATTAGCCATTGGCGCGGCCGTGATTGGCCTTGTTTCAGAACGCAAAGCCATTAACCGTGACAGCATCGTGCAGGAGATTGAACGGCAAGGCAGAAACCGGGGCGATGGCGTAGAAGATGACGTATTCCTCAAAGCGGCGGAGTTGGTGCGTAAGGGCGTTTAACGGGCAATAGCGGTGAGCCTGGCGGAATAGCAAGCTCACCGATGCATGCGTTATTTAACCGTTCCTTTCACACCGTGCGGTTCGGCACGGCGATACTGCGGCGCGATATGTACCGCACCATGCAACGCGGCGGCGGCGTGCCATGGCCAGCGTGGATCGTAGAGCGCGCCTCGTGCCAGCGCGATAAGATCGGCCTCCCCTTGCTGCAAAATAGCTTCTGCGTGCTGTGGCTCGGTAATCAACCCCACGGCGATAACCGGCATACGGGTCTGCTGGCGCAATGCTTTGGCAAATGGCACCTGATAACCCGCCGTCACCTTAATGCTTTGCAACGGCGAAAGCCCGCCGCTGGAGACGTGAACATACGCGCCGCCCAGCGCTTCGATTTTTTTCGTCAGTACCACCGATTGTTCCAGATCCCATCCACCTTCTACCCAGTCCGTCGCCGAAATGCGAATGCCTACAGCAACGGAAGCCGGTACCGCTTCACGCACGGCGCTAAACACTTCCTGGGTGAAACGCAGGCGATTTTCAAGGCTGCCGCCATACTCATCACTGCGCTGGTTAGAGAGCGGCGAGAGAAACTGATGCAACAAATAACCGTGCGCCGCGTGGATTTCAATCACCTCTATTCCCAGCGCTACCGCCCGCAAGGCGCTGTCGACAAACGCCTGTTTAACCCGCGCCAAATCTTGTTTCGTCATTTCAAGCGGTGGGCGTTCTGCCGGATCGTGCGCCAGCGCGGAGGCGGAGATCGTTTGCCAGCCGCCCTCTTGTGGCGAAAGCTGTTTGCCCCCCAGCCATGGCGCGCTGACCGACGCTTTACGCCCGGCATGCCCAAGCTGGATGCCGATTTTCACCGGCGAGTACTGGCGAATATCCTCCAGTACCACGCGCAGCGCCTGCTCGGTTTCGTCATCCCACAGGCCGAGATCCTGCGGCGAAATTCGCCCTTGCGGCTCAACGGCAGTGGCTTCGATTATCAGCAGCCCCGCGCCGGAGAGCGCCAGATTACCTAAATGAATGCGATGCCAGGCGGTCGCTTTTCCTTCTTCGGCGGAGTACTGGCACATCGGGGCAATAACGATGCGGTTATCCAGCGCAACGTCGCCAATAGTAACTTCGGTGAATAACTGACTCATATCTCATCCTTTTCCGGTTTCGCAAATGGCACTCCCGGACGGCTACAGTGTGAATGGTTTGCATGACTTTCAGCCAATTTTCCGGGCTTGTCTTTGGCGGCACGTGCCCTTTTCACGGCATTTACCTTTGATAACACAATGAAATGACTGACGAATTATAGCTGCGTGACGCCGCGTGCTGCGGCCTCATCCCGCCATCTCAACAACAAAGAATAGTCCTGTCGTGTGACCACGCTAAAACCGCCAATCAATACCGCGGCACAGATGTCGTGAAAACGCGCGTCGCTGACCAGTTGCTGCAACGCCTCTCTTAGAGATGCGAGCGTGGCGGCGCTGCTCTGCTGCGCGGTGATCAGCGGCAACCCCGGCGCTAACGGGCTTTGCGCTATCACACGCAGCCCACGCAACAGCGAAGGTTCGTGGCGTTGCAATAAGGCGAACGTCACGCAGTCGATGGCGGCGATATCCGCCGTACGGTTGTGCAGCGCCACCAGCGATTGCCGGTGGCTGCCGCTGAAATGGGGAGCATCGGCGAAAAATCGCCCTTCGCCCGCAAGCTGCGAAACCAGATAACGCAGCACGTTATAACCTGATTGCGAATCGGCGGAATTACACACTGCGCGACGACCGCGAAAATCCGCCAGCGAAGTCGCGCGTTCCTCACCACGCGTCACCAGCAGGCTGCGATAGCGAAAACCTTCACAGCCTGGCGCAAGGTAGTGAAAGCAGCCAACCAGTTGCACATCCGGTAATAGCGTTACCAGCGGGTAGCCGCAGGTCTGGCTGAGCAGCACATCGTCATGCCGCCAGTGGGATGGCAGGTCGCTTTGCGGCCAAATCTGCTGCGCCGGAAGCCCGCGCTCCGCCAGCAGTTCGCACAACGCCTGGCCCAGCGCGGCGGTTTCTGGCTGCGCGACGTCATACATCGGCAGGGCAATGTTATTCACTGCGTACTTTGCTTGCGGGGTGTGCATTGACCTCTACCGGGGTAAAGAAAAACTGCCGTAACCATTCACTATAGCCGCGCACCAGAAACCCGCTATTGCGCTGCTGGTACGCCGCTTTGTCACGCAGGTAAACCGTTCGCAGGCCGTACCACGGCACGGCGGGCAGATCGTGATGCACGGAATGGTAGTTGAGGTTAAGAAACAGCAGACGCCACGGCCACGCGGCTTCGTTGATCACCGAACGCGCTAACGGATCGTCGGCTGCGCGGTGTTCGAGAAAAGAACGCACTTTCGTGATAGCCAGCGCCGGGTAGCTCACCGCCAGCACAAACCAGATAACGGAAAAATTACAATGGATTATCCAGGCAAAGGTCACAACCAACAGCGCACCGTGTACCAGCCACATCAGCATGGTTTTACCTTGCCGCACGCGAAATGCCGCTACCATTCCTGCCAGCAAATGCGCAATATCCAGCGCCGGAGCCAGCAGTAAACGGCCAGCAAAAGTATTACGCAACTGAATCAGTTTTCGCTGCCAGCGCGTCAGGCGATGCCAGTGTTGGGTGGAAAAATAGTAGGATTCCGGATCATCTTCCGGCAGCGTCAGTAAGTGCGTACGGTGGTGAGCCAGGTGCGAATCGCGATAAATTCCGTACGGATACCACACCGCCAGCGGCATTACCCCCAGCAGTTGGTTAAACCAGGCCCAGCGCGTGGGATGCCCGTGGATCAGCTCATGTTGTACCGACAAATACCAGGTGGTGAAGAGGATCAGAAGCGCGGTGGTCGGCAACAGGCCGAGTGTTTTCCAGTGTGCGAGCGTGCCGAACCAACCGCCATACACGGTAACAATCACCAGCCAGGTAGGCAGCTCGCTGCGCCACAGCCAGCTGCGTGATAACCGCCGGATGGCGTCCCGTTGTTGTTCATCTAAATAGACCGCGCTGCTTTTCGCCATTCACTCATTGACTCCCCGCATTCTCATGTCGCCACGATGTGAGAGAACGCCAGAAATGACAAAGTATTTAAATGGCTTAGCTATTGCTGAAAATCGCTTAATACGGCGGCAACTCAGGCTACTTTGCCGCGCGGATCATCAACGTGTTGCAGGGCAACATCGTAGCGAACACCCAGGCGGTTAAGGATGCGCACATTTTTAACTACCGTCGCCAGGGCCTGCAGAAAGGTTGTCGCGTTTTCATCGCGCTGGTGGAAGGCTTCATCTTTCCAGCCTGCCACCAGGTGATAGGCGTTGGCATCGGCCAAATCCTGCGCGAAAGCATAATAGATACAGCCCGGAAGTTTGCGCGCCACCGCCATTTCCGGCACCACAGCATCAATAAAGGTTTGCCCGTCCTCAGGATGAACGTGGTAGTAAGTGCTGACAACAATATCGCCAGCCAGGAACCGGTTATGTCGGTACTGAAAAACTCAGGTTTACCGGTATGTTGATAAGGGTTTCTCAGTGGGCAATGAATGGTGCGGCTTGCCGACCGTTACGGCGTGTTAATAAATACCCACAGGCTGGCAAGTCTGCCATCGCGCACGGTGAAAATATCCTCACCGCGGATCAGATTCGGGTTCTCCTGCGGGCCATAACCCCAGCTAACGCGCCCTAAACCGTGGTTCCACGTCACCGGATCGGGGGTGAACGAAAACCCCGGATGCTCACGCTGCACGCGAGCAATCAGTGCCGCGACGTTCACAAACCCGGTTGCCACATCGGCATCATCCGCCACGAAAAAATCGTCGGCATAGACATCAGAAAAGGTGGTGACCTGTTGTTCAGGGTGTGCGCTATTCCAGATAGTAAAATGCTTGTCGATCAGTTGCTGAGCGACCAAAAGTGCGGAAGTGTGCATGTTCTGCTCCTGCGTTGCGGGCTGGCGCAGCGATGACCAGCCCGGCGTGGTGAATTAGATTTGCGCCATGCCGCCATCGACGAACAGCTCAGCGCCATTGATAAAGCTGGAAGCATCCGAAGCGAGAAACGCGACCACTTTGCCAATCTCTTGCGGTTCACCTAAACGCCCCAACGGAACCTGGGCTGCCAGCGCGTCAAACAAGCCCTGACGATGCTCATCCGGTACCAGTTCACCTAAACCCGGCGTGCGGACTGGGCCTGGGCTGACCACGTTAACGCGGATACCGCGCCCTTGCAGATCCAGCGCCCATGAACGGGCAAAGTTACGAACCGCCGCTTTACTGGCACTGTAAACGCTGAAACTGGCGGTGCCTTTCACCGATGTGGTCGATCCGGTGAGAATGATTGAAGCGTTGTTTACCAGCAGCGGGAGCGCTTTTTGCACGGTAAACAGTACGCCGCGCACGTTGGTGGCGAAAATGCGGTCGAAATGCTCTTCAGTAATCGCCCCCAGCGGCAGCATGTCGCCACCACCGGCGTTGGCAAACAGGATGTCGAGTCGCCCGGCGCTTTTCGCAATCTGGGCAAACACGGCATCAAGATCCGCCATTACCGACGCATCGGCGCGAATGCCCGTGGCGCTGGAACCAATACGTTCAACCGCCGCGTCCAGTTCTGCCTGGCGACGACCGGTAATAAAGACGCGCGCCCCCTGCTCTGCCAGTTCTTGTGCGGTTGCCAGACCAATGCCGCTTGTCCCGCCAGTCACCAGTGCGATTTTGCCATTCAGTTGTGTGCTCATGTGGTATTCCTCGGTTCAGTTAAGGGATGTGCCTGCGGCAGACCAGCTTGCCGTCTCAGGTATGGCGCAACTCTACCTCCCCCGTTTTTATTGAAAAATACCGAAAAATTAAAATAACTATTCACCACTGTGTATAATCAACATCACAGCAACGGAGGAACTCGCATGGATCAATTACTGGCAATACGCGCTTTCGCCCGCGTGGTCGAGGCGGGGAACTTTACCCGGGCGGCGGATTCGCTGGAGATGCCCAACGCGACATTGAGCAAACTGGTGCAGGAACTGGAAGCCCACCTTGGCGTGCGGTTATTGCAGCGCACCACCCGCCGCGTGACGGTTACGCCGGAAGGGCGCGACTATTATGAAAAAACAACCCGTATCCTGCGCGATCTCGAAGATGTCGACGGTTCATTCAATGCCGCACGTGGAACACCAGGCGGACAGCTTCGCGTCGATATTGGCGGCTCAACGGCGAAAGATGTGTTGATCCCCGCCCTGCCGGATTTTCTGGCGCGTTATCCGGACATTCGTCTTGATTTAGGCGTTGCCGATCGCCCGGTGGATCTGATTAGCGACAATGTGGATTGCGTGATCCGTGGCGGGCCACTGGATAGCTCCTCGCTGATTGCCCGCCGTATTGGCGCCGCCACGCTCATTACCTGCGCAACGCCGGAATACCTGAAAACATTTGGTACACCAGCCTATCCCGAAGAGCTAAAAAACGGCCACCGGCTGGTCAGCTACCTCTCGCCGCAAACCGGCCGAGCGTTTCCGTTACGCTTTGAGCGCGATGGCGAAAAAACCGAAATTAAAGTGCCGCACCGGATTGGTATTAATGAGAGCAATGCGCATCTCGCCGCCGGGATGGCGGGGCTGGGGATTATCCAGACCTTCAGTTATTCACTCGGTGCGGCGTTAAAAGCGGGCACGCTGGTGGAGATCCTACGCCCGTGGCGGCCAGAGCCGTACCCTTTTCATGTGGTGTATCCACAAAACCGCCACGTTACGCATCGTCTGCGCGTGTTTATTGACTGGTTGCTGGAGATATTTCCCCAGCGAGTGGGGAAATAACCGCAAAATAATCCGCAACGCTTTTATCTGAATCTGTTTATTTGCGCGGGAAAGCGCCAACGCAGCGATAGCGCGTTTCTGCGGCTGCGATTGGCAGCAACGTTATGGTGATATTGAACGGTGAATTTATCGCGCCGCACGTTTTCTCGCAGGCCGAACCCGTTAAAAAACAGGATAGCGATAAGATCTGCAGTTTCAGTTTAATATCAGCAAAACCTGATAACAGGATAAAACCTGCACTTCATCATTTATGCGACACGCTGCGTGCAGCGCAACAAGCGATATCCAGCAATGCAATTATTACTGCACGTAATTAAAAGTTGAGTATGAAAAAGAAACCCCAGCGGAGGGTCAATAAGGTCGATTTTATGACCTCCGATATGAACTGGAGCGTGCTGTGCTTGCTACTAATCGAGAATATTCTCAACAGCGTCTGACGCGGATCAAATTTCTTAGCGGCTTATTGTGGAGAAACCTGAGCCATCAATATGTGGTCATGTTTAATGGAACATTTAGCCATGCTGAAATTGCCGCTTGCGCTAACGCAAATCAAAAAGAAAAAACGCGTCAGTTCAGAGATAACGTTTACCGTTAGCCACAGGCGCTATACCTGTAATGCCTCTTTGTTAAGAAAAATCTGCACCCGGCAAGCGAAAGTCAATGCAAAGATATAGGTTATTTTATGATGAACAAGCGGCATTAACTAACGATTCCGATAAAAATAACCCTTAAATTCTGTGGCTTTTTTAATGCCGCATTGTGACTAAATTAGCCAGAGCCAGATACCCACAAAGTCATAGGGTTGCACAATCACATATATATTTGCTAAAACCTATAATTCCGTATTGATTTTTATGTCGTTATCACTAAAAATTAATTCCGATAGATTATTCATTTTTCCGCACACGGAGTGACGCTATGTCAGAAGCACTTAAATCACTTAATAACATTCGCACCCTGCGAGTTCAGGCCCGTGAGCTTACCCTTGAAGCTCTTGAAGAGATGCTTGAAAAACTGTCAGTTGTTGTTGAAGAACGTCGTGAAGAAGAATCTTCTCTACGTAAAGAACAAGAAGAGAAAGAAGCCAAGCTGGCTGCATTTCGTCAAAAACTGCTGGATGAAGGTATCGATCCAACCGAACTTTTATCCTCGCTGAAAGGACAAACGACGAAATCAAAATCTGTTCGTGCACCACGCCCAGCCAAATATAAGTATATTGATGAAGACGGCACGGAAAAAAGCTGGACCGGCCAGGGCCGCACACCGAAAGTGATTGCCAAAGCACTGGAAGACGGTAAAAAACTGGAAGATTTTGCCATCTAAAAATAAAGGGTTTGTCTTTATCCCACCCTGCATTTTTATCGCTTTCTAACGCAACATCTGCATGCGTTATTGTTCCCCGCCGCCACGGCGGGGATTCTGTTTTTGTTGTTCAAAAGACCACTTCAGCCTGCACGCCAAAACTTATTTGATAATCCTTACCGTCGTTAAAGGTCTGGTTATCGATCTCATGCTCTAACGCTTTCAGGTAAGTACTATAGAGGCGAAGTTCCGGTCGGGAATTAAGAATGCTGGTATCCACTTTATACACCTGCGCCAGCGTCACCTTATAACCAGATTCATCCAATGTGGAATTATTGACACGATTTTTCTGCGTGAAATACCCCAATTCCAGCGCCGTCTGCATGTTTTGATTCCAGATCCATGACGGACGAATAACCGCACGCGCGGTAGTAAAGTCCGTATGCGCCCCGGTATATGTCGAGTAAAGATCGTGGCCGCGACCATACACCAGCGCGTGCGCCATGATTATCTTCTCACCCAGATAAAACTCCCCCTGATCCACCAACCGCCAGCCAATACCGCCGCTATGAATACCGTAGTAAGAACTGTTGTAATCAAAATCCGGGTTGGCGCTGGAAATATTCATAAACTGGCTGGCAAGGGAGTTATTTGCCACTTGCAGCGTCAATTCATTTGAGCCTTTCAGAATGGGATTACGCAAAATCGCCTGTCCAAGCCAGGAGGATTTGACCTGATAATAGTCATTATCCGCCTGCGCTTTTTTCTGCTCATCCGTCTGGTTAGCAAACGCATATTTCGCCCCCAGTTCCAGCGTCGCATTTTTTGTCACGGGAAGATTCTTGTAGCGAACTTCAGCGATATTGACGTTAACCTGCGTGGTATCGCTACAGCTGGAAGCGCCTGCGGCGCAGACCGTACTGTAATTATCAATATCGTTACGCGTTATCGCCATACTGAGTGCGCCAACCGGTAGCTTCCAGTTTTCTATCCCTACGCCTGCACCGGAAAGTGTGCGATTGCTTTTCCAGTCCAGAAGCTGAATTTCATATTGTGGCAGCGTATGTTTCCCCACCCAGACCGAAGCCTCTGGCGCAAAAGGAAGTAGCCCATTGCCTTCAACATAGAGCTTACTCAGTTTGCCCATACCGCCGCCGGACATTCCTTTTTCAAACGATTCATTGCTCTGGGTTAACCCGAGATCGCCCTCAAATTGCACGTTCGCCCAGATAGATTTGTCGCCATCGCGCCATGCCCGTTTCTTTAATGACAAGTTATACCAACCGTCATATTCGTTACCAAAACGCCCCAGTGAGCCCACTGCCCAGGATTTTGGTCCCCCATTGGTGGTGGTTGCCCAACCCGAGCGGAAATAACCGGAATATTTAAAGCCGGTATCATCCTGCACATACTGGCTTATTTTTTTCAGAGTCGCTGGCGATAGCTCCGGCTCCGTTTTCGCTTGCGCTGCCGTAGCCTGCACCGTTGCACCAGGCACGGCTGACGAGGCAACATTGCGTTGCTGCGCGCGATCTTTTTCTTCATAGGCTTGCAGTTTCTGCTGCGTAACGCGCAACTGCGCTTCCAGTGCCGCCATGCGCTGTTCAAGCGTTAGCTGCTGCGCCGTTGCGCCGCTGCTTGCGCCATAACAGGATAATAACGCCACGACAATGTACGTCTTTTTAGAAATTATGTTGTTCACCTTCATGAGTTCCCCTCGGTATTACCCCCTGAAAACAAAAAGACCCGCAACTGACGGAAAATGCTCCGTCAGTTGCAGGTCTCGCCTGAATAAAATCAGTCACGTCCTGTGGGGGTAGATCAATTAACGCATAAGCACGTACTTAATAGGTTGCGGCGACAACTGCCCCCACCGCAAATAGCCTCCCGCCAGCAGCGGGCGTTACACCAGGAGCGCCATTACCGGCTCGCCAAAGCGGGAATGGGACTTATCGCTAATGTGTAATTCGCGCCAGGCTTCGCTGTTGGTAATGACCACGGGTGTCACCGTGTCATAACCCGCCTGTTTAATGTCATCGAGATCGAATGTCAGCAGAAGCTGGCCTTTTTTGACTTCATCGCCCTCTTTCACCTGCATATGGAAATATTGCCCATCCAGTTGCACGGTATTAATCCCGACGTGGATCAGTATTTCCGCGCCCGCCGTGGAGCGAATGCCAATGGCATGACCGCTGGCGAAGGTGCTGGCAATATGGCCGTCGACCGGGGAATAAACTCGTCCTTCATCCGGAATAATGGCAAAACCCGGCCCAACAACACCTGTCGAAAAAACCTTATCATCCACTTCAGCCAGCGGAATTAACGCGCCAGAAACCGGCGCGGTAATCTGCTCAGGAGCCAGCGCAGCGGTTTTCGGCATCACCGGTTGATGCGCGGTATGCTTTTTTTCACTCGCCGACGCGTCAGGTAGCGCTTGCGCGGAAGGTTCGTCAAAACCCACGATCAGCGTCAGCACCAGGCTGCCAGCAAACGCCATGGCGCAGCCAATAAGAAAGCCGATAAAACCATCGCCGTAGAAAATCGGCAGCGTCAACAGCCCCGGCATCCCCATTGAAATCGCCGAACTTTTGGCGTATCCGACCACCGCACCGCCAAAAGCCGCCGCGATCACCGCACAGATAAACGGTTTTTTCAGTTTCAAGGTGACACCGTAGACACCCGGTTCGGTAATGCCGAATAGCGAGGCGATAAAGGTACTGCCCGCCAGCGCTTTCAGCTTTTTGTCTTTTGCCCGCAGCATCACCGCCAGCAAGGCTCCGGACTGGGCGAAAACCGAGGGGCTGGAGGCTGCTTTAAGAAAACTGTGTCCCATCACCGAAATGTCGTTGATAAAGACGGTAACAAAGCCCCAGTGCACGCCGAAAATCACCAGCACCTGCCAGGCGGCAGCCATTAGCGCGCTGGCGATAATCGGGTTGAAGCCGTAAATCGAAACAAATAAAGAGGCGACAAACTCACTGATCGAAATGCCAATCGGCCCGATGGTCATTAACGTCAGCGGCACCATTAACGTCAGCAGGAAAAACGGCGTCAGAATATTGCGCACGCTTTCATGAATATGGCGATTGAGAAAGCGCTCAATTATCGACATCAGCCAGACGCTGAAAATAATCGGGATCACCGAACCGGTATATTTCATCATCACCACCGGCAGGCCAAAAAAGCTCACCGGCTGGCCGCTATCAAATAGCCCTTGAATACTGGGGTAAATGAGCGCACCCGCGATCGACACGGCAACAAAGATATTGGTTTCAAATTTACGTGCGGAGGTGATGGCTAACAGCATCGGCAGAAAATAGAACAGGCTGTCGGATGCGGCATGCAAAATTATATAGGTGCTCTCTTTATTGCTCAGCCATCCGGCCGCCAGCACAATCGCCAGCGCGCCTTTTAGCACACCGGCTGCGGCCATCGCACCTAATAATGGCGTGAATATCCCGGCGACCAAATCGATCAAACGCCCTAACAGCGAGGCTGTATTTTGCGACGGCTCCGAAGGTTGTTTCTTTTTATCATCCTCCAGTAATCCTGAGATGGCGCCAAACGCGCGAAATACGTCTGGCACGCGGTTGCCAATCACCACCTGTAATTGACCGGAGCCATTCACCACGGTAATGACGCCGTCCAGCGCGTCGAGCTCTGCCAACCGCACCTTGCTGTTATCGATGATTTTAAAGCGTAAACGCGTCGCGCAATGTACCAGCGTCGCAACGTTGCTCTCCCCACCTACCAGCTGCAGAATATTTTCTGCCAGTACTTTGTTATTCATAATGAGACTTCCCGTTTCACAAACGACAGTAATAATCAGGACACCCTGGTGTTGCCTGTATCCGCTGGCCAGCTGGAAAAAAGCAAAAAAAAACCTGGATAAAATAGTGTGTAAACACACTGCTTTATCCAGGTCTCGCCCAGAATTTCTCTGGTGACGTCCTTAACTAACGCCCTCTTTCTAACAAGCCGCGCAGGCAATTACCACCGCAAATAACCAATTTGTGAAAATCATCACGCAAATAGCGTTGCCATGGAATTGAGCAGGCAGGCAAATACAGCCCCCCAGTCACTTTTATCACTATTATGGGCGGCCTGGCTGAACGACTCTTTTTATAACCATGCCCACAGCATGCTACATCACCTTTGGCGAAACCTGCTTTCTGTTGCCTGGCGGAGCGACGGGAAGCAGATTTTTTAAGAGGGGAAAAACCAGGTCACTTACAAAAACGCGATTAAGCATGTTACTGGCGCTCTCCCCTGGTACGGCCAGCACGGGGATCTATTTCGCCCCGCAACTGACACCAGGGCACAGCGACTTACCCGATGCCAGCGTTACCGCACTGTAAACCAAAAACCGCTACGCCGTTCCACATCATTTTGCAGGTGCAGAATGGCGGCATGCCGTCCCTTTTCGCCTGGCGCTGCGCGATTTTCAGCGGGACGCCATAAACGACAAATGCCGGATGGGCGTAAGCCACATCCGGCATCTCTTGCGCTCACATTACAGCGCTAAGGTTGCCCCATTACTGCTGATCACATCGCGATACCAGAAGAAGCTTTTCTTGCGCCGACGCGCCAGCGTGCCATTTCCGGCATCATCGCGATCCACATAGATAAAGCCATAGCGTTTCGACATCTGCGCGGTACCGGCACTGACCAGATCAATCGGTCCCCAACTGGTATACCCCAGCAGTTCCACGCCATCTTCAATCGCCTCTCTGACCTGCACCAAATGCGCCTGCAAATACTGGATGCGGTAATCATCTTCAATTGAGCCATCCGCGGCGGGAACATCTTTCGCCCCCAGCCCGTTCTCCACAATAAACAGCGGTTTCTGGTATCGATCGTGCAGCTCATTGAGTAAAAAACGCAGCCCAAGCGGGTCTATCTGCCAGCCCCACTCGGAGCTTTCAAGGTACGGGTTGGGGATCATGCGCATAATATTGGTGCGCGAGCTTTGATACAGCTCCGGCTGTGCGGCGGCGCAACCGCTCATGTAATAACTGAACGAGATGAAATCGACAGTCTCTTGCAGGTCCAGCTCATCCTGCCCGGTGATATTGAGCGCAATGTTATTTTCGCGGAAAAAGCGGCCAATCCACGCCGGATAAGCACCACGCGCCTGAACATCGCCAAAAAACAGCCAGTCGCGATTTACGCGCTGCGATTGCAGTACATCTTCCGGTTTGCAGGTGATCGGATAACGAATGCCACCCAGCAACATGTTGCCAATTTTGGCATCCGGGATGATTTCATGGCAGGCTTTTACCGCGCGGGCGCTTGCCACCAGCTGATGATGAATGGCCTGATAAATTTCCTGCTTACTTCGCTCACCCGCAAGCCCAACGCCGGTAAACGGCGCGTGCAATGCCATGTTGATTTCGTTAAACGTCAGCCAGTATTTCACTTTATCGCGATAGCGGGTAAAGACCGTGCGCGCGTAGCGCTCGAACAAGTCAATCACCTTCCGGCTGCTCCAGCCGTCATAGTTTTTCACCAACCCGTAAGGCATTTCATAGTGTGAAAGCGTGATTAACGGCTGGATGCCATAGCGGGCCATTTCATCAAAAAGTCGGTCATAAAAAGCCAGCCCCTCTTCGTTTGGCTCGCTTTCATCGCCATTCGGGTAGATGCGCGCCCAGGCAATCGAAGTGCGCAGCACGTTAAAACCCATCTCAGCAAATAACTGAATATCTTCCGGGTAGCGGTGGTAAAAATCGATGGCTACATCTTTGATACCGGTGCTGTTCGCGTCACGCTCAACGACATTGCCATGTATTCCCTGCGGTTGCAGATCGGAAGTGGAAACGCCTTTTCCTCCCTCGTTCCACGCGCCTTCGACCTGGTTTGCGGCAACTGAACCGCCCCACAGAAAACCTTCGGGAAATCTCATTTGCATCGTTACTTTCTCCTTTATCTTGCCGCCGTTAACCACCGCTCAGCCGATTGATATGGATCGTCAGGAACATCACTTCGTCGGTGGTGAGCTGGCACTGGTAGTTTTTCTCAACATAATCATTAACTTTCATCGCACAGGCATAGGCGGCCGGCATCATGCCAGTGATCCCCTGATAGATGCTGTCGTCACCGTGCGCAACGGTATTTCGGTTCAGCAAACGCAGTGCGAAAAATTTGAGGTGTGTGATAAGGCGCTGATAATTTAGCGATTCTTCGTCATAGGTCAGATGCAGATCGTACTTCAGGATTGTCAGCACATCTTTAATGATGGTGGCGCTCTGCATGGTGCTTTGCATGTCGCTGTTATTTTTGGCATTCGCCAGATGCAGGGCGATAAACCCGGCTTCATCCTCCGGCAGGCTAATGCCGAGTTTATTGTTGATAAGCTGCAATGCCTCAAGCCCCACCGCATATTCCTGGGCATAAAAACGTTTAATGTCCCACAGTAAAAAGTTCTTAATCACCAGCCCGTTGGCTTGCCGCTGGATGGCAAAATTTAAATGATCGCTTAACGCCAGGAACAGCGTGTCCTGCACAGTGATCGCCAGCCGCTGCTGAGCCAGCGCAATGATCTGCTGCGTGACTGCCAGGTAAGGGGGCGGAATTTCCGCCAGCAGTTGCGAAAGGACGTCCGCCAGCCCTTCCGACTTTTTGACGAACTGGCTTTCAATCTGGCTGCGGTCGACCTTATCGCCCGGTCTTTTGCCAAAACCAATGCCCCGCCCAATGGCTACGATCTCTTCATGCTTTGCATTGATGAGCAGGACAGCGTTGTTGCTGAGTATTTTTTCTACTTTCATTTCAGCTTTCTCACTGTTTAATCCTGATGTTTTTCCAAAAGCGTGCGCCCGGATAAAAAGCAAAAAAAAACCTGACTCCATTGCCGCCACGCAAGGCAACAATGGAATCAGGTTTCGCTCAGTTCTCTACTGATTACGTCCCGGAAACCCTTATAACGAATCAGACGAGGCGGCTCAAGCCTTCAAAACGGGAACTGTGATGATAATCATGGATGTGTGATCAGTGCCCCGATAACCGTGCAATCCCTTGCAGGGTTATACATGTATTTTTTGCGACGGGCGGAAATATTTTACCGGGAACATTGACATACAGCAGAGTAAAAGAATGTTGAATTTAAATCCTTTATCTATATAAAGGCCATCAAGAATTAATCACTAAGCTGTTGCGTTTTATTTAATAAATAAGAATTATTCCGACTCACTAAACAGGCTTGCTTTAATAAACCGGACTCTAATTGCAAATCAGGTTCGAAACACAACTGATATATATATTTTTCCAGTAAAGAAGGCGCGGATTGCTCGCCAAAACAGCATGCAGGTTCGCACCCATCACTACAGGCCAGACACTTCTCATAAGCCTCGATTAACACCCAGCCCTGAACCAGCGTCAACACCGGAGCAGACTGTAACTCCAGCAGGCAGTCACTGACATAAAGCGAGTAGGCTTCAAGTGCTGTGCGGCTTGTCGCCTCCTTGTCACGCTTTTTTAGCAGCCGCCATACGCGGCCAAAATGACGGACATGTATCCGGTGAGTATGATCCAAAAACCACGCTTTTGTGAAAGGAGAGCTGCTGTAAGTATGCTTATCTCCTTCATTATCAGCGAATATATTGCAGACGCCCCTGTTCGCTAAAAATAATACCAGAGACATCTTTTGCAGTTCAGAAATATAAGATTTATTCATTGCGTCACAAAAGAATATAAGAATTTACTGTAGCACCCATAATCAATAATACATTTTACATGAAACTTTGCCACAAACATTTCAATGATACTTAATAAAAATTTGTTACCCGTATCCCAAAAACAATACTTAAATAAAACGCAAACTAATGTTTTCTTAATAAATAGACCTAAAGCGGAACATACGAGCAGAGTTTGTACAAACCTGCATGAGTGTGAGGGTAATTGCACGGGCATTCAGCAAATGCCCGTGAGGACGGAAAGGCGGCTCCGCTGAGCTTCTTAAAGCTGTTTGCGCAAAAAAATCCGGCTGGTTCCCTCAGGCAGGCAATCAATCCGGCCAAACTCTTGCCAACCATTTTTTTATAAAACTCAGGGGCCTGGAAACTGATGGTGTAAAGAAAACCAGAGATACAGCCGCGCTTTCTCCCTTCCTCTTCGAACTGCCGTAGTAGTGTTTCGCCTAAACGCTGCCCACGAAGTACTGGCGGAAGATAAACCAGATCAATAAACAGCAGTCCCAGTGACGTACGACCAATCATCCCGCCAATCACTTCACCAGTATTCGCATCTTTAACCAATACGCTCACAGGCTTACGATCGCTGATACCGGTGATCTCATCATTAAAAGCGTTCAGGCCTTGTTCCACCGGAAAAAAATTTGCCGCGACAGCCTGGTCTGAAACGCTGACCACGTAATTTGCCATGATCTTCCCCACACGAAAGCACTCATAGATTCCTTGATTTGCACCAATAAAGATGAAAATTCAGTGCTAAATCCCCGCTAAAGCTTATTTAAATCAGACCGTTATCTTTATTAACCACTTTTTACTCAAAGTCAGGCTACCGGCGTGTTCACTGAAAGAACCGCTCCGCCGGATAAAACGTTGTAAACAGAAAAAAGAAGGAAAAAAAGTGAAAATTAAAGCATTAGCGCTCAATGCACTCTCTGTCGCCCTGCTGGCCGGATGTGCGGGAACCAGTACGCACCCGGTAAAGGCCACCAACGGTACAACGCTTGAGGTTGCCACCATTTTTAGCCCGCCTGAAATGAATAACAATCGCTACCCTGATGTAAAACTGCGTGAAGTGAGCCCTGCCCATGCTGGCGCCGGTATGGGGCTTTCGTTACTCAGCGCCGCGCTTGGCGGCGGCGCGGGCAGTGGCGATGCCTTTGATAAAAATAGCTACAAAGGCAACGCGATAGATTCTATGCCGGAACCGACATCGCACTATTTAAGCCCAAAAGCCGAAGTGAAAATTCGCGAATGGCTCGATAAACAGGGCGGTAATTATGTGTACAAACAGCCGCTGTATATCGCAGCAGCACAGTGGTCGCTGGTCTACACAGATATGTCTGCGGGAAACAGTAATTATGATCTGGCCTACCGCGTGTTGTTCTATAAACGTGCAGAAGATGGCAATATGCTGAGCACGTTTGTAAAAGCGGAATGTGCACCAACGGCGAAAACCGCGCCGCTGGCCGACTGGCGGGCAAATAATTACCAAAAAGTGACGCAAGAAACGCAGAAAATGATGGATGCGTGTCTGCTTGAACTGGAAAACCAGCTGCCACGACTGTTGAAGAAATAATCTGAAAAAGCCGCAAATAACTGCGGCTTTTCTTCCACTCTGTATTGATGCCTCTGGTTCGAGCCAGACAGCAGTGTTATACCATTGCTGACAGCAATAAATAGCACGCTAATGATGGCACGGATGGCCATACGCATCGGTTATTTAGTCAGAGAGGGATTTTCAGATGAGCAACTCTATTTTTATTTCCAAAAGAATGCGCAATTTCATTTTACTGGCGCAGACGAAAAGCATCGCCAGAGCGGCAGAAAAAATACACATGACTGCGTCGCCGTTTGGCAAAAGTATTGTCTCGCTGGAAGAACAGATTGGTTATCCGCTCTTTACCCGCAAAGATAACAGTATCCGTTTGAATAAAGCCGGGCAGGAACTTTATCAGAAACTGTTCCCGGTTTATGAGCGCTTATCGGCAATTGAAAATGAACTTCACTCTTCCGCCCTGCGCTCGCACAAAATCGTTATTGGCGTCGACAATACCTATCCCACCATCATTTTCGATCAACTGTTAAGCCTGGGCGATAAATATGACAATATCAGCACCCAGGCCATCGAATTCAGTGACAACGGCGTGATTGACGACCTGCTTGGCCACCAGCTTGATTTTATTATTTCTCCCCAGCAGGTTTCCCCGCGTGTTCTGGGGCTGGAGAACCTCACGGCTACCGAGTTACCTCCGCTGCGTCTGGGTTTTTTAGTTTCCCGCCGCTACGAGCAAAAACAGCCGCAGGAGTTGCTGCGAGAACTCCCGTGGTTGCAGATGCGTTTTCAGAACCGCGCGAATTTTGAAGCCATGCTCGATTCTCACATGCGCCCCTGTGGGATCCACCCAACCGTTATCTACCGGGCCTACAGTTTTATGGCGAAAATCAGCGCGGTGGAACGCGGGCAGTTTCTTACCGTGATCCCCTATTTCGCCTGGCATCTGGTTAACCCCACTACACTGCGATATTTCGATGCGCCAAACGGACCGATGTATATGCAGGAATATCTCTATTCATTGAAAAACCATCGTCATACCGCCGAAGTCTGTCAGTGTATTAATGACGATCGCGACGATTCGTCCGGTTTAGCCGAGCATCGATCCTGTGTTCAGTAAATTCGTGTGCAATTCGAATACGCGGCTAAGATCGTGATGAAGATGCCCGCCGGGAGCCGTTTCCAGGTAATGATGAAGGTAATCCCGATAGAGTGGGTGTGCGCAGTTATCAATAATGGTGCGGGCGCGCTCAATTGGCGACAACCCGCGCAGATCGGCGATACCCTGCTCCGTAATGATCACTTTGACGCTATGCTCGCTGTGATCAACATGGCTGCACATCGGCACAATGGAAGAAATTTTTCCCTCTTTAGCAATCGAGGGGGCCATAAATACCGACAAATAGGCATTACGCTCGAAGTCTCCACTGCCACCAATACCATTCATCAGGTTAGCGCCCGCGACATGCGTTGAATTGGCGTGTCCGTAAATATCAAATTCCAGCCCGACATTCAGCGCTATTACTCCAAGACGGCGGATGATCTCCGGGTTATTGGAAATCTCCTGTGGTCGCAAAACGATACGCCCGGCGAAAAAATCCATATTGTCGTAAATGTTGCGCAGCGTATTGTCGGAAACGGTCAGGCTGGATGCGCTAACACCGAGGATTTTTCCTGCGGCAAGTAAATGCGCTACCGACTCCTGCAACACTTCGGAATACATCATAAACGCAGGGATGTCCGGGCTTTCACCGAGCCGCGCCATCACGGCATTATTGATATTGCCTACGCCGCTTTGTAACGGCAGAAATTCGCGCGGAATACGCCCCTGCGCCATTTCATGGAGCAGGAACGTCACAACATTGTCGGCAATTTTCTGGCAGACAGGTTTCGCGCCATCCAGCACGTTACCGGCATCCGGTAATTCGGTGTCCACCACCGCCACAATCTTTTGAGGTTCCACCTGCACATAGTGCAAGCCAATCCTGTCCAATGCGCTAAAAATAGCGACACTGTGGCGATACGGCGGTGCGCCGGGCGTAGCGATATCGGCAAATTCAGCCACCCGCGGGCTGTGGTAGTGATTAAGCTCAATGATGATTTTTTTTGCTTTGCGCAACCAGGTCGGCGCGTTGCCAATCCCACTGGAAAGCCAGATTTTGCCATCAGATGTCAACGCCGAGGCTTCGATCACAGCGATATCAATCTCGCCAAAAAAGCCGTAGTTCACCATCTGCGCAACTTCACTCAAATGCAGATCAACAAACTTAACCTGCCCCTGGTTAATTTTTTGCCGCATTCCCGCCGCAGATTGATACGGCGCGCGCCAGCTAACCGCTTCCGCCTCCGATAAGGCATTATCAGCCGCCGCGCTAATAGACGCGCCAGTGAGCAAACGGATTTGAAACGGTTGCTGCATTTGATGCAGCAACCGTGCTCGCCGAGCGATGGCGGCGGGAAGCGCTTTGGGCGAACCTGCGGCAGTAAAACCACTGAAAGCAACCATGTCATCGTGGTGGATGAGTTCTGCCGCTTCGTCGGCGCTCAGCAGGGGCCATGATTGTTTCATTATCGTCTCCGTTAATTAGCGTCCAAGGAAGTTCGGTTTGCGTTTTTCCATAAACGCGCTCATTCCTTCCTGATAATCCCGGCTGTCATAAACAGCGCGACGCATCCCCTGAATACGCTCAAACTCATCCGAATTCATGGTGTGTGCTTCACCAAGCACGCGTAGCTCTTCTTTAATTACCGCAATGGCAAGCGGTGCTTTTTCCGAGATCTGGTGCGCCATCTGCAAGGTGAAATCTTCCAGATCGCTGGCGTCAACAACATGATTCAGAATGCCAACTTCCCGCGCCCGCTGCGCCGTGATGGGGGCCGCAGTGAAAATCAGCTCTTTAACGATATGGAACCCGGCGTCGCGCGTCAGGTTATGAATGCCGACCAGGTTATAAGGAACGCCGAGATTAACGGGCGTCATAGAGAAACTTGAAGAGCTGGCGGCAATGATCAAATCGGAACTCATGATCATTTCAAACGCCCCTCCCCAGACACTTCCTTCCACCATGGAGATCACGGGCTTCGGATATTTTTGGATCATACGGGTGATCTGGCGCAGCGGGTCGTCATAAGAGAGAGGATCGCGCCGCCCCGAAGGCAATTCGTGGATATCATGCCCGGCGGAGAAGACTTTCGCACCGTGCGGCGCACGCAGGATCACGCAACGGATCTCCGGCTTGTTAAGGTCCTCCAGCGCCCGCATCAAATCATCGATAAATACTTTACTGAGCGCGTTAAGCTTGCGTGCGTAATTAAATTCGATGACAGCCACTTTTTGAATAATGTTTACAACCACATACTCATACGACATATCAATTCCTTTTTACCGTGCAAAATAGTGATGCTGAAGGTATTCACGGATGTGCTGTAAACCTGTACGCGGTGCTTGCTGATGATTTTTCACCTCATCTAGCGTTTGGTTGAAATCTTCACGGAAAGCGCGGTGGGCATAAAGCTGACGCACCGCCTCTTCTTCAACCTGTTTTCGTAGCCACGTCACGGTCTGCTGCTGGCGCAATAACTTGAGATAACCACTTTTTGTCATCACGTCGTAGAAATGAACAATTGCCTGCCACACATCCTCTATACCGCGCTTTTCCAGTGCGCTACAGCACAACACCGCTGGTCTCCACGGCGGATATTTGTGGCGAACGATAGCAAGCGCGCTGTCGTAAATTTGCCAGGCGATGGCGACTGCCGCGCGGTTGTCGCCATCATCTTTGTTGATAACAATGATATCGGCCATTTCCATGATGCCTTTTTTGATGCCTTGCAACTCATCTCCGCCACCAGCGATTTGCAGCGAAACGAAGCAATCGACTATGCCTGCGACCTCCGTTTCAGACTGGCCAACCCCGACCGTTTCCACTATCACCACATCGTAATTGGCGGCTTCGCAGAGCAGTATCAATTCGCCAGCGTGCGGGCTGATCCCCCCCGTAGCGCCGCCGGAAGGCACCGGCCGAATAAACGCCGCATCGGCTCTGGCCAGTTCCGTCATACGGGTTTTATCACCCAGCAAACTGCCGCCGCTGAGTGGACTGCTGGGATCGACCGCAATAACCGCCACCCGTTTTCCCTGGCCAACGAGCATCATGCCAAAGGTATTAAGAAAGGTACTTTTCCCGGCTCCGGGTGTCCCGGTGATACCAATGCGTATTGCCCTACCTGTCGCCGGCATAATCGTGTCCAGCAATTGCTGGCTCAGCCTCTGATGCCGTGAAAGCTGGCTTTCCACCAGCGTCATAGCCTGTGCAAGCGCGACGCGATCGCCCGCGCGTAACCGGCGAACAAATTCATCAAGGGTTTGTTCATTAATCATGGCGCTGACTAATCCGCTTCAATACATCGCGCACGCTTTCCAGCATCGGCGTACCTGGGCCATAAATCGCTGCCACGCCACGTTCACGCAGGAAGTCATAATCCTGTGGCGGGATCACGCCGCCCGCAATCACGCAAATATCCTCACGACCATATTTTCTTAGCTCGTTAATTAATTCAGGAATCAGCGTCTTATGACCTGCCGCCAGCGACGATGCACCAACCACGTGCACATCATTTTCCACGGCCAGCCGGGCAATCTCTTGCGGTGTAGAAAA
The DNA here is from genome assembly GCF_003337365.1 of Kosakonia sp. AG348. Lineage (NCBI taxonomy): Bacteria > Pseudomonadati > Pseudomonadota > Gammaproteobacteria > Enterobacterales > Enterobacteriaceae > Kosakonia > Kosakonia sp. AG348. Next base: position 759,889 of record NZ_QPJR01000001.1, read on the forward strand.
CATAGGGCTGAGATCGACATCAAAACCCACATCGGAATATGCGCTGGCAATGACTTTTGCCCCCCGGTCGTGCCCATCCTGCCCCATTTTCGCAATCAAAATGCGCGGACGACGACCATGCTCAGCAAGAAAGTGTTGTGTTTGCGTAATGATGGCGTCGAATTCCGCCGCCGTTTCGCTGTCCTGCTGATAGCTTTGCGTGATCACCCCCGTTACGCATTGGCTGGGAACAAGGTAGCGGTCAAACGCCGCTTCCAGCGCACTGGAAATCTCACCAAGCGTCGCACGCAATCGTGCGGCATGAATCGCCGCAGCGAGCAGATTTTCGTTGTGTTGGGCGGCATGAGTCAGCGCTGACAGCGCATTGCGAACGGCAGCGGAATCACGTGTGGCGCGGATCTGTTCAAGTGCGGCGATTTGCTCGTTACGCACCTTCACATTGTCGATTTCCAGTACCGGCGTAACGGCTTCTTTATCAAGCTTGTATTTATTAACACCGACAATGGTACGTTTACCCTGGTCGATAAGAGATTGCTCGCGCGCGGAAGCCTCCTCGATCATGCGTTTTGGCAAGCCCGATTCGATAGCCTTTGCCATCCCTCCGGCATCATCAATCTGACGGATGATTGCCCGCGCATCTTTTATGATTTGATCGGTCAGAGATTCGACATAATAGGAACCGCCGAGCGGATCGACGGTGCGGCAAATCTCCGCCTCTTCCTGCAGGATAATTTGCGTGTTACGCGCAATACGCGCCGAAAAATCCGTCGGTAGCCCCAGGGCTTCATCAAACGCATTGGTGTGCAGAGACTGGGTGCCGCCGAGCGTCGCTGCCAGCGCTTCAATGGTGGTGCGAACAATGTTGTTATAGGGATCCTGTTCTGTCAGGCTCCAGCCGGATGTCTGGCAATGGGTGCGCAGCGCCAGCGATTTCGGATTGGTCGCGCCAAACCCGCTAACGGCTTCGCTCCATAGATAGCGGGCTGCGCGCAGCATGGCGACATTCATAAACAAATCCATGCCGATACCGAAAAAGAAAGAGAGGCGCGGCGCGAAGTCATCAATTTTCAAGCCTGCGGAGAGCGCGGCTTTTATATATTCAATGCCGTCCGCGAGGGTAAACGCCACTTGTTGAATACAGTTAGCTCCCGCTTCTCCCATATGGTAACCGCTGATGCTAATCGTATTAAATTGCGGCATATTGGTAGAGCACCAGGCAATAATATCGGCAATAATCCGCATCGATGGCTTAGGCGGGTAAATATAAGTATTGCGGCAGAGATACTCTTTTAAAATATCATTCTGAATAGTACCGGTTAATTTTTCAGGAGGAACGCCCTGCTCTTCCGCTGCAACAATATAAAACGCCATGATAGGTAAAACCGCACCATTCATCGTCATCGATACCGACATTTTATCCAGCGGAATATTGTCGAAGAGTATTTTCATATCTTCCACAGTATCGATAGCGACACCCGCTTTTCCTACGTCGCCCGCTACACGCGGGTTATCCGAGTCATATCCCCGATGAGTTGGCAGATCAAACGCAACGGAAAGCCCTTTCTGCCCGGCGGCAAGATTACGCCGGTAAAACGCGTTCGACTCCCTGGCCGTTGAAAACCCGGCGTACTGGCGTATCGTCCACGGTTGGGCGGTATACATTGTGGCACGCGGCCCGCGAGTATAAGGCGGAAGACCCGGTAGCGTGCCGGTGATTTCCAGCGCGTTCAGATCGTCAGGAGTATATAAAGGCTTAATCGCAATGCCCTCTGGCGTCAGTTTGACCAGCGATTCAACGCGTTTTCCCTTGCGACTGAGCTCTTTATTCGCGACATTTTGCCAGTCAGACATGGTAGCCATAAATATCTCCGTTATTCCAAATCAATAACTCACTGGGAAGAAATAGTAATTTCCACTATCAACATTGTCGCCAGCAAAAAAAGACCTGCGGAGATTCATTTTTTGCCGCAGGTTATATTCTGATTTTCTATCACGCGCCAATTAATAGCGTGGGCACGTCGCTTATTTAATATTTATGGGAAAAGAATCGCTCAATCGTTTCCTGTACATGCTCATCAGGATTTTCTGCAATATCCCCTTCTCCAGCGCCATGACGTATATAGTGATTTTGCCCGTGAATCTGCGGGAAAGCGGGTGCCGCCGAACTGGCAGTCGAGGCAAACGTCAAAAGAAGAAAAAACCAGGCTACGCTTAACTTTTTTCCCATCATGCCTATACCTTTCAAGAGAGAGTTAACAGGCAACATACTGAAAGAGAAAGCGTCAGAAAGTGTCAGGGATGTTCAAACCTGTTCCGGCAGTTGTAATTAGCCGTGGGAAATGAAAGAGAGAGGAAACAATAAAAAACCGCCCTCAGGCGGTATGTTTACAGGTCAGACTCTAACGCATCCTGAATCGCATCGGCGAGAGTGGCGACTTCTTGCGAGACGTTACGTAAATCCATCTGGCTACGAATGCCCGCGTTGGCCGTGGTTGCCGAAACCGCCGCTTTTGAAATTTCCAGCGCTGCCTGTACAGCTAATAAGCGCTTTCTGTTTTCTACCGCCTCATCCCCTGTCGCGCCATCAAGATCAAAATATCCTTCTAACATTACTTTCTCCTTCGGATTTACCAGCAAAGGCCAAGCATACACAGTTAAGCGAGGGGATGAAAACGTAAACGCGTGCGAACAGCCTCGTATAACGACGTTATGGCGAGTGTTTGAAATAGACAACATGGCGCATAGCATAAGGTTATCGGACGAGGGATCGGGTTTTGTGAGCGTCGTAAAGAAGATACCTGCCGAATACCAGCACTGAAAATACGAAAACGTGAAGGTAAAGAGTGCGATTACAGCGCCGGTGTTGTTGTCCGGTTGTTTACCCGCTCTTGATGTCGTTTGAGAAGAAGCGTTTATCGCGCTGCGCGTTAGCTAAAATCCGGGCAAAAAAAACCGCTCGGACAGAGCGGTAGAAGAACATCACCAGGGAAAATAGGGTTAACGATGATAGCGCGTTAACTATAGTTACTTTCTGTCGCTCTGCCAGTTCAAAAAGCATTAATTAAACCAATTACATAGAGAGCCAATATCTATCAGAAATCGATTACAAATGAGAACAATCTCATTGCCATCAGGTTAATAATTAGCAAACTAATAAACGTAACGAATATGCATTTGCATCCCTCAGGAGCAGCCCGGATTTCCTATTCCTGAGGGTCTTTTCTTATCAAGATAATTCCCCTTTTCGCTGAAATGAAATAGCGTACAGAAAAGTTATATCCTCCCGAACGGCTCCCTCTGCGGCTCACGTAAAAACCCAGTGGCAGGAGCAATTTTGTATTAACGGCTTCTTTTCCCTCCTATTACAGGCCCGTTATTTTCTTCATGCCAACGGCCATTTCAGGGGTACTCAACCATGCAATTCGTCGGTTCGATACAGGCAAAAAAATTTTTATTTGTGGCCTTGAAAAAACCGTTGCAGGAATTATTTATATAAGCGGACAAGCAAAGCTTGCCTTTAAGTTGAACTTTTGAATGGATTATTCAGGAGGTTAAGTTATGGCACTCAAAACCTTGTCAGCACTCCCCGGTTTCACTGACTCTGTTTTTGCTGACCGCTTCAATCGTATCGACCGGCTTTTCAGCCAGTTAACCGGCGACTCGCCGGTGGCATCATTACCTGCTTATGACCTGAAAAAAGTCGATGCAAGCAATTATCAGTTACACGTAAGCGTTCCTGGCTGGAAAGAAGACGAACTCGAAATCGAGACCGTCGGCGGGGTATTAAATGTATCAGGTAAACGCGCGGAAAATGAATCTCATGATGAGCAGGGCTGGATATACAAAGGTATTCGCCGCGCGGATTTCCGTCTGAGCTTTTCGCTTCCGGAACATACTAAAGTGAGCAACGCAAAACTTGAAAATGGCATATTGCAGGTGTCCATTTATCAGGAAATTCCCGAGAGCGAAAAACCACGCAAAATTGCCATTGAAAATACACAAAAAGCCATTGAACATCAGGCTTGATAGCTTTCCTTTTTTCTTTACGGCCCGCGCATGCGGGCCTTTTTCTTACCCTGGCTCTGATACGCTGTTTTGCCGACACATATAAACTTTTCGCAGAACGTATAACCAGCAGGACGTCGTTGCAATTCATTCCTGTGGCGATCCCATCATCGAGCGACAGCATGAACAAGCCACACGATTCTGGCGCTGTGGCAAAGGAGTACGGGCAATATGTTCAGGGATAGTGTATGGTTGCAGGCCATTTATCAGGAAATACTCTATGCCACAACGCAAAGACTCAAAAAACAATCGCAACTTCCTCACCAAATGCACCTGCCCGCATTGTTCACAACAGTCAGAACACAGCTTCTCCCGAGTCCAGAAAGGCGCAGCGTTAATGTGCCCGCACTGCAGTAAGATCTTCCATCAGGACAAGGCCGCTTTCGCTTAAAACCGAGCTACGTTGAGAAACCGGTCGAAATATCAGGGCCGGTTATCAACCTGGGCGGTCCTGACAAGCGAAAGTCACGGCAATCATTTCGGCCTGAATCACGCCAGCATAATTGTGCAGCAGTAATCGCAGGCCGGCATGCAAAGAGCGTTGGTATGGGTAAAGCCGCAGAACTGTCCAGACACTTCATCAGCCGTGTGGTTGTTACCCTCATTAACCGTGTTGCTCACATCACAAAGCGTATCAGCCGTCACCGTGCAAGTATCGTACACCCTTTAAGCCACGTAGAATCTGCTATCAATGTTGTCGCCCCAGTCGTGATTACCGCATCAGTAGGTGCCGTTGGTGCCTTATCAATAACGCTTTGAGTATCAATGAATTCAGCCAGACACCTGGCCAGCTTGATGCCGGAAGGATGTATAACCACGACAAAACTATTTCATCCTTCATTATAGAAATCTCGACCATAATATATCCAGGGGTGATGCGGCTAATAACAGGGGCACTTATGAAAAACTTAATACTCAGTGTGATTGCAAAAATCTCGAAAATGGATGCGGAAGCCAAGCTACTTGCAGCTAAAGTGGAAGCTCAGTCTTTACTTATCGGGGCATTACTGCTGACACTTGGCAAAAACGGTGGCATGAATGAAATGCTTGATAATGTAAAAAAAGCAATTAATGCAGCGCTTGATGCGGCTGATATTCCACTGAAATCAGACGCAGAATTACTGATGAATGAATTTAACAATCTTATTCAGTTAACTCAGTTGCTTGAAACAAGCGACGCAGAAATTGATATAGAAGCGTTAAAGGGCGCGTCCGATAAAATTTAACGCAATTCGTTTATTAATCATAAGGCTGGAAAAATAAACCTCCGGCCTTTTATTTGCGCTGCCACCGAGCCATCTCTTTACCTGGACCCGTTTGTTGTGAACCCAAATGCCCGACAGAGCCAGCCGCAATGCGTAAAGCCTGCCTATGACCAGCGTTTCCTTTACCCCAACTCAAGTAGCTATTAGCGCAGCTCCCCCTGCAGCCCGGTTAATGGATGAGTGATGTTTCGATTCGCTCGCTGAGGGTGAAATCATCCCGCAGATCTGGTTCATCAGCCGTGACCGGGAGAACCTGACATGTCGACAGTGATGCAATCTTCTGACGCTACTCCGACCTGATACGCCGTCCTGATGTTATCCCGATCCGGTTTGGCCGTGGCTCCACTGGTTTTATTTGCCTAACTGAACGATATTAAATATTCACATCACACCGATATTCGCGACAGAACATTCCTTGTTTGTCGGTGAGCGCCACAGTATTTCTTAAGGAGAGGTTATGAAGCCAGTAGAAGACGCGATTAATGACCTGCAGTGTCGTGCTTTAGCGTATGAAATCATTTTTCAGTCCATTTGCTCAGAGTTGCCGCAAGTGTTCATCGAAAAAGCCGCAGAGAACATTCAGCTTAACTTCAAAGCATTTGAATCTGGCACGCATTCTGAAGCAGGGAAAGCAAAGCTTGAAGCAGCGAAAGCGATTGCCTCGAGAATTATAGGAGCAAAGATTTAACCTCTCTCCCAGACTGGATCCTAAGATGGAGAGGAAATCACCATCATTTCTTCTCCGCTTTTTCTCTTGCTGTGTAGTCATGGTTGTTATGATCAGAAATGGGGATTCGCGCACTCAAAGGCAGGAAACAGGCCTGCTGCTTCACTGACCCGATAGCCTGAAATAAGAGCGTCCATGATAGCCGCGCATGCAAGTCTGAACGCCATCAAGGATTTTCAGTTCGCTACCTTAGATGCATAGACTAACGGGTTAATACGACCCGGATTGCCGTTATCTGTTCTTCGATAAATGGAGGGATGGGAAAGCATAAAAACAGTACGTTGATATGCTCACCTGACACCTGACCATTCAACGGAGCACGCGAAGCAGATTGATTTGATTTTCGGGCCTGATGACCCAAATATGTCCCACAACGGAAATGAGGAGAAAGTGAAGGAAACGTAATGCGTTGATTCTAAATGCCCTACAGGATTCGAACATAAGCAATAATCACCTGATAAATATGATTTAAAATGTGTTCGATAAAATTTATACCAACGCTTATACCAACATTATGTTTTGTATCATTTATTGCAGGAATGGGGATGGCGGAAAACACATCTGCCAAGTAGCCCCATCCTGCATCCATTTACGTAAAAAGCAATCACCAGTCGAAACGCTCTACTCCAGGCAACACATCACCAGCCGCATCGAAATGGATGGAGGTGATCGCATACTGATGGCACTGCGCCAGGATCAATCTACGACACGCTTTCGACATACCAAGTCGTTTCAACCGGAGTACCGGGTGTTGCCAGGCGTTGAGCCGAAGTAAATATCCCGTTCCCGTGAAATGTATCCACTCCGCATCACTGTATTCAGACTGATCATGTGACAATTGATAAAACCGTTCGTTGTCATGGTCCGTTATATGCGCAGTGCTGCACTGTATGCCGGTAAAGATACAGTGCAGCGGAAGTGCTGGAGTCATTAGCGTCATCCCCTGCCCTCCTTAATGTCTGGTTTTGCATAAGCTACTTTTAGCCCCGTCGCGTAACTTGCCCGCAAAACTTCCAGTGTGGTTAAAAACGGCGACTGTTCCAGCCATGCGAATCTATGCCTGTCGATACGCACCAGTTCATATCGTTCAACCAGAAAATTCACCGCATCGACTAAGGCAACGCCTGCCTCAATATGCTCATTGATAACGTTGCCATCATGAAAAGGTGTGTCATCCAGAGTAAGCCCGTAGTGTTTATTTAGCAGATAAGTGAGTAAAGTCTGCCATACCTGCACGGGAGACAGACATGGTGAAACCGGCACCGTAACCGGCGAAGTTAACTGTTTCATACGTGATCCTTAATGAGTAATTTCAGGAGGAATGATGTGTCGGTATGCCGTAAAGCTTTTGGGCAACGATGAACTCGTTATTACTGATTTCGAACCAGATCCAGATATCGGAAACAGGTGTTCCGGCGGGAAAGTGGATAAAAGGCTCACTGATGTTCAGCGTACCTTCTTCTTCGGCTACGGCATGAATCGCCACGGATAATCTAGACACTTCCGAGCCGTTGATAATACTGGTTTTCATATTCTGTCGGTGACATCTGTTCGCTAGAACCATGCCGAC